>NZ_JAEKFD010000002.1:0-959272 GCF_016650735.1 Pseudomonas sp. TH37
CATCGTGGTCATGGCTTCCTGCATCGCCGCCTGGCGTTCGGCCGGGGTTTTGGCGGCGATCATTTTGTCGTGGGCCGCCTGCATTTTCTGCATCTGTTCGCTCATGGCCTTGTCTTGCATGGGCGTGGTTTGGGTGGAGTCGGTTGTGGGGGCGGCAGGCGCTGTTTCGGGGTGATGTTCGTCGGCGGCCAGCACCAGCAATGGGCTGCTGATGAGCAGAGCGGCTATGAGCGATTTGACGTAGGTGTGCATGACAATCTCCACAATATTAGGGGGATCGGCAGCGCTAAGCAGCTGCGGATCAGAGCATGTCGTGTTCCCGATAGAAGGGAATAATCCCGAACTTACGCTACGACCGGAGGGCGTTGTTGATCCATATCAAACTACGTCCACAGAGGCTTATTGTGCTGCGCAGGATAGATCCAGCGGGCCACAGAGCATCATTGTGCTTTTTATGGTTTTCATTGTTATCGGGCTTTTGTGATGGAGTGGGGTTCAAGCGGGAGTCAGTGTAGTGAAAGCGCTTCTCGACTGTCCTCCAGTGTCCCAATACCCCATTCATTCCTATGCGTGATACGTGCCAGGCAAGGCCCGACACGTATCCCTTCACATTAGTTGTTTATCCACAAGCCAAGGACTTCGAACTCTTAAGATGCGCTTCAATCGAGTTGCTGGCAGAGTGGACTCTTACGCCCTTGAGTTTATCGAGTGGCGGCTCTTTCCAAAGCTTTGATGCGTCGATGGGAAGGACGACCTGTATAACAGTTCCTTGGGGCGGATCAGCGACAAAATCGAAGTCTTGAATGCCGTCAGGCGGGAATTGAATATAAACCCGTGGCTCCAATCTCGGGTTTGTCCATCCAGCAGAACCCACGAGGCCAATTGCCGATATGTGTAGCTGCGGTGGGTTTGATTTAAGTACTTTTAACTCGACATCCACTACTTTCATTACTTCAGCCATTTTCGATCTCCTTTCGATAATTGCGCCTCTTTTTCACCTTGGCGCTTGGGTGTTGAACCCTCTGGCTTGAAATCTAGTGTGGTTAGACGCTAGTAAAGGCCCCTCATCCTGTCCACTGACTGCTATGGCCGGTCATCGGATGCTGTAAAGCGTGTTTCCCTGCTTACATGCTCTACAGAGCGTCCATCTCCGGACTCAACGTCCCCAACCAAGCCACCAACCCCACAATCAACACCGCCGCCACCAATTCCACTACCACGCTGCGCCGCAATGCATTGGCCGCCTCCCGATGCTGGCCGTCCCGCAATGAACGCTCCAGAAACGGCCCAAGGTGAAACCGGTTCAATGCGGCGAGCACGAGCATCCCGGCAAACAGCGCCACTTTGATGAACAGCAAAATTCCATAAGTACTGAGAAAAACTTCATCCAGTTTTGGCCCGACGATGAACAGATAATTCACAACCCCCGTTATCGTGATGACCACCACGATGACTGCGCCAATCACCTCAAATCGATTAACCGCGCGGGCCAACAACCGGATGCGCGCTTCGGTTTGCAGAGCATTGATTTTCGCCATTAGCGCAAACGCCACCAACGCGCCCAGCCATGCCCCCGCCACTAGCAGATGCAGAATGTCTACCGCGAAATGCCAATCACGACGACTGCCTTCATCCATCGCCCCATGTCCGTTCCAGGCCAGGCTGGAGAGGGCGATACCGCCGGCAAAAGCTGCGATTAACAAGCTGAAACCAGGCGCACGGAGCATCACCGCCAAACCGGCAGTCAGTAGCGCAACGATGCGAACCACCCAAGCCAGACCCACGTCCGTCTCAAACACCATCATCTCGATGTGTGGACGAAGTTCGGCGAAGTCCGATTCCCCGCTCATTGCACTCGCCATCATCAACATGCTGGCAGCGGACAACACCGCACCCAGCACTGCCGTCCCCGCCAACATCGACCGGAACGGCAACACTGCGCCCGACATCCGCTCCCGCCCTTTAAGGCTGTACAGCCCAAAAAGCGCCACGCCAAACAACAGCATCAAATCCACATACAACGCAAAGCGCAGGGCAATGCTGATTGAGTCGCTCATCCATCACTTCACTTTGAACGTAACGTTGCCGGTGATCGGGTGAGTGTCCGAAGACACGGCGCGCCATTCGACTTTGTAGCTGCCGGTGGGCAATGGCGAGAGCGGGGTGATGACCATGGTTTTCGGGTCGCTGCCGCCGGAGACTTTGGCCTTCATCGGCATGGGTGAGTGGGCCATGCCGGGCATGGCGGTCATGACCAGTTTGGCGCCGGAGAATTGGGTCACGAGGTTTTCGGAGAAGCGCAGTTCGATAGTGCTCGGTGCTGCGCCTTCCGCGCCTTCAGCCGGGGTAGAGGAGAGCAGTTTCGGATGGGCTTGAGCCAGTGCGCTCATGAGCAGCCCGGTGGAAAGTGCGATGGCAACAGCGATGGTTTTGATTGTGCGCATGCAAGGCCTCTTACCGCTTTAAGCGGTTGGTTTTTAGGTTTTTGAGTTAATACATTTAGAACCACAACCGAACGCCAAGCACGAGGCGGGCTTCGCTGCGGTCCTCGCCTTCGTCCCTGGCGTAGTCGGCGGTTTTGCCGTAGGTGCGGTTCCAGGTCACGCCGATATAGGGCGCGAATTCCCGGCGGATTTCATAGCGCAATCGCAGGCCGGCTTCGGTGTTGGACAGCCCGGAGCCGATGCCCCGTTGCGGGTCGTTTTTGCCGTAGACGTTGAGCTCGGCGGTCGGCTGCAAAATCAGTCGGTTGGTGAGCAGAATGTCGTAGTCACCTTCCAGCCGTGCGGCGGTCTGGCCACCTTCGCCGATGAAGGCCGTGGCCTCGGTTTCGAAGTTGTACAACGCCATGCCTTGCACGCCGAACGCGGCCCAGGTTTGCGGATCGCCGGGTTTGAAATCCTGGCGCACGCCGGTCACCACGTCCCACCAGGGGGAGATGGCGTGACCCCACAGGGCCTGGACTTCCGCGTCTTCGGTTTTGCCATTGACGCGTTCGCCTTCGGAGCGCAACCACAGGCGATCGATGTCGCCGCCGATCCAGCCGGACAGATCCCACGCCAAGGCGCTGCCGTCGTCAGCGTCCTGCCACTCGAGTTTGTCGGCGAGGAAGTAATAATTGAGCGCGGAGTCATGCACGGCATGGCCGGCGGGGCTGACGTAGACGGCGGCGCGGTCGGCGTCGGTCAATGCCGGGATCGGCGTGCGGCTTTGGGTTGGCGCGGCGGGCTGCATCTGGCCGTCGTCCATGCTCTGCATTTGGCTGTGATCCATGCCCGACATCTGGCTATGGTCCATGCCCTGCATGTCACCGGTGGCGGCCATGGCCGAAGATGCCGTGAAGCCAGCGAGTGCCAAAGCGAGGCGGGTAGAGCGAATCAATCTGGTCATGGGTAGCGCCTCATTCTTCCACGCGAACTTCACGGAACATGCCCATTTCCATGTGATACAGGAGATGGCAGTGATAGGCCCAGCGGCCGAGCGCGTCGGCGGTGACCCGGTAGCTGCGCTTTGATCCCGGCGGCATGTCGATGGTGTGTTTGCGCACCATGAACTGGCCGTTCTCGTCTTCGAGGTCGCTCCACATGCCGTGCAAATGAATGGGGTGAGTCATCATCGTGTCGTTGACCAGGACAACCCGGATTCTCTCGCCGTACTTGAGTCGCAGCGGTTCGGCATCGGAGAATTTCACGCCGTTGAACGACCAGGCGAATTTCTCCATGTGCCCGGTGAGGTGCAGCTCGATGGTGCGGCCGGGCTCACGGCCGTCCGGGTCTTCGAAGGTGCTGCGCAGGTCGGAGTAAGTCAGCACGCGGCGGCCGTTGTCGCGCAGGCCCAGGCCCGGGTCGTCGAGTTTCGGCGAGGTGGTCATGGCTTGCATGTCCACCAGCGGATTGTCTTTCTCCGTGTCTGGATGGGATTGCATACCGGCCATGCCGCCCATGGCCATGCTGCTGTGATCCATCCCGGCCATGTTGTCCATGCCTTGGATGTCACCGCCGTCCATGCCTGTCATGCTTTGCGTGGTGCTGTGATCCATCCCCGCCATGTCGCCACCCATGCTGCCGTGATCCATCCCGCCCATGCCCATGTCATCCATGGTCACCAGCGGTCGCGGATCCAGCGGTGGTACCGGCGCCGACAACCCGGCCTTCGCCGCAAGGGTGCCGCGGGCATAACCCGTTCGATCCATCGACTGGGCGAACAGGGTGTAGGCGTCTTGGGTCGGCTCGACGATCACATCAAACGTCTCCGCCACCGCGATACGGAATTCGTCGACGCTCACCGGTTTGACGTATTGGCCATCCGCCGCGACCACGGTCATTTTCAGGCCGGGGATGCGCACGTCGAAGTAGGTCATGGACGAGCCGTTGATGAAGCGCAGTCGCAGCTTTTCACCGGGGCGGAATACGCCCGTCCAGTTCATGTTTGGCGCCTGGCCGTTCATCAAGTAGGTGTAAGTGGCGCCGCTGACATCCGCCAGATCGGTGGGGTTCATCTTCATCTCAGCCCACATCTTGCGATCAGCGACCGTCGAGCCCCAGCCTTTCTCGCTGACGTCGTGGATGAAATCGCCCACGGTGCGCTTATGGTAGTTGTAGTAGTCCGATTGTTTCTTGAGTTTGCTCATCAGGTCGACGGCATCTTCGTCGGTCCAGTCGGTGAGCATCACCACGTAGTCGCGGTCGTACTGGAACGGCTCCGGTTCCTTGGCGTCGATCACCAATGGCCCGTAAATCCCGGACTGTTCCTGAAAGCCGGAATGGCTGTGATACCAGTAAGTGCCGTTCTGCCGGACCTTGAACTGGTAGACGTACATCCCATCTGGCTCGATGCCGTGAAAGCTCAGGCCTGGCACGCCGTCCATGTTGGCGGGCAGCAAGATGCCGTGCCAGTGAATCGAGGTGCTGTCCTTGAGTTTGTTTTTCACCCGCAACGTGACGGTGTCGCCTTCACGCCAGCGCAGCAGAGGGCCGGGAATGCCGCCGTTGATGGTCATTGCCGTGCGAGGGTTGCCGGTGATGTTGACCGGGGTTTCGCCGATGAACAGATCGAAGTCGGTACCGGCCAGCACGTTCGGTTCGCCGGGGCTGGTGACCGCCCAGACCGGCGTGCGCCACAGCCCGAGGCCAGCAAGAACCCCGCCAGCGGCGAGGCCCTTCACGAAAGTGCGTCTTGAGGTGTTGGAATGCATGCCGTTTTTCCCGTCCATCAGCCTGATGAAGTCCTCAAGCCCATCCTGAGCGGAGGGAGGAGAACTTAATGAGGTGAAGGCTAACGGGCGGCGCCTTTCAGCAGACTGAGGCCAAGATTACATTTCTGACAGTTTCATTTTGTGTTCAATGATTTTCCAGTCGGCCTGGCGGAGTCCGCCACGGTAGCGTTACCGCAATTGATATACGAAGAAGACTTCAACCAGCGCTGATCCGGATAGTAGGAAAACAACAACTGGCCATCCTTCATCGAGTCGATCAGCTGATGCGCAATCGCAGGCCTCACCGCCGGGCAGCCCAGACTTCTGCCGATTCGGCCATTCGCTCGCGCCAGGTCGGGGCTGACATACGGCGCGCCATGAATCACGATCGCTCGTTCGAAAGCGTTGTCGTTGAAACCCGGTTCCAGACCCTCCATGCGCAACGAGTAACCGTTCTGCCCGACATAGCTGGACTGGGTTCGGTACAAACCCAAGCTGGTGGCGAAGCTGGCATTGCGGTTGGAGAACAGACGGGCCATGTTTTCGCCGCTGTTGCGACCGTGGGCGACCAGTTCGTGGAACAACAATTTGCGTTGTTTAAGGTCGAACACCCAAAGACGTTGCGCGGTCGAGGGCAGGGAATAATCGATCACTGCTAGTCTTTGAGCCGGAGCCGCACTTTGGGCCCGGCTGCATTGGGAAGCGCGTACGGCCAGGGCAATCACCTTGGCGTTGGCATTGGGGGCCGCTTTGATCAGCGCGGCTTCAAGCGAATCGGCGTAGGCTGCCGGTAAGGTACACGCGGTCAGCAACAGGGCCGTCATTAAAAAGCCGAAGCGGTCTAGGGCCATATGCAAGTCTCATCTGATTGTTTCGAGTCTAGCAGCGCGCACGACGCTAGCCGGTTGAAAATGGGAGATTAAGGATTATCCATGGGGCAGTTAACAAGGTTATTCGTCATAAGCCGCATATTTTTTATGGGCTTTCTGATAAGCGGCATGGCAATTGCGGAAACTTCGCCGATTGAGCCGTCATCTCCCGTTAGCGTGGTCGCGGAGGCAGCGCCTGGCGATTACGTTGGTCAGGCGATTCAGGCGGCGCTGGCGCCATTGAGTTCGGCGTTTCCCCCATTGCTCACCTCGCCACGTCATCAACGGGTCGACGTTAACCGAGCAGTGCTGGACTTTTACAGCCATCGTGGCTATCGCGCCGCCTGGACGGACGATGACGATGTCGTCCAGTTATTGAAAAGCCTGAGCGACACCGGGGTCGATGGCCTGGACCCCGAGGATTTTCGAATTGCCGAACTGGTCACGGCCAGAAACTCGATGCAGACAACTGCGACAACCCCCGGGCAACGAGCGGCTTTTGATATCTCGGCGACCCAGACGTTCATCACGGCGCTGCTGCAGTTGCGGCGCGGCAAGGTTGACCCTTCGCGACTGGACATCCATTGGAATTTCGACCCGGTCGGCATCGACCCTCGGGAGGACGTTAATCTTTTCTTCGCCGCCCTCGACAGCCATGACGTGGCGCGCGCGTTCGCCCAGGCACCACCACAAGAAGCGATTTATGGCACGTTGCGACAGGGCCTGGCGCAACTGCGCAGGGTTCGCGACAGTGGCGGTTGGCCAAAGATTCCGCAAGGGCAGACCCTCAGGCCCGGCATGGACGACGTCTCGGTTGCGCAGTTGCGAGCCCGTTTGGTAGCGGGTGGTTATCTGACTGCGAAAATGAACGCGCGCTCCGACTATGACGACACCGTCATGGCGGCGGTGAAGAAGTATCAGGCCGAGCAATACCTCGGGGCGGATGGTGTGGCGGGGCCGGCGACACTCGCGGCGCTGAATGTGCCGGTCGAGGCTCGAATCGACCAGGTCCGCGTGAACATGGAGCGGGCGCGGTGGCTGCTGTACAAACTCCAAGGCACCTTTGTCATCGTCGACATCGCCGGGTACAAGGTTTCGTTCTATCGCGATGGCAAGCTGATATGGCGCTCACGGGTGCAGGTGGGTAAACCGTATCGCAGCACGCCGATTTTTCAATCCGAGATCACCTACATCACGTTCAACCCGACCTGGACCGTGCCGCCGACCATTCTGGTCAAGGACATGCTGCCGAAGATTCGCAACAATCCCGGTTACCTTAATGCAAACCGGATTCGTGTGATCGATCGGGAAGGCAATGTGCTCGACCCGTCGACCGTCGATTGGGACAACCCGCGCGGCCTTACGCTGCGGCAGGATGCAGGGTCGGACAACTCACTGGGGCAGGTGGTCATTCGCTTTCCCAATGACTACGCCATTTACCTGCACGACACGCCCCATCGCGAGTTGTTTGCGCAATCCAATCGCGCGACCAGTTCCGGCTGTATTCGGGTAGAAAACCCGCTGCAATTGGTGGAGCTATTGTTCAACGACCCGGTTCGCTGGGGCAGCGAAGGGATTCAAAAGCAGTTAGCCAACGGCAAGACAGAGAACATCAGGCTCCCCGTGAAAGTGCCGGTGCTGTTGGCCTATTGGACGGTGGACCTGAGTCTTGATGGGCGAGTGACGTTCAAACCCGATGTGTATGGGTACGATAACCCTGTGTTGCGTGCGCTGAATCTGCCTTCGGAACGGCCAACGCTGGACGGGAGGCGACCGGCGCCTCCCTCGATGGCGGTGGGGCAGAACAAGCTCTAAAGCTTAAAGCCCCAGCCCTTCTTGCACCGCCAGGAGCAGGTTGTGTTCCGTCAGGGCGATCGCATCCGGTTGTTGTCCGGACTGTTCGATCGCCTGAAGCCACCAATGCGTCTCACCGTGTTCGTCCACGGTTCGCAATAGGGCGAGTTCCTTGTCTGTCGAGTGAATCTCGATCCGCCCGGCACCGTCGGCGGTGAAGCGAGCGACAGGGTCGAAGTTGATGCTGTGGTGGTTGCCTTCGATCAGCAGTTGGTCGATGGCGTAATCGTAACTCGCCCCGTCCGGAGCCCTCTCGAACACGTGAGTGGAATTGCGTCGCAGCTTCAGGCCCACTTCGATCAGTGGCTGCAGCCAGGCTTCGATCTGGTGATACAGCTCATAGACCTGGGCGGGCCAGCTGTCGATGGCCTGATCGGCGATGGTCGCGTCGGTACTGGTTGGCCGGGATTGTTTCAGCTTCTCGGCGAGCTCGTCTGCTTTACTCATTTCGATTTCCTGTCGTGATGTCAGTTAATCGTAGCTCCTTCAAGGTAACGCGGTTTTGCCTTGCGTCATGTGATTGAAACACCCGCGGTCTTGAAGAAAATGGGCGGGCCAGCAGGAGCCAGGCTTGCCGCACCGCTGGCTCCTGCGAAAAGCGGTTTACCTCGCTGATTGGCCTTGTACGGGCAACCCAAGCGCCACCAGTTCCTCGCGCAATTGTTCCGGGCTGACGAACTGAACCGCATGAAATCCCTCCCTGCGTGCTCCTGCAATATTCGGCGCATGATCATCGATGAACACCGCGCGGCGGCTATCAACGTCAAACCGCGATAGCAGCAACTGAAAAATCTCCGGCGAAGGCTTGATTATCCCCTCTGCACCCGACACCAGAATGCCTTCGAATCGCTGCAAGAACTCAAAGCGCTCAAGGGCAATCGGAAAGGTTTCGGCGGACCAGTTGGTCAGAGCCAACAGTCGCATACCTTTGGCGTGCAGTTCATCGAGGATGTTCACCGTCTCTTCTATGGCGCCATCGAGCATTTCTTCCCAGCGCTCGCGGTAGGCGCGAATCAATGCCTCCTGGGACGGATGCCGGGCGATGGCTTCCTCAATAGCCTCCTGCCAGGTTCTGCCTTGGTCCTGTTGTTCGTTCCAGGCGGTATGGCAGACCTCTGACAGGAATGTTTCCATGGCCTCCAAATCTTCACCGAACAACTTTCGGTAAAGGTTTCTGGGGTTCCATCGGATAAGGACATTGCCGAGATCGAACACAACGGTGTCAATGGGGGCAGGGTGGTGCGCAGCGCTCATGTTTTTCCTCCTTGGGTAAACGGTTCGGGGCAGGCGCGGCAGCCGATATCGAAGTGTTCGATAGGCTCCTGAGGTTTTTCATCCTAGCAGAGAGGGTTTTCGTATTTCGCTCGCGCGGGCAAATCGGTCTCTGTAAAACTGGCGCAATTGCCCCGCATAACCCCGTAGAGTAAGCTCACAAAGAATAAGGATTTTGGGCCTCTGCCCATGCCTTACCCTTTCAGGACTCGCTTTTGCCTATCCCCATTCCCGATCCGCACCACGCGCCCGAGGGTGCCTTGAGGCGGCTGCCTCTGCTCAAGGCTGCGGTGCTGTTTATTGCAGCCGTGTGCCTCTGTCTTTGTGGGCTGCTTTACCTGCAACTGGAGCAGTCGCGCCGTCACGATCTGGCGTTGGCCGAGGTGTCTTCGTCAAACCTGACCCGGGCCATGGCGCAGCAGGCCGAAGACACCTTCATGAAAGCCGATCTGGTGCTGACCAGTCTGGTGGACTGGATTCAGGCGGAGGGTTTCGACGCTGTCCAGACGCCACGTTTACAGAAAACTTTCGCGCGGCGGGTGCAGACGCTGCATCAATTGCACGGGATATTTCTGTTCGACAAGCAGGGGCAATGGGTCGTGACGTCGTTCGAAAATCTGCCCCGTGGCCCAGGTGTGGCGGACCGCGAATATTTCAGGTTTCACCAGCAAAACGCGTCGTCCCTGGCGCACATCGGCCCGGCGATTCGCAGTCGGGAGAATGGCGAATGGATCATTCCGGTATCCAGGCGAGTCAACGACCAGAACGGCAATTTTCAGGGCGTGTTGCTGGCCGGGATCAAGATGTCGTACTTCGATCAGTTCTTCAAAAGCTTCAGCCTCGATAACAACGGCGCGATGTTTTTGGCGTTGACCGATGGAACACTGCTGGCGCGACGACCGTTTGTGGAATCGCAGATCGGTACGTCATTGGCTCAGGGTGAGATCTTTCAAACGCACTTGCCCAGCGCGACATCGGGCAACGCCATGATCGGCTCGGTGGTGGATGGCATCGTCCGGCTGTATGGCTACCGTCAGCTCGATGCCTATCCGGTGGTGGTGGCGGCGGCCTCTTCCAAAGACGCAATCCTCAAGGACTGGTACGACACGGCGATTCAATCCAGTTTGATCGTCGCTCTGGTCGTCCTTGGCGTGGGGGTGTTCGGTTGGGTGTTCATTCATCAGGTGCGCGCGGGTGAGCGCATCGAGGCGGATTTGCGCGAGGCGCAAAAAACCCTGGAATTGATCGCCACCCACGACAGCCTGACCGGGTTGGCCAACCGTCGATTGTTCGAGCGGGCGCTGGAGATCGAGTTCGGGCGTGGTGCCCGGCGGTCGAGTCCGCTGAGCCTGATCATGCTCGATATCGATTATTTCAAGCGCTATAACGACGCCTACGGTCATGTGGCGGGGGACCATTGCCTGGCCGAAGTGGCGCGGGCACTGAAGAGTTGCTGTCACCGCAATGCCGATCTGGCGGTGCGCTATGGCGGCGAAGAGTTTGCAGTGTTGCTGCCGGACACCGACATCCATGGTGCGCTGACGATCGCCGAGCAGATCCGTCGCAGCGTCATGGACAAGAACATTATCCATAGTGGTTCACCCACGGGGTACGTGACGGTCAGCCTTGGCTGTTACTCGTTTGTGCCGACAGGGCATGACAGCACCGAAATGTTGATCAAGCGCGCAGACGCGGCGCTTTACCAGGCCAAGCATTCGGGGCGAAATCGTTCGGCGGTGCTGTCGATGGAAGGCGGCGTCGAGGCACTGATGCGCTCGGACCGCTAGTGTCATGGATTGCTTTTATGCGTCGAACTGCCCGTCCCACCGCCAGCACCGCCGGTGCCACCACCGGCAGACCCGGTTCCACCTCCAGCACCCGAGCCGGAACCGCTGGCCCCGCCATCGGTGCCCGTGCCGCTTCCATGGGTGTCCGAACTGGTCCCGCCCGCAGGCGAGCCGGGGGTATTGTCGGGTGGAAACGTCGAGCTGCTGATGCCGCCCGACTGAGTGCCGGTGGCCTCCGCTCCATCTCCGGACGCCGCAAAGATGTTTGCAGATGCCGTGACCACTAACCCGGCCAATAACAGTGAGGTCATTCTGATATTCATCAGGGTTACGTCTCCATACAATGAGCCGTTGTCTGATATTGGTGCGATGGCGGGGCGGTTGGTGCCGGTTGGATGACAAGTGGTGGGACGGGATGGCAACGAGCCTGGGTTTTTCAAGTGTGGCAATGACTTGCGTATTCAGAAGCGGTGACCGAGCATGGCTGCTATGGTCTGTGGAGAGTCTGGCTGTCATGACGACAGACCAGACCCCGCCGGCCTCACCCGATAAGGCGACCGATCGACAGGATCAAGTGCATGGATTTGACTGCCATTACCACCGCGGCACCTGCGCGTCATACACCGATTACCCGCAACCTGATGTTGGTCATCGGCCTGCTGTTTGTAGTTGGGGTGTTGATCGCGCTGATGGCCCTGTTCAGCATTGCCGCACGGCTCGATGCTCAGGATCTGAGCAAAACCACGTTCTACACGCAACGCGCACTTGAGAATCGAATCACCGCCTCGAAAAACTACATCGCCAGCTACGCCAACTGGACGACCGCCTACGACCACCTGAACGACAAGGTCGATGTGCAGTGGGCCTACGTCGATCAGAACGTGGGTAAAACCCTGTTCACTATCGATCACTACGATGGCGTTTTCGTGATCGATCGTCAGCGAACCAAATACGCCATAGTGCGCGGGCTTCAGGTGCAGGGCGAAGCGACGGCCTATCTGTCGACGTCGATGGCGAGCCTCATCGAGGAGGTTCAGAGCCAGGAGAGCCTCATCGAGCCTGTCAGCCGGTACACCTTGTTCGAAGGCAAACCGGCGCTGTTGACGGCGGCCGCGATCGTGCCCAATGACGAACGCCCGGCGGTCGATCCCAAGAGCACCTCAGTGCTGATATATGTCGATCAATTGAACCCTGAAAAGCTCAATACCTTGAGTGCCGATTACGGGTTGAATGATTTGAGCCTGACGGCCGACGACGGCATTGTTCCCGGTCAACCAGCTGTCGCTCTGACCGGCACCGGTTACAGCCTGGTCTCCCGGCTTGAGCGGCCGGGTCATCAATTGCTCTGGTCGTTGCTGCCGCCACTGGGTGGAGCGCTGTTGATTCTGGCGTTGTTGACGGCGTACTTCTTTCGATATGTCCTGCGCACGTCCGGGCATGTGGACGCCAGTTACACCAGTCTCGACTTGTCGAATCAGGCGCTGGAGGCCAGTGAAGAACGTTTTCGTGCTGTGGCCGAAGCCGCGTCCGACTGGATCTGGGAAATCGACGACCAGCATTGCATCACCTATCTGTCGGGGCGCTTCAGCACCGTCACCGGATTTTCCGATCAGCAATGGCTGGGGCAGAACATCGGGCAACTGCTCAATTGCGATACCACGCCCTTGTCGCTGTGGCTGAATAAACTCGATGAAGAGCAGGCTGTCAGTCACTTACGCTGTTCCTACCGCGATCAATCGGGGCAACAACGGGTGTGCCGGGTGTCGGCACGACCCATCCAGCGCAAGGGCGCGGTGCTGGGTTTTCGCGGGACGGCCAGCGACATCACTGATGAAGTCGCCGCCCATGCACAGATCCAGCATCTGTCGATGCACGACGCACTGACTGGCTTGCCGAACCGCAACAAGCTGGCGCGCTACCTCGAAGACGCGCTGGCACTGAAAGAGCAATCGGCGGCGCTGACGTTGTTGATGATCGACCTGGATAACTTCAAGCCGATCAACGATTCCCTCGGCCACCCGGCCGGTGATGCGGTATTGCTGGAGGTTGCTATTCGTTTGCGCGAGTGCACGCGGGACATCGATCTGGTCGCCCGATTGGGTGGCGACGAGTTCGTGCTGGTGCTCCACGGCATGGACAGCCACGCGGAAATCGACCGGTTTTGCGAGCGCTTGCTCGACAGCTTGCATCAACCAATCCATTACGATCACCACACGCTGCACATCGGCGCGAGCATCGGTATCGCCCTGAGTCGGCGCCAGGGGCATCTTCCGGAGGAGCTGATTCGCTGTGCCGATATCGCGTTGTATCAGGCCAAGTCCAATGGCAAGAAGACCTGGTGCTACTTTGCGGCGCACATGAACGATCAGATCCAGCACCGCCGACAACTGGAAAGCGACCTGCGTAAGGCGATCAAGAACAACGAATTCGTGATGCATTACCAGCCGCGCTATCACGTCGATGGCAAGCAGATCGTCTCGGTCGAAGCGCTGCTGCGCTGGCAGCATCCGGTGCAAGGCTTGTTAAACCCCGACGCGTTTATTCCATTGGCCGAGCAGACCGATCTGATCGTGCCATTAGGGCGCTGGGTGTTGCGCGAGGCGTGCGAGACGGCCTTGACCTGGCCCGGTGCGATGATGGTGTCGGTCAACTTGTCGCCGGTGCAGTTTGCCCGTAGCGATGTGATCGAGGATGTCCGGGAGGCGTTGATCCAGAGCCGATTGCCCGCCAGTCGACTGGAACTGGAGATCACTGAAAACGTGATGCTCATCGACGTAGATGGCGCCTTGGCGACCATGAATGCGCTCAAGGAGTTGGGCGTACGACTGAACATGGACGACTTCGGCACCGGTTATTCTTCGCTGGGTTACCTGCGCACGTATCCGTTCGACGGGATCAAGATCGACAAGCGCTTCATAGCGTCCATGAGCAGCGGCAGCAATGACCGCGCCGTGGTGCAGGCGATCATCAATCTGGGCAAGGCCATGGGCCTGACCGTGACCGCAGAGGGCGTCGAGACGCTGGAGCAACTGGACTTCCTGATCTCGGACCAGTGCCATGAAGTGCAGGGTTTCTACCTCAGTCGGCCGGTGGACAAGTATGCTCTGCTGCCGTTACTCAAGGCATCAAGGGATGATTTTCCGCCGCAGGGTACGCACCTTTAGTCGCCTGTTTCGTGCGCCACGGCAACTGCCGTGACGCACCCCGGTCACAACTGACGTCGGATCATGAAGAACCTGAAAATCGCCACCTTCAACGTCAACGGCATGCGCGCCCGCTTGCCGAATCTACTGGCTTGGCTTGCGCGGGAGCAGCCAGACATCGCCTGCTTGCAAGAACTCAAATCGGTTGACGGCGCATTCCCCGTCGCGGAACTGGAGGCGGCCGGCTATGGTGCCGTCTGGCACGGCCAGGTGTCGTGGAACGGGGTGGCGATTCTGGCGCGCGATGCGCAACCATTGGAGAGCCGGCGCGGTTTGCCGGGTGATGACAGCGATACCCATAGCCGCTACCTGGAAGCTGCCGTGCATGGGGTTCTGGTGGGTTGTTTGTACCTGCCCAATGGCAATCCGCAGCCGGGACCGAAGTTCGATTACAAACTGGCGTGGTTCGAGCGGCTGATCTCGCACGCCAAAGACCTGCAGAGCAGCGAACATCCGGTGGTGCTGGCCGGCGATTACAACGTGGTGCCCACTGATCTGGACATCTACAACCCGCGCTCCTGGCTCAAGGACGCGCTGCTGCAACCCGAGAGTCGTGCGTGTTATCAGCGGTTGCTGGATCAGGGTTGGACCGATTCCCTGCGTCATCTGTATCCAGAGGAGCGGATCTACACCTTCTGGGATTATTTCCGTCAGCACTGGCAGAAAAACTCGGGGTTGCGCATCGATCATCTGCTGCTCAACCCGGCACTGAGTCCTTACCTGCAAGAGGCCGGCGTCGATGCCTGGGTTCGCAATGAACCTCATGCCAGCGATCATGCGCCGACATGGATTCGATTGAGTTCGCGCAAGCGTCGATAACCTTGGCGTGTGCGGCGATTGGCTAAATCAATTGTCAGTCCGACCGTGTTTTCCCTTATACATGGCGCCCATCGGCGGAGCGATCCGCGGACCTCTGCATAAAGGATTGAGCGATGAGCGAGACACGACTGAAAAATCTTGCGCTGTACCTGCAGCGCCTGGGCTTCGATAAGCCCCCGGCACCGACCCTGGAAACCCTGCGCCAACTGCAACTGCGCCACACGGGTGCCTTCCCGTTCGAAAACCTCACCACGTTATTGGGCGAACCGGTGCTCATCGATCTGCCGTCCCTGGAGCAGAAAGTCCTGCATGACGGTCGTGGTGGCTACTGCTATGAGCTCAACAACCTGTTCCTGGCCTTGCTTCAGGCACTGGGCTTCGACGCACGTGGCATCACCGGTCGCGTGGTCATGGGTCAGCCCGAAGGCGCATGGACCGCCCGAACGCACCGCTTGAGTCTGGTAACCCTCGACGGCGTGCGCTACATCACTGACGTCGGCTTCGGCGGCATGGTGCCCACCGCACCGCTGATGCTGGATACCGAAGCCGAGCAGTTCACCCCTCACGAACCCTATCGCATCGAACCGCACGCCGACGGCTATACCCTGCGTGCCAACGTCGGCGGTGAATGGCGGGTGATATACATCTTCGATCTGCAACGTCAGGAAGACATCGATTACACCCTCGGCAACTGGTACGTCTCGACCCATCCCGAATCGTCCTTCGTGAAACAACTGATGGTGGCGCGGACGGGGGAGGGATGGCGACGCACATTGATTAACGGCAGCTTTACCATTCATCGCATGGGCAGTGAGAGCGAACGGCGGGAGGTGGCGGATGTGGATGAGTTGATCGGGTTACTGGAAAGTGAATTCGGGCTTCGAGTGCCGGCGCAGGAAGTGTTGAAGCGGGTGCTTGGGCGTTTGATTGAGCCTGTGTAGCAGGCAAATTGAGCGACACGTAAAGGGGCGGATTTGATCAATTCGCCCCTTTTTCTTTTGATCGGTGTTGTGTCTAGGAACGAACTTCAAGCTCTATCACGTGATGGATTTCGCTGAGGGCCTCTGACAATTTTTTCTCCAGGCTTTTCAGCTCGGAGGCGGTGATGCCTTTTTTGAGATGCCCGACATTGGCAACAGCAGTGTTCTGATCGGGCTTCGCCATTTTGCCTTTATCGCTGAGCAATGCCTGGCGCAATGTATTGTTGATCACCGTCTGGTAGCCATACCCCTCGCTTTCTGCCGCCGCACGCGCGGCCTCTATGACGACATCATCGAGCATGATGGTGATTCGGGTCTTGCCTTTGCTGGAGGCAACCGCTCCACGCTTGGCGTTGCTGAAGTCGTATTCATCTTTCATCGGTCAAGCCTCCATATAGTGGCGACGCTCGTTTTTGGTGGCGATGCGCGCGGAAATGATTCGCACGAAATTCGGGTCGCGGTAGGTGTATGCAACGACCAGCAGTCGACCTTTGGCATCCAGCCCGATGATGATCCATCGCGGCTCATCATGGTGGTTGTCCTGAAGCGTCAGCGCTCGTTCGTCATAAAACACGGGTTCTGTCTCTGCGAGGCTGACGCCTTGATGCTTTAGTTTGTTGGCCGCGTTCTTTGCCTTGTGGTACTGAATTTCGAATGACTTCATTATGCATACTTTATATGTATAAGCGAGAGGCGGCCGTGCCGGCGGTCGCTTGGAAAGCAAAAGATTAGCGGTGGGGAGGGAAAGGGGAGGAAGGATGTATTTCAAGAGTTTTTTAGGCTGGGGGCTCTATGGCTAAAGGGCGGTGTGAACATCTGTCCATAATTTGACTAGCTGGTTGTATACAACTCTATAGACATTTGTCCTGACTATTGAATACAGTGTGCGCACAACAAAAACCAGGGAACCCCCCAACCATGAAAACGCCCCATGTTTCACAACAACGGCCCGAGGATGAGAATCTCGGGATCGGCGCGAATATGGCTTACGGCCTGCAACACGTTCTGACCATGTATGGCGGTATCGTCGCGGTGCCTTTGATCATCGGCCAAGCGGCCGGGCTCTCGCCGGCGGACATCGGTTTGTTGATTGCTGCTTCATTGTTTGCAGGGGGGCTGGCGACGTTGCTGCAGACCCTGGGTTTACCGTTTTTCGGTTGTCAGTTACCGCTGGTGCAGGGTGTGTCGTTCTCCGGCGTTGCGACCATGGTGGCGATTGTCAGCAGTGGTGGGGAGGGCGGCTTTCAGTCGATTCTCGGGGCGGTGATTGCCGCGTCGCTGATCGGCTTGCTGATCACGCCGGTGTTCTCGCGAATCACCAAGTTCTTTCCGCCGCTGGTGACGGGCATTGTGATCACCACTATCGGCCTGACGCTGATGCCGGTGGCCGCACGCTGGGCCATGGGCGGCAACAGCCATGCCCCGGACTTCGGCAGCATGGCGAACATTGGCCTGGCGGCGGTTACGCTGGTGCTGGTACTGCTGCTGAGCAAGATCGGCAGTGCGAGCATCTCCCGTTTGTCGATCCTCTTGGCGATGGTCATCGGCACAGTCATCGCCGTGTTCCTCGGCATGGCGGATTTCTCGTCCGTCACCCAGGGCCCAATGTTCGGTTTCCCGGCACCGTTTCATTTCGGCATGCCGACTTTCCATTTCGCCGCGATTCTGTCGATGTGTATCGTGATCATGGTGACCCTGGTGGAAACCTCCGCCGACATTCTTGCCGTCGGTGAAATCATCGGCACCAAAGTCGACTCCAAACGCCTGGGCAACGGTCTGCGCGCCGATATGCTGTCGAGCATGGTCGCGCCGATCTTCGGCTCCTTTACCCAGAGTGCTTTCGCTCAGAACGTGGGGCTGGTGGCGGTAACCGGGATCAAGAGCCGTTTTGTGGTGGCCACCGGCGGCGTGTTCCTGGTGGTGCTCGGATTGCTGCCCTTCATGGGCCGGGTCATCGCCGCCGTGCCAACCTCCGTCCTCGGTGGCGCCGGCATCGTGCTGTTCGGCACCGTGGCGGCCAGCGGCATTCGGACCCTGTCCAAGGTCGACTACCGCAACAACGTCAACCTGATCATCGTCGCCACTTCGATCGGTTTCGGCATGATCCCCATTGCCGCACCAAACTTCTACGACCACTTCCCCAGCTGGTTCGCGACAATCTTCCACTCAGGCATCAGCTCCTCGGCGATCATGGCCATCGTGCTGAACCTGACCTTCAACCACCTCACGGCCGGCAACTCGGATCAACAGTCGGTGTTTGCGGCCGGTACCGAGCGCGTCTTGCGTTATCAGGATCTGGCGGCGTTGCGGGAAGGGGATTACTTCAGCGAAGGCAAGCTGCGTGACTGCGACGGGAATGAGATTCCGGTGGTGGAGGCAGAGCATGGGCATGCCGAGCCGCGGGCGGCGCATGCGAAAAGCAGTGAGCATGTCTGACGGCGCTACCCGATAAAAAGGCAGGTAGATCAAAAGATCGCAGCCTGCGACAGCTTCTACGGGGATTCGTGTGCGATGCGATCCCCCTGGGAGTTGCCGCAGGCTGCGATCTTTTGACTTTATGGCGAGCACAAAAAAGCCCCTGAATCTTTCGATTCAGGGGCTTTTCGATTTTGCTGTCTGGCTCCACGACCTGGACTCGAACCAGGGACCCAGTGATTAACAGTCACTTGCTCTACCAACTGAGCTATCGCGGAATGGCGTCTATGTTACTGATTCAAAAAGAGAAGTCAAGCCTCTGTTGGCAGTTTGATGTTTTCATCGGATCAGAGGGGGTTATCGGCCATTGGCGGTTACCAGAATTGCGGTAGAGGTCTACCATGGTCGCCCGGAAGTGGTGACACGCGCTGCCGGCCCTCAGCCGAAAAGGTATGCGCCATGAATCACCCAACCCTCACACCTCAAAACAGCGGGGTGTTCGCATGAGCATCGCTCAGATCAGTCTGCCCAAAGGCGTTGGTCCGCACGCCGAGAAACTGTTCGACGCCATCACTCAGGCCAGCACCGCTGACGAATTGAACCGCGCGGGCGGCAAGGCCGAAGGTTTTGTTTTGGGCCTGGAAAGCACCAAGGCGATCAAAAGCCAGGTGGCCGAGTCGCTTTATGTGGCCTATGACGACGCAGCCAGCCAGCGTGCAACCGAACTGGCTTAACCGCCGAAGGTAATGGTGCCGAGCATCAGCTTGGCGTACAGCATCGTGGCGGTCAGTTGCACCAGCCACAACGCCAGGCCGCCAAGGAACACGCCCGCAGCCACTTGCAGCACCAGGTTATTACCGCGTTTGGCCGAGGAGCGGGGCACAAAGTGGTCCAGCTCGTCGCGGTCGGCGCGTAGGTCATCGTTTTTCATGTGGGTTCTCAAGAGCTCTCGGGTGTACTCATAACCTGTGGGAGCCGGGCTTGCCCGCGAAGGCGGCTGCACATCCAGCATCAATGTGACAGATAGACCGCTTTCGCGAGCAAGCCCGCTCCCACATTTTTGATCTGCGTGCAGTCTAGAGCGACCGGTCGCCGAACTGGGAATTATCAAAGACAAATAAAAAACGGGAAGCCATATGGCTTCCCGTTTTCAATCACGCGACGACTCAGATCACCTGAACGATGGCCTTGGTCACTGCGTCGATGTTGCTCTGGTTCAGCGCGGCAACGCAGATGCGGCCGGTGTCCAGGGCGTAGATGCCGAACTCGCTGCGCAGACGGGTTACTTGTTCAACCGTCAGGCCGGAGTAGGAGAACATGCCGCGCTGGCGACCGACGAAGCTGAAATCACGCTGTGGAGCGTTTTTCGCCAGCAGGTCGACCATCTGGGTGCGCATGCCGCGAATCCGCAGGCGCATTTCTGCCAGTTCCTCTTCCCACTGAGCGCGCAGTACCGGGCTGTTCAGCACGGCGGCGACGATGCTTGCACCGTGGGTCGGCGGGTTGGAATAGTTGGTGCGGATCACGCGTTTGACTTGCGACAGCACGCGCGCGCTTTCTTCTTTCGATTCGCTGACAATCGACAGGGCGCCAACGCGCTCGCCGTACAGCGAGAAAGATTTGGAGAACGAGCTGGAAACGAAGAAGGTCAGATCCGATTCGGCGAACAGGCGCACGGCTGCGGCGTCTTCATCGATACCGTCGCCAAAGCCCTGGTAGGCCATGTCGAGGAACGGCACGTGACCTTTGGCCTTGACCACTTCCAGCACGTTTTTCCAGTCTGCCGGGCTCAGGTCCACGCCGGTCGGGTTGTGGCAGCAAGCGTGCAGCACAACGATGGATCCGGACGGCAGGGCGTTCAGGTCTTCCAGCAGGCCGGCGCGGTTAACGTCGTGGGTGGCGGCGTCGTAGTAGCGATAGTTCTGCACCGGGAAACCGGCGGTTTCGAACAGCGCGCGGTGGTTTTCCCAGCTCGGGTCGCTGATCGCCACGACGGCGTTCGGCAGCAGTTGCTTGAGGAAGTCGGCACCAATTTTCAGCGCGCCGGTACCGCCGACAGCTTGAGTGGTGATAACCCGGCCAGCGGCGATCAGCGGCGAATCATTGCCGAACAGCAGTTTTTGCACGGCCTGGTCGTAGGCTGCGATGCCATCGATCGGCAAGTAGCCACGGGAAACGTGTTGAGCAGCGCGAATCGTCTCGGCTTCGACAACGGCGCGCAGGAGTGGAATTCGCCCCTCCTCGTCGCAGTAAACACCGACCCCCAGGTTGACCTTGTTGGTACGGGTATCGGCATTAAATGCTTCGTTGAGGCCCAGGATTGGATCGCGTGGTGCCATTTCGACAGCGGAGAACAGGCTCATTATTGCGGCGGCTCTGAATGGAGTGTGGAGGGACGTGTCGCGCTCCAGCCGAATGCACTAGAGCGGTGCACAAACGGGGAGCTAGTATAGAGGCCATCAGCGATTGATGGCGACAGGCGATTCGGCTTTTACGGTAAGTTTTTCAAATTATTTTTCGATCGTTGATCGAGTGATGTCGTCAAAGGTTCTACCCGATGTAGGACGTTTGCCTTGAAAGCGATGGCAATCGGCTCCACATTGAGCACAATCCAGTTTTTTCCTCGGGCGACATCGGTCGTTTGCGGTCTTTTTCGTTGCTGTCCGGTTTGACCGGACAGTCGCGAATCCCCGCACCGAGAACCGAGAGGTATTTATGTCTGAATTCCAGCTAGTCACCCGCTTCGAACCCGCCGGCGATCAGCCGGAAGCCATCCGCCTGATGGTCGAGGGCATTGAGGCCGGGCTGGCGCACCAGACGTTGCTCGGTGTGACCGGCTCGGGCAAGACCTTCAGCATCGCCAACGTGATCGCCCAGATACAGCGCCCGACGCTGGTGCTGGCGCCCAACAAGACTCTGGCCGCGCAGTTGTATGGCGAGTTCAAGGCATTCTTCCCGAACAATGCCGTTGAATACTTCGTGTCCTATTACGACTACTACCAGCCCGAAGCCTATGTGCCGTCGTCAGATACCTTCATCGAGAAGGATGCCTCGATCAACGACCATATCGAGCAGATGCGCCTGTCCGCGACCAAAGCGCTGCTGGAGCGCAAGGACGCGATCATCGTCACCACGGTGTCCTGCATCTACGGTCTGGGCAGTCCGGAAACCTATTTGAAGATGGTGTTGCACGTCGATCGCGGCGACAAGCTCGACCAGCGCGCGCTGCTGCGTCGCCTGGCCGACCTGCAATACACCCGCAACGACATGGACTTCGCCCGGGCGACCTTCCGGGTGCGCGGCGATGTGATTGATATCCACCCGGCGGAATCCGATTTCGAAGCGATCCGCATCGAGCTGTTCGATGACGAAGTGGAGAGCCTGTCCGCCTTCGACCCGCTGACCGGTGAGGTCATTCGCAAACTGCCGCGTTTCACCTTCTATCCGAAGAGCCACTACGTGACGCCGCGGGAAACCCTGCTGGAGGCCACCGAAGGGATCAAGATCGAATTGCAGGAGCGCCTGGAATACCTGCGCTCCAACAACAAACTGGTGGAAGCTCAGCGACTGGAGCAGCGCACCCGTTTCGACCTGGAGATGATCCTCGAGCTGGGCTACTGCAACGGCATCGAAAACTACTCGCGCTATCTGTCGGGCCGTGAGTCCGGCCAGGCGCCGCCCACGTTGTTCGACTACCTGCCGGCTGACGCCTTGCTGGTGATCGACGAATCCCACGTCAGCGTGCCGCAAGTCGGCGCCATGTATAAAGGTGACCGTTCCCGGAAAGAAACGCTGGTGGAGTACGGTTTCCGCTTGCCCTCGGCCCTGGATAACCGGCCGATGCGTTTCGATGAGTTTGAAAGCATCAGCCCCCAAACGATTTTTGTCTCGGCCACGCCGGGCAATTACGAGGCGGAGCACGCTGGCCGAGTGGTCGAGCAATTGGTGCGCCCGACTGGCCTGGTGGACCCGCAAATCGAAATCCGTCCGGCATTGACTCAGGTAGACGACCTGCTCTCGGAAATCACCAAGCGCGTGGCCCTGGAAGAGCGGGTACTGGTCACCACGCTGACCAAGCGCATGTCCGAAGACTTGACCGATTACCTGGCCGACCACGGCGTGCGTGTGCGTTATCTGCACTCGGACATCGACACCGTGGAGCGAGTCGAAATTATCCGTGACTTGCGTCTCGGCGTCTTCGATGTGCTGGTGGGGATCAACCTTCTACGTGAAGGCCTGGACATGCCGGAAGTCTCGCTGGTGGCGATTCTCGACGCGGACAAGGAAGGCTTCCTGCGTTCCGAGCGCTCGCTGATCCAGACCATCGGCCGGGCGGCGCGC
The DNA here is from genome assembly GCF_016650735.1 of Pseudomonas sp. TH37. NCBI lineage: Bacteria > Pseudomonadati > Pseudomonadota > Gammaproteobacteria > Pseudomonadales > Pseudomonadaceae > Pseudomonas > Pseudomonas sp. TH37. Next base: position 22,735 of record NZ_JAEKFD010000002.1, read on the forward strand.
AACCTCAATGGGCGGGCGATTTTGTACGCAGATCGCATCACCGGTTCCATGGAGCGGGCGATCGGCGAGACCGAGCGTCGTCGCGACAAGCAAATCGCCTTCAACCTGGCCAATGGCATCACGCCGAAGGGAGTGTTCAAGGACGTCGCTGACATCATGGAAGGCGCGGTCGTGCCGGGTTCGCGCAGCAAGAAGCGCAAAGGCATGGCCAAGGCCGCCGAGGAAAGTGCCAAGTACGAGGCCGAACTGCGCTCGCCGAGCGAGATCAGCAAACGCATTCGTCAGCTGGAAGAAAAGATGTACCAGCTCGCCCGCGACCTGGAATTCGAAGCCGCGGCGCAGTTGCGCGACGAAATCGGCAAGTTGCGGGAGCGGTTGATAACAGTTTGAGATGCGCAGTGAATGGGCGGGCCTCATCGCGGGTAAGCCCGCTCCCACAAGGATTGAGGGTATTCACACAATATGTGGGCACCTACAGATCCTGTGGGAGCGGGCTTGCCCGCGATGAGGCCCGCCGGAACACTACAAATATCAATTGCGCACTTCCCTGGCCCTCAGCCCTGCCTGCAACCTCCTGGTAGGCAACACCGCCACCAAGCTGATCCCCCAATGCAATATTGGCTTATATGCCCTGCTGACTGGAGCATGGCAGGCTACGCCTGTTACCATTCGGCTCTTGTTGGAAGTTCGCTTTGATCTTCGCTTTTATTCTTTTCGAGACATGCCATGACCACCGTCCGCACTCGCATCGCGCCATCGCCTACCGGGGACCCCCACGTAGGTACCGCTTACATCGCTTTGTTCAACTACTGCTTTGCCAAGCAGCATGGCGGTGAGTTCATCCTGCGGATCGAAGATACCGACCAACTGCGTTCGACCCGCGAGTCCGAACAGCAGATTTACGACGCCCTGCGCTGGTTGGGTATCGACTGGAGCGAAGGCCCGGACGTCGGCGGCCCGCACGGTCCTTACCGTCAGAGTGAGCGCGGCGATATCTATCAGAAGTACTGCCAGCAATTGGTCGACATGGGTCATGCCTTCCCGTGCTTCTGCACGGCCGAAGAATTGGACCAGATGCGCGCCGAGCAAATGGCCCGCGGCGAAACCCCGCGTTACGACGGCCGTGCGCTGTTGCTCTCCAAGGAAGAAGTCGCGCGCCGCCTGGCCGCCGGCGAGCCGCACGTCATCCGCATGAAAGTGCCGACCGAAGGCGTGTGCGTGGTGCCTGACATGCTCCGTGGTGACGTCGAGATCCCGTGGGATCGCATGGACATGCAAGTGCTGATGAAGACCGACGGCCTGCCGACATACTTCCTGGCCAACGTGGTCGATGACCACCTGATGGGCATCACTCACGTATTGCGTGGTGAAGAGTGGCTGCCATCGGCGCCGAAACTGATCCTCTTGTACGAATACTTCGGCTGGGAACAACCGCAGCTGTGCTACATGCCGCTGCTGCGTAACCCGGACAAGAGCAAGCTGTCCAAGCGCAAGAACCCGACCTCGGTGACCTTCTACGAGCGCATGGGCTTCATGCCGGAAGCAATGCTCAACTACCTGGGCCGCATGGGCTGGTCGATGCCGGACGAGCGCGAGAAGTTCTCGCTGCAGGAAATGGTCGACAACTTCGACCTGAGCCGCGTCTCCCTCGGTGGGCCGATTTTCGACATCGAGAAGCTGTCGTGGCTCAACGGCCAGTGGTTGCGTGATCTGCCGGTGGAGGAGTTCGCCGCTCGTCTGCAAAAGTGGGCGCTGAACCCTGAATACATGATGAAGATCGCACCGCATGTGCAGGGCCGGGTTGAAACCTTCAGCCAGGTCGCACCGCTGGCCGGCTTCTTCTTCGCCGGTGGCGTGAACCCGGACGCCAAGCTGTTCGAGTCCAAGAAGCTCTCGGGCGATCAGGTTCGTCAGTTGATGCAGTTGATTTTGTGGAAGCTGGAAAGCCTGCGTCAGTGGGAAAAGGACAGCATTACCGCGACGATTCAGGCGGTGGTCGAATCGCTGGAACTGAAACTGCGTGATGCGATGCCGCTGATGTTCGCCGCGATCACAGGCCAGGCCAGTTCGGTGTCGGTACTCGATGCGATGGAAATCCTCGGTCCGGACCTGACCCGTTTCCGTCTGCGCCAGGCCATCGACCTGCTGGGCGGCGTGTCGAAGAAGGAAAACAAGGAGTGGGAAAAACTGTTGGGCAATATCGCTTAAGGTCGTTTGATCCTGCGTAGGAGCTGCCGAAGGCTGCGATCTTTTGATCCTGCTCTTCGGCGCCACCCCCGTTTTTCGGGGGGAGGGCGGTAAGTGATTGTTATGGCGACAAAAAATTTTGGAAATTGTTAAAAATAAGTTTGACAGCCTTCCGATGCGCCATTAAGATTCGCCCCGTCCTCAGCGATGAGGGGCTATAGCTCAGCTGGGAGAGCGCTTGCATGGCATGCAAGAGGTCGACGGTTCGATCCCGTCTAGCTCCACCAATTTACAGTTCAAGGTCTGGCCACACCGGCCTTGAAGCGATCAACACTCAGCGTTGATCAGTTGTATAGAAGGGTTTGCGTCCCCTTCGTCTAGTGGCCTAGGACACCGCCCTTTCACGGCGGTAACAGGGGTTCGAGTCCCCTAGGGGACGCCAGTTTTACAGAAGCGATGTTGCAAAATTTCGCTCCGCCGCGAGGCGAAAAATCCGGGGCTATAGCTCAGCTGGGAGAGCGCTTGCATGGCATGCAAGAGGTCGACGGTTCGATCCCGTCTAGCTCCACCAATTTTACAGTTCAAGGTCTGGCCACACCGGCCTTGAATCGATCAGCTCTCAGCACTGATCAGTTGTATAGAAGGGTTTGTGTCCCCTTCGTCTAGTGGCCTAGGACACCGCCCTTTCACGGCGGTAACAGGGGTTCGAGTCCCCTAGGGGACGCCACGATTACCCGCTCTGCGGGATTTTTAAGGGTCATTCAATTATTGAATGGCCCTTTTGTTTGTCTGGCGTTTGGCCAACTCTCCTTTTTCCTCAAAACTGTTCTTCAGACCAGCGGTCACATCCACGACTTGCGAAAAATTATTATGAGAATAATATTCTAGTCGTAATATTCGGAGGCAACGATGAACGATAAAAAAGCTCAAACCCGCGAACGCATCCTCAAGGCTGCCAGTGCCGCGCTGATTCGGCGCGGCCCGGCCGAGCCGAGCGTGGGCGAAGTGATGGGCGCGGCAGGCCTGACGGTCGGCGGCTTCTACGCGCACTTCGAAAGCAAGGACGCATTGATGCTGGAAGCGTTCAAGCAACTGCTTAGCCATCGTCGTGGCTTGATCGCCGATATGGACGCCGAGTTGACCGGTGAAGAGCGTCGCGCGTTGGTCGCGGCGTTCTACCTGTCGCGCAAACACCGTGATTCCACCGAGCATGCGTGTCCGATTCCAGCGTCGGTCGGCGAGCTGGGCCGTCTGCCGGACGAATTTCGTGTGGCGTTGAATGAGCATGTTGAGTTGATGGTCGCGCAGTTGGCGGCCAGCCCGGAAGACACCGACAAGGTCTTGGCCGACATCGCCTTGATGGTTGGTGGTTTGGCTCTGGCGCGGGCGCTGGGGCCTGGAGAGTTGTCCGATCGTTTGCTGCGCGCCGCCAAGTCGGCGGTGTTATGACCTAAAGGCGTCAGCCTGAGGAGATGGGCGATGAACACGTTGAGCTGGGTTCGTGGCGTTAATGGCACCTTGGGCTGGTTCGCACCGAAGCTGGTGGCGAGCAAGATGCGTCTGGCATTCATGACCCCGCGGCAATTGCTGCCGCGTGACTGGGAGTTGCCGCTGCTGGCGAAATCTGAACGAATCACCTTGCGCTTCGGCCTCTCCGCGCTGCGTTGGGGGCAGGGCCCTGCGGTGTTGTTGATGCACGGCTGGGAAGGCCGGCCAACACAGTTTGCCGCGCTGATTACCGCGCTGGTCGATGCCGGTTACACCGTGGTTGCCCTGGACGGCCCGGCTCACGGTCGTTCGCCAGGCAACGAGGCCAATGTGGTGCTGTTCGCCCGGGCCATGCTCGAAGCGGCTGCTGAGTTGCCGCCGCTGCAAGCGGTGATCGGTCACTCCATGGGCGGCGCCAGTGCCATGCTCGCGGTTCAGTTGGGCTTGCGCACCGAAACCCTGGTCTCGATCGCCGCCCCGGCGCGAATTCTCGGGGTACTGCGTGGGTTCGCACGCTATGTGCGCCTGCCGCCCAAAGCGCGTTCGGCGTTTATTCGCCAGGTCGAGAAAGACGTCGGTATGCGCGCCGCTGCGTTGGATGTTGCGCACTATCAGCTCGACATGCCGGGGCTGATCGTCCATGCCGAGGACGACAACTTTGTTCCAGTCAAGGAATCCCAATTGATCCACGAAGCCTGGTTCGACAGCCGTCTGTTGCGCCTGGAAGAGGGAGGTCATCAGCGGGTGCTCGCCGATCCGCGGGTGATCGATGGCGTTCTTTCGCTGCTGGCCGGTCGCAGCCTGCAATCGCGCCAATCGGCCTGAGCATCCGTTACACTGCCCCGGTCGAAATAATCTGACCGGGAGTGGGGCATGGGCTGGGATCGGGCAACGCCGTTTATCATTGATCTGGAAGTGGGCGCCGAGGACATCGACGGGCTGGGCCACGCGAACAACGCGGTGTACGTGACCTGGCTCGAGCGCTGCGCCTGGCGTCACTCACAACGGCTTGGGCTGGATCTGGTCGAGTACCGGCGGCTGGATCGGGCGATGGCGGTGGTACGGCACGAGATCGATTACCTGGCCGCTGCCTATGAGGGCGATGAGTTGCAGTTGGCGACCTGGATCGTCGATTGGGATCAGCGCCTGAAAATGACCCGACACTTCCAGTTGAAGCGCCCCAGCGACAACACGACGTTGCTGCGGGCGCAGACCACTTTCGTGTGCATCGAACTGTCGACCGGCAAGCCCAAGCGCATGCCGGCGGAGTTTATCGAGGGCTACGGGCCTGCGTTGCAGATGTTGGATACGACCAAAATCTAATGTGGGAGCGAGCCTGCTCGCGAAGGCGGCGTATCAAACAACTTATGTTTCGACTGACACACCGCTTTCGCGAGCAGGCTCGCTCCCACAAGGGAATCTGCGATGTTCTGCAGATTCCTCGCGCAATCCAGTAAACTGCCGCACGTTTTTCGTTGAGTGTGTTTTTCATGCAAATTGCTTTGGCGCCCATGGAGGGGTTGGTCGACAACATCCTGCGGGACGTGCTGACCCGTGTGGGCGGTATTGATTGGTGTGTGACCGAATTCATTCGGATCAACGATCAACTGCTCACGCCTGCCTATTACCACAAGTTCGGCCCGGAGCTGCTGACTGGCGCCCGAACCGCGTCCGGTGTGCCGCTGCGGGTGCAACTGCTCGGCTCCGATCCGGTGTGCCTGGCGGAAAACGCCGCATTGGCCTGCGAGTTGGGTTCCGAAGTCATCGACCTGAACTTCGGCTGCCCGGCCAAGACCGTCAACAAATCCCGTGGCGGCGCGGTGCTGCTCAAAGAGCCTGAACTGCTCAATGAAATTGTCGAACACGTCCGTCGGGCGGTGCCAGCGCACATTCCAGTGACCGCCAAGATGCGCCTCGGTTTCGACAGCCCGGACGGTGCGCTGGTCTGCGCCACGGCCCTGGCTGAAGGCGGCGCGGCGCACATCGTGGTTCACGCACGGACCAAGACCGATGGCTACAAGCCGCCAGCCCACTGGGAATGGATCCCTCGGGTTCAGGACGTGGTCAAGGTCCCGGTGTTTGCCAATGGCGACATCTGGAGCGTCGAAGACTGGCGTCGTTGCCGCGAGATCAGCGGCGTCGAAGACATCATGCTCGGTCGTGGACTGGTATCGCGCCCGGATCTGGCCCGGCAAATCGCCGCCGCCCGCGCCGGTGAAGACGTCGTCGAGATGACTTGGGCCGAACTGCTACCACTGATTCAGGACTTTTGGCTGCAAGCCAAAGCGCAGATGACACCGCGTCAATCGCCGGGTCGCTTGAAGCAGTGGCTGGCGATGCTGACCCGCAATTATCCCGAAGCGGTAGAGCTGTTCACCGTCCTGCGTCGTGAGACCGAACTGGATAATGTCTCGCGTTTGCTGGGTCTGCAGGTCTCTGAAGCAGCCTGAAGCTACTTTAAAAAAACAGAAAAAGAGCTCTTGAAAAGTAATCAGCGGTCCTTATCTAAGGATTACGCGATGCCGAATTCGGGTCGCGGAGACAAAAAAACTTGCTGATTATGTTCAGGAGATTTGAATCATGAGTACCGCATTTTCCCTGGCCCCACTGTTCCGTTCCTCGGTAGGTTTCGACCGTTTCAACGATCTGTTCGAAACCGCCCTGCGCAATGAGCCAGGCAGCACCTATCCACCCTACAACGTTGAAAAATATGGTGATGACCAATACCGCATTGTCGTAGCGGCCGCCGGTTTCCAGGAAGAAGACCTGGACCTGCAAGTGGAGAAAGGTGTGCTGACCATCAGTGGCGGCAAACGTGACGCGGACGAAAGCGTCACTTACCTGTACCAAGGCATCGCTCAGCGCGCCTTCAAACTGTCGTTCCGTCTGGCGGACCACATTGAAATCAAGGCCGCCGAACTGCGCAACGGTTTGTTGAGTATCGATTTGCTGCGCGTGATTCCGGAAGAAGCGAAAGCCAAACGCATCCCGATCAACGGGACGGAAAAACCGGCTCTGCAGCACTGAGTCAGAGCAACAAAAAAGGGCGCCGCACTGGCGCCCTTTTTTGTGCCCGTGACCGACTCATTTGAGCAGTTTCTGAAACTCCTCAACCGGCAACGGCCGACTGTGCAAATACCCCTGATACAAATGGCAGCCCAGCCCCTGCAAAAAAGCCAGTTGTTCCAGGTTTTCCACCCCTTCGGCGATGACTTCCAGCTCCAGGCTGTGGGCCATGGCGACGATGGCGCGAATGATTTCGGCATCGTTGGGGTCGGTGGTGGCGTCGCGGATGAACGACTGGTCGATTTTCAGGGTGTCTACCGGCAGGCGCTTGAGGTAGGTCAGCGAGGAATAACCGGTACCGAAATCGTCCATGGCAAAGCTCACGCCGAGTTTTTTCAGGCGACGCATTTTGCTGATGGTGTCGTCCAGGTTCTGGATGACGATGCCTTCGGTGATTTCCAGTTTCAGCAGCGCGCAGGGCAGGCCATGGCTGGCGAGGCTGTGTTCGATGCGTTCGACGAAATCGTTCTGACGGAATTGCCGGGGGCTGATGTTCACGCACAGGCTGAAATTGAGCGGGTCGATCAGACCTTTGGCGGTCAGTTGTTTGAAGGCCTTGCAGGCTTCGTCGAGGATCCAGGTGCCGACTTCCAGAATCAGCCCGCTGTCTTCCAGCACCTTGATGAACTCGGTGGGCGATTGCGCGCCCAGTTGTGGATGGTGCCAGCGCACCAAAGCCTCGGCGCCGGTTATGCGGTTGTCTCGAGCATCCACCTGAGGTTGGTATTGCACGCTGAACTCGCCCCGGGAAAGGGCCAGGCGCAGGTCGGTTTCCATGCGCAGGCGTTCGCTGGCGGCCTTTTGCATGGTGTTGTGATACATCTGCGTGGTGTTGCGGCCCGAATCCTTGGCGCGGTAAAGGGCGATATCGGCACGTTTGAGCAGGTCGGTCGGGGTCGAGCCATGGTCGGGGATCAGCGCGATGCCGATGCTAGGCGTCACTTGCAGGCGCTGTCCATCGAGGAACATCGGTTCGGACAGCAGTTCGCGCAAGGTGTCCGCCAACTCCCGGACCTGAGCGCTGACGTCGCTGCGCGAGCCTTCCAGGCCGCTGAGCAACACCACGAATTCGTCGCCACCCAGGCGCGCGACGGTGTCCTCCATGCGGACGCTGGCTTCAAGGCGCGCGGTGATGATCTTCAGCACCGTATCGCCCACCGGGTGACCGAGGGAGTCGTTGATGTGCTTGAAGTGGTCGAGATCGAGGAACATCAGCGCGCCGCGAAGGTTGTGGCGTTTGAGCAGGGCGATCTGCTGGCTCAGGCGATCCATCAACAGTGCGCGGTTGGGCAGGTTGGTCAGCGGGTCGTGGTAGGCCAGGTGACGGATCTGCGCTTCGGCGTTTTTCAGCAAGCTGACGTCCCGCGCGGTCAGCAGCAGGCACGCCGTTTCGTTGAGGGTGATCGGCTCCACCGAGACTTCAACGGTCAGCAACTCACCGCGTTTGTTGCGCCCGAGCATTTCCAGGTGGTGAACCCGGCCCTTGATCTGTAGTTCCGCCAGCAACGCCGAGCGTTGTTTCTCTTCGGCCCAGATGCCCACCTGATACACCGTGCGGCCGACCACTTCATCGGCGCGGTAGCCGGTCAGGCGACAGAAGCCGTCGTTAACCTCCAGGTAGCGTCCGGTGTCGCGCTCGGTAATGGTGATGGCGTCGGGGCTTGAGTGGAAGGCCTTGGCGAACTTCTCCTCGCTGGCCTTGAGCGCCGCTTCCGAGCGTTGCTGCTGGGTGATGTCGCGCAAGGTGGTGACGATGCACGGCTGGTCGCCGACGCTGATCTGCCGGCTCGATATCACGCAGGTCAGGGACTGCCCGTCCTTGTGCTGAACAATGATCGCCACATTGTTCAGGCCCTGTTCGCGGATGACCCGCTCGATCCTTTGCAGGCTTTTCGCTGAAGCGTCCCACAGGCCTATTTCGTCGGCGCTGCGGCCAATCACGTCGCCGGTGCTCCAGCCAAATGTCTGAGTGAAACTGGAGTTGATCTCGATGAAATGGCCGGTGTCCTGGCGCGTGACGCAGATCGGGTCCGGGCTGACCTGGAACAAGGTGGCGAATTTCTCTTCCGACGCCACCAGTTGCTGTTCGCGTTCCACCTGATCAGTGATGTCCAGCAGTGTGCCGGCCATGCGCAGCGGGTTGCCGTGGTCGTCTCGATAAAGTCTGGCGCGGCTTTCCAGGTAGCGCGAACTGCCGTCCTGCAGCTGCACCCGGTACGTCAGTTGATAATTGCCGGCCGGGCCCTCGCGCAAGCTGCGGTAGGCGTCGCGCATGGTGTCGCGTTCTTCGCCGGGCACGCCTTCGAAAAACGCATCGAAGGATTCATGGAAGGGTTTGGGGTCCAGCCCATGCAACTGGGCGGCACGCGCCGAGCCGTAAAGCATGCCGCTGGGAATGTGCCAGTCCCAGGTGCCGAGTTGCGCCGAATCCAGGGCCAGGTCGAGACGTTCCTGGCTGTCTTTGAGGGCGTGCTCGGCAATTTTGCGTTCGGTGGTGTCGAGGAACGTGCTCAGCAGATAAGGCTGACCTTCGAGTTCAACCTTTTGTGCGCTGAGGATGCCGTCGTGAACTTGCCCATTGCTGGCGCGAAATTGCACCTCCATGTTGATCAGCTCGCCTTTGGCCTTGGTGGCTTTGACCAGTTGCACTCGTTGTTCCGGGTTGACCCAAAGGCCCAGTTCCAGCGTGGTTCGGCCGATGGCGTCTTGCACCGGCCAGCCGAACAGGCTTTCGAAATACTGGTTGGCTTCGCTGATCAGGCCGTCTTCCTGACGGGTCAGCAGGACCATGTTCGGGCACAGGTGAAACAGCGTGGCGAAGCGTTTTTCCGAGCTGCTCAACGCCTGTTCGCGCTGGCGTTGATGGGTGATTTCACGAATGACCCCAATCATTCGCGGTCGGCCGTTTTTGTCCGGCAGCAGGCTGCCGTTGATTTCCAGCCAGTGCAGACTGCCGTCGGGCCAGCGGATGCGGTGGTGCATCGCCTGCTCCAGCGGGGCGCCGGCGATCACTGCATTGAAGGCGCGAATGGCTTTCGCCCGATCCTCCTGGGGCAGCAGGTCGAGGTATTCCAGGTCTTCCGGCAACGGTTGCCGGGGATCGAAGCCGAACAACGCCTGAGTACCCCGAGACCAACTGATCTGCCCCCGCTCGATGTCCCAATACCAGGCGCCCAGCCGGGCGCCGTTGAGGGCCGCCAGCAACTGCGGGGCGCTTTCCCAGCTCTGCTCGGACCGTTTGGGGTCAAGTGCCTGAATTCGCGGCATCGGCGGCATACGTTCAACAGATTTGGGCATGGATGACAGGCCTTGGGCTGAATTGGGCGTTAGGCACAGGGTTTTGGGGCTCTATAGGCGTAGCACAAAAAGAAGAAGCACAGCTTAGCCGCGAGTCCCTGGCTGATCGATTTGTGCATCCAGCAGAGCCATGAAGGCCCGTGCCGCGTTCGACAGCGTCCGTTCGGTGTGCAGGATATAGCCTAGCTGGCGAGTGAGCTGTATGCCCGGCAAAGGTATGCGCGCCACTTGATCGTCCAGCATGGTGCGCGGCAAAACGCTCCAGGCGAGGCCGATCGAGACCATCATCTTTATGGTTTCCAGATAGTTCGTGCTCATGGCGATGTTTGGCGTCAGGCCCTGGGCCTCGAACAAGCGCTGCACGATGTGGTGGGTAAAGGTGTTGCCGCCGGGGAAAACCGCGGGATGCAGGGCGATATCCGTCAGGCTGACCGGACCGTTAGCGATCAGCGAATGCTCCGGGGCGACCACGAAATCCAGCGGGTCGTCCCACACGGGCGTGGCCTTGACCAGTGCGTGGGGTTCCGGTGCAAGGGTGATTACCGCCAGTTCGGCGCGGCCATGGAGGATTTCTTCGTAAGCCACTTCCGAATCGAGGAACTGAATATCCAGCGCCACTTGTGGGTAGCGTCGGGTGAACTCCCTTAATAAGGGCGGTAAACGATGCAGGCCTATGTGATGACTGGTGGCCAATGTCAGACGACCGGAGACTTCGCCGGTCAGGTTGGTCAGGGCGCGGCGGGTGTCATCCAGTACATTGAGGATCTGATAGGCCCGTGGCAGCAGGGCGCGACCGGCTTCGGTCAAGCTGACTTCCCGACCCAGTCGATCGAACAGCCGCACCTTCAATTGCTGCTCCAGGCCGGCGATGCGTTTGCTGATGGCGGGTTGTGTCAGGTGCAGCCGTTCGCCAGCGCCGGAGAAGCTTCCGGTCTCGGCAATCGCGATAAAAGCATTGAGGTTGGCGAGGTCCATGATGACGTCTCAGTTGTATTCCAGATGGTTATGCAAAGCATGAAAAATATGAATTTGAGTTATTTAATGTAACCCCCTAGGATCGACCTCACAAGCCAAGGGGTTATTGAAACTTTCAAGATCCGGGGCATAGAAACAAGCTGATGAGGAAACCGTCTGATGGCCGGCAAAACGCTCTACGACAAGCTCTGGGATTCGCATTTGGTCAAGCAGCGCGACGATGGCTCGGCGCTGATCTACATCGATCGTCACATCATCCACGAAGTGACCTCGCCGCAAGCCTTCGAAGGTCTGCGTCTGGCCGGGCGCAAGCCTTGGCGCATCGATGCCAACATCGCGACCCCGGACCACAACGTTCCGACTACCCCGGAGCGCAAGGGCGGCATCGAAGCGATTGTCGACCAGGTCTCGCGTTTGCAGGTTCAGACCCTCGACGATAACTGTGACGAATACGGCATCGTCGAATTCAAGATGAATGATGTCCGCCAAGGCATCGTCCACGTCATCGGCCCGGAGCAGGGCGCAACCTTGCCGGGCATGACCGTGGTTTGCGGCGACTCCCACACCTCGACCCACGGCGCATTCGGTGCCTTGGCTCACGGTATCGGCACTTCCGAGGTCGAGCACGTGCTCGCCACTCAGTGCCTGGTCGCGAAAAAGATGAAGAACATGCTGGTGTCCGTCGAAGGCCAATTGCCGTTCGGCGTGACCGCCAAGGACATCGTCCTCGCGGTAATCGGCAAGATCGGCACCGCCGGCGGTAACGGCCATGCCATCGAGTTCGCCGGTAGCGCGATTCGCGACTTGTCCGTTGAAGGTCGCATGACCATTTGCAACATGGCGATCGAGGCCGGCGCTCGCGTTGGCCTGGTGGCCGCCGACGAAAAAACCGTGGCTTACGTCAAGGGCCGTCCATTTGCTCCGAAAGGCGCGGAATGGGACTTGGCTGTCGAGGCCTGGAAAGACCTGGTCTCTGACGCGGATGCCAAGTTCGACACCATCGTCGAGCTCGATGCCACTCAGATCAAACCGCAAGTCAGCTGGGGCACCTCGCCCGAAATGGTGTTGGCTGTGGATCAGAATGTTCCCGATCCTGCGAAGGAAATGGACCTGGTCAAGCGCGGCTCCATCGAACGTGCCTTGAAATACATGGGTTTGACCGCCAATCAGGCGATTACCGACATTCAGCTGGACCGCGTATTCATTGGCTCCTGCACCAACTCGCGGATCGAAGACCTGCGCGCCGCTGCCGTGATCGCCAAGGGCCGCAAAGTGGCTTCGACCATCAAGCAGGCCATCGTGGTGCCGGGGTCGGGGCTGGTGAAGGCTCAGGCCGAATCCGAAGGTCTGGACAAGATTTTCCTCGAAGCCGGTTTCGAATGGCGCGAGCCGGGTTGCTCGATGTGCCTGGCGATGAACCCGGACCGTTTGGAGTCGGGCGAGCATTGCGCGTCGACCTCCAACCGTAACTTCGAAGGCCGTCAGGGCGCCGGTGGCCGTACGCACCTCGTCAGCCCGGCCATGGCCGCCGCCGCCGCTGTGAACGGTCGTTTCATCGACGTCCGTGAATTGATCTAAAGGAGCGCAGCATGAAAGCTTTTACCCAGCACACTGGTCTTGTCGCGCCTTTGGATCGTGCCAACGTCGACACCGACCAGATCATTCCGAAGCAGTTTTTGAAGTCGATCAAGCGCACCGGTTTCGGCCCGAACCTGTTCGATGAGTGGCGTTATCTGGATGTTGGCCAGCCGTATCAGGACAACTCCAAGCGCCCGTTGAACAAGGACTTCGTCCTCAACGCCGAGCGTTATCAGGGCGCCAGCGTGTTGCTGGCCCGCGAGAACTTCGGTTGCGGCTCCAGCCGCGAACACGCGCCGTGGGCGCTGGAAGAGTACGGTTTCCGCAGCATCATCGCGCCGAGCTATGCCGACATCTTCTTCAACAACAGCTTTAAGAACGGCTTGCTGCCGATCATCCTGAGCGACGCTGAAGTTGATGAACTGTTCCAGCAAGTTGAGGCGACTCCGGGCTATCAGTTGCAGGTTGATCTGCAAGCCCAGACCGTGACTCGTCCGGATGGCAAAGTGTTGAATTTCGAAATCGATGCCTTCCGCAAACACTGCCTGCTCAATGGCCTGGACGATATCGGCCTGACGTTGCAGGACCACGAGGCGATTGCCTCGTTTGAAGCCAAACACCGCGCGAGCCAGCCTTGGTTGTTTCGTGATGCGTGATTGATCCGGGATTTGTAACGATAGGACCGGCCTCTTCGCGGGCAGCCCGCTCCCACAGGTTTTGTGAACACCGAAAATCCCTGTGGGAGCGGGCTTGCCTGCGATGACGGCAGCCCGAACAACACAAGACTAAACCCCAAAAAGGAAGTCCCCATGACCAGCACCGCCCAGCACAGTCAGGTAGTACAAAAGCAATTCGGTGAACAGGCCTCGGCCTACCTGAGCAGCGCCGTCCACGCTCAAGGCACTGAATTCGCGCTGCTACAGGCTGAACTGGCGGGGCAGGGCGATGCCCGCGTGCTCGACCTCGGTTGCGGCGCCGGTCATGTGAGTTTTCACGTGGCTTCGCTAGTCAAGGAAGTGGTGGCTTATGACCTGTCCCAACAGATGCTCGACGTGGTCGCCACTGCTGCCGTCGATCGCGGCTTGAGCAACGTGTCCACGGTACTGGGTGCCGCCGAGCGCTTGCCGTTCGCTGACGGCGAGTTCGATTTCGTCTTCAGCCGTTATTCGGCACACCATTGGAGCGATCTCGGGCTGGCCCTGCGCGAAGTTCGCCGGGTACTGAAGCCGGGCGGGGTGGCGGCGTTCATCGATGTGTTGTCGCCGGGCAGCCCGTTGTTCGACACTTACCTGCAAAGCGTCGAAGTGCTGCGCGACACCAGCCACGTGCGCGATTACTCTGCCGGTGAGTGGTTGCGTCAGGTCAGCGAAGCGGGGTTGCATACCCGCAGCACCACGCTCCAACGGTTGCGTTTGGAGTACACCTCCTGGGTTGAGCGCATGCGCACGCCCGAGGTGATGCGCGCGGCGATCCTCGAGTTGCAGCAGTCGATGGGCAATGAAGTGCGCGAATATTTTGAAATTGAAGCCGATGGTTCGTTCAGTACAGATGTGCTGGTGCTGATGGCTGAACGATAAGCTCTGAAACATAAGCTCAGAAACACAAGCACCGAGCGATAGAATTTTTCCGGGTGTGCCCAAGGGCGTGCCGATTGATGACATGAGGAAAGCATGAGCAAGCAGATTCTGATTCTCCCGGGTGACGGTATTGGCCCGGAAATCATGGCCGAAGCGGTCAAGGTGCTGGAGCTGGCAAACGACAAGTACAGCCTGGGCTTCGAACTGAGTCATGACGTGATCGGTGGCGCCGCCATCGACAAGCACGGCGTGCCGCTGGCCGACGAAACCCTGGCCCGTGCCCGTGCCGCCGATGCGGTATTGCTGGGCGCCGTGGGCGGTCCGAAATGGGACACCATTGAACGTGATATCCGCCCTGAGCGCGGTCTGCTGAAAATCCGTGCGCAACTGGGCCTTTTCGGCAACCTGCGTCCGGCGATCCTGTACCCGCAACTGGCCGAGGCTTCCAGCCTGAAGGCAGAAATCGTGGCCGGCCTGGACATCCTGATCGTCCGTGAACTGACCGGCGGCATCTACTTCGGCGCGCCACGCGGTGTGCGTGAACTGGAAAACGGCGAGCGTCAGGCCTACGACACCCTGCCGTACAGCGAAACTGAAATCCGCCGTATCGCCCGTGTCGGTTTCGACATGGCCCGCGTGCGCGGCAAGAAGCTGTGCTCGGTGGACAAGGCCAACGTGCTGGCGTCCAGCCAACTGTGGCGTGAAGTCGTCGAGCAAGTGGCCAAGGACTACCCGGATGTCGAACTGAGCCACATGTACGTCGACAACGCCGCCATGCAACTGGTGCGTGCACCGAAGCAATTCGACGTGATCGTCACCGACAACCTGTTCGGCGACATTCTTTCCGACGAAGCGTCGATGCTCACCGGTTCGATCGGCATGCTGCCGTCGGCGTCGCTGGATGCCAACAACAAAGGCATGTACGAGCCGTGCCATGGTTCGGCGCCGGACATCGCTGGCAAGGGCATTGCCAACCCGTTGGCGACCATTCTGTCGGTGTCGATGATGCTGCGTTACAGCTTCAATCTGCAGGATGCGGCCGATGCCATCGAGAAGGCCGTGAGCCTGGTATTGGATCAGGGCCTGCGCACCGGCGACATCTGGTCGGCCGGTTGCACCAAGGTTGGTACGCAGGAAATGGGCGATGCAGTAGTCGCCGCGCTGCGGAATCTGTAATCTCTTTGGCCCGCTGCAACTTTCAACCATGAAAGCAGCGGCCCACTTTTAAGAAGGTGTAGTTGCGATGAAACGTGTAGGTCTGATCGGTTGGCGCGGTATGGTCGGTTCCGTGCTCATGCAGCGGATGCTGGAAGAGCAGGATTTCGATCTTATTGAGCCGGTGTTTTTCACCACTTCCAATGTCGGTGGCCAAGGCCCGTCCGTGGGCAAGGACATTGCTCCGCTCAAGGACGCTTACAGCATTGAAGAGCTGAAAACCCTCGACGTGATTCTGACCTGCCAGGGTGGCGACTACACCAGCGAAGTTTTCCCGAAACTGCGTGAAGCCGGCTGGCAGGGTTACTGGATCGACGCCGCTTCCAGCCTGCGCATGCAGGATGACGCGGTGATCGTGCTGGACCCGGTGAACCGCAAGGTCATCGACCAGCAACTCGACGCGGGCACCAAGAACTACATCGGCGGCAACTGCACCGTCAGCCTGATGCTGATGGGCCTGGGCGGTCTGTTTGAAGCCGGTCTGGTCGAGTGGATGAGCGCCATGACCTATCAGGCAGCCTCCGGTGCCGGCGCGCAGAACATGCGTGAACTGATCAAGCAAATGGGCGCGACCCACGCCGCTGTCGCCGATCAACTGGCCGACCCGGCCAGCGCCATCCTCGACATCGACCGTCGTGTTGCCGAAGCCATGCGCAGCGACGCGTACCCGACCGAAAACTTCGGCGTACCACTGGCCGGCAGCCTGATCCCGTGGATCGACAAGGAACTGCCAAACGGTCAGAGCCGCGAAGAGTGGAAGGCCCAGGCCGAGACCAACAAGATCCTCGGTCGCTTCAAGAGCCCGATCCCGGTGGATGGCATCTGCGTGCGCATCGGCGCCATGCGTTGCCACAGCCAGGCGCTGACCATCAAGCTGAACAAAGACGTGCCGATCGCTGACATCGAAGGGCTGATCAGCCAGCACAACCCTTGGGTCAAGCTGGTGCCGAACAACCGCGAAATCAGCATGCAGGAGCTGAGCCCTACAAAGGTTACCGGTACCCTGAACGTGCCGGTTGGCCGTCTGCGCAAGCTGAACATGGGTTCGCAGTTCGTCGGTGCCTTCACCGTCGGCGACCAACTGCTGTGGGGCGCGGCCGAACCGCTGCGTCGCATGCTGCGGATCCTGCTCGAGCGTTGATCTGTTGAAGTAATGAAGAGCCCGCGCCTTGAAAGAGGTGCGGGTTTTTTTATGTGCGACAGTCTGAGGGGTTCGGTTGTCAGCTATTGCGTCATCGCGGGCAAGCCCGCTCCCACAAGGTTGGGGTCGTATGCAAAATATGGGAGCCCCACAAAACCTGTGGGAGCGGGCTTGCCCGCGATGAGGCCGGAACTGGCGCCGCAGGTCTCCGCCGAATTGCCTCACTGCCAACCACCCGGTAAAGTGCCGCTCCCCCCGTTTCGCCAGAGGTAGAACCATGAGCCAGTCCTTTGATATTGCCGTGATCGGCGCCACCGGTACTGTCGGCGAAACACTCGTCCAGATTCTCGAAGAGCGGGATTTTCCGGTCGGTAACCTGCACCTGCTGGCGAGCAGTGAATCGGCCGGTCATTCAGTGCCGTTTCGTGGCAAGAACGTGCGGGTGCGGGAAGTCGATGAATTCGATTTCAGCAAAGTCCAGTTGGTGTTCTTTGCCGCCGGCCCGGCGGTGACCCTCAGTTTCGCTCCGCGTGCCACGGCCGCCGGTTGCTCGCTGATCGACCTGTCCGGCGCCTTGCCGGCCGATCAGGCGCCGCAAGTGGTGCCTGAGGCCAATGCTGAAATTCTGGCCAGCCTGAAAAAGCCCTTCCAGGTCAGCAGCCCAAGCCCTTCGGCCGCGACGCTGGCGGTGGTGCTGGCGCCGTTGCTCGGTTTGCTCGACCTGCAACGCATCAGCCTGACGGCGTGTCTGGCGGTCTCTGCCCAAGGCCGCGAAGCGGTCACCGAGCTGGCCCGGCAAACCGCCGAGCTGCTCAATGTGCGTCCGCTGGAGCCAGCGTTCTTCGATCGGCAGATGGCTTTCAACCTGCTGGCGCAAGTCGGTACGCCTGATGCTCAAGGTCATACGCTGCTGGAAAAACGCCTGGTGCGCGAGCTGCGTCAGGTCATGGCGCTACCTTCATTAAAGATTTCCGTCACTTGCATTCAAGCTCCGGTGTTTTTCGGCGATAGCTTTAGCATGACCTTGCAGTCGTCGAGCGCTGTCGATCTGGCGAAAGTCAACGCAGCCCTGGAAGCGGCGCCCGGTATCGAGCTGGTCGAGGCGGGCGATTATCCGACCCCGGTAGGCGATGCGGTAGGGCAGGACGTGGTTTACGTTGGTCGGGTTCGCAGCGGGATCGACGACCCGGCGGAACTTAATGTGTGGCTGACGTCAGATAACGTACGCAAAGGTGCCGCGCTCAATGCTGTGCAGGTGGCTGAATTGTTGATAAAAGACCTGCTGTAAAAGATACTTGGCAACAATTTATCGAATGATTCCCGTCGAGCGTCATGCCTGACCGGAATGCTTAAGGTGAGCCACCCCGCAGGGCTTCCCATTGCATGAATGAAATGATCGCGCGCGACGACCCTTCGCCGCCGCGCGCAATGCCTTACGGCAGCGGCAATCAACACCTTCTCGCTGGCCGAGGAATGTTCAAACAAAGGAAGAGGTTATGGTTCAAGTTCGCAAACTGGTGTTAGCAATAGCGGCCGCCTCGGCGCTGTCCTCCGGTATGGCGCATGCCC
This sequence comes from Pseudomonas sp. TH37, assembly GCF_016650735.1. Taxonomy (NCBI): domain Bacteria; kingdom Pseudomonadati; phylum Pseudomonadota; class Gammaproteobacteria; order Pseudomonadales; family Pseudomonadaceae; genus Pseudomonas; species Pseudomonas sp. TH37. Next base: position 40,828 of record NZ_JAEKFD010000002.1, read on the forward strand.
TCGGGCTCGGGGAATTGACCCTGAAATCGACGCTGAACCAGCCTCTGGTCGCAGAAATCGAGTTGCTCGACATCAAGGACCTCACGGCTGCCGAAGTGGTGCCGAGCCTGGCCTCGCCCGAAGATTTCGCCAAAGCCGGTGTCGATCGTCAGGCGTTTCTCAACGACCTGACCTTCACCCCAGTGCTTAACGCCAGCGGCAAAAGCATCCTGCGCGTCACGTCCAGCAAACCGCTGTCCGAACCGATGGTGAAATTCCTGGTTCAGGTGATGTGGCCCAACGGTCGTCTGCTGCGCGATTACAGCGTGCTGCTCGATCCGTCCAAATTCTCGCCGCAAACCGCCGATGCGGCCGCGCAACCGGCGCCATCCCAAACAGTGACCGCGCCAGTCACCGGCGCCTCCAAGCCGTCGCAACACACCACCACGCCGCGCGATACCCTGTGGGAAATCGCCTCGAAGGTGCGTAACGGCGGTTCGATTCAGCAGACCATGCTGGCCATCCAGGCGCTGAACCCGGATGCGTTCATCGACGGCAACATCAACCGACTGAAAACCGGTCAGGTGCTGCGCCTGCCTGATCAGGTGCAGAGCACCAACCTGCCGCAACCCAAGGCCGTCGCTGAGGTCGCCGCGCAGAACACCGCGTGGCGTCAGGGTCGTCGCTACGTGGCGAAACCGGGAACCGGTCAGCAGCAACTCGACGCCACCAAACGCGCTCGCGGTGAAGGTGCTTCGTCGCAAGCCGCCACAGACAAACTGAGCCTGGTCTCTGCCGACACCGGTAAGGGTGGCAAAGGGGCCGCTGGTGATGCGAAAGCGTTGAGCGACAAACTGGCCGTCACCCAGGAAAGCCTCGACGCGGCTCGTCGTGACAACGCTGAACAGAAAAGCCGCATGATCGATCTGCAAAGTCAGCTGGACAAGCTGCAACGCCTGATCGAACTGAAGAACAACCAACTGGCCAAATTGCAGGCCGAAGGCGGCGCGGACGCACCGGCGGCTCCGACCGCTCCGGCGATGTCGGCTGAGCTGGCGGCCAGTCCTGCGGCGACGCCTGCGGACGCGGCTCCGGCCCCTGTGCCAGAGGCTGCTGCACCAGAAGCCGCTCCGGCGCCAGCCACCGAGCCAACGCCTGCGACATCCGATGATCAGAAATTCAACGAGCTGCTGACTAACCCGATCCTGTTGGGTCTGGTGGGTGGCGGTGCGGTGGTTCTGCTGCTCTTGCTGCTGTTGCTGGCCCGTCGCCGCAAAGCCCAGCAAGAGGCCGAGAAGCATCTGCGCATGGCCCGTGCCTTGGAGGAGGAACAAGAGTTCTCCGTCGACCAGGACCTGCCGGAAAGCAGCTTCGAAGGTCTGGAAGTTCCGCCGCCGAGCGTGAAACTTGCGACCGCACCAACGCCTGCGCCAGCACCGGCCCCGGCCCCGGTGATTGCCCCGGTTGTGGTAACGCCACCGATCGCTGCGCCTCTGGTATCGCCTGCCGCCGAGCGTTCCGAGCGTTCCGACGACGTACTGGCTCAGGCGCAGTCGCACATTGCAGGCGGTCGTCTGAATCAGGCCGCCGCATTGCTGGAAGACGCGATCAAGCAAGAGCCGCAACGCAGTGACCTGCGTTTGAAGCTGATGGAAGTCTACGGTCAGCAGGGCGACCGCGATGCGTTCGTCGCTCAGGAGCGTCAACTGGTGGCCAACGGCGATAACTTCGCCCGGGTTGAAGAATTGAAAAGCCGCTTCCCGGCGATGGCAGTCGCAGTAGCGGGTGGTCTGGCCGCTGCGGCGATCGCCGCCGAGCTGGATGCGCAATACGTCAAGGACCTGTTGCTGGACGAACCGCAAGCCCCGGAGCCGGCATTGTCCGACTTCGACAGCGCCTTCGATCTGAGCCTGGACGATCTGGAGGCGGCTACTCCGATCGCGCCAGTTGTTGCGGCGGAGCCAGAGCCAGCACCAGAGCCAACAGCGGTGCCAGAGCCAACACCAGCACCAGAAGATCTGGCTGAGCTGGACGAATTCCCGCTGGACGACGATCTGAGCTTCGAGTCGGTGTTGCAGCAACAGACTGAAATCAAGGAAAGCCTCGACGATCTGTCGGACTTCGACCTGGACATGGATCTGGGCGGCAATGCCTCGCCGGCAACCATGGCCGAAGACGACTTCCTGCTGAGTCTGGATGAAGACCTCAAGGACTTGCCTGCCGCCGAAGCGCCGACCGTGGCCGAGCCGACGCTCGACGACCTGGAGTTGCCTGCGGATTTCGACCTGTCACTGGCCGATGAAATGGACGCCGCCGCGCCGGATCAGCCTGATGCCTTCGAAAGTGAACTCAATGACGTCAACGCCGAGCTGGATCGTCTGTCCCAGAGCCTCGGTGAGCCGAGCTTCACCGAGGAAGATGCTTTGGCCTCTGCGGCTGATGAGCCGGACTTCGATTTCCTCTCCGGCACCGACGAAGTCGCCACCAAACTCGACCTGGCCCAGGCCTACATCGACATGGGCGACAACGACGGCGCTCGGGACATCCTCAATGAGGTGGTGACCGAGGGCGATGCCGGTCAGAAGAGCGAAGCCAAGGAAATGCTCTCGCGTCTGGCGTGAGTCATCGGTAAGGCATAAACAAAACGGCAGCCCATCGAGGCTGCCGTTTTTGTTTGGGGGTGATGCGATGGCGCCTGCCAGATAAACCGAGGCGCGGCTATCGCGGGCAAGCCACGCTCCCACAGGGATGTATGCTGGCTGCATATCTTGTGTGCGACACAAAACCTGTGGGAGCGAGGCTTGCCCGCGATGAGGCCAACACATTCAACCCAAATGTCGACAGTTGTACCGCCATCGCGAGCAGGCTCGCTCCCACATTTGGTCGGGTTGTCCGTATCATTTGCGCAAGCCACCAATCCCCTGTGGGAGCGAGCCTGCTCGCGATGAGGGCATCCCGTTCAACATCAAACCCGGCATTGCACCGGTCGGGCAGGGCACGAAGATCACTCAGCTCTGGCATCCCGGTCCGGCGGCCTTATAATGCCTGCCTTTGCGTAGATCAGCAGGCTGTCACCCCTTGGCAAATATAGATAATCCGGCCGCCGAAATGGCGGCCGACGGCTTTTTCCGGATCGCGTTGGGCGTTGAATACAAAGGTTCGCGTTATCGCGGCTGGCAGCGTCAGGCCTCCGGTGTGGCCACGGTGCAGGAAACCCTCGAAAAGGCCTTGTCCAAAGTCGCCAACTCACCCGTGTCGCTGCATTGCGCCGGGCGCACTGACGCCGGTGTGCATGCTTGCGGGCAGGTGGTGCATTTCGATACCCAGGTCGAGCGTTCGATGAAGGCCTGGGTCATGGGCGCCAACATCAATTTGCCGCATGACGTCAGCGTCAGCTGGGCCAAGGTCATGCCGGCGGATTTTCATGCGCGGTTCAAGGCTATCGCCCGGCGCTATCGCTACGTGATCTACAACGATCAGATCCGCCCGGCGCACCTGAACGATGAAATCACCTGGAATCACCGTCCACTGGACGTCGAGCGCATGTCCGAGGCTGCTCAGTCTCTGGTAGGCACCCACGACTTCAGCGCATTCCGCGCCGGCCAGTGCCAGGCCAAGTCGCCGATCAAGGAGCTGCATCACCTGCGCGTCACCCGCCATGGCAAAATGATCGTGCTGGATATCCGCGCCAGTGCGTTCCTGCACCACATGGTGCGCAACATCGCCGGTGTGCTAATGACCATCGGCGCCGGCGAGCGCCCCGTGGAGTGGATGAAGGAAGTCCTGGAAAGTCGTGTGCGTCGTTCCGGTGGGGTGACGGCCCATCCGTTCGGCCTGTACCTGGTGCAGGTCGAGTACCGCGACGAGTTCGAATTGCCCGAGCGTTACATCGGCCCACACTTCCTCACCGGTTTCTCGGAACTTGACGGCTGACGCCCTCCAACGCTTTTGTTACCATCCGGGACTTTCCCGGATTTGTCCTGAGGTTCTATCGACATGTCAGCCGTTCGCAGCAAAATTTGTGGGATTACCCGCATAGAGGATGCGTTGGCGGCGGTCGAGGCCGGGGCCGATGCCATCGGATTTGTGTTCTACGCCAAAAGCCCACGGGCCGTAACGTTCCAGCAGGCGAGGGCGATCATCAAGGCCTTGCCGCCGTTCGTGACCACCGTGGGCTTGTTCGTCAATGCCAGCCGCTGCGAGTTGGGGGAAATCCTCGACGCCGTGCCGCTGGACCTGTTGCAGTTCCATGGTGACGAGACCGCGGCCGACTGTGAAAGCTGGCACCGGCCTTACATCAAGGCGTTGCGGGTCAAGGCCGGCGACGACATCGCAGCAGCTTGCGATGCCTACGCCAGTGCTAGTGGAATCCTGCTCGACACGTATGTCGAAGGCATTCCCGGCGGAACCGGTGAAGCGTTCGACTGGTCACTGATACCGCAAGGCCTGAGCAAGCCGATCATCCTGGCGGGCGGCTTGACGCCGGACAACGTCGCCGAGGCGATTGCCCGGGTTCGGCCTTACGCGGTGGACGTCAGCGGTGGAGTAGAGGCGAGCAAGGGCATCAAGGATCACGCAAAGATTCAGGCATTCATCAAAGCGGTTGTAGGGGCTTGATGTGACGGCTGGCAGACTGCCGCCGTCCCAAAATGCACTGCGCTGCATAAGCAGGCACGGCTGAGGATTGATGGGTTGTATGCAGGTCGCGTCTCGCTGGCCCGGCCACCCGATCAATCATCGCCACACACATGAATTTAGGTCAAGGGCATACGCGGGGCTGCGAACCAGAGCGTTCGGGCCACCGGTACTGGAGAAAGAAAGCATGAGCAACTGGTTAGTAGACAAACTGATCCCTTCGATCATGCGTTCCGAGGTCAAGAAGAGCTCGGTGCCTGAAGGTCTGTGGCACAAATGCCCGTCTTGCGAGGCGGTGCTATATCGTCCGGAGCTGGAAAAGACCCTGGACGTTTGCCCCAAGTGCAACCACCACATGCGCATCGGCGCGCGCGCGCGCATCGACATCTTCCTTGACGCTGATGGCCGTGCCGAACTGGGCGCGGACCTGGAGCCGGTTGACCGTCTGAAATTCCGCGACGGCAAGAAGTACAAGGATCGCCTGACCGCTGCGCAAAAGCAGACCGGCGAAAAAGATGCACTGATCTCCATGAGCGGCACCTTGCTGGGCATGCCGGTCGTGGTATCGGCTTTCGAATTCTCCTTCATGGGTGGCTCGATGGGCGCTATCGTTGGTGAGCGCTTCGTGCGCGCCGCCAACTACGCCCTGGAAAACCGCTGCCCGATGATCTGCTTCGCCGCCTCCGGTGGTGCGCGGATGCAGGAAGCGCTGATCTCCCTGATGCAAATGGCCAAGACCTCCGCGGTGCTGGCGCGTCTGCGTGAAGAAGGCATTCCGTTCATCTCGGTACTGACCGACCCGGTCTACGGCGGTGTTTCCGCCAGTCTGGCGATGCTCGGCGACGTGATCGTCGGTGAGCCGAAGGCCCTGATCGGTTTCGCCGGCCCGCGCGTTATCGAACAAACCGTTCGCGAAAAATTGCCGGAAGGCTTCCAGCGCAGTGAGTTCCTGCTGGAACACGGTGCGATCGACATGATCATTCACCGTCAGGAACTGCGTCCGCGTCTGGGTAACCTGCTGGCACAAATGATGGGCCTGCCGACGCCAAAATTCGTCGCCGCGCCGATCGAGCCGATCGTGGTTCCGCCGGTGCCTGCCAACATATGATCCAACGCACCCTTGGCGAGTGGCTCGCCTACCTTGAACAGTTGCATCCTTCGGCCATCGACATGGGGCTGGAGCGTTCGCAACAGGTAGCGTCCCGCATGGGGCTGGGCAAGCCGGTGCCTCGGGTGATTACGGTCACTGGCACCAACGGCAAGGGTTCTACCTGCGCGTTTGTGGCTTCGTTGCTGCGAGCGCAGGGCCTGAACGTCGGTGTCTACAATTCTCCGCATCTGCTGCGTTACAACGAGCGGGTGCAGGTCAATGGTGTCGAAGCCACTGACGCCGAGCTGTGCGAAGCCTTCGCTGCGGTCGAGGCCGGTCGGGGCGACACTTCCCTGACGTACTTCGAAATGGGCACCCTGGCGGCGTTCTGGCTGTTTCAACAGGCAGGGCTTGATGCTGTGGTGCTGGAAGTGGGGCTGGGCGGGCGTCTGGACACGGTCAACGTGGTCGATGCGGACATGGCGCTGGTCACCAGCATCGGCGTCGATCATGCGGACTATCTGGGTGATACCCGTGAGTCCGTGGCTTACGAAAAAGCCGGCATTTTCCGTCAGGGCGCGCCTGCGCTCTGTGGCGATCTGAATCCCCCTCAACCTTTGCTGGATAAAGCGCGCGAGCTCAATTGCCCGTTTTTCCTGCGTGGGCGCGATTTCGACCTGGGTATCACCGATCACAACTGGCAATGGCGCGGCCTTGATGCTCAAGGGCATGCAGTTGAGTTGCATGATCTGCCATTGCTCGATTTGCCGATGGAAAACGCCGCATTGGCACTGCAGGCTTACCTGCTACTCGGTTTGCCTTGGGTGGATGCACAGATTATTGATGCCCTGAAAGCGACGCGGGTGGTCGGTCGTCTTGATCGCCGTCAGTTCGACTGGCAGGGCAAGCGTCTGAATGTGTTGCTGGACGTGGGGCACAACCCCCATGCGGCAGAATACCTGGCCCGTCGCCTGGCCAGTCGGCCACCGGCAGGCAAGCGTCTGGCGGTGTTCGGGTTGTTGGCGGACAAGGATCTGGATGGTGTTGTCGGTGAATTGAATGCTAGTGTCCAGCATTGGGCTGTCGCCCCGCTGGATTCGCCGCGGGCACGGCCCGTTGAGCAGTTGCACGCGGCGTTGCAGAACCTTGGCGCCTCGGTAACGTCTTATGACAGCGTGGCCGCCGCCCTGGAAGGGCAGTGCGCGCAGGCGACGAGCGACGACGAAATTCTGTTGTTCGGATCATTTTATTGTGTCGCCGAGGCCCTTGAATGGCTGGCCCGGCACTCCACGGAGGAAGCGGCAAATGGCTTTGCTGGATAAGGCGTACAAGCAGCGCATGGTCGGTGCCCTGGTGCTGGTGGCGCTGGCGGTGATTTTCCTGCCAATGCTGTTTTCCCGTCAGGACGAACAACGCCAGGTGAGGGTCGACGCACCGGCTGCACCGCAAGCGCCTGCTGTGCCGCAAGTGCAGGTCGAGCCGGTGGTAGTGCCTGAACCGCAGGCATTGCCGCAGGAGCCAGTGCCAAGCGATGAGGAAATTGCCGCACAGCAAGCTCCGTCGACACCGATAGCGCCAAGTGCTCCTGTGGCACCGCCACCAGCGCCGCCGGCTGCCAAACCTGTCACGCCTCCGGCGCCAGTCGCCAAGCCTGTGCCAGCACCTGCCCAGCCAATTACTGCCGCACCGAGCAAGCCGGCTACCACCCCAAGCCGCGTCGATGCCAATGGCCTGTCGGTCAGCTGGTCCGTGCAACTGGCCAGCCTGGCGAGCCGTGAGAGCGCTGAAAGCCTGCAGAAAACCCTGCGCAGCCAAGGCTATAACGCCTATATCCGCACCGCCGATGGCAAGAATCGGGTGTTCGTCGGGCCGCTGATCGAGCGGGCGGAAGCCGATCGTCTGCGTGACTTGTTGAGTCGCCAGCAGAACCTCAAAGGTTTTGTGGTGCGTTTCCAGCCTGAGCGCGGTTAGAGCTATCACCCTGATTTTTAAAGCACTGACAATCTCAGCTTACCGATAGCCATGCGCTCTGCTAAAATGCGCCGCCTTATCTGTCTGTAGGCTGCACTGTGCCATTTACCTGGGTTGATTGGGCGATCGTTGCAATCGTCGCCATCTCCGCTTTGATCAGTCTTAGCCGCGGCTTCGTCAAAGAAGCACTCTCGCTGCTGACCTGGATCATCGCAGGAGGCGTTGCCTGGATGTTCGGTGGCTCATTGTCCGAGTACCTCGGCGGATACATCGAAACGCCGTCGGCTCGCGTGATCGCGGGCTGTGCCATCATGTTTGTCGCCACTTTAATCGTGGGCGCAATGATCAATTATCTTATCGGCGAATTGGTTCGCGTCACCGGGCTATCCGGGACCGATCGATTCCTCGGCATGGCCTTCGGCGCTGCGCGTGGCGTGTTGCTGGTGGTCGTGGCGGTCGGGCTGTTGAGCCTGGGACCGGTACAGCAGGACGGCTGGTGGAAAGAATCACAGCTCGTGCCAAAATTTCTATTGGTCGCAGACTGGTCCAAAAACCTGATCCTGGGTTGGAGTAGTCAGTGGCTTGCCAGCGGAATCAGCGTACCCGCTGATATACCGTTCAAGGAGCACCTCTTGCCGACGGCCAAAACGCCTCAGTGAGTTGTGTTCAGTTCAGATCCATTAAGTAGGGGTTGCGTCGCATGTGTGGCATCGTCGGTATCGTCGGTAAGTCGAACGTCAATCAGGCGCTGTATGACGCGCTAACCGTCCTCCAGCACCGCGGCCAGGACGCTGCCGGTATCGTGACCAGCCATGATGGCCGGTTATTCCTGCGCAAGGACAATGGGCTGGTGCGTGACGTGTTCCATCAGCGTCACATGCAGCGCCTGGTCGGCCACATGGGCATTGGCCATGTGCGTTACCCGACCGCGGGCAGCTCGACTTCGGCCGAAGCTCAACCGTTTTACGTCAACTCGCCGTATGGCATCACTCTGGCGCACAACGGTAACCTGACCAACGTTGAACAGCTGGCCAAGGAGATTTACGAATCTGACCTGCGCCACGTCAACACCAACTCCGATTCGGAAGTGCTGCTCAACGTGTTCGCACACGAGCTGGCCCAGCGCGGCAAGTTGCAGCCGACCGAAGAAGACGTGTTCGCTGCCGTCACCGACGTGCACAACCGTTGCGTCGGTGGTTATGCGGTCGTGGCGATGGTGACCGGTTACGGTATTGTCGGTTTCCGCGATCCGCACGGCATCCGCCCGATCGTCTTCGGTCAGCGTCACACGGACGAAGGCGTCGAGTACATGATCGCCTCCGAAAGCGTCTCTCTGGACGTACTCGGTTTCACCCTGATTCGCGACCTGGCACCGGGCGAAGCGGTCTACATCACTGAAGACGGCAAGCTGCACACCCGTCAGTGCGCGACCAACCCGTCGCTGACTCCGTGCATTTTCGAACACGTCTACCTGGCGCGTCCGGACTCGATCATCGACGGCGTCTCGGTCTACAAGGCCCGCCTGCGCATGGGCGAGAAGCTCGCCGAGAAGATCCTGCGCGAGCGTCCGGATCACGACATTGATGTGGTCATCCCGATTCCGGACACCAGCCGCACTGCGGCCCTGGAGCTGGCGAACCACTTGGGCGTCAAGTTCCGCGAAGGCTTCGTGAAGAACCGCTACATCGGCCGGACCTTCATCATGCCGGGTCAGGCTGCACGGAAAAAATCCGTACGCCAGAAGCTCAACGCCATCGAGCTGGAGTTCCGCGGCAAGAACGTGATGCTGGTGGACGACTCCATCGTTCGCGGCACCACCTGCAAGCAGATCATTCAGATGGCTCGCGAAGCCGGCGCCAAAAACGTCTACTTCTGCTCTGCGGCGCCGGCCGTGCGTTACCCGAACGTCTACGGCATCGACATGCCGAGCGCTCACGAGCTGATCGCCCACAACCGTTCGACCCAGGACGTTGCCGACCTGATCGGCGCTGACTGGTTGATCTATCAGGACTTACCTGACTTGATCGAAGCGGTCGGTGGCGGCAAGATCAAGATCGAGAAGTTCGATTGCGCGGTGTTCGACGGCCAGTACGTCACCGGTGACGTCGACGAGGCTTACCTGAACAAGATCGAGCAGGCACGTAATGATGCCTCCAAGGTCAAGACGCAGGCAGTCAGTGCGATCATTGATCTGTACAACAACTGAGTAACTACCGGCCCCTAGGGGCCGGTTTTGTATCTACTAAAGACTCTCTAAATCAAGAGCAGGGCAAGGAGTGACAGCATGAGTCAGGATTGGGATGCCGGTCGGCTGGACAGCGACCTCGAAGGCGTAGCGTTCGATACCCTGGCCGTACGCGCCGGTCAGCACCGCACGCCGGAAGGCGAACACGGTGATCCGATGTTCTTCACTTCCAGCTACGTATTCCGTACCGCCGCCGACGCGGCCGCGCGCTTTGCTGGCGAAGTGCCGGGCAACGTTTACTCGCGCTACACCAACCCGACCGTGCGCGCGTTCGAAGAGCGTATTGCCGCGCTGGAAAGCGCCGAGCAAGCCGTGGCCACCGCGACCGGCATGGCCGCGATCATGGCGGTGGTGATGAGCCTGTGCAGCGCCGGCGACCATGTTCTGGTCTCGCGCAGCGTGTTCGGCTCGACCATCAGCCTGTTCGAAAAGTACTTCAAGCGCTTCGGTATCGAAGTCGATTACGTGCCCCTGGCGGACTTGTCCGGCTGGGATGCGGCGATCAAGGCCAACACCAAGTTGCTGTTCGTCGAATCGCCGTCCAACCCGCTGGCCGAGCTGGTAGACATCAAGGCGCTGTCAGAAATTGCTCACGCCAAGGGCACGATGCTGGTGGTCGACAACTGCTTCTGCACCCCTGCGTTGCAGCAACCGTTGAAGCTGGGCGCGGACATCGTTGTGCACTCGGCGACCAAGTTCATCGATGGCCAAGGCCGTTGCATGGGCGGCGTTGTGGCCGGTCGTAGCGAGCAGATGAAAGAAGTCGTCGGTTTCCTGCGTACTGCCGGGCCGACCCTGAGCCCGTTCAACGCCTGGATCTTCCTCAAGGGTCTGGAAACGCTGAGCCTGCGCATGAAGGCGCACTGCGCCAATGCCCAGCAACTGGCCGAATGGCTGGAGCAGCAGGACGGTATCGAGAAAGTCCATTACGCCGGTCTCAAGAGCCATCCACAGCACGAACTGGCCCAGCGTCAGCAGAAGGGTTTCGGTGCGGTCGTGAGTTTCGAGGTCAAGGGCGGCAAAGAGGGCGCCTGGCGCTTTATCGATGCGACTCGCCTGATCTCCATCACCGCCAACCTGGGCGATAGCAAAACCACCATCACGCACCCGAGCACCACCTCTCACGGTCGTCTCGCGCCGCAAGAGCGTGAAGCGGCAGGGATCCGTGACAGCCTGATCCGCGTTGCGGTTGGTCTGGAAGACGTGGCAGACCTGCAGGCCGATCTGGCGCGCGGGTTGGCTGCCTTGTGATCGAGTTGTCGACGCCGACCACGGGCACCCATGGCCGCGTCGCGCTGGTCACCGGTGCTGCGCGCGGCATCGGTCTGGGGATTGCGGCCTGGCTGATCAGCGAAGGCTGGCAGGTGGTGCTGACCGATCTGGATCGGGAGCGCGGTTCGAAAGTGGCGAAGGTGCTTGGCGAAAACGCCTGGTTCATCGCCATGGACGTCGCGAATGAAGCGCAGGTGGCACTGGGCGTGGCCGAGGTGCTCGGGCAATTCGGGCGTCTGGATGCGCTGGTGTGCAATGCCGCGGTGGCCGACCCGCACAACATCACCCTGGAAAGCCTCGATCTGGCCTATTGGAATCGGGTGTTGGCGGTGAACCTCAGCGGGCCGATGCTGTTGGCCAAGCACTGCGCGCCGTACCTGCGTGCTCACAGCGGCGCCATCGTCAATCTGGCCTCGACCCGTGCCGGCCAGTCAGAACCCGACACAGAGGCTTATGCGGCGAGCAAGGGCGGTCTGTTGGCCCTGACTCATGCCTTGGCCATCAGTTTAGGGCCGGAGATTCGCGTTAACGCGGTCAGCCCGGGCTGGATCGACACGCGGGACCCGGCGGTGCGGCGTGCCGAGCCGCTGACCGACGCCGATCATGCGCAGCATCCGGCGGGCAGGGTAGGGACGGTCGAGGACGTGGCGGCGATGGTGGCGTGGTTGCTGTCGAGGAACGCGGGGTTCGTCACAGGCCAGGAGTTCGTGGTCGATGGTGGCATGACCAAGAAGATGATTTACAGCGAGTAAATCCAAGCGTGGTTGCGATGGATGTAGCCAGCATTGATGTGAATGTGCCGCCGTCTTCGCGAGCAAGCCCGCTCCCACACTGAATTTATCTCGATCACCAACCAGTGGCCTGTCGCAGATCCAGTGTGGGAGCGGGCTTGCTCGCGAAAGCGGTCTGACTGTTAAGACACAATTTTGTCTTTTTCAGAAAAACTTCAAGCGGGGTATTGACTTAGCTTCGGTACCTGCGTAAATTTCGCGGCCTCGGAGATGCAAACGGGTGATTAGCTCAGCTGGGAGAGCGTCTGCCTTACAAGCAGAATGTCGGCGGTTCGATCCCGTCATCACCCACCACTTCCGAGAGTCTTGCGAAAGCAAGATGGAAGCTTTTAAAAGCCTCCACCGACGCGCAGCGGTAGTTCAGTCGGTTAGAATACCGGCCTGTCACGCCGGGGGTCGCGGGTTCGAGTCCCGTCCGCTGCGCCATATTTTCCGAGTCAGGTTTACCTGTCTCGAGATTGAAAAGCCTCGAAGCTTTCCAGTCAGACGAGTTACTTGGGCGAAAGTCCAAAGCGATACGCAGCGGTAGTTCAGTCGGTTAGAATACCGGCCTGTCACGCCGGGGGTCGCGGGTTCGAGTCCCGTCCGCTGCGCCATATCTGCCTCAAGGCCCACTGAACGCCTTGGAGCTACGAAGCAAGCTGCTGGTAAAGCCAGTGTCTGTTTCGAGTCGATAGCAAAGACCCTGGTCGAAAGACCGGGGTTTTTTGTGTCTGCGATTTGGCTTTTCCTCTCTCATGTACTTCCCGTCCAACCTTTCTGCGCCCCAATTGCATAAAGGACTTGGTTCACAGCTCCGACATTAATTAGAATCACTCTCATTTACGATGACTCCTTGGCACAGGGCTTCTTGAGATGAGTGATGTGGCGATGCCGAAGGAGCAAACTTTCCACGACTTGTACCGCGATCACCGTGGCTGGCTTGAAGGCTGGTTGAGAAGACGCATGGGCAATGGCTGTGATGCGGCGGACCTCAGTCAGGATACGTTCCTGCGTTTACTCGCCAGCTCTCAACGAATTGCCGACCTGCAAGAGCCCCGTGCCTATCTGCTGACCGTGGGCAAACGCCTGCTGAGTAATTTCTATAAGCGTCGAAGCCTCGAGCAGGCTTATCTGACGGCACTGGCGGCGTTGCCGGAAGACTGTGTGCCGTCGCCCGAGCAGCGCTGGTTGTTGCTCGAAACCCTGCAAGCCCTGGATGAACTGCTCGATGGATTGCCAGCGGCAGTGCGTAAGGCGTTTCTCTGGAGTCAGCTGGAAGGCTTGAACTATCAGCAAATCGCCGAGCGCCTGCGGGTATCGGAGCGCACGATCAAGCGCTACATGGCGCAAGCCTATGAGCATTGCCTGTTGGTGGAACTGTGAACAGTCCGGTGGCCGATGCCCGTCAAGCAGTGCGAGCTGCCGCGCAGTGGCTCGCCTTGCTGGAATCTGGAAATGCCAATGAGCAGGATCGTGCGAATCTGCAGCGTTGGCGCGACAGTTGCGTCAGTCACGAGCAGGCTTGGCAGAAGGCTCAAGCCTTGCGTCAGCGGTTTGCCAGTCTGCCTTCAGCGTTGGCGCTCAAAAGTCTGGATCGCCCCGAGCCGGGTCGGCGTGTGGTGCTCAAGCGTGCATTGAGTGCGGTGGCGTTGGTGCCGGGCGCTTGGTTGATCAGTCGACAATTGCCTCTGGATGTCTGGCGAGCCGATCTGCATACGGCCACGGGGGAGCGCAAACAGCTGCAGCTTGCTGATGGCAGTTCCTTGCAACTCAACACGGCCAGTGCCGTCGATGTGGATTTGCAGAGCCGTCGCTTGAAGCTGATTGAGGGCGAACTGTCGCTGAAGGTGCCAAGCGCGTCACCGCTGACGATCCAATCGAAGTTTGGACAAATCATCGTCAGCCAAAGCGAAGTCTGTGTCCGGCAGGAGGCGCGCGGTTGCCGCGTGTCGGTGTACAGCGGCGCCGTGCAACTGCAGCCCTTGCAGGGGCCGGTGTTGGCTTTGCGCGGTGGTCAACAAGTCAGTCTTCAGGCAGCCGGTGTCGGGCCGATCAGTCCATTCGATGTGCTTGCGCCGGGTTGGCGAGAGGGCGTGCTGATGGCGAAAAACCAGCCGCTGGGAGATTTCCTGCGCGAACTCAGCACTTATCGACCGGGTGTGCTGCGTTGGGAGCCGGAGCTTGAAGCGTTGCGTGTCACCGGCAGTTTCCGCCTGGACGACACCGATCGCGTCCTCGCGTTGCTCGCGGCCAGCCTGCCGCTGGAGGTGCATTCACGTACCCGTTATTGGGTGACGTTGCTGCCGCGCAAAAATAGTGTGTGAAGCCTGTCCCCTTTTTTCGACTCGCTTGTCATTCAAGGCATGTGAACGAATCAAGAGAACTCTATCAATGCCCGCAGTAATACATTGCTGTCCGCGCCCGGCTTCTTCCTGCCTGCGTCCGTTGTTGCACCTGAGCCTGATGCTGGGCCTGAGTGCCAGTCCGTTATTCATCACTGCCAGTTGGGCCGAAGACAGTGCCCGGCGCAATTATCAGGTGCCTGCCGGCAGCCTGAGCGATGCGCTGACCCGGTTTGCCGGTCTGTCTGGCGTCAATCTCTCGGTTGACCCGGCACTGGTGGGCAGTCGCACCAGCCCCGGTCTTTCCGGTGAATACGCGGTCGAGGAGGGCTTTGCCCGGCTGTTGCAGGGTTCCGGTCTGCAACTGCAACCGGTGGGCGAGCAGGCGTACATCCTGACCCCGGCGCCAGAAGGCAGCAGCCTGCAACTGGCCCCCACTTCGATTCTCGGTGCCACGGGCGGGGCGGGCGGCGAGGTGTATGCCGGCGGCCAGGTCGCGCGCCGCGGTTCGCAAGGCTTGCTAGGCTCGAAAGACTTCATGGAAACGCCGTTCAGCATGACCACCTACACCGGTGAGGCGGTCAAAAACCTGCAGGCTCGTACCTTGGGCGACTTGATCGCCAGTGATCCCTCGGTTCGCGCCACCAATCCGGCGGGTGGGCGTTATGAGCAGTTCACCATTCGCGGGCTCAGCCTGTTCAACAGTGATGTCGCCTACAACGGTCTCTACGGCGTCCTGCCGACCTATACGATCGACATGGAGATGGCCGACCGCGTCGACATCATCAAAGGCCCGAGCCAGCTCATCAACGGCATCTCGCCGCGGGGCAGTGTGGGTGGCGGGATCAACGTGGTGCCCAAGCGCGCGACCGACAAGCCCGTCACTTCGTTTACCGGTAGCTACGCTTCCGACAGCCAGGTCGGCGGTGCGGTGGATGTCGGTCGGCGCTTTGGTGAAGACAACAAGTTCGGTATTCGTTTCAACGGCGTGAAGCAGTCTGGCGACACCGAATGGGATCACCAGAGTGTCGACCGCGAGATGGCCGTGCTGGGCCTGGATTTTCGCGGTGAACGCCTGCGACTCTCGACGGACATCGGGCGTACCGAGCGTGACACCGATGCCCCGCAGGAACGCGTGCAGGTCGGCGCCAATGCCAAGGTGCCGAATGCGAACGATGTGCGCGACAACTATGCGCAGCCCTGGAGCAAGGCGAGTACCAACGACACCTTCGGAGCGGTGAACGGCGAATTCGATGTCAGCGATTCCGTCATGCTGTACGGCGGCGTGGGTGCGCGCAAAAGCAATCATGACTTCCTCCGGCATGCCGTTGCGGTCACCAATGATGCCGGCGATTTCAGCGTTCAGCCCCGTGACTTCACCCGTGACGAAAATGTCCGGACAGCCACGGCAGGGGTGCGCAACTGGTTTCATACCGGCCCGGTGAGCCATGAAGTCAATCTGGCCGCCAGCTATTTCTACATGGACTTCGAAAATGGCGGCGCCCGTTATGCCGCGGCCCGCAGCAACCTCTACGATCCCGTAGAGACACCAACACCTGTCAGACCCACTCGACTCGATTCGAAGGTCTACACCGAGAACCGCTTCAGCGGCGTGGCGTTGTCCGACACCCTGGGTTTCTTCGATGACCGGCTGTTGCTGACCCTGGGCGCCCGCTGGCAGCGCGTGAAGGTTGACGACTGGACGGATAATGTCAAAGGCGCCACGGCCTACGACGAGGAAAAGGTTTCGCCGTCGGGCGGCATCCTGTTTAAGGCAACCGATAAGCTGTCGCTGTATGCCAACTACATGGAAGGCCTGAGCCAGGGCAAGATCGCGCCATCGACCTCTGTGAACGAGGACGAGATATTCCCGCCGTTCATCAGTCGACAGGTCGAGGTCGGCGCCAAGTATGACGCCGGAGCGTTCGCCGTCACCGCCGCCGTGTTCCGGATCAAGCAGCCGGCCTATGAGACCAACGCCACGACGCGGGTTTTCGGCCCGAACGGCAAGCGTGAGAACACGGGTGTGGAGCTGAGTGTGTTCGGTGAGCCACTCGATGGTTTCCGCCTGCTCGGCGGTGTCATGTACATCGACAGTGAGTTGAGCAACACCACCAATGGCACCTTTGACGGCAACCGGGCACCGGCCACGCCGAAATACAACGTCAACCTGGGCGCGGAGTGGGATGTGCCGACCGTGCAGGGCCTGACCCTGACCAGTCGCGGCCTCTATTCCAGCTCGCAGTATCTGGACCAGTCCAACAATAAGGAAATCGACTCCTGGGAGCGTTTCGACGTGGGTGCACGCTACGCGTTCAAGGTCGACGAGAAGAACATCACCCTGCGTGCCAATGTCGAGAACGTGGCGGACAAACGATACTGGAGTTCGGCCGGGGCCTCGGATGACAGCGAGCCTGGCTTGACGCTTGCGACCCCGCGCACCTACCTCCTTTCGGCAACGGTCGACTTCTGAGTGAACCGCTTTTCGTAGGAGCCAGCGGTGCGGCGATCCGACTTGCCGGCGAAGGCGCACGTGATGACGCCTTCGCTGGCACCTTTTCACCTCTATCGGTCAGTATCCGAACTTGTCCCGCAATCCGTAATACCAGGCGCCCAACGCAGCGAACGGTGTACGCAGCAATTGTCCGCCGGGGAACGGGTAGTGGGGCAGGTCGGCAAAGGCGTCGAAGCGTTCGGCCTGACCGCGCAATGCCTCGGCCAGCACCTTGCCCGCCAGGTGTGTATACGTCACGCCATGGCCGCTGCAACCCTGGGAATAGTAGATGTTGTCGCCTAGCCGTCCGACCTGGGGTAGTCGCGATAGCGTCAGCAGGAAATTGCCGGTCCAGGCGTAATCGATTTTCACGTCCTTGAGCTGCGGGAAGGCCTTGAGCATCTTCGGTCGAATGATCGCCTCGATGTTCGCCGGATCGCGCGCGCCATAGACCACGCCGCCGCCGAAAATCAGGCGTTTGTCGGCGCTCAGGCGGTAGTAGTCGAGCAGGTAGTTACAGTCTTCGACGCAGTAGTCCTGAGGCAGCAGGCGCTTGGCCAATTCATCGCCCAAGGGCTCAGTGGCGATCACTTGAGTCCCGCAGGGCATCGACTTCGCCGCCAGCTCCGGCACCAGATTGCCGATGTAAGCGTTGCCGGCGACGATGATGAATTTGGCCCTGACCTTGCCCTGAGGCGTATGCACCACCGGATTGGCGCCGCGCTCGATGCGCACCGCTGGCGACTGCTCGTAAATGGTGCCGCCCAGCGACTCCACGGCGGCTGCCTCGCCCAAGACAAGGTTGAGCGGATGAATATGCCCGCCGCTCATATCGAGCATGCCGCCGACGTATTGATCGCAAGCCACCACTTCACGGATGCGTCGCTGATCCAATAGCTCAAGTTGCGTGTGACCGAAGCGCTCCCACAGGCGCTTCTGGGATTCCAGATGGCCCATCTGCTTGGCGGTAATGGCGGCGAACACACCGCCGTCCTTCAGGTCGCACTGGATGTTGTATTTGGCCACCCGCTCACGAATGATCCGTCCACCCTCGAACGCCATTTGCCCCAATAGCTGAGCTTGCTTGGGGCCGACACTGCGCTCGATCACATCGATATCACGGCTGTAACTGTTAACGATCTGGCCACCGTTGCGCCCCGATGCGCCAAAACCCACTTTGGCCGCTTCCAGAACCGTTACCCGAAAGCCGTTCTCCAGCAGGAACAGGGCAGAGGACAGGCCGGTATAACCGGCGCCGATGACACAGACATCAGTCTCTACATCATCCAGCAGGGCCGGACGCGGCGGCGCCGCATTAGCCGACGCGGCGTAATAGGACTCTGGGTAGGGAGTGTTCGCCATCCTGCAGCCTCTGTTTAATATATTTTACGAGTGCATCGATCCTACCCGAGTTAAAAAACGACCGCCAGCCAGCGGAAAATCTTCTTTGCCACAGCAAAATTAAATATTTTGCATATTCATAGGGTTAGGTGAAAAAAAGGTGTTGACACCCCTCCGGAATTCCGTAGAATGCCGCCTCACAGCAGGCACGTAGCTCAGTTGGTTAGAGCACCACCTTGACATGGTGGGGGTCGTTGGTTCGAGTCCAATCGCGCCTACCAAACAAAATCCGCTCTGCTGGGCGGTCTAGAAGGGCTCACCGAAAGGTGGGCCCTTTTTTGTTGTCTGTGATTTGACCCCACTCAAAACGCCAGCTCGGCGCCTACCTCCAGATGCTCGATCTTCTTTTCGTCGTGCCCTATCAATGCCTGAATGTCTCCGTTCGTTCGATTTTCCCATCTGGCCCTGTCGTCACCTCCAGTGCACACGTTTTCTGAACTAACACAGCCATAACCGTCTACATTGCAGGGGGCATCCCCTTTCTGAGAGAACGGATATGTTTAGATCTCGCTCGTTGATTGCCGCTATGACGTGTCTTGCCTTGGCGTCCGGTTCAATGACTGCATTGGCCGACCCGGGAAACGGGAAGGGCCAGGGAAACGGCAAGGGAAATCCACAAAACATCCAGGACCATGGCAACGCCAGCCATGGAAACAAAGGCAAAGGTTCAGGGGGTGACGATTGGAGTCACGGCCCGAGCATCAATCACGGAAGTGTTCTTGGAGTCGTGGGTGGTTATCGCGACTACTGGAGCCCCGGGCCCGCCTTGCCACCCGGTATTCAAAAAAATCTCGCCCGCGGAAAACCGCTACCGCCGGGGATCGCCAAAAAACTCGATGGCCGATTGCTCGGCAGGCTTCCGCATTACGATGGCTACGAGTGGCGGCAGGCTGGCACTGACTTGATACTGGTGGCCATCGCTACCGGGATCATCTACGAGGTTCTCAATGGCGCATTCGATTGAAGTGGAACCACAAATTCCAATCGCGCCCTCGCTGCATAACGATCAGTAAACTACGGGAAGCAATGTGCATTGTTCGATAACTGCACATTGCCTGCCCGTTGGTCGTTGACCTTTGAACTGTGTGGGGCCGAAACGGTCAATTACTTCGTGCAATATCAACCTCACGGAACCCACCCATGTTATTAAAAAACAAGAGTTTTGCAGCTGTCATGTCATGCGTGATGATGCTTGCAGCCGCCCCATTATTGCCCGCTGGCCTGTCCATCATGAGCTCCGCCTACGCGAAAGATGGTGGTGGTGGTGGTGGTGGTGGTGGTGGTAACGGCGGTGGCAATGGTGGCGGTAACGGTGGTGGTAACGGTGGTGGTAACGGCGGTGGTCATGGTGGCAGCGGTAATTCCGGCCATTCTGGCGGCGTCAGCAGCAATGGCCGTGGCGCAGGCTTGAGTAGCGATCACGCAGGCAAAGCCGTTCGCGACCATGGTCTCAGCGGCAACCACTACGGTAATGATCGTAATGGTGATCGTAATGGTGTTAGCGGCCATGGTTCAGTGACTTCGGGCATCGCGAAATCCCGGGATACGCGAGGGGTGACGAAGGCCTCTGCCATTTCGACCTCTACGCCTGGCGATCACAATGTTAAAGGACTGAGCAACGCTCGCACTTCGACTTCAAAAAGAACGGATTAAGTCCAGGTTCTCAAAGCCGGGTATCCATCAGGAGCCCGGCTTTTTTGTGCCCGCTATTTGTCAATTCTGTCTGGCGTTGAAGCCTGGGGCATATTGATCACCCTGGCGGTGGTGATTGCGGATAATCAGCGGAGCCGCGCGCGTGGGCAAATCCCCGCCGATGAACTACTACTGTAGGGCTGTTTCAACTTCGTCTATAAGGAGTATGTCGATGCTGGCTCACTGGTTTCTGGCGGCGATTCACCTGTTGGCCTTTGCGCTGGGCTTCTGGGCGGTACTGACTCGCGGCACGGCTTTACGTCGTCTGACTGCCGGCGTAGGAGAGGCACGCAGCGTTTTGGTGGCGGATAATCTGTGGGGGATCTCTGCAGTCGTTCTCTTGATCACGGGTGGGATGCGAGCCTTTGGCGGGTATGAAAAAGGCACTGATTACTATCTTCACCAACCGCTGTTTCATCTCAAAATGACGCTCTTCGTCCTTATCCTGTTGCTTGAAATTGCGCCGATGGTGACGCTGATCAAATGGCGGATTGCGCTGGGGCGTGGGGCGGCTATCGATACCGGGCGCGCAACGCTGTTTGCCCGTATCAGTCATATCGAAGCGCTGCTGTTGGTGCTGATGGTCGTAGCTGCCACGGGCATGGCGCGTGGGGTAACGTTTGGTTAGCCGGGAAGGAGGAAGCTCTTTCTCGCTGCAAATCCGAAACGTCTGACAGTCATGGCATGGGATGGGCAGTAGTATCGGCTCCACGTTGCGACGGTATCGCAAAGAGGCTGGGCAGAGGGCGATGCGGTGCTTGAATCTTTAGCCAGCCGTTATTCGAGGCAGAATGGGCTGGCTACTGACCACTGCAGGATTCAGGGTGTTTGCGGTTTGTCTGGGGCGGTCAGGCCGGCCTGAATGCGTTGATAGATCTCTTCGCGATGCACCGCAACGTCTTTCGGGGCGTTGATGCCAATCCTGACTTGCTGGCCGCTAACGCCCAGAATGGTGATCGTTATATTGTCACCGATGTTTATGCTTTCACCGACTTTGCGGGTGAGTATCAGCATGGTTTTCTCCTTGATTGCTTGTGGGGCACCTGATTCGGACAGTGCAGAGGTCGGTATAGGTATAGATTAGTGCGAAGTCTCGCAGTTTGGGTGCCTCTTTCTGACGCGCAGATGCTGCATTAATTCCCAAGGCGTAACTATACAGAGGCCGCAACCATCATTCTCGTTGTTTTGCGCCCATTTTGCGGCGCTCGAACAGGATCCATGAGTGTTAAAATCGCCGCTTTCAGCATCCAGAGGGAAGCGTTGTGCGCAAAATGGCCTTGGTAATCGCAGTATTGACGTTGGCCGGGTGCGATGAGGGTAAGGGGGTTGACGCGCAAAAGCCGCAACCGACAGTCGCTTCCGCACCCGCGGCGACAACCGGTCCGCAATGGGACGTCGAGGTACGCGGCGAAACGCCCCAGGCGGTCAGCGACCTGAGCGGCTGGTTGATTGAGCATAGCTTCGTTTCCAGCGTCATCAGGGAGAACGGAAAGGTTCGTATCCTGATAGGGCCGTTCAATTCGAAAACCGAGGCAGAAGCCAAGCAAGCTGAGGTGACGGCAGCGCTTACCCGGGCAAAGAAAAGGAATATCGAGTCGCTGGTGGTCGAACATCCGACGGCTCAATAAATAAAAACAGCGGTTAGAAACGAACAAAGGCCTGGGGTGTAATGCCCCAGGCCTTTGTGTTTTCAGCGGTCGGTCAGCCGCAGGCTTTCATGTCTACCGGGCCGACAAACTCGTTGCCGCGCCCCATCACGCACGCCACGCTCTGGTTGCGCTGACGTTCCCAGGCCTGTACCGGATAGGTCTTGTTCCAGGCTTCATACAGTTGCCGATCCTGTTTTGACAGGCGCAAGCCGTACTGCTTGCTCATGTAGAAGTAAGTCCGGGCGATCATGCCGCGAATGGAAGGGCGGGGCATGACCTTCTTCGCCTTGAAGTCGACCTGCGTCAGGCACGAACCGTATTGACCGGTTTGCACCGGCAACCAACCGAAGCTGAAGTTGCTGCGATCGCCATTCACCTCGCCGATGCTTGGCACCAGATTGTGCAGATCGGCCTCGGCTTTCTGATAGGTCGGATCGTACCGCGTGCAGTTCTTGCGACCGCCTTGTTGCCAGCATTCGCGCTGATGGCCGATCTGCCAGGCCGGGACAATGTGCTCCCACTCTATGCGTGAGGCGCGCTTGGCGTTTTTGCGCGGCACATAACCGCAGGCGGCGAGGTCTACACGATTGCCAGTGTATTTGCAGCCGCAATAAAACTCGGTGGATTGGGGGGCGTACAACTTCCACGCGACTTTCTTGGCTTCGCTGAAGGTACGTGGGGCGCCAGCCTGGGCGCCGAGGGTGATGAACAGAAGCAGTAAAGCAAACCAGCGAACACTCATCGACTCAATCTTCCTTCGGCACAACCCAGAAAATCTGCACACCGCCATCATCGCGATGGGCGAGGGTGACGTTGTCGTTCTCGTCGATTTCTTCGAGCAAGCGTTCCCACTCGTCCACGGGTTCGTCCGGAAGACGGAAGATCAGCGCAGCTTTGGCTTTCTGGGCGGTGGGGGAATTGATGATTTTCTGAACGCGCATACCCAGGCGTTCATAGGCGTCAGGAGAGACAGAGGGAGTGGCCACGGAATTATCCTTATTAAGCTGTGCGTACATACAGTATTTAACTGTAAGAATTTTCGCAACTGCTTAAAATTCAAGAAAATCCTCTGACAGTAGTTTTTTCCGTTTGGTGTAGGACGATGGGGATTTTTTTATCGGAAAAGGTCGTGAACCACTCACCAGGGCTGGCGAGTGGTGACAGCGGTGCCCGACCCGGAACAGGTCGGGCGAGGGTGGGTCAGTATTCCCAGAACATCCGTTGCAGCTCTTTGCTGTCGTTGGTCTTGGTCAACGCGACCATGGCCAGGATGCGGGCTTTTTGTGGGTTCAGGTCGTGAGCCACAACCCAGTCGTACTTGTCGTCAGGCTGTTCGGCGTTACGCAGTACAAAACCACCGGCGTTGACGTGGGAAGAACGAATGATTTGTACGCCGTCCTTGCGCAGGGCTTGCAGGGCGGGAACCACGCGAGACGAGACCGAGCCATTGCCGGTGCCGGCGTGGATGATGGCTTTGGCGCCTGATTGAGCCAGGGCTTTGTAGGCGGTGTCGCTGACGTTGCCGTAGGAGTAGGCGATTTCGACGTCAGGCAGGCTCTTGATGGTTTTGATATCGAATTCCGAATCCATGGTGTGGCGCTTGGCTGGCAAACGGAACCAGTAGGATTTGCCTTCGACCACCATGCCCAGTGGGCCCCAGGCACTTTTGAACGCCTCGGTCTTGATGTTGATCATTTTGCTGACGTCGCGACCCGACTGAATTTCATCGTTCATGGTCACCAGTACGCCTTTGCCACGCGCGTCTTTGCTGCTGGCCACGGCGACAGCGTTGTACAGGTTCAGCATGCCGTCGGCCGACATGGCGGTGCCTGGGCGCATGGAACCTACGACGATGATCGGCTTATCGGTTTTTTCCACCAGGTTGAGGAAGTAAGCGGTTTCTTCCAGGGTGTCGGTGCCGTGAGTGATGACAATGCCATCGACATCATTGCTGTCGGCCAACTCTGCCACTCGACGACCCAGTTGCAGCAGGTTGTCGTTGGTGATGCTTTCGGACGCGATCTGCATGACCTGTTCGCCGCGAACGTTGGCCAATTGGCTCAGTTCTGGAACCCCTGCGATCAACTGTTCGATACCGACTTTCGCCGCTTGATAGGTGGCGCTATTCGCGGCGCTGGCTCCCGCGCCAGCAATGGTGCCGCCGGTGGCCAGGATCACCACGTTCGCCAGTTTCTGTTGGGTTTCGACTTCTTTTGCCTGAAGGGCGGTCGGAAGGAGTAGCAGGAGGGCCAAAGCGCCCGGAATAAAAGTGTTGAAGGCAGATTTCATTATTGTTTTCTCTCGTAGTGAAACGTTGCGGATGCAGGTTCATCTAGACACGGCCCCAAGCAGATCTGAACGCCGGGGGTGTAGGAGAAGAGCAGGATCTGTACCAGCCTGATACTCAACAATAAGATCTTTTAACCTGATGATTCTTATACGAATTATTGAAACGTCTGGAAAAGTATTCGCACTTGGTTGTCCGGGTTTCCGAACATGAGCAGCTTTTACGTTCGGCTCTCCGACCTTTATTGAGAAAGTCGCCTTGCAAAATCGGAAATCAGTGCTAAAGAAACCCCTGCGCAGGTCGATGCTCCTTTAAAGGGATCTTTTCCAGGAGTTCACATGTCGTTTACTGTCGGTTTTCCAAATGCAGCCGCAATCACTATCGCGGGCAAGTCCCCGGCGACCATCAATGCCTTGAGTGAAGCGACGTCTGACGCCTCGGCCCAAGCGCTGGGCGAAGAAGAGGGGAGCGACAACCAGGTCAGAACCGGTGGCGCTGCGCAGACTCAGGGCGAAAGCAAATCCGAAAAAAGCAGCAATCAAAGTATTGCGGTGCAGGTTTTGCTCAAGCGCATGCAGGAACTGCAGCAGCAATTGCGCGAACAGCAGCAACAACTGTCGGCCGCTCAGGTAGCGAATTATCCGACTCCGGAAGCCAAAGCCACTGCTGTCATGTCAATTCAGGGGCAAATCGCCGATACCAGTGGTGCGCTCGCGCAAGTGACAGGCAATCTGGTGAAAGAGCTGGCCAAGGGTTCCAGCAGTGGCAATCTGGTCAGCACCACGGCGTGATGCAAAAGGGTTGGCTTTTGCCAATCGAGACACAAAACAGGTCGTTGACAAATTTCGACAGGGTTCGCATAGTTCGGTCTACGCAAACGTTTGCGCGGTCGCCCTTGATGGCTTTATCCCGTAAGGGCAGGGTCTAGCGCAAGCGTTGCTCAGAATAATCATAAGATCGGAGTGAACCCATGAAGCTGCCATTCGCTGGACGTCTTCTCGCTGTCGCAATGCTGGCTGCGGCATCCGCCGCTTTGCCCGTCTCTTCGGCTTTCGCCGAAACCCCTGAAAAACCTAAAGTCGCGCTGGTCATGAAATCCCTGGCCAACGAATTCTTCCTGACCATGGAAGACGGCGCCAAGGCTTACCAGAAAGACCACTCCGGCGACTTCGAGCTGATCTCCAACGGCATCAAGGACGAAACGGATACGGCTGGCCAGACGCGTATCGTCGAGCAAATGATTTTGTCCAAGGTCAACGCGTTGGTCATCGCTCCGGCAGATTCCAAGGCCATGGTTCCGGTCATCAAAAAAGCGGTCGATGCCGGCATCACCGTGATCAACATCGATAACCAGCTGGACCCGGCCGTGGTCAAAAGCAAAAACATCACCGTTCCGTTCGTAGGCCCGGATAACCGCAAAGGCGCGCGTCTGGTGGGTGAGTATCTGGCCAAGCAGCTGAAGGCTGGTGACGAAGTCGGCATTATCGAAGGCGTTTCCACTACCACCAATGCCCAGCAGCGCACGGCAGGCTTCAAGGATGCGATGGAAGCGGCGCAGATCAAAGTCGTGTCCCTGCAGTCTGGCGATTGGGAAATCGACAAGGGCGGCAAGGTTGCCTCGTCAATGCTCAGCGAATACCCGAACATCAAGGCCCTGTTGGCCGGCAACGACAGCATGGCGGTCGGCGCAGTATCTGCCGTGCGCGCGGCAGGCAAGGCCGGCAAGGTGCAAGTGGTCGGTTACGACAACATCAACGCCATCAAGCCAATGCTCAAGGATGGCCGCGTCCTGGCCACCGCTGACCAGTTTGCTGCCCGGCAAGCGGTGTTCGGCATTGAGACTGCGCTGAAAATCATCAAAGGCGAGACAGTCGATAGTGGCGTCAACGGCGTCATCGAAACTCCGGTAGAGCTGGTTACCAAGTAGTCCTTCTGGCGACACAACGGTGCTCGCCTCTTGGGGCGAGCACATGGAGAGTTTTTATGTCAGTTTCCGCCCCGAACGCTGTCCTCTCGGTCAGCGGTATCGGTAAGACCTATGCCCAGCCCGTCCTCACCGGTATCGACCTGACGCTCATGCGCGGCGAAGTGCTGGCGCTGACCGGCGAGAACGGCGCCGGCAAAAGCACGCTGTCGAAAATCATTGGCGGACTGGTCACACCGACCACCGGCCAGATGCAATTCCAGGGGCAGGATTACCGTCCCGGCAGCCGGAGCCAGGCCGAAGAGCTGGGCATCCGCATGGTCATGCAAGAACTCAATCTGTTGCCGACGTTGTCGGTGGCGGAAAACCTGTTTCTCGACAACCTGCCCAGCCACGGTGGCTGGATCAGCCGCAAGCAATTGCGCAAGGCCGCGATCGAGGCCATGGCTCAGGTCGGATTGGACGCCATCGATCCAGATACGTTGGTTGGCGAACTGGGTATCGGCCATCAGCAGATGGTGGAGATCGCCCGCAACCTGATCGGCGATTGCCACGTGCTGATCCTCGACGAGCCGACAGCAATGCTGACGGCCCGTGAAGTCGAAATGCTGTTCGAGCAGATCACTCGCCTGCAGGCTCGCGGCGTGTCGATCATCTATATTTCCCACCGCCTCGAAGAACTGGCAAGGGTGGCCCAGCGCATTGCGGTATTGCGCGACGGCAATCTGGTCTGTGTCGAGCCGATGGCCAACTACAACAGCGAGCAACTGGTCACTCTGATGGTTGGCCGTGAGTTGGGCGAGCACATCGACATGGGGCCGCGCAAGATTGGTGCGCCGGCCTTGACGGTCAAAGGACTGACCCGTTCCGACAAAGTCCGCGATGTGTCCTTCGAAGTGCGCGCCGGTGAAATTTTCGGAATTTCCGGTTTGATCGGGGCAGGGCGCACCGAGTTACTGCGCCTGATCTTTGGCGCCGATACAGCCGACAGCGGCACCGTCGCGCTGGGGGCGTCGGCTCAGGTGGTGAGTATTCGTTCGCCGGCCGACGCGGTCGGTCACGGCATCGCCCTGATCACCGAAGACCGCAAAGGCGAAGGCCTGCTGCTGACGCAATCAATCAGCGCCAACATTGCCTTGGGCAATATGCCGGTGATTTCCAGCGGTGGCTTCGTCAATAACGGTGACGAGATGGCTCTGGCCCAGCGTCAGATCAACGCCATGCGCATTCGCAGTTCCAGCCCGACGCAATTGGTCTCGGAATTGTCCGGCGGCAATCAGCAGAAAGTCGTGATCGGCCGCTGGCTCGAGCGCGATTGCACGGTGATGCTGTTCGACGAGCCGACCCGTGGCATCGACGTCGGCGCCAAGTTCGATATCTACGCATTACTCGGTGAGTTGACCCGTCAGGGCAAAGCGCTGGTGGTGGTGTCCAGCGACCTGCGCGAACTGATGCTGATCTGCGATCGCATCGGTGTGTTGTCGGCAGGGCGTCTGATCGACACTTTCGAGCGTGACAGCTGGACCCAGGATGATTTGCTTGCCGCCGCTTTCGCCGGCTACCAAAAACGTGATGCGTTGCTCAACGAAGCAGCGCCTAGGGATCTTCCATGAATACTGCATCTTTGGCCGGCAAACGTAGTGGCAATTTTTACGGCCTCGGCACTTATCTGGGCCTGGCCGGTGCCTTGCTGGCGATGGTCGCGCTGTTCTCGGTCCTGAGCAGCCATTTCCTGTCTTACGACACCTTCAGCACCCTGGCCAACCAGATTCCCGATTTGATGGTGCTGGCGGTCGGCATGACCTTCGTATTGATCATCGGCGGTATCGATTTGTCGGTGGGGTCGGTGCTGGCGCTCGCGGCCTCGGCGGTCAGCGTGGCGATTCTCGGTTGGGGCTGGAGCGTCTTGCCTTCGGCCTTGCTCGGCATGGCGGTAGCGGCATTGGCCGGGACTATCACCGGCTCGATCACCGTGGCGTGGCGGATTCCGTCGTTCATCGTGTCACTCGGCGTGCTGGAAATGGCGCGAGGCCTGGCGTATCAGATGACCGGTTCGCGCACCGCCTACATCGGTGATGCTTTCGCCTGGCTGTCCAACCCGATCGCGTTCGGCATCTCGCCGTCATTCATCATCGCCTTGCTGATTATCTTCATCGCCCAGGCCGTGCTGACGCGTACGGTGTTCGGTCGTTACCTGATCGGCATTGGCACCAACGAAGAGGCAGTGCGTCTGGCGGGGATCAATCCGAAGCCCTACAAAATCCTGGTGTTCAGCCTGATGGGGCTTCTGGCCGGTATCGCTGCGTTGTTTCAGATTTCGCGCCTGGAAGCGGCGGACCCGAACGCCGGCTCCGGCCTGGAGCTGCAGGTGATCGCCGCGGTCGTGATCGGCGGCACCAGCCTGATGGGCGGGCGCGGCTCGGTTATCAGCACATTCTTCGGCGTCCTGATCATCTCGGTACTGGCGGCCGGTCTGGCGCAGATCGGCGCGACCGAGCCCACCAAACGCATCATCACCGGTGCGGTGATCGTGGTGGCGGTGGTGCTTGATACTTATCGCAGTCAGCGCGCAAGCCGGCGGACCTGAGTCATGGCAACAATCAAGGATGTAGCGGCACTCGCGGGTATTTCCTACACCACGGTTTCCCATGTGGTGAACAAGACGCGGCCGGTCAGTGAGGAAGTACGGATCAAGGTCGAGGCGGCGATCAAAAGTCTCGACTACGTGCCCAGTGCGGTGGCGCGGTCATTGAAAGCAAAAACCACCGCGACCATCGGCCTGCTGGTGCCCAACAGCCTCAACCCGTACTTCGCCGAGTTGGCCCGTGGCATCGAGGATTACTGCGAGCGCAACGGCTATTGCGTCATCCTCTGCAACTCCGACGACAACCCGGACAAGCAACGCAGTTACCTTCGCGTGTTGCTGGAAAAACGCATTGACGGCTTGATCGTTGCGTCTGCCGGTGGTGACAGCGGCCTGGCCGAAGGTCTGGCGGGTGTGCGTACGCCAATGGTGATCGTCGACCGTGGGCTCGAAGGTCTCGATGCCGATCTGGTGCGCATCGATCACGAATACGGTGCCTATCTGGCGACCCGGCACCTGTTGGATCTGGGGCACCGGGACATCGCCACGATTGGTGGGCCGGCGAGTACCAGCGTGGCGCAGATGCGTCTGGCCGGTTATTGCCGTGCCTTGAAAGAGGCGGGTGTCGAAGTGCCGCGCGAGCGCATGCTGGAGAGCGACTTCACCAGCACGGGCGGTTACAACGCCGCCGCGATCCTGTTGGAAAAGAACCCACCCAGCGCGATCTTCGCCGGTAACGACATGATTGGCATCGGTGTGTTGCGCGCCGCTGCCGAGCGCAATATCCGTGTGCCCACCGAGCTGTCGGTGATCGGCTTCGACGATATCCAGATGAGCCGATACGTCTATCCGGCGCTGACCACCGTGGGCCAGTCGATCCTGCAGCTTGGCGAGATGGCGGCCGAAGTGCTGTTGCGCAGGATCGCCACGCCGGCTCTGGCGACCGATCAGCGCATCGTGACCCCCAGTATTGTCTTGCGAGAATCGACTGCGCCGCTGGCTAGTGTGTTCGCCCAATTCCGCTGAAACCAAAAGCACCGCAGAAACAGAATTGACGAGTAGTGATGTATGCCAGCAAAAGTAGTGGTAATAGGCAGCCTGAACATGGACCTGGTAACCCGGGCGCCACGGCTG
Source organism: Pseudomonas sp. TH37 (assembly GCF_016650735.1). Classification (NCBI taxonomy): domain Bacteria; kingdom Pseudomonadati; phylum Pseudomonadota; class Gammaproteobacteria; order Pseudomonadales; family Pseudomonadaceae; genus Pseudomonas; species Pseudomonas sp. TH37. The sequence continues at coordinate 70,300 of NZ_JAEKFD010000002.1, forward strand.
CCCCGTGGTGGTGAAACGCTGATCGGCCAATCGTTTGCCACGGTTTCCGGCGGCAAGGGCGCGAACCAGGCCGTGGCCGCGGTGCGGCTGGGGGCGCAGGTATCGATGGTCGGTTGTGTCGGCAGCGACGCCTATGGCGAAGCGCTGCGCGGGGCTCTGTTGGCCGAGCAGATCGATTGCCGGGCGGTCAGTACGGTCGAGGATTCCAGCGGCGTGGCGTTGATCGTGGTCGATGACAACAGTCAGAACGCGATCGTGATTGTTGCCGGTGCCAACGGTGCGCTGACGCCCGAAGTGATCGACCGTTTCGACGCGGTGTTACAAGCGGCGGATGTCATCATCTGTCAGCTGGAAGTACCGGATGCCACGGTCGGCCATGCTCTGAAGCGCGGTCGTGAGCTGGGTAAAACCGTGATTCTCAATCCGGCGCCGGCCAGTCGCCCGCTGCCGGCGGATTGGTATGCGGCCATCGATTATCTGATCCCCAACGAAAGCGAAGCCTCGGCCCTCAGCGGTTTGCCGGTGGACTCCCTGAGCACCGCCGAAACCGCCGCGGCCCGCTTGATCGCCATGGGTGCCGGCAAAGTGATCATCACCCTGGGTGCTCAAGGATCACTGTTCGCCGATAGCAAACGCTTCGAGCATTTCCCTGCACCGAAAGTGAAAGCGGTCGACACCACCGCGGCTGGCGACACGTTCGTCGGTGGTTTCGCAGCAGCCTTGGCGGCCGGCAAAAGCGAGGTCGAGGCGATCCGCTTCGGCCAGGTCGCCGCAGCGCTGTCGGTCACCCGGGCTGGCGCGCAACCTTCGATTCCCACTTTGTCCGACGTACAGGCTTTTAAAGCACCATGAAAAAGACTCCTTTGCTCAACGTCGCGCTGTCGCGGCTGATCGCCTCCCTGGGCCACGGCGACACGGTCGTGATCGGCGATGCCGGCCTGCCGGTTCCGCCCGGGGTCGAATTGATCGACCTGGCCTTGACCCACGGTATTCCGGATTTCGTCAGTACCTTGAAGGTTGTGCTGAGCGAAATGCAGGTCGAAAGCCATGTGCTGGCCCATGAGATTCTGGACAAGAGACCGTCGGCCTTGAGCACGCTGGATGAACTGAATGCCGAAGGTGCGCTGGGCCGGCGTGAACTGCTCAGTCATGACCAATTCAAAGTACTCAGCCGACAAGCACGGGCGATTATTCGTACAGGCGAATGTCAGCCGTACTGCAACATCGGGCTGGTGGCTGGAGTAACGTTTTAACTTTCCGTTCTTCCCACGCACAAGGAGTGCGCTATGCACCGCTATGTTCAGAAACTGCACCACCTGCTCCGGAGTCTGCTGCTTTTGTCCCTGATTACCGCAACAAGCGCCCAAGCGGCGGAAAAGATCGACTTGATCATCGACACCGATCCGGGTGCCGATGACGTGGTCGCCTTGCTGTTTGCCCTGGCATCGCCGGAAGAGCTGAATATTCGTGCGCTGACCACCGTTGCTGGCAACGTGCGTCTGGACAAGACCTCGCGTAATGCGCGTCTGGCCCGTGAGTGGGCAGGGCGCGAGGAGGTGCCTGTTTACGCGGGCGCACCGAAACCGATGATGCGCACGCCGATCTATGCCGAGAACATCCACGGCAAGGAAGGCTTGTCGGGTGTCACGGTGCACGAGCCGAAGAAAGGCCTGGCCGAAGGCAATGCAGTCAACTATCTGATCGATACCCTGAAGACCGCCAAACCCCACAGCATCACCATCGCCATGCTCGGTCCACAGACCAACCTGGCGCTGGCGCTGATCCAAGAGCCTGAAATTGTTCAGGGCATCAAGGAAGTGGTGATCATGGGCGGTGCGCACTTCAACGGCGGCAACATCACCCCGGTGGCCGAATTCAACCTGTTCGCCGACCCTCAGGCTGCGGAAGTGGTGCTGAAAAGTGGCGTCAAGCTGACCTACTTGCCGCTGGACGTGACCCACAAGATCCTGACCAGTGAAGCGCGCCTGAAGCAGATCGCCGCCCTGAACAACAATGCCAGCAAGCTGGTGGGCGATATTCTCAACGAGTACGTCAAAGGCGACATGGAGCACTACGGCATGTCGGGTGGCCCGGTGCATGACGCCACAGTCATTGCTTATCTGCTCAAGCCGGAGCTGTTCACTGGCCGCTCGGTCAACGTTGTGGTTGATAGTCGCGAAGGGCCGACCTTCGGTCAGACCATCGTTGACTGGTATGACGGCCTGAAAGCACCGAAAAATGCCTTCTGGGTTGAAAGCGGTGACGCTCAGGGCTTCTTCGACCTGTTGACCCAGCGTCTGGCTCGTTTGAAGTAAGTCATAGGCCCGCAGGTGCCAGCCTGCGGGTTTTTACGCTACTCGCTCTCAGTTGCCCCGATATAGTCGGCGGGGTACTTCTCGAGAACCTGTTTGATGAATGTCTGGGCGGCTTGTGTCCCCAGTTCCTTGACCAGCAAATCGATACCAATGATCGCCAACTCTTCCGGGCTGCCCGGGCTGTAAGAGCTGTGGCCCTGTGGCCACTTGGCTTTGATGTCGGCGTCGATGCTTACGGTGGTCATGATGGCGCTCGTGAAGTCGGGAAAGTCTGAGTGTTGAGTTAACCATTTTGCGGGACGTTTGGCACTCCGACTTAGGCATGAGGGGAGGGCTATGCGACACTTGGTCTTTGACGATTTTTCAAGGACCGTGCTGTGCAGATCGATTTGAACACTCCTGACGGCTTGACCCTCGAAGCGGTGCGTCAGCTGCTGGCTTCTGCCAGCGACGATGAACACACTCAGTTGCGGGTCACCAAGGGCGGTATCGCCTATATTTCGTCGGGCATTGTGGGCGGCACGGACATCGACGGGTTGCTGTTTCGCCTGGAGACCTGGGCCAAGGGGTCCGGTTATGTCGGATTGGTCGCGGCCAGCGACGAGGTCTGGGTCATGCAGATTTTCAATGCGCTCAAGCAGAATTGGCCGAAACCGCCTTTCGACTACATCGACGTTTATTGAGCGCTGTTCATATTCAGTCACGATTGAGTGATGAACGGCATGGCGATGCTCAGGCACACTCGCCGCTGTCCGGATCGAGGGCGGGCCGATAGCGCCCACTCTGAAACCAAACGCCAAAATGGCGGTCGCACGATCTCAGCTTAACTATTGAAAAAAGGAGGCTTCATGCCTTGGAAGCTCGCGTCATTGGGTACTTTGTTGGCCGCCACCCTGCTGGCCGGTTGCAGCAATACGTCCACCGAGTCGGCAAAGGACCCTGTGGCGACCGACACCGGCCACAGCCGCTGTGAAGCAAAGGCTGCCGAATTCACCATTGGCAAAAAAGCTTCTCCCCAATTGCTGGAGCAGGCACGTACCCGCGCAGGCGCGCAGAATGCCCGGTTCCTCAAGCCTGATGACATGGTGACCCTGGAATACCGCTCCGATCGCCTGAACCTGAACACCGACAGCAACCTGGTGGTCACCCGCGTCAACTGCGGCTGATTGCTTCAGGCTTTTGTTTCGCCCATAAAAAACCCCGTCACATGGACGGGGTTTTTTTAGTGCGGCAGAAAATTACTCTGCGCGGACTTGTGCAGCTTGCATACCCTTTTGGCCTTTCTCAGCCACGAAGGAAACGGTCTGGCCTTCTTTCAGGCTTTTGAAACCGTCGCTTTCGATAGCTTTGAAGTGTACGAACAGGTCGTCACCGCCACCTTGAGGAGTGATGAAGCCGAAGCCTTTTTCATCGTTGAACCATTTAACGGTGCCGGTTTGGCGATTAGACATGGTGTATCTCCAAGAAACATATATTTTCAGTAGTACTGTGCTGCTCAGGCCAACTGGGCACACCGGACTATCATAGTCGAAATGTTCGCTTTGGGAGCCCCCTGGGTGTGCTGTTTGCCCTGCAGTCACGTTTGCTTTGTTGCTTTGTGTGGCTGAAAGCCCCGGTTTAAAAGGCTTTCAGTCGAAAGTAAAGACAATAAAAAAAGCTGAAAAACCTTAAAAATTTGTACGAAAAAGCTAAATTTCATCACTTTTTATCGGCAGTGAGCCGGGTTAAAAGGACTTTTTTCTCACTTTTTCGCCGGTGCGTTGGCCTTGCATTTAGCTATCTGCCCCAGCGCTTTCTGTTGCAGTTCCGGGCTGGCCTTGTTATCCATCAGGGCCTGAATGTCGCCAGCCGGGTACGATTTGATCGCGTCGGCACCGCAAGCGCAGTGAGATTTCGCAGCTGCAGCGCCGATCTGCGGAGTGGCCGCCTGAGTGCACTGAGCCATGTATTTCTCGCGCTCGCCCTTTGGCCAATCGGCATGGGCAGCCAGCGGCAGCAACAGGACGACGGGTGCGACGATGGCGAATAAACGATTCAGACGCATGCTGAGATGCTCCTTTTGGGTCAATGTCTTGTTATCTGAGGGGTAAAGCGGGGTTCAAGTTCAGCACTCTGGCATAAAAATGCCTGATTTGCCCCAGCAGAAAACCTTGCCGCCGCGACGACCGTTCATCTGTGCTAGCATGCTTCGCTCGGGCGTTTGCAGGCTCCGGATGACCTTCAGTCCCGGCAGCGGCAGATGCGCGAATAACCCTGATTTGAATCCCAGTCACTCTGGTTCGGTTTTCCGGTTGGCCGCAAGGCTCCTGCCGCTGTAAGGCAGGCGTTCGTTATTGAATGGCCTGGATCGGATCTTGTACTGGCTCATCCCAACCCACGTGACCTTTGGTAGGGGTCACCACTAGGAGAGGAGGCGCCATGCCAACTATTACTCTTCCCGACGGCAGTCAACGTTCATTCGATCACCCGGTTTCCGTAGCCGAGGTCGCCGCATCCATTGGTGCCGGTCTGGCCAAGGCCACCGTGGCCGGCAAGGTCAATGGCAAGCTGGTCGACGCCAGCGACATCATCGACAGCGATTCCTCGCTGCAAATCATTACGCCAAAGGATGAAGAGGGGCTGGAGATCATTCGCCACTCTTGCGCCCACCTGGTTGGCCATGCGGTCAAGCAGTTGTACCCGACGGCCAAGATGGTCATCGGTCCGGTCATCGATGAAGGCTTCTATTACGACATCGCCTTTGAGCGTCCTTTCACGCCGGACGACCTGGCCGCCATCGAACAGCGCATGCAACAGCTGATCGAGAAAGATTACGACGTCATCAAGAAAGTCACTCCGCGCGCCGAAGTGATCGAAGTGTTCAAGGCCCGCGGCGAAGACTACAAGCTGCGCCTGGTCGAGGACATGCCGAACGAGCAGGCCATGGGTCTGTACTATCACGAAGAATACGTCGACATGTGCCGCGGTCCGCACGTGCCGAACACGCGCTTCCTGAAATCCTTCAAGCTGACCAAGCTGTCCGGCGCCTACTGGCGTGGCGATGCCAAGAACGAGCAATTGCAGCGCGTTTACGGCACCGCATGGGCGGACAAAAAGCAGCTGGCGGCTTACATCCAGCGCATCGAAGAAGCCGAGAAGCGCGATCACCGCAAGATTGGCAAGCGTCTGGGCCTGTTCCACACCCAGGAAGAGTCGCCGGGCATGGTGTTCTGGCACCCGAACGGCTGGACTCTGTACCAGGTGCTCGAGCAGTACATGCGCAAGGTTCAGCGCGACAACGGCTATCTGGAGATCAAAACTCCACAAGTCGTTGACCGCAGCCTGTGGGAGAAATCCGGGCACTGGGCCAACTACGCCGACAACATGTTTACCACTCAGTCGGAAAACCGCGACTACGCCATCAAGCCGATGAACTGCCCGTGCCACGTGCAGGTGTTCAATCAGGGTCTGAAAAGCTACCGCGAGCTGCCGATGCGTCTGGCCGAGTTCGGTGCCTGCCACCGTAACGAGCCGTCGGGTGCACTGCACGGCATCATGCGCGTTCGCGCCTTCACTCAGGACGATGCTCACATCTTCTGTACTGAAGAGCAGATGCAGGCCGAATCCGCTGCATTCATCAAGCTGACCATGGACGTTTATGCCGACTTCGGCTTCAAAGACGTCGAGATGAAGCTGTCCACTCGTCCGGAAAAACGCGTCGGTTCCGACGAACTGTGGGATCGCGCCGAAGCTGCACTGGCTGCAGCCCTTGATAGCGCTGGCTTGCCGTACGATCTGCAGCCGGGCGAGGGTGCGTTCTACGGTCCGAAAATCGAGTTCTCGCTGAAAGATTGCCTCGGCCGCGTCTGGCAATGTGGTACCCTTCAGCTCGATTTTAACCTGCCTGTCCGTCTGGGAGCCGAATACGTCTCCGAAGACAACAGTCGCAAGCACCCGGTTATGTTGCACCGGGCGATCCTGGGCTCCTTCGAACGTTTCGTCGGAATCCTGATCGAGCACTACGAGGGTGCATTCCCCGCGTGGCTGGCTCCGACCCAGGCAGTGATCATGAATATCACTGATAAACAGGCTGATTTTGCCGCTGAGGTTGAAAAAACCCTCAATGAAAGCGGATTTCGTGCCAAGTCTGACTTGAGAAATGAAAAGATCGGCTTTAAAATCCGCGAGCATACTTTGCTCAAGGTTCCCTATCTCTTGGTTATCGGAGATCGGGAAGTCGAGATGCAGACTGTCGCTGTGCGTACTCGTGAAGGTGCTGACCTGGGCTCGATGCCCGTCGCCCAGTTCGCTGAGTTTCTCGCGCAAGCGGTTTCCCGGCGTGGTCGCCCAGATTCGGAGTAATTATTATTAAGCGTGAAATGAGACAAGATAAACGAGCTGCACCGAAAGCCCCGATCAACGAGAATATCTCGGCACGCGAGGTTCGGTTAATTGGAGCTGAAGGTGAACAGCTTGGGATTGTGTCAATTGAAGACGCGCTTCTTAAGGCTGAAGAGGCCAAACTGGATTTGGTGGAAATTTCCGCCGATGCAGTACCCCCTGTTTGCAAACTGATGGACTACGGCAAATCGATCTTCGAGAAGAAGAAGCAGATTGCCGCGGCCAAGAAAAACCAGAAGCAGATTCAGGTTAAAGAAATCAAGTTTCGTCCAGGGACGGAGGAAGGGGATTACCAGGTAAAACTGCGCAACCTGGTACGTTTCCTGAGTGATGGGGACAGGGCCAAGGTATCCTTGCGATTCCGCGGCCGTGAGATGGCCCACCAGGAGCTGGGGATGGAACTCCTCAAGCGAGTTGAAGGTGACTTGCTCGAGTACGGTTCGGTCGAACAGCATCCTAAGATGGAAGGACGCCAGCTGATCATGGTCATCGCCCCGAAAAAGAAGAAGTAATCAATAGGGCACGGCAGGCCTTCTGATTATGTTTATCAACTGAATGCGGAGTATCCGAACATGCCAAAAATGAAAACTAAAAGTGGTGCTGCTAAGCGGTTTTTGAAAACTGCTAACGGTATCAAGCACAAGCACGCTTTCAAGAGCCACATCCTGACTAAAATGTCGACCAAGCGTAAGCGTCAACTGCGCGGTAGCAGCTTGCTGCATCCGTCTGACGTGGCAAAAGTCGAGCGCATGCTGCGCCTTCGTTAATTTTAGTCAAGAATAGAGGAAGTAACTCATGGCTCGTGTAAAGCGTGGCGTCATTGCCCGTAAACGTCACAAAAAAATTCTGAAACTTGCTAAAGGCTACTACGGCGCTCGCTCGCGCGTATTCCGTGTTGCCAAGCAAGCGGTAATCAAGGCAGGCCAATACGCCTACCGTGACCGTCGTCAGAAAAAACGTCAGTTCCGCGCTCTGTGGATCGCTCGTATCAACGCTGGTGCACGTATCAACGGTCTGTCCTACAGCCGTTTCATCGCCGGCCTGAAAAAAGCGTCCATCGAGATCGACCGTAAGGTTCTGGCTGATCTGGCAGTGAACGAAAAAGCGGCGTTTGCTGCGATTGTCGAGAAAGCTAAAGCCACCTTGGCTTAAGTACCCCCGACAGTCACCCGGCCTCACCTCTGTGGGGCCAGGTGTTAAACGTCATAAATAGGGGAAGAGCCTTCAAGCTCTTCCCCTATTTTGTATCTGGAGTCTGTACATGGAAAACCTGGATGCGCTCGTCTCTCAAGCACTAGAGGCTGTGCAAAGCGCTGAAGATATCAATGCCCTGGAGCAAATCCGGGTTCACTACCTTGGCAAAAAGGGCGAATTGACTCAGGTGATGAAGACCCTGGGGAATTTGCCGGCAGAAGAGCGCCCGCAAGTCGGCGCGCTGATCAACGTTGCCAAGGAGCGTGTCACAGAGGTTCTCAATGCCCGCAAGGCACTGTTTGAAGAGGCCGACCTGGCCGCCAAACTGTCAGCCGAGTCCATTGACGTGACCCTGCCTGGCCGCGGTCAGACCTCCGGTGGTCTGCATCCGGTTACTCGCACTCTGGAACGTATCGAACAGTTCTTCACCCACATCGGCTACGGCATTGCCGAAGGCCCTGAGGTCGAAGACGACTATCACAACTTCGAAGCGCTCAACATCCCAGGCCATCACCCGGCCCGGTCGATGCATGACACCTTCTATTTCAATGCCAACATGTTGCTGCGCACCCATACCTCTCCGGTACAGGTCCGCACCATGGAATCGAAACAGCCGCCGATCCGCATCGTCTGCCCAGGCCGTGTGTACCGTAGCGACTCCGATATCACTCACTCCCCGATGTTCCACCAGGTCGAAGGCCTGCTGGTCGACCGCGATATCAATTTCGCCGACCTGAAAGGCACCATCGAAGAGTTCCTGCGCGTGTTCTTCGAAAAAGAACTGGCCGTGCGTTTCCGTCCCTCGTACTTCCCATTCACCGAGCCATCCGCTGAAGTCGACATGGAATGCGTGATGTGCAGCGGTAAAGGTTGCCGCGTCTGCAAACAGACTGGCTGGCTGGAAGTCATGGGCTGCGGCATGGTTCACCCGAATGTGCTGCGTATGTCCGGGATCGACCCGGAAGAGTTTTCGGGCTTTGCCTTCGGCATGGGCGTTGAGCGTCTGGCCATGCTGCGTTACGGCGTGAACGACTTGCGTCTGTTCTTCGACAACGACTTGCGGTTCCTCGCGCAATTTCGCTAGTCGTAACGAATTCTTAGGAGAGCAGGATGAAATTCAGTGAACAATGGCTGCGTGGCTGGGTAAGCCCGCAGGTAAGTCGCGACGAGCTGGTTGCTCGTCTGTCGATGGCCGGTCTTGAGGTCGATAGCGTTACGCCGGCCGCCGGTGAATTCAGTGGCGTGGTAGTGGGCGAGGTGCTGAGCACCGAGCAACACGCAGACGCTGACAAGTTGCGTGTTTGCCAGGTCAGCAATGGCTCGGAGACCTTCCAGGTAGTGTGCGGTGCGCCAAACGTGCGCCCCGGCCTGAAGATCCCGTTCGCCATGATTGGTGCCGAACTGCCGGGCGACTTCAAAATCAAGAAAGCCAAGCTGCGTGGCGTTGAATCCAACGGCATGCTGTGCTCCCAGGCCGAGCTGCAAATCGGCGAAGGCAACGATGGCCTGATGGAATTGCCGGCCGATGCGCCGGTCGGTCAGGACATTCGTGAGTACCTGAGCCTCGACGACGCCAGCATCGAGGTCGACCTGACCCCGAACCGCGGCGACTGCCTATCCCTGGCCGGTCTGGCCCGCGAAGTCGGCGCGCTTTATGCCGCCCCAGTCGTGCGCCCGGCGATTGCCAGCGTTCCGGCCGTGCACGACGAAGTGCGTTCGGTTGAAGTCCTCGCGCCAGCCGCGTGCCCGCGTTACCTGGGTCGTGTGATCCGTAACGTCGACCTGTCCAAGCCTACGCCGCTGTGGATGGTCGAGCGTCTGCGTCGTGCCGACGTGCGCAGCATCGACGCCGCCGTCGACATCACCAACTACGTGATGCTGGAACTGGGTCAACCGCTGCACGCGTTCGATCTCGCCGAAATCAATGGCGGCATCCGCGTGCGCATGGCCGAAGAAGGCGAGAAGCTGGTTCTGCTTGATGGTCAGGAAGTCAGCCTGCGTAGCGATACGCTGGTGATTGCAGACCACAACCGTGCCTTGGCTATCGCCGGCGTCATGGGTGGCGAGCACAGCGGCGTCAACACCGCGACCACTCGCGATATTTTCCTGGAAAGCGCGTTCTTCGACCAGATTGCTGTCGCTGGCAAGGCTCGTTCCTACGGTCTGCACACCGATGCCTCGCACCGCTACGAGCGTGGCGTGGACTGGCAACTGGCCCGTGAAGCCATGGAGCGTGCCACTGGCTTGCTGCTGGACATCACCGGTGGTGAAGCGGGTCCGATTATCGAGACCGTCAACGAGCAGTATCTGCCGTCGATCGCGCCGATCACCCTGCGTGCCCAGCGCATTACTCAGATGCTGGGCATGGAAATGGATTCGGCCGAAGTCGAGCGTCTGCTCAGCGCCTTGGGCCTGACCATTTCTGCCGATGGGGCAGGGCAGTGGCGCGTAGAAGTGCCAAGCTTCCGTTTCGATATCAGCCTGGAAGTCGACCTGATCGAAGAGCTGGCCCGTCTGTACGGTTACAACCGTCTGCCGGTTCGCTACCCGCAAGCCCGTCTGGCGCCGCAAGCCAAGGCCGAAGCGCGCAGCGATCTGCCTGAACTGCGTCGTCTGCTGGTGGCTCGTGGTTATCAGGAAGCGATCACTTACAGCTTCATTGATCCGAAACAATTCGAGTTGTTTAATCCGGGTGTCGAGCCGCTGCTGCTGGCCAACCCGATTTCCAACGACATGGCTGCCATGCGTTCGTCCCTGTGGCCTGGTCTGGTCAAGGCGCTTCAGCACAACCTGAACCGTCAACAAGATCGCGTCCGCTTGTTCGAAAGCGGCCTGCGCTTCGTTGGTCAGCTGGAAGGCCTGAAGCAAGAGCCGATGCTGGCAGGTGTGGTATGCGGTAGCCGCCTGCCGGAAGGCTGGGCGCAAGGTCGCGATGTCGTGGATTTCTTCGACGTCAAAGCTGATGTGGAAGCGGTACTGGGTTTCGCCGGCGCACTGGATTCGTTCACGTTCGTGCCGGGCAAACACCCTGCGTTGCACCCGGGTCAGACCGCGCGCATCGAACGTGAAGGCCGCTTGGTAGGTTTCGTTGGTGCGATTCACCCTGAATTGTCGAAAACCCTCGGTCTCGACCGTCCGGTCTTCGTATTCGAGCTGGTTCTGGCCGAAGTGGCGTTGGGCAAAATGCCTAAATTCCAGGAGTTATCGCGCTTTCCTGAAGTGCGTCGTGACCTTGCACTGCTGGCGGATAAAGACGTTGCGGCCACCGCCGTACTGGACGTAATCCGTGAAAATGCAGGCGAATGGCTCACAGACCTCAGGCTATTTGACGTGTATCAGGGTAAAGGCATTGATCCTGATAGAAAAAGCCTTGCAGTCGGCTTGACCTGGCAGCATCCATCGCGCACTCTTAATGACGATGAGGTGAATACCACGACGCAAAACATCCTCACCTCGCTCGAACAAAGGTTGAACGCCACGTTAAGGAAGTGACGTATGGGGGCTTTGACGAAAGCTGAGATGGCGGAACGTCTGTATGAAGAGCTGGGCCTGAACAAGCGGGAGGCTAAGGAATTGGTCGAACTGTTTTTTGAAGAAATCAGGCACGCTCTTGAAGACAACGAACAAGTCAAATTGTCCGGTTTCGGCAATTTCGACCTTCGGGACAAACGCCAGCGGCCTGGCCGCAATCCGAAAACGGGAGAAGAAATCCCGATCACGGCTCGCCGTGTGGTCACCTTTCGTCCAGGGCAGAAGTTGAAGGCCCGAGTTGAGGCTTATGCTGGAACCAAGTCATAACGACGAACTACCCGTCATCCCGGGCAAACGCTACTTCACCATTGGTGAAGTCAGCGAGCTATGTGCCGTAAAACCGCACGTGCTGCGCTACTGGGAACAGGAGTTTCCTCAACTCAACCCCGTCAAACGCCGCGGAAACCGCCGGTATTATCAGCGCCAGGACGTGCTGATGATCCGGCAGATCCGCGCGCTTCTTTACGATCAGGGGTTTACCATCGGCGGCGCACGCTTGCGTTTGTCCGGCGATGAAGCCAAAGACGACACCACCCAATACAAACAAATGATCCGCCAGATGATCGCCGAGCTGGAAGATGTTCTGGTGGTTCTCAAGAAATAAATTCCTGCTTTTAAATACTTCCAGTTTTCAAAAGCTTGCGATATATTCTTGAGCGTTCCTCGAGATGAGGGGCAGATTCAACGCCTAGTCGGGGCGTAGCGCAGTCCGGTAGCGCACTAGCATGGGGTGCTAGGGGTCGAGTGTTCGAATCACTCCGTCCCGACCATATAATTCAAGGGGTTGCGAGATTTTATCTCGCGACCCTTTTTATTTTATAACGTTTTTACCCCTACAAAACGACTGGCTCTTAGTGGAATCTCACCCTTTTCGGATGAGCAGGCAGCAGTCCCTATGCGATTTATGCATCAAATCGTTGAGAAATAGAGACTCTCGGGTACCAGCCGTTTCAATGGCTACGCCCTCAGGTTCTGCGTAAGGCCACGGTGGCTGGGTTGGGTATGCGTTGCTGCCGCCCTTCATCACTAAATTCGATCTTCAGGCTGGCCGCCTTGTGCCTGTGCCGCATCAAGGACGAGAACGGAGACCGTCCCTGGAGCTGAACCGCTGAGACCCCCTGCCTGCCGGTGAGTCTCGATGCTTGCTCCAGACACAAAAACGCTGCTCTTTGAGCGGCGTTTTGGTTTGCGCGTCAGCGGGGCAGGGCGCGCCTTGTCGGTGGATCAATGACGAATCAATCTGGCCGTCGCACTGACAAACACCAGTAGAAAGATCAAACCGCCCAACGCGAATGGCAAACTGCTCAGATGGGCGACAGCCCCGATAAATACAGGACCGATCAGAATCCCCGCGTAACCCATCGAGATGACCGCAGGGATGGCCACCGCTTGTGGCATACGTTGCTGGCGGCCTACAGCGGTAAAGAGCACAGGGACAATGTTTGAGCATCCAGCACCGACCAGCGCGTAGCCAATCAGGGACGCGACCCAGCCATCGATTCCAAGCGATACGATCATGCCTGCGGCTGCGCAGAGTCCGCCAAGCGCAACGACGCGCATGCCGCCCAGTTTGCTGACGAAAGCATCTCCTGTCAGGCGGCCCACTGTCATCGCAGCGGCGAAGGAGGCGTAGCCCAAGCCGGCGATGCTCGGCTCTAACCCTCGGCTCGAGACAAGGAAAACCGCGCTCCAGTCGAGTATTGCGCCTTCAGTGAGGAAGACGATGAAACAGAGCGCCCCCAAAAACAGCACGATACCCCTGGGCATCGCGAACAATGGCCCGCCCCGTTCAGTGCCATAAGTCAGAAAGGCAGGCGCTGCCTTGTAGAGCGCTCCCAAAACGGTGGCAACGATGCAGAGCGCAGCAATCGACGGATGCAGGCCCAAGGTCAGCAGAGCGGTCATCGCCCCGGCGCCCAATATGCCTCCGACGCTGTAAAGGCCATGGAAGCCGGACTGAAGTGCCTGCCCGCTGTTTTTCTCGACGATGACGGACTGTATGTTCATGGCGCAATCAAGCATGCCCATGCTGGCCCCGAAAATAACGACAGCGATGACCAGACCAGGCAGCCACGCTACGGTGCTCAACAGCGGAAAAACTGCACACAGGACAATCGTCGCCCAAATTACGACCGGGCGGCATCCATAGTGTGCAGTGAGATATCCAGCGAAGGGCATGGCCACAATAGATCCACCGCCCAGGCCAAGCAGCAGCAACCCCAGCCCACCATCGTCCAGGCCAGCGCGGGCTTTAACCAATGGGACCATAGGCGCCCATGCAGACATGAGTAAGCCCGCGATCAGGAAGGCGATGCGTGTAGACATCCGCTCGCTATGGTTAGCCGTGGGTACCAATACCGGCGATGGCGCATTCATAATTCTCGGTAATCCTTATCGATGATGCCAGCCATCGTTTACTCGGCTTGGACAGAGCGGGTTTCGTATGTTTTTTGCGGGTTCGGGTTTTGGAAAACCTGGCGCCTGCGCTCATACGTTGCTCTATAACTGCTTGGCGCGACGCCAAAGAAGTCACGAAAGCGCATATGGAAGTTGGCGAAACTACAGAAGCCGGTTGCAATCGCGATATCGGTGATCGGTCGATTGCTCTGCAAAATAAGCTGTCGCGCTCGAGTCAAGCGCAGCTCAAGGTAGTAGCGTGTGGGCGTGGCGCCCACGAAACGACAGAAGCGACGCTCCAGTTGTCGTCGGGAAATGTTCACACACTCAGCCAGTTCATCGATCGATAACGGCTCTTCGATGTTCTTTTGCATCAGTTCTAAAGCGAGCTTCAGGGTTTGGGGCAAGGTGGGGTCAGAGTCAACTATGACAGTCGATATCCCAGAGACTTCATTGGTTTGATCACAACTGAGTATTTCCTCGACAGCATGGGTCAGTGACACGCCTTGTTTAGCGGTGATGAGCTCCAGCATCATGCGTAACGAGCTGCTGGCGCCGGCGCACGTGATACGGTTTTTGTCTATTACGTGAGTTCGACAAGAGACCAGGACTTTGGGGAAAACATCCTCCATCATTGCTCGCCCATCTGGATGGAAGGCGCACTCGACACCGTCCATTAGCTGAGCTTCCGCCAGGAAAAATGCACCGTTCCACAACCCCCCCATGGTCGCGCCAAGAGAGGCGACGTTACGTAGCTTGCGCCGTAATAGCGGGTCGCTGATCAGTTTGACCCGTAAACCACCGGCGACGATGAGAACGTCGATACGATCCGGAAGTTGTGATAGCTCCAGGTCTGCTGAAATCGCAATACCCAGATCGCTCATCACCAGACGGCCCCTGATGCCGACAGTCAACACCTCAAACGCTGGTGTCTCGCTAATCAGGTTGGCGGTCACCAGCGCATCGATAGCACCGGTGAACGACATCATCGAGAAATTGTTCAAAAGCACGAAAGCTACACGAGTCACTGCCTGCGGCTTTACTGGTTTCTCAGCCGTATAGGAGTACCCCAAGTTCTTGTCTTTAAGCACGCTCTCGAATACGAATGGCATAAATCCTCTTTGACACCTGAACGAATAGCCAGGAAACCGTTGGCAATCTAGGCAGCGGTTTTTGGAGCGGACAGCAACAAATCAAAGAACGATTGGCAGTCATCACTGCCGAGCAATGCATCAACACTGTTCTCGATGGCATTGCTGAGCGTGGCCCCCAAGCTGTCATCAGCCAGCAGATGGTATTTAGCGGTGAGTTCGTCACTCGACATAGGGTTGCCGGGGTCGCCCTTGGCCGTCGCGGTCGGGCTGGTAAGACGCGTGCCGTCTTTCAGGGTAACCGTGACGCGGGACAGAATTTCCTCCGGGAACCTGGCGGAGAGGTCAGGCGCCTCCTGAAGGGTGATTTTCGCGCTGACACTCAAGATGTCTGGCGCATGAATGGAATCCCCGGTGACCTCTTTAGGGCCCAGCTTCCCGCGAACGATCAAGGCAGCCAAGGGAAACGCCAGCGCATACTGGGCCTCGTCCGCATTCTTCGGAAAATGCCCCTGCAAGCACACAGACTCATGGAACGTTTCGACATCAATGGTCTCGATCAACGCTGCAGTGATGACCGGATGTGCCCGCATCAAATCAGTCATGGCCGTGAGCGCCGGTTGCGCCCAGCGACATACCGGCCACGGTTTGAAATATTGCTCGTCGATCTCCCAGCGGGTTCCGATGTCCTGCCAGAAAGCGGAAATCTCCAAAGGTTCAACGGTTGCGGCTGGAGCGCCAGTGACACCGAGCTGTGCCATCAGTAGTGCGTTCAGTCCGGCATACGCGCCGGCGCCGTGGGCATCACGCAACATCGTCGGGAAGCTCACCAGGCGCATCATCGGACACCTCGGGCCAAAGTATTCCGCGATACCCAGCGCATGACGGAACGTCGTTTCATCAAGCTTCAGCAGGCGGGCGCCAGCGCAAACCACCCCGATTCCGGAAAAGGCACCTGAGGCATGATATTCAGGGGCGCTGGCCATCAATGCCTGGCCCGCCCGTAACGCGGTTTCATAACCGATGCACAGTGCGCTGAGGAATTCTTCGCCGCTGATGTCTTTGCCCTGACCGAGATACGCGTCGACCAACGCAACAATAGCCGGGACAACGGTTGCACCCGCATGCCCCTTGGAGGTGAAGTGACCTTCATGTGCATCCAGGCTATCGACGCAGAAACCGCCTGCATACGCGGCACCCAATGGATGTACGGCTCTGCCGTCGAACCAAAGGCGGCTGGACAACTTGTTGGCAGAGTAATGGGTGTCAGCGTAGGTTTTGAGCATCACGCTGGTTTGATTGTCGCGAGCACCGGCGGCCACACCAATGATGTCGAGCAGGCAGGTTTTAACCAATTCGCGTGTATGCAGGGGCGCATCCTTGTAACTGAAATTCTGGACGAACGAATACAACTGCATTTCATGATTCCTGAATGATGAACACCGAAACGGATGAAAAAGTTGCCCGGGGAAGGGCAACCTTTTATGCAGATTTAAATGAAGGGACTAGTTTTTTGCGGTGGCAGTGTTGGCCGCAGCGCGTGCGTCTGCCAGCCAGATGTCGTATTTCGCGCGATGGGCCGCGATCCATTCTTTGGCGTGACGAGTAATGTCAGCTGCACTTTTTTCGCCATTGTGCATTTTCAGGTTTTGCGCGCTTTCATCGTCGGTAGTGATCTGCATTTCAGACAGGAACTTCACTGCAGCCGGATTTTTCTCGGCGAACTCTTTATTGATAACCGCTCTGACACTGTCTACTGCGAAGCCCAGGTTTTTACCATTGAAGGTCGTGTTGACATCGTTTTTGCCACCTGGAAGATCCGTACGTGGCACGGTCAACCACACAACATCTTTACCTTCTACCAGAACACCGGATATCCACTGAGGTACCCAGGTGTAATAGAGAATCGGCTTGCCTTGTTTATAGCGAGCGATGGTGTCCGCCATCAAGGCAAAATAGGAGCCCTGGTTATTGGAAACGGTCTTCATCAGGTCATAGGCTTTCATGTGGTGCGCAATGATGAGCTCACAGCCCCAACCCGGGTTGCAACCCGTGAGGTCGGCTTTACCGTCACCATTGGCATCGAACAGTTTGGCAATTTCCGGCTTCTGCAAATCTGCGAGTGAGGTGATGTGGTGCTCATCAGCCGTTTTTTTGTCAATCATGTAGCCCTGCAACACGCCCGGCATGATAGCGCCGGTTTTCACCATCACCTCATCGCCGCCAGCCTTCTCGTAGAAAGATTTGTGCAGTTCCTCCCACAGATGCACCGAGAAATCCGCGTCACCATTGGCAATCGCAACCATCATGGTGGAGTACTCGGTTTCCTTTGGTGTTTCAACGTCGTAGCCCAATTCCTTGAGACCCGCCATTGCAATCTCTCCACGAAACCGCTCTTCGGCGATCGACGGAAAGATCGGGGTGATTGAGACCCCTTTTCCGGGCTCCTGCGCCGTGGCGGCCGATGTGAACACAGGTGATACCGCTAAAACTAAAAGTGCCACAGAATGAATGAGTTTCTGTTTTATTCCGAAGGTTGTGAAGTTCATTATCGTGTACCTTGGCTGGTTAAGAAGTTGGCATTTCTTTTGGTTCACAACGCGCCGCAAAGCGGATTAACTTTCTTTGGGACTAACTTCTATCTTTGTAATGGTGTTCTTTCTTTTCAGACGGTAAACGACACCCGCAGGGCCGGTCTGATACCAGTGTTCGCCTTTGGTTGCTCTGTTACTGCGTTCGCCCATTGCCTGGGTCAGGCGGTCGAGGAAAATCGCCAGCAGCACCAGGCCCAGTCCTCCGACGGTGGCCAAGCCCATATCAAGGCGGCCAATCCCGCGGAGTACCATCATCCCCAAGCCTCCCACCGAAATCATTGATGCGATCACGACCATGGAAAGTGACAACATCAATGCCTGATTCAGGCCGGCCATGATCGTCGGTGCAGCCAAAGGAAGTTGGACTCGCCTCAGCATCTGGCGTGGTGTGCATCCAAAAGCCCGGGCCGCCTCAATCTTGTCTTCCGGTACCTGGCGAATGCCCAGATTGGTAAGCCTGACCAGTGGCGCTACCGAAAAGATGATCGTGACCAGCACCCCCGGTACGTTGCCGATACCAAACAGCATCACCACAGGTACCAGGTAAACAAATGCCGGCAGTGTTTGCATTGCATCGAGTACCGGCCGCAGCAGCATCTCCAGCCGGTCACTCCGGGCACACAGGACACCCAGCGGTATGCCAATAACTGCACAGAAGAACAGTGAAGTGAGCACCAGGGCGAGGGTGACCATGGCGTCACTCCATACGCCGATCACTCCCAAGAGGGTGAGGGTGACGAAACAAAGGATTCCAATCTTTCTCCCTCCTACCTGCCAGCCCAGGAGCGTCGCAAAAATAATGAATATCGACGGAGGAATAGCCAACAATCCGAACTGAATTCCATTAAGTACCTGATCGATTGGCCATCTAATCGAACGGAATACCTCGCGGAAATTATGAACCAGATAATTCAGGGCAACTTCTACCCATTGGCCCAAAGGGACGTTGAGGGATTGAAACGGGTCTAGAAAACTGAATTCGTTCATGTCATCACCTGAATATCCGAGCCTGGCAAGCCAGCAATATAGAGACTATTAGTGCCGGCTCATTGTCTGAAGCAGTAGGCTCTTGGAGATCGTGCCTTTGAACACACCCTGACGATCCAGCACAGCAACTGGATTAACGGCATCAGCAACAATGTGAAAGACGTCCTGCAGGAGTACATCGTCGCGCAGCGTAGGCATGGATTGATCCATGGCGTACGGATGCTCTGCACAGATCTTGGCAACGTCGCCAGCCTTGAGGATCTTCGAGGCATCAAAGCCTTTGAAGAAAGCTCTGACGTAATCGTTCGCGGGGCTGCAAAGCAGCTCTTGCGGGGTACCGATCTGTACCACCCGGCCACCCTCCATGATTGCAATGCGATGGCCGATGCGAATCGCCTCCTCAATGTCATGGGAGATGAAGATGATGGTGCGATGTTGTTCTGCCTGCAGGCGGATCAGTTCGCCCTGCATTTCGTGGCGAATCAACGGGTCGAGTGCCGAGAAGGCTTCGTCCATCAGCAGGATGGCGGGGTCGTTGGCCAGCGCTCGGGCCAGGCCTACCCGCTGTTGCATACCGCCGGACAGTTGGTGCGGATAGCTGTAGGCGTGGCCATCGAGCCCCACCTGTTTGAGTGCCTCGAGTGCACGTTTATGCCGTTCACTTTCCTCGACACCCGAGATTTCCAGTCCGAAGGCAACGTTGTCGATCACACTCATGTGGGGCATCAGGGCAAACGACTGGAACACCATGCTCATGTCTTTGCGGCGAACGCTAAGGAGATCAGCATCAGACAGACCGGTGATTTCCTGGCCGTTGAGATGGATAGTTCCGGAGGTTGGCTCGATCAGTCGATTGAACAACCGCACCATCGTCGACTTCCCGGAACCGGAAAGCCCCATGATGACGAAAATCTCTCCACGTTTTACGGAGAAACTGGCATCAAAAACGCCAACGACTTGACCGGTTTTGCTGAAAATTTCACTTTTATCAGCACCGCGAGCCAGCATCTCCATCGCGAGCTTTGGCTGAGCACCAAAGACTTTGTAAATGTTTTTTACCGAGAGTATCTCGTCACCAAGACTCATAACCCCTCCTGCTGCAAATACGACGTAAGACCAAGAATTTAGATATACGTGTCTTGATCAGTGAAGACGGTGCTTATGGGGGCAGTCAAGCTGGGAGAAAGGTTGCGAGTTAGTCATTGTGACCATCCTCTTTATTATGTGATGTTTATTATTCTTGTTTTATCGGCGCTGAATTAATCAGCGCCTTGAGACCCAAGTTATTACCTTATAGAGTCAGCGTCTAACAACATTTCTTCCAGCCAATCAATAACGTCATGTTATCAATAAATGAATCGTGTCAATTTGCGACTACGAAAGTGCTGTTTGCGAAGGCGACTACTGCTGGCCCTGTCTTAGACCCTCTGTTTCAGCTACGCTCCAGCGCAGGCTCTAGGTGGAACCTTCTCGCCGATCTCATCGCTAACGGCCCTCCAAACGGCCCCGAACCGGATATTCAATACTCTAGGTTATGGTTAAGCACATCGATCCAGACATGACGCTGCTGAAAATGCCGTCTCTGAAAGCAGTGAAGTCATTCGTAGCAGCCGCCAAATATCAGAGCTTTACGCGTGCGGCTGAAGCGCTGTGCGTTACTCAAGCGGCAATCAGTCGTCAGATTCGGGAGCTTGAAACTTACCTTGGGGTGGATCTCTTCAAGAGGGTGGGGCGAGCAGTCGAGTTGACGGAAGCCGGATCCATCTTTTTTGATGCGGCACAGTTATCTTTCGTCAACATTTCCCAGGCGGCGGAGCGCATTCGCACCAACAATGCAGGCAAGCGCACGTTGACACTTTGCTGTTCTCCCGCGTTTTCAGCCCTCTGGCTCGCAGCGAAGTTGCCGGGTTTTTTTACGAGGAACACAGACATCGACCTCAATCTGGTCACCACTCAGAACTTCCTGTCGATGGAACCGGGTGTAACTCCAGACATCTTCATCACCAAAATGGCCAGGATTCAGGATGGCTACCGCAGTTATCCGTTGTTTCACGACGTCATCTACCCGGTGTGCACACCTCGTTACAAAGAGGAGCACCCTGAGCTGTCCAGCCTGGAAGGATTACGCGACGGGGTTTTGCTAAACCTCAGCCCCTATGGCAGATCCCAGGTAGCGGAGCACGTTGATTGGGGTGTTTGGCTGGCTTATCACGATGTTGATATCGAAAAACGCCCCCATGACAGCCCTCACGTTTTCAACGCCAACGACTACAACCTGGTCATCAGCATGGTGTTGACCCATCAGGGCGTAGCCCTCGGATGGAATCACCTGGTTGCAACGCTAATCGAAAACGGCACGCTGATACGGCCGATCGAAGAGGAAGTGGTTCTCCATGAAAGTCAGCACTATCTGACATTTCGTGAAGACCGGATCAATGACGACGCCTGTTGCCGGCTACGCGACTGGATTCTTGCTCAGTTTTCCTGAGCTGTTTGGAAGAAAGGAACACGAGTTGTGGCGGAGAGGGAGAGTGGTTTGAAGGTCCGAATCAAGATACCGGTGGTGATCATTCGTGGTTCTCACCACCGGCAGTGCTGCACTTAGCCGACAGATCTTAACGGGATCGTGTCATTGAGCTGCTCAAGCATCGTTTTGCAGTACCAATCATCAAACTGGCACACACCGATTTCGCTGGCCACCGACAACGGGCCTGGCTCGAAAGCTGGAGAGCTGACACCCACCTGTGCGCCTTCAACCAAGGTGCGATCCTGGTCATTGGTTGCGAGCCAAACCTTTGTAAGGCGATCGATGTCGTAGTCGACACCTTCCTGCGCGTCTTTCTTGACGAGCCATTTTGTAGTGACCATCGTCTCGCCTGGACCGATGGGCAGAACGCGGAAGCTCAGCGCGTGATCGCCCAGAAAGTGGTTCCAGGTGGATGGGTAGTTGAAATAAAGCAGCGCACCGATGTTGGCTTCACCGGTTGTGTCCAAGCGCCCGGCAACCGCAGGCTTGCCATCCATGGTGTAGCTGACGGCCCCGGAAAAAAGGGGGATGCGCGTCATGCGGAAACGACCGTCATCATCCATGACCAATCGGCTAGGCAAACCTGCCGCCTCGCAGCGATCCCAATGCTCTTTGAGTTCGAGATCTTCATCGCCTCCGGCGCCGCCCACTGATGGGTTGTCCACGAATGAGTGCATCAATTCCGGGTGAGTAAAATCGCAGTGGTAGCACTCGCGGTTGTTCTCGAAAACCAGTTTCCAGTTGCCTTTCTCGATGATGTTCGACTCAAACGCGACTTTGCAGTCGTCCAGGTTATGCGGCGCAACGAAAGGGGTAACGGATTTTCTGAACGACGAAAAGTCTGGGGCGATATCTGCTACGCACACGTAGATATACGTTTCGACGACCTCACAGTGCACGGGCTTCAACCCATGCTGAGACTTGTCGAAATCGTCCGCCATGTTCCCAGCGAACAGCAGGCGACCATCCAGTTCGAATGTCCATTTGTGGTAAGGGCACACCAGCTTGGCGACCTTGCCGCTGGCTTCCGGGCACACCTTGGAACCGCGATGGCGACAGACGTTGTGGAAGGCACGAATCTGCTTGTCTGCGCCGCGCACGATAGCGACAGGATAATCGCCGATTTGCAGCGACAGGTATTGACCCGACTTCTCCAGCTCAAATGTGTGCCCTGCGAAGATCCAGCTTTTGTGCCAGATCTGTTCCAGATCCTGCCTGTAAACGTCGGGATCGCTATAAAGGGCACCTGGCAGCGCGTGGTCAGGCTTGCGCTGCGCGATTAGATTTGAAACTGCCGATTTAGTGCTCACGGTCAACACACTCCAAAATACCAAGGGGGCGACACATTCAGCCTGCTCAGCGAGATGAGGCCAAACGGTCTTGAGTTCGCAGTACCGCCTGTGGATGCAAGCCCATCAAACCGTGCTGCTTCTATCCGCGAACCGGAACGTTTTGCCACGTCCAGGAAGCGTCTTACGCAAAATGTGCCTTCTTGGATGGTGGTGCCATCCGTGCACTCATTTCGTTCGAGTCCTTATTAAGGCAGACAATTCTGAAATGCCGATGTTTGCATCCGCGGCAATGTTGCTACAGCACCTTATTCGACCCCGAACAAACAGTTTCCAACTAATGGAACGAATGTACGAGAAATTCTATTTTCCAATTCGTCAGTAGAATATCGCTGTTGTAAGGCTACGACGGCAATCATGCATCAACAAGAAACATTTACTCTTATCAATGCATAATCAAATGTTATCGATTGACGTCTTGGCATCGGCTAGGAAAATTCAAACCATTGAAAACAAAGAAAAAGATATTTTCACCGGCGTCTGAAGCACCCATCTGAAAATGTATACGCGGGAAATACACTCTATTGACCGACTTCTTGGCCCATGCCAGTCTGGATTCAACAGTTAAGCAAAGTGCCGCAATTGATCTCGTGTTTGAGCATTGGGAACCGCCCCGTGAAAACATGAAGATTCTTGTCGCGCCTAAAGGCATCAAAGCTGACGCGTTCGTTGATCTCCCACCTAACTCGCATTCGGAGCATTTATCTTGAAATTTGAAGGTATTTATACGCCAGCAGTAACTCCTTATAACTCTGATGGGGAGATTGACTGGAACGTGTACTCGGAAGTTTTGGAGTCGCTGATCGAGGCGAAGGTGCACGGCATTATTATCGGTGGGTCGACCGGCGAGTATTATGCGCAGACTGCGGAAGAACGCACCGAGTTGGCAGCCTACGCCAAAGATGTGATCGGCACTCGAGTGCAACTGATCGTCAGTACCGGGGCGATTCGCACCGAAGATGCGGTTCAGTACGCCAAGGATGCCAAATCGATCAAAGCGGACGCCATTCTCGTCACCAGCCCGCCGTATGCGCTGCCGACCTCCCAGGAAAACGCGATCCATGCATTGACGATTGATCGCGCCGCCGACCTGCCGATCATGCTTTACAACTATCCGGGGCGCATGTGCGTTTCGATGGACGAAGAATATTTCACGCGTGTCAGCCAATCGAAAAACGTCGTCGCCATCAAGGAAAGTTCCGGCGACATGGGCCAGGTGCATATGCTGGCCCGGCAGTTCCCCAACATCGCCTTGTCCTGTGGATGGGACGACCAGGCCCTCGAGTTTTTTGCCTGGGGCGCCCGCAGTTGGGTGTGCGCAGGTTCCAACTTCCTGCCCAAGGAACACGTTGCGCTTTATGAAGCCTGCGTGATCGAAAAGAACTTCGACAAAGGCCGTCAAATCATGACGGCGATGATGCCGCTGATGAATGCCCTGGACGGTGGCAAGTTCGTGCAGTCGATCAAGTACGGCTGCGAAGTTGCCGGATTGAAAGTCGGTAACGTGCGCCTGCCATTGCAGCCACTGGAAGCGGACGAGAAGCAGAGTTTCGCGTCGGTCATTACTGAACTCAAACGTAACGTAGCCAACATTTCTTCGGGAGCCAGCCATGGGTGATCTTCTGAGCAAGGCCGAATATGCCGCGCTGGCCAAAGACATTTCGTTGCCGTCCAAGGCGTTCATCAATGGCGCATTCAAGCCCGCGATCTCTGGCAAAACCTTCGCCACGAACAACCCGGCGACCGGTGCCTTTTTGACCGACGTCGCAGCGTGCTCGTCCGAGGATGTCGCCCTCGCGGTGAGCAATGCCAAGGAGGCCTTTGAGGATGGACGCTGGAGATCTGTTTCTCCGCGGGAGCGCAAAGCGGTCCTGTTGAAGTTTGCAAACCTGCTTGAAAGCCATCAACACGAACTGGCTGTCCTCGAAAGTCTCGATAGCGGCAAACCGGTCAGTGAATGCCAGTTGGTTGACATACCGGACACCATCCACACGATCCGCTGGCACGCAGAACTGATTGACAAGATTTACGACAACACCGCTCCGGTGGGCAGCGACGCGCTGACCATGGTAGTTCGGGAGCCAATCGGCGTGGTGGGCTGCGTATTGCCCTGGAACTTCCCGCTGCTGATGCTGGCCTGGAAAATCGGCCCGGCGCTCGCTGCGGGCTGTTCGGTCATCGTCAAACCTGCTGAGCAAACCTCGCTGACCACGTTGCGTGTCGCGCAGCTGGCGTTTGAAGCCGGCGTACCTGCCGGCGTACTCAACATTGTCACCGGCACGGGCAAGGACGTCGGTGAACCGATTGGTTTGCATAACGATGTCGACATGGTCAGCTTCACCGGCTCCACCGCGACAGGCCGCCGTTTCCTGCATTACGCCGCCGATTCGAACCTGAAACGCATCGTCCTCGAGTGCGGCGGAAAAAATCCGGCCGTGGTGATGGACGATGCCCAAGACCTGGATCTCGTCGCTCAGCACGTGGTCAATGGCGCGTTCTGGAACATGGGCGAAAACTGCTCCGCAACTTCTCGTCTGATCGTCCATGCATCGGTTAAGGACGAGCTGCTGAAGCGCATGGGCGCCTACATCCGCGAATGGAAAATGGGCGATCCACTCGATCCGGAAAACCGCGTAGGGTCGCTGGTCAGCCCTGAGCATTTTGCCAAAGTGAAGTCGTACCTTGAGCACGCCGCCGCCGGAAAGCTTGAGGTGGTTTACGGTGGTGCGACCAAAGACGGCGCCTTTGTAGAGCCGACGGTGATTGACGGTGTTGGTCGAGACAACCGGCTGTTCCAGGAAGAGATCTTCGGCCCGATTCTGTCGGTCACCACCTTCAACACGATCTCCGAAGCCATTGCGCTGGCCAATGACACGGTCTACGGCCTCGCGGCCTCGGTATATACCGGCAGCCTGCGGCGGGCAATCAAGTTGTCGCGGGAAATTCGCGCGGGCATCGTCACCGTGAACTGCTTTGGTGAGGGCGACGCATCGACACCCTTCGGTGGCTACAAGGAGTCGGGCTTCGGCGGTCGGGACAAATCCATTTTCGCCCATGACCAGTACACCGAAATCAAAACCATCTGGATCGATGTGTCTGATCGGTCGGATGAAGAGACCGAAAAATGAGCACCCATACCATCAAGCGTCTGCCGGTAGACACCGGGGTTTCAGGTTGGGAGGCGATTTCCGAACGCACTGCGCCTGTCCGCATGCTTGATGGAAACGTGACGGCGGACTGGCTGATTATCGGGGCCGGTTTTGCCGGCCTGTCCGCCGCTCGCAGACTTTCACAGCTGCACCCGGGTGACAGCATTGTCGTGGTCGATGCTCATGAAGTCGCCAAGGGGCCGGCCGGCAGAAACTCTGGTTTCATGATCGATGTGCCGCACAGTCTGTCGTCCGGGGAATACTCCGTGGCGAGTGAGTCTGCAACGGCGCTGGAAATTGCGCAGAACCGCTTTGCGATTGCTTTTGCCGCTGCCGCTGCGCGGGAGTACGGCATGTCTGCCGACACGTTCGACCCTTCCGGGAAGATCAACGCGGCCGCCACTGAGCGGGGATTGAAACTGAACGTCAATTACGCTCAATCCCTTGAACGCATTGGCGAGAAGTTCCAGATGTTCGATGCCGCGCAAATGCGCGAAATCACTGGGTCCGCCTATTATCACGGTGGGATCTACACGCCGGGCGCAGTGATGATTCAACCCGCGCAATACATTAGAGACCTGGCAGCAGGGCTCGAAGGGAAAATCACGCTGTTCGAACGCTCTCCGATTGTTGAATTGACCAGGCAGGGAAGTGGTTGGAGCGCTCGATCTCATAACGGGACGGTGCACGCACCCAAGGTCATCCTGGGAGTTAACGGGCACATTGAAGACTTTGGCCATTATCAAGGACGACTGTTGCACGTTTTCACTTATGCCTCCATGACGGCTGCTTACAGTGATGATGCATTCAGGAAAGAGGTGCCGGGTAAAGCCAGGTGGGCGTTGTTGCCGGCGGATCCCATGGGCGCGACCGTCCGCAAGATCTCTTCAGACGGTCTCTCGCGTATCGTCATCCGGACCAAGTTTACCTATGACCCGAGTATCCAGGTCACTCCAGAGCGGGTAGCGGCGGTGGCCAAAGAACAGCGACATTCCCTGGATGCGCGCTTTCCCGAATTGAAATCCACTGCGTTGGAATTCAGTTGGGCCGGCCGCCTGTGTCTGAGTCGTAACAGCGCCGCTGCATTTGGCGAGATTGAAGAAAACCTGTACTCGGCTTGCTGCGAAAACGGACTGGGTACTGTGAAAAGCACCCTGGCCGGTGTGATGGCTGCGGAGTTGGCATCGGGTACGCGTTCGGAGTTTCTCGATAGCTTCAGTCACGCACCAGGCCCCAGCAAGCTACCACCCAGGATAATAACGAAACTGGGCGTCAGTTCGGTTATTCGCTGGCATGAGTTTTGGGCCGGGCGAGAAGGCTGACAAGTTCAAGTCGTCGGCTATCTACCGACTTCAAAGTCTGATCGGAACGATCTACGAAGGAAAGGTTGATTGAATAGCGACCGAACAAAAAATATTGCGCATTTAACGACGCCCACCGTTGCTGCTAATCCCGGGATCGCGAGGCCCCAACTCGGGATTTTCCTCTGCCTGCTTTCAATGCTGATTTTCGCCAGCCAGGACGGCGTAACCAAGGTGCTTGTCAAAGACTTCCCGGTTGCCCAACTGGTCATGGTGCGTTATTGGGTGTTTGTCGTTTTTGCTCTCGGATATGCCGCTTACCTAGGCAGGGGCCAGGCGACGTTTCGCAGTAAGCACCCTTGGCTGCAAATCATTCGAGCGCTGTTAGCCGTTGGTGAAACCCTGCTGTTTGCGGTGGGGCTACGATATTTGGGGCTGGCCGAAATGCACGCACTTTATGCCGTATTTCCGCTGATGACACTGGCATTGGCGGGGACCGTGCTTGGGGAGTTCATAGGTCTACGGCGCTGGATTGCGGCGGCCATAGGGTTCACCGGCACGCTGGTTATCCTCCGGCCAGGCGCGGGCGTCTTTGAACTCGCGGCGCTGATCCCGCTGCTGGCTGCTTTGGCGTTCGCGGTGTTCAACGTACTAACGCGTCGAATCAGCCAGCACGACTCCTTTGCTACGAACATGCTCTTTATGGCGTGTGTGGGTGCCTTGACTGTCACATTCGCGGGGCTGCCTGCATGGGTTTCTCCGACTCCGATCCAGGGCCTCTTGATGGGGATCCTGGCATTGACGGGAGTAGTCGCACAGATTCTCTTCATTCAAGCACTGAAATACGCGACGGCTTCAACCTTGCAGCCTTTCAACTATGCGCTTCTGGTGTTCGCCACGTTGATTGGTGTAATCGTTTTTGCCGAGCACCCGGATACCTGGGTGGTTGTCGGCGCAGCGTTGGTGATTATCGGTGGGATGTATGCGATCAAAGCCAAGGCGTGAACATTCAACCTATCGCTTCGAGACTTATTGGCTCATCTGATTTCTCTCCCCTGGACTACCATGGGCTCAGGGATTAAACCCCACCGCAGAATCTTGCAGCGGAGGAGGGTAAGTCCCTCCCTCCGTTGCAACTCGGGCGGATTCGATCAAAACGGCAGTGGCAGTTTCGCCGTGCGCCCCCCATCCACCACCAGCACCTGCCCGGTGATGAAGGCCGATGATTCGCAGGCCAGGAAAACGACTGTCCCGCCCACATCCGCCGGCAACCCGGTACGTCCGACCGGGTGAAGGCGCAGGAGTGCCTGGCGCGCCGCACGCGGATCAGGTTGAGCGGAGAGGTATGCATCACTCAGCTCGGAATTTATCCACCCCGGAGCAATGGCATTGCAGCGAATGCCGTCTCGGCCGAGATCGATTGCCAAGGCTCGGGTCAGCCCATGGATGCCCGCCTTGGACGCACAGTACGCGGCATGTTCAGGGTTGGCGCCTATCCCTTCGATCGACCCGATGTTGATGATGCTGCCACCACCTCGCTGACGCATCTGAGGCACCAACGCCTTACACAGGAATGCGGGCGCTCGCAGATTGACAGCCATCATGCGATCCCAGTCCTGCTCGGTCATATCATCGATGGACTTCTCGAACATGAACCCGGCGTTGTTGACCAATACATCGATTCCGCCAAGCTGCTCCTGGGCGAACTGTGCAATCAAATTCGGTGACTCCATCGAAGCGAGATCAGTCTCGACGAAACAGACTTGAGGGTGATTCTGCAAGTCGGCGTCCAGTGCCTGACGCTGAGCGATCAGCACAGAAGCTCCTGCCTCAAGCAATTGTTCGGTAATGCCTCGGCCAATCCCTCGGCCGCCCCCGGTCACCACTACATTTTTACCTTTGAGCATCGCTACCTCCCCTTAGCCGGATACCGGCTTGGCGCCTGTGACTTCTACCGTTTCACCGGCGATGTACCTGGCCTCGTCGGATGCCAGAAACGCGATGACATCCGCAATGTCTTCAGGCTCGGCGATACGGCCTAATGGCACGCTCTTGTTCAGTTCTTGCACAGCTTTATCCGGATCCAGGCCTCGACGCTCAAAGCCGCTGCGTATCATCGGGGTATTGATTTCGTGCGGGCACACGGCGTTGACACGGATGCCCAAAGGGGCGCAATCGCGGCCCAGATTTTTAGTTAAAGCCGCGACGGCCCCTTTGCTTGTGCAATACGCCACGTGAGCGGGGCCGGGATAAATACCCCACACAGATGATGTGTTGACGATTGCGGCGCCCGGGCGATTTTTCATGTGCGGTATCGCGGCACGACAGATGAAGAACACCGCATTCAGGTTTACGCCCATGGCGTCAAACCACATGTCGTCAGTGGTTTCCTCAATTGTGCCGCGGGGAATGATGCCCGCATTGTTCAATACGATGTCGATTCCCGAAAAAACATCGACGGCAGTTTGGACAATCGCTTCGCAATATTCTTTACGGCGTAAGTCGCCAGCCACGTAGTGCACTTCAGTGCCCAGGTCACGGACTTTTGCGGAAATTGATTTGCAACCGCCTTCATCAAGATCAGACAAAACAAGCTTTGCGCCTTCTCGGGCGAACAATAACGCTAACGCCTGTCCGACGCCCCCAGCAGCGCCGGTGATGATCACCACTTTATTATTAAACTTCATGGCACCTACCTAATATTTTTTTTGGTAGAACCATTATTTGGTTTCATTGGTTCTAATCGTCTAGCAACTTTTTTATAGGGGCAAAGATAACCTGTTGTTATCTAAAAGATGGAATCGACAGGAGGTCATTAGTGACCAGTCGTACGGCTCGGACGGTATTTGGTGAGGCAAATCCGTTGTGAGATCGAATGCGGATCAGCGTCTAAAAAATGTACGCTGCTGTACATGCCGTGTACGCCACAGATCCTGAGGTGTACAGTGGGGAAGAATTTTTAATAAAGGTGCAACCCGAATGTCACAGACAGGAAGGGCTAAAACCAAAGCGCAGGACGCAGGCTGGCGAGGCTCCGTGGATGGTTGGCTGGACGCCGCCTACGATGCTCTTAAAGAGTCGGGCGTGGATGCTGTGCGGGTGATGCCGCTGGCCAAACGCTTGAATTTGTCTCGAACCAGCTTTTACTGGTTCTATGAAGATCGGGAGCAACTGCTCGCAGCACTCCTGGCTCGATGGCGGGACAAGAACACCGGCGGTATGGTCAGCCAATGTGAGAGTTATGCAGAAAGTATTTCCGAAGCGATTCTCAACGTCTTCGAGTGCTGGGTGAACCCCGACCTGTTCGACTCGCAATTCGAATTTGCCGTGCGCAGTTGGGCGCTGCAATCGGACGAAGTCACAGCTGAAATCGCTTTGGCCGATGAGACGCGGATGAATGCGTTGGCAGCGATGTTCCGACGGTTTGGCTACGACGGCGAGGGCGCCGATGTTCGGGCCAGGACGATCTACCTCACGCAGATCGGCTACATCTCCATGAAAACCAATGAAGATATCGTCGTACGATTTCGACGGATTCCTCAGTACGTGAGCGTGTTTACCGGCAAAGTACCGAAGCGGCGCGAACTGGACCGCTTTTATGGAAAGTTCGGCTACGCGGAAAAAGAACCCGGTGTCTTCGTTCCCTTGGTCGAAACATTCGAGGAGTCCGCTGCCGATGGAGAGTAGAACGCTGGGCATCATCGGGGGCACCGGCTGGCTCGGGCGTGCAACTGCCGAGGCGCTCCTCGAAAGCAGTTTCATCAAGCCTGACCATTTGTTGATTTCGAACCGCTCCGGCGTCAGTACCTTTGAGCCAGGTGTGAAGTTGCTCGCCGACAACCAGCAGTTGGTGGACCTCAGCGATATTGTCGTGCTCTCCATCCGGCCGGAGCAGTTTCGCGAGCTGCAGATCAACGCCCGTGGCAAGCTAGTGATTTCTCTGATGGCTGGCGTTTCGGCGGCAGCCATCAGCGCGGCCACCGGTGCGGATGCAATAGTGCGGGCCATGCCGAATGCAGCCGTGGAAATCAGACAGTCGTTCACGCCCTGGTACTGTGTCGGAAACCTTGTTGAACGCGACCGCGAATGGGTGCAGCGTTTATTCGAGTGCGTCGGTGCGGCGGACGAACTGCCTGACGAAGACGGTATTGATTACCTCAGCGCATTGTCCGGGACGGGGCCGGCGTTCCCGGCAATGTTGCAGATGGCGCTGACTAATCAGGCGGTGGCGGCGGGAATTCCTCTTGCCATCGCGCAGCGTGCAGCACAAGGCGTGATGGTGGGCGGCGGGCAGATGCTGGCCAACCGCGATCCGCGGCAAATGATTGAATCGTTGATGGCATACCGGGGTGTGACGGCAGCCGCGTTGCAATCGATGGCCGATCAAGACATTGAGTCCATCGTCGGACGAGCGGTCCAGGCGGGCGCTGAAGTGGCGCGGCGCGGTCTGTAAGCGGGGCAATAATAAGCACTGAAGGCCCGTTAAAGGGCCTTCAGTTTTTAATTGCGAACCTCCGTTCCACCCGGAAGGGAGGCCCGGATTCAGAGGTCTTTCACCAGGCGCAAAGCGTCGTAGATGGCCGCGTGAGTGTTGCGAGCTGACACGGCATCGCCGATCCGGAACAGCTGGAAGCGCCCCTCGGGATTGGTGACGATGTTCTGTGCCGTGCCGGCGATCAAGTCATGCTGCTCCACCGCGCCGCCATTGCTGGAGAGCGGACGCAGGTCGAAGTACAAATCGTCCAGAGGAAGGGTGCCGTGGTTGACGACCACCTGATCGACCACGCGTTGCTTGTGAACCTTGCCGTAATCGCTGCCCAAGGTGGCAACGAGCCCGCCATCGCGTTTTTCCACGGTATCGACCCGGTAGGTGACGGTGAAAGTGACGGCCAGGTCCTGCAGGCTGCGCATGTAGGGCACCAGGTTCATGGCCATGACTTCAGGTGCAAACGAGCGGTCTGGCGTGACGATCTCCACGGTCGCACCGCTTTGCGCAATGACTTCGGCAGCCTGCAGGGCAGCATGGTCTCCCGCATCGTCGAAGATCAATACGTTGCGGCCGGGCTTGATGTCGCCGGAAATGATGTCCCAGGTTGAAACCACGTGTTCGTTGCCTGCGCTGAGCACCTCGGTATCCGGCAGGCCGCCGGTGGCAACGATCACCACGTCTGGCTCGAAGGCCTGCACGGTGTCGGCTTCGGCCCAGGTGTTGAAGTGAAACTTCACCCCCAGCCGTTCGCATTGCGCCATGCGCCAATCAATGATGCTGATCATCTCGCGACGCCGCTCGCTCAGCGCCGTCAGACGAATCTGCCCGCCGGGTTGGTCGGCCGCCTCGAGCACCGTAACGTCATGGCCGCGCTCACCGGCGACCCGCGCTGCTTCCAGCCCCGCCGGGCCGCTGCCGACCACCAGCACCTTGCGCTTGACGGCGGCTTTGGGGATGTCGTGGGGCATGGTGGTTTCCCGCCCCGTCGCCGCGTTGTGGATGCAATAGGCCGCGCCGCCCTGGTAGATGCGATCCAGGCAGTAGTTGGCACCCACGCACGGGCGAATGTCTTCTTCGCGCTTCTCGATGATTTTGCGCACGATGTGCGGATCGGTCATGTGCGCGCGGGTCATGCCCACCATGTCCACTTTGCCCGAGGCGATCGCGTAGCGCGCGGTGGCCACATCGGGAATCTTCGCCGCGTGGAAGGTCGGGAAGCCTGTTGACGAGCGGATCTCGCCCGCGAAGTCGAGATGCGGTGAGTTGCGCATGCCCTGAATCGGGATCACATCGGTCAAGCCGGCATCCGTATCAATGTGACCGCGCACGACGTTCAGGAAGTCGACCAGCCCGCTGTCCTTGAGCATGTGAGACACCTGCATGCCCTCGCTGGCCGTGAAGCCACCGGGCAATTCTTCATCACCGGTGTAGCGAACGCCCAGCAGGAAATCTTCGCCGACCCGCTGGCGGATGCCACGCAAGACGTCGAAGGTAAAGCGCATGCGGTTTTCCAGCGAGCCGCCGTAAGGCCCGTCGAGGTCATTGGTCAACGGCGACCAGAACTGGTCCATCAAATGCCCGTAGGCCTGAAGCTCCAGGCCATCGAGACCTGCCGCTTTCATGCGCTCCGCAGCGTCCACATAATCCTTGATGATCCGCTCGATGTCCCATTCTTCCATTTTCTTCGGGAAGGAACGGTGCGACGCCTCGCGGCGGTGCGAAGGCGACACCACGGGTAACCAGTCGGCCTTGTCCCAGCGGGTGCGACGGCCCAGGTGCGTCAGTTGAATCATCACCGCTGCACCGTGTTCGTGGCATTCATCGGTCAGGTCTTGCAACCATCCGACCACTTCGTCCTTGTAGGCGAGCACATTGTTGAACACCGGTGGGCTGTCCCTTGAGACGGCAGCGGAACCGGCCGTCATGGTCAGGGCGACTCCGGCTTTTGCGCGCTCCACGTGGTAAGCGCGGTAGAGATCCTTGGGCATGCCGTCCACAGGATAGGCCGGTTCATGGGAGGTGGTCATGATCCGGTTTCTGAGGGTCAGGTTCTTGATTTTATAGGGTTGCAGCAAGGGATCACTGGACATCGCAGTGCGCTCCAAAGTGGGCTTCATCTGACTCGGTGACTTGAAGTTAGGATAAATGTACATCTATGTCAATGATCAGTGACACAGGTGTACATTTTGCTTGCGTGGCAAAAAATCCAGGATTAACATCCGCCCAATCGAGACTGAGACCTGGATGGAACAATGAGTGCTTAAAGGTGACGGTTCAGATGTGACTCAGTGAGATGAAAGAGGGCGCCGTTGTGCTTTCTGAATCTTCTGTCCTATCGATGTTTTGCAGAGGAAAGCAAAAGTGACAGAGTTATTTGAT
Source organism: Pseudomonas sp. TH37 (assembly GCF_016650735.1). Taxonomy (NCBI): domain Bacteria; kingdom Pseudomonadati; phylum Pseudomonadota; class Gammaproteobacteria; order Pseudomonadales; family Pseudomonadaceae; genus Pseudomonas; species Pseudomonas sp. TH37. Next base: position 103,983 of record NZ_JAEKFD010000002.1, read on the forward strand.
ATTCGTTTGGCGAGCAAACAGACCGCGTTCACTGAAATCCCCGTCATCGATATAGCGCCGCTCATCAACGGTGAAAATCCGCTGCAGGTGGCCAGTCAAATAGGTGATGCCTGCGAGAAGGTGGGGTTTTTTTATATAAAAAATCATGGCATCGATAAGCAATTGATCGATGAGATGTACACCTTCACCAAACGCTTTTTCAAACTGCCTTATGAGGAGAAAAACAAACTTAATATCGTGAACTCCGGCCTCACGCTACGGGGTTACATACCGATGTACGCGGAAAACGTCGACCCGGCCAATACCCGCGATTTCAAAGAGTGTTTTGATTGTGGAGCCCATTACGATGAGGTTTCCCCATTTTTTGGCCCTAATCAAATGCCGTCTGCACTGCCGCAATTCGAGAAGGTCGCCGAGGCTTATCACTGCGCGGTACTGGCGCTCGCACGAAAGCTGATTGGCGGGATCGCGCTCAGCCTGGGTTTAGCGCAAGACTACTTTGAACAGCGTCAGCGCAAGCCCATCACTATTCAGCGGGTTTTGCGTTACCCACCCCAGATCGGAAGGGTGACCCAAGAAGAGATCGGTATTGGGGCTCACACGGACTATGGTTTCCTGACGGTCCTGTCCCAGGATGCCGTTGGCGGTCTGCAAGTCATGAACCGTGCAGGGGAGTGGGTCACTGCGCCACCGGTTGAAGGTACGTTTATCGTCAATATTGGTGATCTGGTTCAGACCCTCACCAACGATCGCTACACCTCGACCATGCATCGTGTGATCAATACGAGCGGCCTGGAGCGTTATTCAATACCTTTCTTTATTGATTTGGATTTCGACGCGATTGTCGAGCCGGTGCCCACTTGTGTGAGTGAGGCATTGCCCGCGAAGTACGAAGCGTATACGTGCGGCCAACATAAATTTAAGCGTTTCGTTGATAGCTATGCGCATTTGAAAGGTGCGTAGGGAGGCTGTGTGCGTCGCGGGTTTGCAGTGAAGTTGTAGAACGATTTGATATCAGTCTTTAGACTTCGCCAGGTCTTTCTGCAGGTGATCAAGCAGTGACGCCAGTTTCAATTCGGCATCAGTCAGCGCTTGTTCTGACACGACTTCCCAGTAGGGTGCTATTTCGAGCAAATCAGGTTCCGCCTCGGCCCGCAGGCACCATTGATGATGATCGTGCCATGAGCCGAGCGACGCTTGTACCGACTTTAGCTGAGCTCTGGATTTAGCCTTGAGCGGTGACAATGCTGGAAATGCATCGGTAAGGTATCTCGCGTTTTTCACGATGATCCTCAGTTCGTGCCGGTCAAAATGCTTGTCCCGTAGCCCGGCAATCAGCTGATTGATTCTTTTCTTCAGGGCTTTCTGAATCTGTCTTTTTACATCAGTCAGCTCGCCGGCTCTCTCGGCGGTCCTGAACAACTCTGGCCATCGATCCAGTTCGCCAAACAATTTGTCGAGCACCGGGTTGCCGGCGATTTTTCGAAAGTGTTCTGTCAGGGTCGCGCTTCGGCTCATGGCCTGGCGCAGATAGCCCATTTTCTGCAGTTCGCCAATGATGACCTCCAGATCTCTCGTTAGGGTAGTCGCTTTGCCGACCTCAGCTGCAGCCTGATTCAACGCGACAACCTCAGGCAGGTTGCGCAGCGGACGCAAAAGGCTGCGTATTTTCCTGACCGCTATCGTCAAGTCATGCAGGGCTCCCGCGCAGTCTGAGTGCCGATATTGCATAGATAAATGCAGAGGAACCCCACCTGAAAGAGCAAAATGGGGCGGATTTATCAGGGGCGACCTTCTGCTTCTGGCCGACCTCTGCCTGTCGTGACGGGCAGCAGACGACCGAGGCTGTGTGAAAACGTTTTAGAGCAAGTTTGACAGTCAGAATCGGAACGAAAGTCGCGTTCCTACGCAAATTTCAGGTCTGCTGACTAACCAAACGCTGGCAGATTTTACGTAGCAACGCAGACTTCAAAACGGTGCATGCGTTTTCACACAGCCTGGACCCAAAGCTGCCGGTCAGCAATGGCTAAAATTGACCGATTGCCGCCCCTCGACAAGGGCAGCAATCCTACCACTCGCCGCCACTCATCGATGGTAACGAACCACTCCCCCTCATCTTCGTCACACCACTGCTGATTCAATCGTTCTGGAACGCCAGGCATAAGCCAACACCATCAGCAGCCCCAGAGCAGCCATCGCCGCTCCGGCCAGGGAAATCGCCGGATAACCCAGACCAGCGTTGATCACCGCTCCACCCAGCGCTGCGCCAATCGCGTTGCCAAAATTGAAGGCGCCAATGTTCACCGCAGAGGCAAGATTGGGCGCGTCCTTCGCTGCTTCCATGACGCGCATCTGTAGCGGCGGCACCAGGGCGAAACTGGCGATACCCCATATCAGGATGGCCAGAGCAGCCGGCACCGTCCAACGCATCACCAAGGTGAACGCCAGCAAGACGAGAATCAGAACGCTTAGCGAGACGATCAAGGTGCGATCTATCGAGCGGTCGGCGGCCTTGCCGCCCCACATATTGCCCAGCGTCAACCCCACACCAAAAAGCACCAGCATGGCGGTGATGTAGGCGGTGGAACTATTGGTCTCGCTGCTGAGGATCGGCGCGATGTAGGTGAAGACGGTAAACATTGCGCTCGATCCGACTACGGTCAGGGCCAACGCGCCCAGCACCGGACCCCGCCCCAGTACCCGAATTTCGGCCATTACACCGACGCTTTGCGGCGTCTTCAGGTTAGGCAGGGCGAACCACAAGGCGACCATGGTCACCACGCCGAGGCCGGTAATTCCCCAGAAAGCGGTACGCCAACCGAACAGTTCACCAAACCAGGCGGCCAGCGGCACACCGCCGATGGTCGCCAGGGTCAGGCCCATGAACATCGCCGCAACCGCCCCGGCACGTTTCTCCGGGGCGACCACGCTGGCGGCGACGATGGAGCCAACGCCAAAAAATGCACCATGGTTCAGTGAGGTCACCACCCTGGCGACCATGAGGCTGTAGTAATCGGTGGCCAGGGCTGACATCAGATTACCCAGGGTGAAAATCGCCATGAGCCCGATCAGCAGATAGCGCCGGGGAATCCTGCCGGTGGTCAGGGTCATCAGCGGTGCTCCGAGCAATACGCCCAGCGCATAAGCACTGACGAGCAAACCTGCGGCGGGAATGGAAACGCCCAGATCCGCAGCGATACCCGGCAACATGCCCATGGGGGCGAATTCCGTTACGCCGATGCCAAAGGCACCGATGGCGAGCGCGACAAGTGGTGGATTGATACGCATGAAAGGCTCCTTATCTATGCCGCTAATGCTACGATCCAGTCTTTTCAGGCGGTAGATAGCATTTTTGGCAATCACCTTTGCGCAGGAGGCACAAGTGGATTTCAACGGCAGGTCAGGTGAAATGAGCGTGTTCACCACCGTGGCGCAGGAAGGCAGCCTGTCGGCCGCCGCGCGTGCATTGGGCCTGACACCCTCGGCAGTCAGTCGGATCATCGCGCGTACCGAGCAACGTCTTGGCACCCGCCTGCTGTTGCGCACCACCCGAGCGATCACCTTCACTGCCGAGGGCGAAGCGTTCCTGCGCGGCGCCCGGCGTATCCTGGCCGACATGGACGAGGTCGAAGAAGCCATCGCCGACCAAGGCGTACCCAAGGGGCGATTGCGGGTCAGTGCCGCCCTTGGCCATGGGCGGTTGGCCATCGTTCCCTTGGTTGCAGCATTCAGCGCCCGTTACCCGAACATCGTCGTCGACCTCACCCTCGGCGACGAAGTGGTCGACATTCTCGGCGGGCAGGCCGACGTCGCGGTCCGCTTTGGCCATCTGCCCGACAGCCCGCTTACCGCGCGCAGGATCGGCGACACCGGCCAGGTAGTGGTGGCATCGCCCGAGTATCTGCAGCGCCACGGCATCCCCCAGGAACCGGAAGACCTGCTACAGCACAACTGCCTGCGCTTCAACTTCCGGCGTGCCGAACCCAACTGGCCGTTCATCCGCGATGGAAAAGAGTTTTCCCTAAAGGTCAGCGGCAACATCGAATGCAGCAGTGGTGAAGCGCTGGCACAACTCGCGCGAGTAGGTGCCGGCATTGCACGTATCGGTGAGTTCAGCGTGAGCGGGGATTTGCAGCGCGGCGACCTGATTCCGCTGTTGGAAGCCTGGAACCCCGGGGACCAGGAACCGATTCATGCGGTGTTCGTCGGCGGGGTGGCAATGCCGGCGCGGGTGCGATTGTTCGTTGACTTCTTGCTGGAACATCACCGGATGTAAGCGGAGGCGTAAGCTGATATTTCCGGGTACCTGTGATTTTGAAGTGACCAAAACATTTTTGGGTGCACTATCAATAGGTGGTTTGCCTTACTGGAACAATCGTGAGCTCTGGCATTGATGGATCGTCCGCACGTCTTAAATGGCGGTCGTGAAAGACCGCTCTTGGCCGATTTCTGCCGGTCATGAAGCCGAGATCAAGCTGAAGAACGTGCCCGGTGATGTCTACGGGGCTACGAGGACGCAGCACTAAAGACGCCGACTTAAGAAGGCTGTAAAGAGCCAGTCACGGTATACGCTGGAAAAGACAGCATCGATTCTGTTGGCGGATGCTCGTAGGTTGAGGACAACACGGCACTGAGTCGGTCGCCCAACAGGTTCCAGGCTCTTCTCTTCTCTTCGGCATAGTCGTGATGTAGGTAATGGCGTCTCACCCGCGAGCCGGCCAGCACATGGTTTTGGCAGCGATCGATAACGTCCAGGCTGACCCCCAAAGCCTGCATCATGGTCGCGCCCGTGCGACGCAGGTCATGCGGCGTCCAGTCACCGTTTTAGCCGTCGGCAAGGACCAGGGTATTGTCGTGACGCCGTCTGGAGAGGGCCTTGCGGTTTTTGAACCGGGCCTGGCGATCGCCGACCTGTTTACTCACCACCTTTACGTCCACATGCCCATCATCCCGCTTGTTGGGAAAGCACCACTCTGAGTCGCCCGTCAGGGTCTTGAGTTCCTGAAAGAAATGCAGGGCAAAGGGGGAGAGGAAGACATGGTGGTCCTGTTTCTTGCCGCGAGTGCCTTTGACGTTTTCGCTGGGGAGGAACCACGTCTGCCGCTCCAGATCGACATTTTTCCATTCGGCCTGGAGCAATTCACCAATCCGGCACAACGTGCCCAGGCTAATCCAGAGCGCGAGCTGCGTTTCCTTTTTCAGAGGTCGAATGCCGTCGTATTTTTTGCCCGCGGGGAGGGCTTCGTAATCGGCGGTCATTTGCTGGAAGCGGTTGTGCAGTTCCAACAGCTCCGCCGGGGAAAGGATGCGGCTTCTTTCCGCTTCGTAGTTGGCTGGGATCAATGGGGAGATGTCGACCAGTTCTGTCGGATCGCCCTCGATCAATAAGGCCCGCCAGGGCTGACGTTTTCTGGCCCAGCTGAACATCTGGGTAAGGTCGGCGAAGAAACTGATGGCTTGTCGGTGAGCGCCGCGGTTGACCACGGTGCGGATCAGTGCCCGAATATCGTGTTCGGAAACATTGTTCACCGCTGTCTTGCCGAGTGCCGGGTAAAGGTCCTTGGTAAAACGGCGCTGCAATTCAGCATTGCCGTCTTTGCGCGCCACGCCATCCAACAGCCACGCCTTGGCCAGATCCTGGACGGTCAGCGTTTTCACCTTCGCCGTTTTTACTTGTTCGGCCTCTACGTTAGCAGCGGCGTATGCCTGTGCCTTGGCGGTTTTCTTGTGTTCGTTAGGATTGATCTGTTCATCGATAAGTGCTCGGGCCTGGTTGCGTGCCTTGCGGATGTCCGTCAGGGATTTGCGCGGCCAGGTTCCGCAGGCGTACTCTTTGTTCTGCTCGCCCCACCGATAGCGATAGAAAAAGCTGACCGACACGCCGTCCTTACGCAGGGAAATTCGACCGGCCAGATTGCCATCCTCCCTGAGGATTCGGCCGGCATCGTTGGCGGTCAGCGACTCGAGTTCTTTGATGGTGATTTTGGCCATAAAACGGAATCCCCCTACTTTTACCCCCACAAAAACGTCGGCTCTTGATGGACGTTACTGGACTCTCGTAGAGCAGAACACCGCTGGAGCTCAAGTAAATACTAGCTTAGAAAAATCCAGAGTAAAATTTTGGAAGCTTTCAAGAAGTATGAAAAAGGAGATGGGGTGCTAGGGGTCGAGTGTTCGAATCACTCCGTCCCGACCATATTTTGTAAGGGGATCAAGCACTTAGCGGCTTGATCCCCTTTTTCGTTGCAGTTCTGCGCAAAACCCGCGCAAAACCACCCGAAGTTTTCGCTGATATTCAGGTCCGGAATCGCCTCGGACCAGACGATTTGCTCGGGGTTACTGCTGGTAATTTTTGGCCATGCCTTCGTTTGCATGTCCTGCAATTTTCTGCCCATCCTTTCCCGACAATGACCGAGACATCCTCGCCCGCACCTTACGGGGTGAGAACCAATGCCACCCGCCTAAATCTGTTGGACGCCTCAAGCTCACGGGTTCATCCTTGCCCCCTGCGAAAAGTTCGGGGCAGTTGAATGAATGGTTTGTGGGCCAAGGCTCTGTTTGCTGGAATGTTACTTTCGTTAAGCGCGGCCAGCTTTGCTGGTCAGGAAAGCGATCTTTATTCAAACCTTGATGCTGGCAAGGCGCAGACCGTCGTAGCTTATGGTACGAGCTTGACGGCCTCCGGCGCCTGGGTGCAGCAGCTTGGGGATGATCTGAATCAGCGTTACCCTGGACGTGCCACGATTATAAATAGTGGCAAGGATTCGATGTGGTCGGGATGGGGTGTTGAAAATCTCGAAAGTCGAGTCATCTCCAAAAGCCCGGATACGGTGTTTATCGAATTCGCGATCAACGACGCTTTCCTTCCCAACAAAACCACCGTCGTACAAGCACGGAAAAACCTCGAGCTAATGATTGACCGGATCAAGGCTGCCAAGTCATCGACGGAGATCATTTTAATGGTGACGAATCCAGTGATTGGAGGCTCTGGAGTGCAGAGACCGAAGTTACTGGATTACTTCCAGATGTACCGGGATGTTGCAAAAGCCAGGGGACTTCGTTTGATCGACAATTACCCAAGGTGGGAGGCGGTCTTGAAATCAAATCCCGACCTGTTTAATCAGTATGTTGCGGATGGATTGCACCCAAATGCTGATGGATATCGCGCAGTGGTGACCCCGTCATTGATTGAAAATTTGAGTGGCGTCTCGCCAAATTGACCTGAACATAGGGTTGTCGAAGTGGCGCAAGTCGGTACGCAGGATGCCGGGGCCGACCTGCCAATCGTATTTGAGGCCCAGAAAGTTCTGTTTGTAGAAGTCCGGTTGCCGTAGTAGTACTGCTGCGCTCAACCAACGCCGATCAGCCGAAAAGCTTCTTCAAAGACAAGCGCATCAGCTCCACCAAAGGCTCGACCTCCGAGCAGTCGATCCGAATTGCCGGGGCAACACCGGTGACGTTCCAGGACCCCGGTTCGGCTTACATGGCTTTGCAACAGAACAAAGTCGTGGGTGGCTGTGTGAATAACGCCTGTGATATCTCCGATCGCTGTCTGGATGCCAGACGGCTACCGAGTCACCCATTCTCTTTAATAAGTGGCATCAAGAAGTAGGGAGCAGCGCTCAATCAATGACGGCGAAACCTGCTCCGAACTCCGGCATCTCGCCCTCGCACCTTCCGGTGACGCGGGGCTTGTCGGCCAATGTGGCTATTGCAAATCACCCTTCGTACGCATGACAATGCGAGTCATTATCACTCGCGAATTATTCCATCGTCATGTCCGCCAACGATTTATCCCTGCGTAGCGCCGTCAATGATCTGTATTGCGACCATCACGGTTGGCTCAATGGCTGGCTACGCAAGCGTCTGGGCAATGCTTTCGATGCGGCAGACCTGGCGCAGGACACCTTTGTTCGGGTAATCAAGGCGCGAAACGCGCTAGAGATTTGCGAGCCGCGACCTTACCTGTCGATGATCGCCAAGGGCTTGCTGATCGATCTGTTTCGCCGACGCTCATTGGAACAGTCCTACCTGGAAGCCTTGGCCGCTATGCCCGAATGGCAGCAGCCTTCGTTGGAGGAACAGGCGATCCTGTTGCAAGCCCTGATGGAAATCGACCGCCTGTTGCAAGGATTGGGGACGAAGGTCAAGCAGACGTTCATCCTGTCTCAGTTCGACGGTCTGACCTATCCGCAGATTGCCGAGCGCTTGAATATCAGCGCCCGCACGGTCAACAACTACATGGCCAAGGCCATGGAGCATTGCTGTCTGATGCAGATTCAGTTGCAACTGGCGTGAGCCTTTCGCCCGCTGAGTTGAAGGCGATTGGCGTCGCTGCCCAGTGGTACGCCCGACTTCGGTCTGGTGTCACCACCGATTCGGATCTGGCAGCCTGGAACGACTGGCTGGTCTCCGATCCTGCTCATCGCCAAGCCTGGCAACGCATGGTGGACGTAGGCGAGCAGATGGCGAGTGTGCCGGGCTCCCTGGCTTCGCCAGCGTTGCGCGGCGCTGATCGATCCCGGCGTCAGGTGTTGCGCAGTGTGTTGGTGCTCGCGTCAGCCAGTTCGCTGGGCTGGTTGGGCTGGCGCAGTGAAACGTCCCAGAACCTGTTTGCCGATTTTCGCACCGCCGTGGGTGAGCGCCGTGAATTTCGGTTGGCCGATGGCAGCTTGTTGCTGCTCAACACCGACACGTCAGTCAACCTTCGTTTCGACGGTCGTCAACGTGTACTCGAACTGTTACGGGGCGAGATCCTTGTGACGACTGCTGTCGATCCCTTGCAGCGGCCGTTCAAGGTGCTCACCCATCATGGAGAGGTGCTGGCGCTCGGGACGCGTTTTATCGTCCGGTCCCATGAGCAGGGCGGTGGGGTGGCGGTGATCGAGAAGGCCGTAGAGGTCCGTTCGGCTGGCGGTGGCTCGACGGTGCGTGTGGAGGCCGGCCAGTCCATGGACTTCGATGGCCACTCGTTGGGGGTTGTACGGCGCAACGATGCTTCGGTCGGTGCGTGGCAACAGGGAAGCATCATTGCCATTAATCGTCCCTTGGCCGAGTTGCTGGCCGACCTTTCGCGCTATCGCACAGGCGTGCTGCGCTGCGATCCGCGTATCGCCCAACTGAAGGTGTCAGGCGCGTTCCCCATTAATAATACCGACCTGGCGCTGGCTGCGCTGGAGAGTGGATTTTCGCTACGGATCACCCGGTACAGTCGCTACTGGGTCAATGTTTCAGGCGGTGATGTGCATTAGCGTGCGCCGCGCAAAAAAAGTTTTAGGGCTTTTGCACTTTTCATACGCATCGTTCGGCTCATCCCTCAGTGAGTTTTTATTGATGGTCTTTGGGGGAGGGTGAGCATGTATCGGGTGTACGCGCCAGGTCGTCTGGCGATTGTAGTGAAGGTCGGGTTGCTCGCGGCAACGTCGATTTGCGTATGGCCGGTCGCCGCGATCGCGGCGCCGACGCAACAGCACAATCAGCTTCAATCCTTCGACATCGCCGGGGGCAGCCTGACTGAAGTCCTCAGCCATTTCGCCAGTGCGGCGGGTGCCGCTATTTCCTTTGATGCGCGGCAGACCGACGGGTTGAAATCCCCCGGGCTCAAAGGTGCTTTCGGGGTCGGCGAAGGGTTTGCACGGATTCTGGGTGGCAGCGGTCTGCAAGCTGAACCACAGGCCAACGGTACTTACGTTTTGCGCCCGGTACCGGCTGCCGGGTCGGCGCTGGAACTGGGCGCCACCAACATCAACGGGCAGATGTTGGGCGCAACGACCGAGAACAGCGGTTCATACACCACCGGCGCGGTGACTATCGGCAAGGGCGAACATTCCCTCAAGGAAACGCCGCAATCGGTCACGGTGATGACCCGCAAGATGCTGGATGACCAGAACCTCAACACCATCGATCAGGTCATGGAAAAGACCCCGGGCATTACCGTCTACGACTCGACCATGGGCGGCAAATATTTTTATTCGCGCGGTTTCCGGATGTCGGGCCAGTATCAGTACGACGGTGTACCGCTGGACATGGGCAACCTCTATGTTCAGGCCGACAGTTTCAGCGGTGACATGGCGTATTACGACCGGGTCGAAATTCTTCGCGGCGCAGCGGGAATGATGAAAGGTTCAGGTGGCACTGCTGGCGGCGTGAACTTCGTGCGCAAACGCGGCCAGACGGCCCCGCACACCGACATCACGCTGTCCGGTGGCAGCTGGGACAACTATCGCGGACAGGTCGACACCGGTGGCCCGCTGAACGACGCCGGCACAGTACGCGGACGGGCCGTCGTTGCCGAGCAGAGCCGGCATTACTTTGTGGACGACGCCAGTCGCAAGGATCAGGTGTATTACGGCGCGCTCGATGTTGATCTGAACCCTGACACGACGCTGGGGCTGGGCGTTGCCTATGAAGACGTGGACGCCAATCCATGCTGGGGTGGCCTGCCGCGCTACAGGGATAGCAGCGATTTGAAGCTCAGTCGTTCGACGTGCCTCGATCCTTCCTGGAACACCTGGCGCAGCCAGCGCACCACGGTGTTCAGTGATCTGAAACACCAGATCAACGAAGACTGGGCCTTGAAGGTCGCCAGTGTTTACACAAAAAACACTCAGGACATCAAATACGCGTTCGCCTCCGGCGCCGTGACTCCCGGCACCAACACCACCGGTGTGCTGGGCAGTATGTACGATTACGATCAGGTCGATTACGGCCTGGACGCCTACGTGGATGGCAAGTTCGACGCGTTCGGTCAGCAACATGAATTGGTCGTGGGCTTCAACGCCAGCCGTTCGAAAAAGGACGACTTCTACTCGGTGGCGTTTTTGCCGCAGCGCCAGAATGTGTTCAACCCCGACAAGCATATACCGGAGCCGGATGACAGTTACTTTATCGACAACTCATCTCGCGGCGGGCCGGTCAGTTCAGTGACTAAACAGAAGGGCATTTACTCGACACTGCGTTTGAAACTGGCTGATCCACTGACAGTTGTCGTCGGCAGTCGGGTGAGCTGGTACAACTCCGATACCGACTCCGACTTCATCAACACTGGCACCTCGGAACACTCCAGCACTACAGAGACCGGGCAGGTTACGCCGTTTGCCGCTGTGCTGTTGGACCTGAACGAGAACCTGACGGCCTACGCCAGCTATTCGGATATCTTTACCCCGCAAGGCAATTACCGCTCAGAAGGCGGTTCGGCGCTTAAGCCGCTCGTGGGCCAGAGCTATGAGCTGGGGATCAAGGGCGCCTGGTTCGACGGTCGACTGAACAGCTCCTTCAACCTGTTCCGTACGATCCAGAAAGATCAGGCGCAGACTGACTACAATTCGTCCTGCCCGTCGTCCGATGGTTACTGCTACGTCAATGCCGGCAAAGTTCGCGCTCAGGGGGTCGAGGCCGAGATCAGCGGGGAAGTCATTGAACGCCTGCAAGTACTGGCAGGTTACACCTATACCCAGACCAAAACCCTCGACGACATCGACACCAGCCTGAACGGAGCAGCGTTCAACAGTTATGTGCCTCGGCATGTATTGCGTATGTGGGGCGATTACGCGCTGAGCGGGTCACTTGAGCGGTTCACGATCGGCGCTGGCGTTAACGCGCAAAGCGATAACTTCCGGGTTTCACCCTCCAGTGGTGAGAAAATCAGCCAGTCGGGCTATGCGATCTGGAACGGCCGCATCGGCTATCGCATCGACGACACCTGGTCGGTTGCGCTCAACGGCAACAACCTGTTCGACAAGCGCTACTACGCCACCATCGGTACCGAGACCTTCGGTAACTACTACGGTGATCCACGTAACTTTATGTTGTCGGTCAAAGCGAGTTTCTAACGCAGACAGAGATAAAAACGCCACTCAGCCGGTGAACGAAATGCCCGGATCGCAAGACGCGGGCATTTTTGTTATGCATTGCATCCCAGACGATTTCAAGTCCAGGGTTAGGGCCTGAACCGACCGCCTTCACCGAAAGGCCTTGGCCTGTTCAATGAAGGCGACGATTACCCGATCAGCTTTGCGCCGCGCTAACGGCACCCATTGGCATGGATTTATTCCGAACAGTCCTATACAGCAAGCTGGACACCATGAACCCAAGAACGGCCAACAGGCTCATCAAGCTGAAGACGTAGTTGTAGCCTTGTTGACCCGGGAAATGGTCGAGGATTGCGCCGTAGATGACGTAAGCGAACATGCCCGGTGCGTAGCCGATCAGGCAGCCGATACCGAAGGCTGAACCGGTGATGTGCGAAGGGATGCCGACTTCACCCATGGGCGCCCAGAATACGCCGCGCATGGAAAATACAATCAGCGCGAAGGACAGTGTGGCTGCCATGCCCGCATAGATAAAACTCGGGCTTTTCGGGATCAGCAGGATGACGCCCATCAACGGCAGCAAGGCCAGGAATGCCCACTTCAAATAGCGGCTGGTGCTCTTGAACTGCTTGTCGGCAATGAAACCACCGGCGGGGCCACCGAGGATCTTGAGGAAGTACTGATTGATGATGCCGTAGACGCCCACCAGTGCCACGGGCAGCCCGTACATTTCCTTGAGATAGGGAATGAAATAGGTCAGGCCACAGTAGACGATGTAGACCATGAACACGTTGAGGCTGACCAGCCAGATGCCCGGCACCTTGATGGCCTCAAGCAGGTTCGACATACCGTTCTTCGGCTTGGCAATCGTCTGCGCGCTGCTGCCCTTGAGCAGGAACCAGGTCAGGGTTCCGGCAAGAATGTCGATGACCGAGTAGAAGAGGATTGCCGATTTCAGACCGGTTTCACCGGAGCCCATGGCGACGAAAACGCCCAGTGCAGAAAAGGCGACCAAGGTATCAATGACGCCACGCCCACCTTCCAGAAGCCCGAACAACCGCCCCTGTTCCTGATCGTCACCCAGATTGCGGATGGCTTTGAGCAGCGAGGGCCAGAAGATGCAATCGGCGCAGACGGCCAACAGGCTGAACACGATCAGCAAATTGCTGAAAGGCGGAAAGGTCGCCAGATACAGCCCCAGGCCACCGGTACCGATCAGGCCGATGGGGATCAGTTTTCGCGTGTCGTAGCGGTCGGCGAGCATGCCGCCGACGACAAACAGTGCGGTGGCGATGATGGCGTTGGCGCTCAGCAGCATGCCGATTTCAGTGTGGCTCAAGCCCATGAATTCTTGCATGGGGATGTAGAAGGCGTCTTTGAGGTTCGCCAGCTTGTAGATGGTGCCACCACCGAGGATGAGAATCAGGAATCTGAGCCATTTGGCCTTGTCACGAGTTGTCATTATTGTTCTCCAGGCGTGTTCGGGTAAGCAGTGCTGGTTGTCGTGTCAGGTTCAGGGATTAGCGGGGTTGGCCAGGGTCAACTCGGCCAGGGTTCGGAACTCGGCCAGCAGGCCTCGTACATAGGCGACCTGGTTGTTCGCCCAACGGTGTTCGTCGGCGAGCATTCGTTCGAGCGAGTAGCCGTCCGGGAGTGGCGTGTCACTCATTTCCCGGTACGCAATGAATGGATCGGCAGCCTCAGAGGTCTGGCGGAACGCCGGGGCGACGTAGTGGTTTTCCTGCTCAAGAATGAACGCGATCACCTGCGGGGTTGAGTCGCCGAGCATCAACAGCTCGAACAGCATGCGAGCGCTTGGCAGGTCGTCATCGTCGCTGCCCTGCAGCACGCCGTAATGGCCGAAGCCGTTGTGCTCGGGGACGATGCGCACACCCTTGAGGTGGGTCTGGCGTATATGCGGTGCCAGGGTCCGCAGCGCCGGCAGGGGCTGTTCGCAGGCATTGATCATGTTGCCGAAGTCGAACAAGGCATGCAGCCGTGGGTGGTTTAGCCGGCTCAGCAGTTGCGCGATTTCGGCGCTCTTGAGTTCCTCATGCTGCTCGAAGTCGAAGAACAGGTCGTGCTCGTCTGCTTGCTGCGCGAGGTAGTGCAGGTCTGACTCGATCACGTCCATGACCCGGGACAGCGTCCCCTCGTAACGTGAGTAAACGCGGATGTTGCGAACCCCAAGCGCTTTGGCAATGGCGATCACCTGATCGACATCTTTTTTCAGCGTGCTGCTGATTTCCAGGTGCACATCCAGTCCGAGCGCATTGGCCTTGTCGGCAAACGTCTGCAGCTGTGCGGGTGTCATTTGGCTCAGGCTGTTTTCCTCGCCGTCGAGCAAATGCAGGCTCAGACCCTGCAATTCGTGGCGATAGGAGAAATCCAGCAGGTCGGCAGGCGTGACACGGCCATGGGTGAGGTTGGTCAGCAAGGGATAGGCATGCGCAAACAAGCGCATCTGCCCAAGGCGGTCGAGCAGTTGGCGGGCCAATGCTTCTGTCAGTAGGGGAGGTGTTCCTGCCTCGGCAGCCTTGTGGCTGAGCAAGGCATTGAATCGCTCTTGGATCTTATTGTTCATTCGAGTCGTTCCTGGTCAGACGCCGGGTCTGCCGGCGCAGCCTTTATCGCGCCAGTCAGGAACTCTCGATAGATCCATTATCAGTTAAATCATAAGACCACTTACCTCAAGTGGCCTGCAGGTACCCCATTTTGCTCAAGGCCCGGGCCAGCGCTTCGACGCGCTCCTGCGCCTGGCCCTCAGGCGTCCCGGCGAAACCGATGAGCAGGGCAGGTGGCAGGACGTGCTCAAGGCAGTAGTCGCTCAGGGCATAGGTGTGGATGTTGTGCCGGGCCAATTCCCTGGCGATCACGTCGTCATCAAGCGTGGGTGGCAGCCAGGCGATCAGGTGCATGCCGGCTTCCACCGGGGTAATGTTGAAGAAGCCGCCCAGCTGTTGCTGAAGCTGCTCGAGGAGTGCTTGCTGGCGAGCCTGGTACAGCGCCCGCATGCGGCGAATATGGCCGAGGAAGTGGCCTTCGCGCATGAAGTCCGCCGTCGTCGCCTGGAGAAGCGTGGGCGGGCTGCGATCCATCACCGCGCGCAGGGTACAGAAGGGTTCGATCAGGGCTTGCGGCAATATCACATAGCCCAGTCTTAGCGAGGGGAAGAGGACTTTGCTGAAGGTGCCGACGTAGATCACTCGAGCCATCTGGTCCATGGCGTAGAGCGCGGGGAGGAGGCGGCCGCTGTAGCGAAATTCACTGTCGCAATCGTCCTCGATGATCCAGCTTTGATACTGCGCAGCCCAATCGATGAGCGCCTGGCGCCGCGCATAACTCATGGTCACGCCCAAGGGATGCTGGCGAGATGGCGTGGTGAATACCAGGCGGGCGTCGGGGCACTCGGCCAGGCCTTGCTGAATATCAATCCCTTGTTCATCGATCCGCAACGGGACCACCTGAGCCCCTTGGGCCTGCAACGCAATGCGCGCCGCGATGTGTCCTGGGTCCTCCATCCACACGCTGTCGTGCGGATTGAGCAACAGCATGCCCAACAGGTTGAAGGCTTGCTGGGCGCCGGAAACGATCACTACCTGTTCGGCGCTGCAGTCGATGCCACGGGCATCAAAGACGTACTCGGCAATCGCCGTGCGCAAGGCCTGTAACCCTTGCAGTTCGCCATAGCCAAGCATGGCCTTGGTCGGCTTGAGCAGGTGGCGGTTCATCAAGCGCCGCCACACAGCGAGGGGGAACGCGTCGTAGGTACTGTGGCTGGGCAGGAATGAGGTGGGGGTCGCGGGGTCCCAATCGGTATAGGAAACCCCGCGAAAGTGACTGCTGCGCAGCGACAGCATGGACTGGCTCAGGTCGGACAGGCGAGGTGGCTGGCGCTGCTCTTCGTCGGCAATCCCTCGGCTCTCCCACTCATCGCCGACATAGGTGCCCGCCCCGGTACGCGACGCCAAAAAGCCTTCGGCAATCAGCTGATCGAATGCATTGAGAATGGTGATCCGCGACAGCGCCAATTCTTTGCTCAGGGTCCGCGTCGACGGCAGGCGCACGCCCCCTTGCATTTTTCCGCTGAGAATCTGTTTGCGAATCTGCAAATAGAGTTGGCGGTACAGGGGGATGGCGCTGGCACGGTCCAGCTCAATAGCCGACAGCAGCAAACCTGCAGGGGATTTCATCACATGCTCGTCTGGAGGGAGGGTGGTTTGACCTGGAACACCATCATACCGAGGTGCGCAGGGTATCGAGAGGCACTGGATAAGTCATCCATAGCAGACGTTGATGCAACGCACACTGTCATGAAATGAAAAGCCATTGTCGTCTGATGAGAAGCGACTCGCCAGACGGCGTCCTACAGTCCAATCAGCGCAATTCGACGCAGCACGCCCAACTTGAGACTGGAGAATAAGAAAAAATGGCCAAAGCCGTACGCTTCTACGAAACCGGTGGTCCCGAAGTCCTTCGTTATGAAGAGGTCGAAGTCGGCGATCCCGGTCCAGGCCAGGTTCGTCTTCGTCATGTGGCGGTGGGCCTGAACTATGCCGACACCTACTTTCGCAATGGCACTTACCCGATCCCGATGCCCAACGGCATGGGGGTTGAAGCCTCCGGTGTGGTCCAGGCCATCGGCGAAGGGGTGACCAACGTACAAGTCGGCGATCGCGTTACTTACACCGGTTTTCTCAATACCTTGGGTGCCTACAGCACCGAGCGTCTGATCCCGGCCGCGCCGCTGATCAAGCTGCCGGAAACCATCAGTTTCGAGACCGCCGCGGCCATGACCATGCGCGGCCTGACATCGTCGTACCTGATGCGGCGTATTTACGACTTCAAGGCCGGCGACAGCATTCTGTTGCACGCCGCTGCCGGTGGTGTAGGCCTGATTGTTTCGCAGTGGGCCAAGCTGCTCGGTCTGAACGTCATTGGCACCGTGTCTACCGAGGCAAAGGGTGAAATTGCCCGGGCCCATGGCTGCGAGCATGTCATCAACTACAGCCATGAAGACGTCGCCCAACGCGTTCGCGAGCTGACGGACGGCGTGGGGGTCAACGTGGTGTTCGACAGTGTTGGCAAGAACACCTTCATGGGCTCCCTGGATTCGCTCAAGCGCCGCGGCCTGATGGTGTGTGTCGGCACGGCATCCGGTCCGATCCCGGCCTTCGATCCGGTACTGCTGGCGATGAAAGGCTCGCTGTTCATGACGCGTCCGGCCCTGGCCGATTACATCGCCGACCCGGCGGAAAAAGCCGTGTTGGCGGGTGAGTTGTTCGACCATGTCGGCAGCGGTCGGATCAAGATCGAGATCAACCAGCACTATGCTTTGCAGGATGCCGTGCAGGCCCATCGCGACCTGGAATCACGCAAGACCACGGGCTCATCGATTTTCGTCATTTAAGGGAGTTGTCTGCCATGAAAGTCGAACAATTGACCTGCAGCATTGGCGCGGAGCTGGTGGGCGTCAACCTCGCCGACGCGGTGCATGACGACGGTCTTTTTGCCGAGATTCGTGCTCAGCTGCTCAAGCATCGGGTGGTGTTTCTGCGTGATCAGGACATCACTCGCGCCGAGCATGTGGCATTCGCCCGGCGCTTTGGCGAGCTGGAGGATCATCCGGTGGCCGGCAGTGATCCGGATCATCCAGGGCTGGTGCGCATCTACAAGCGGCCGGACCAGCCAATGGACCGTTACGAAAACGCCTGGCACACCGACGCTACCTGGCGCGAGGCGCCGCCGATGGGTTGCGTGCTGCGCTGCGTAGAGTGCCCACCGGTGGGCGGCGACACCATGTGGGCCAACATGGTCGAGGCTTATGCGCGCTTGCCGGAAGACGTGAAGGTGAAGATCGCCGACCTGCGCGCCCGCCACAGCATCGAAGCGAGTTTCGGTGCCGCCATGCCGATCGAAAAGCGTCTGGCGCTCAAGGCGATGTACCCGGATGCCGAGCACCCGGTGGTGCGCACCCACCCGGAAACCGGGGAAAAGGTGCTGTTTGTCAACGCCTTCACGACGCACTTGAGCAACTACCACACCCCCGAGCGGGTGCGCTTCGGCCAGGACGCCAACCCGGGTGCAAGTGAGCTGCTGCGCTACCTGATCAGCCAGGCCTACATCCCCGAGTATCAGGTGCGCTGGCGCTGGAAACCCAACAGCATCGCCATCTGGGACAACCGCAGTACCCAGCACTACGCCGTCATGGATTACCCGCCGTGCCATCGCAAGATGGAACGCGCCGGCATCATCGGCGACAAGACTTACTGATCGACCGCCGCTGCATTCGCTCTCGTAGACACGCCTGCCCGGCACGATCTGGGCGTGCGTAACAATCATAAGAATAGGAGTAACTCATGCAATTCTTCGACGATTCCCTGCACCCGGAAAACATGGAAAAGGTGGTGATCACCGTGGCCCCGTATGGCCCCGAATGGATGCCGGAAGATTTCCCTGAAGACATCCCGCTGACCATGGACGAGCAGGTGCAGAAGGCGGTTGATTGTTATGAGGCGGGCGCAACGGTATTGCACCTGCACGTGCGTGAATTGGACGGTAAGGGTTCCAAGCGTCTGTCCAAGTTCAATGAGTTGATCGCCGGTGTGCGTGAAGCCGTGCCGGACATGATCATCCAGGTCGGTGGTTCGATTTCCTTCGCCCCCGAAAGCGATGGCGAAGGCGCCAAGTGGCTGTCTGACGATACGCGCCACATGCTGGCCGAGCTGACGCCAAAACCGGATCAGGTCACGGTGGCCATCAACACCACCCAGATGAACATCATGGAGCTGCTGTATCCGGAATACCTGGAAGGCACGTCCCTGGCCAATCCTGCCTATCAGGCGGCCTACAGCGAAATGACCGTACCGGCGGGCCCGGCCTGGGTCGCGGAACACCTCAAGCGTCTGATGGACAACGGTATCCAGCCGCACTTCCAGCTGACCGGCATGCATGCCATGGAAACCCTTGAGCGCCTGGTGCGCAAGGGCGTCTACAAGGGCCCGTTGAACCTGACCTGGATCGGTATCGGCGGCGGTTTCGATGGCCCCAATCCGTTCAACTTCTTCAACTTCATCCACCGCGCGCCGGACGGTTGCACCCTGACTTCCGAGTCGCTGCTCAAGAACGTCATGCCGTTCAACACCATGTCGATGGCCATGGGGATGCACCCGCGTGTGGGCAATGAAGACACTATCATTGATCACAAGGGCGATCGTTTCGGCTCAGTTGCGCAGATCAAGCAAACCGTACGCATCGCCCATGAACTGGGTCGGGAAATCGCCACGGGCAAAGAAGCCCGCGCGATCTATCGCATCGGTGTGCAGTACCAAAGCATCGAAGAAACCCTGTTGGCCAATGGCATGGCCCCCAACCGCAAGGCCGGGCAGAAAGGTGTGCCGCAACGCGGCTGATCGGCAGACGACGCGGGAGGTCAATGGCTTCCCGCTCGCTGCATTGCAACACGCTTGATAACAACAATAAAACAAAGCTTTGAGGAGGCTGCATGGCCTTTCACCCAATCGCCGCAGACGATGATGACTGCAGTGGCGTCGGCGTTGCGCGCAAGTATGCCTGGATCGTCTTTGCACTGACGTTCGGCTTGTTGATTTCCGATTACATGTCGCGTCAGGTACTGAACGCGGTGTTCCCGATGCTCAAGGGCGAATGGGCCCTGAGCGACGGTCAGCTCGGCCTGCTCAGTGGCATTGTCGCCCTGATGGTGGGGCTGCTGACAATTCCCCTGTCATTGCTGGCGGATCGCTTCGGCCGGGTCAAGAGCTTGGCGCTGATGGCTTTGCTGTGGAGTCTGGCCACGCTGGGCTGCGCGTTGGCGCAGGACTATCAGCAGATGTTCATTGCACGGTTCATGGTCGGCGTCGGCGAAGCGGCGTACGGCAGCGTCGGGATCGCGGTGGTGATTTCGGTGTTTCCCAAACACATGCGTGCAACCCTGGCCAGTGCCTTTATGGCGGGTGGCATGTTCGGTTCGGTATTAGGGATGGCGCTGGGCGGGGCAATAGCCGCCAAGCTTGGCTGGCGCTGGTCGTTCGCCGGTATGTCGCTGTTCGGCCTGCTGCTGGCGGTGCTTTATCCGATCATCGTCAAGGAAGCACGCATTGCGCCGCAACGTGCCGCCCAGGTGGCGAACAAAACGGCTGCTGCGGTCAAGCGTCCTTTGCGCACGCTGTTTTCCAGCCGCTCGGTGATCGCTGCCTACATCGGCAGTGGCTTGCAACTGTTCGTCGGCGGCACCGTCATTGTGTGGATGCCCAGTTACCTCAATCGTTATTACGACATGGCCACGGACAAGGCGGGCGGCGTCGCGGCGATCATCGTGCTGTGCAGCGGTGCGGGGATGATCCTGTGCGGCATGCTCAGCGATCGACTGTGTCGCCATTCGCCGGAGCGCAAAGTCGCTTTGGCCATCGCCTATTGCCTGGGCAGTTGTCTGCTGTTGTCGGCAGCGTTCGCCCTGCCGGCAGGGCCTGTGCAATTGGCGCTGATCTGCCTGGGCATGTTGATTGCCGCCGGCACGACCGGCCCTTGCGGAGCCATGGTTGCCAACCTGACCCATTACTCGGTCCACGGCACGGCGTTCGCCACGCTGACCCTGGCCAACAACATGCTGGGGCTGGCGCCTGGGCCGTTCATCACCGGCAGGGTGTCCGACCTCATCGGCTTGCAGGCCGCTTTTCAAATGGTGCCACTGGTCAGCATCGCGGCAGCGGCCGTGTTCTTTTATGCCAAGTGTCACTACCACAAGGACATCGCCCGGCTTCGAGGTGAGCAAGTCCACGATTCGATTGGCAAAGCGGCGTTAGAGGTGAAGTTGTGAGTGGTCGTTTACGTATTGATGTGTTCTTCGATTTTATCTGCCCGTGGTGCCTGATCGGCAAGCGTCAACTGGAGCGCGCGCAAGACCAGCTGCGTGTCCAGCAGCCCTGCGTGGAAATCATCACGGTGTGGCACGGGGTGCAATTGCTGCCGCAGCTGCCGGCACAGGGTGAACTCTTCGCCGAGTTTTATCGCAAGCGTCTGGGTAGCCCTGAAGTTGTAGCGATGCGCCAGGCCCAGGTGCAGCAGGCCGCCATGGACGTTGGGCTGGCCATCGATTTGAGCCGCATCACGACGATGCCCAACACCGCGGACGCCCATCGTCTGCTGGAGCGTGTCAGCGTGTTGGGCAATGTTGAGCTGCGTGATGCCTTGCTTGAGCGTTTGTTCGCGGCGTATTTCCAGAACGGCGAAGACCTGGGTTGCCGTGAGACCTTGATCGCCATCGCCCGGTCGTGCGGCGTTGAAGCGGGCGCCGTGTCTGACTGCTTGCTGGGCGACGCCAGTCCCTTTGATGGTTTCCCCTGGGCCACCAACGGCGTGCCCAGTTTTCGGTTCGACAATCGCCTGACGGTGGTGGGCGCACAGCCTGCCGAAGCGCTGCTTGATGCCATGTGCGAAGCCTTGCTCAAAAATGCTCATGAGCGGCAACCGATATGAGTCTTCGTATCCCCGTACCTGCCGGAAAACTCCCGCAGGCGGGTGGTCGTGCGCTGTTCGAATTCGATGGCAAAAGCCTGGCGTTATTCAACATCGAAGGTGACCTGTTCGCCATCGACGACAGTTGCCCGCACCAGGGCGCCTCGCTGTGTGGCGGGCGCCTTGAGGGGCGAGTGATTCAGTGCTGCGCCCATGGCCTGCGCTTCGATTTGCGCAGCGGTTACTTGCTCAATTCAACCCAGCTCAAAGTCGCCAACTACCCGGTCGAGATCATCGACGGCCAGGCATTTATCGTCATCGTTCCCGAGGAGTCCGTGCCATGAGCGCTATCGCTCTTACCCGTATCCATAGCCGAACGCGCGAACTGGCGCCGGGTTTTGTCGTCAGCCTGATCGTGGCGGCGGCTGCGTCCTTTTTGTCCGAGCATTACGGCGCGCCGGTGATGCTGTTTGCCTTGCTGTTGGGCATGGCGCTGAACTTCCTGGCCGGTGACGGCGCCTGCAAGGCGGGCATCGAGTTCACCGCACGCACGGTGTTGCGCATTGGCGTGGCGTTGCTGGGCATGCGCATCACGCTCGAACAGATTGCCGCGCTGGGCTGGAAGCCTGTGGCGCTGGTGGTGATTGTTGTGGTGGTGACGATCGGCGTTTCGGTGATCGCGGCAAAGGCGCTGGGATTCCAGCGTTTGTTCGGCATGCTCACCGGTGGGGCTACTGCGATTTGTGGTGCGTCGGCCGCGTTGGCGCTGGCGGCGGCATTGCCGAACCATCCGCAGAAAGAACGCGCAACGTTATTCACGGTGATCGGGGTGTCGGCGCTGTCGACCCTGGCGATGATCGTGTACCCGATGATTGCCAACTGGCTGTCGTTGTCGCCGCAAGTGGCGGGCGTGTTCTTGGGGGCGACCATCCATGATGTCGCCCAGGTGGTCGGTGCCGGTTACAGCATGTCGACCGAGACCGGCGATACAGCCACGGTGATCAAGCTGATGCGGGTTGCCATGCTGCTGCCGGTGATCGTCTGCGCCGCCATGATTACCCGCATGCAGGGCGCCGACCCGGCCGGCAAACGACCGCCGCTGCTGCCATGGTTTGCCGTCGGGTTTCTGATTCTGGCGTGTATCAACAGCACCGGCTGGATAGCCCCGGTGGTGCAGGGATCGGTCAATGAATTGTCGCGCTGGTGCCTGGTGGTTTCCATCAGCGCCCTGGGCATGAAGACCCAGCTCAAGGAGCTGGCCGCTGTCGGCATCAAGCCCATCCTGCTGATGGTGGGTGAGACGGTGTTCCTTATCGTGCTGGTGCTGTTGTTGCTGCGCTGGGGGCTGTAAGACCGTTAAAAAATACTGGCTGCGGCGCACTTTTTGTAGCAGCTGGCGCAGCCTGCGTTCGAGGACGAAGTCCTCGCAAATCCGGTATGCGCGGGTTGACTGACACACCGCGTTGCATGGTTTTACGACTGCTTCGCAGCCGAACGCAGCCTCGCGGGCTCGGCAGCTGCTACAGGGCCGCACTGCGTTGACTCCTCGGCCGGTGCTATAAACACCGGTTCTTTTGCGGTGACTGTACCAGCAGTCGCCGCTTTTTTTTGCATGCCCTGCGTCTGTTGCGTCCGGTTCAGGGCTCGCGGGAGCCGGGTAGGGTGGTCAAGTCCGGCGGAGCTTTGACGGTGTGCTTTTGCGCGCTGCGCCATGCGGCGGGCGGCATGCCGAACTGGGTGATGAACCAGCGGGTGAAGGAACTCGCCATCGAATAGCCGAGCATGTCGGCAATGCGCCCTAGCGAATAATTCGGGTTTTCCAGGTAGCGCAACACCAGGTCGCGGCGCACGTCGTTGATCAGGTCGTTGAAGGCGCAGCCGTCGTCTTTCAGGCGACGTTGCAGGGTGCGTACGTTCATGCCCTGGGTCTGGGCGATCTGCTCGATGGTGGCGCGTCCCATCGGCAGCAGCAGGTAGATGGCTTTGCGCACCTCGAACAGCATCGAGGGACCTTCGTGACTCAGCAGCGAGTCGAGGTAGCTCTGGGCATAGCGCGCCATGGCCGGGTCGGCATTGGGGTTGGTCACGTCGAGGCTGGCGTCGGAGCAGACAATGCCGTTGAACTCGCTGCCGAATTCCAGCTTGCAACCGAACAGGCGGCGATGCAGTTGCAGGTTGTCGGGAGGCTGGTGCGTGAAGTTGACGCTGTAGGGATGCCAGTGGGTGCCGAGCAGGGCGGCGCACAGGCGGAACATCACCCCGATGGCCAGTTCATTGGCTTGCCGGCAAGGCATCGGCGATTCAGTAACCACCTCTTCGCGAATAATCACCATCTTGCCGGCCTCTTCGATGAAGAGGGCCAGCGAGTCGTTCATCAGATGACGGTAATGCACCAACACTTGCAACGCATCTCGCAGCGTTCGCTGGTGGCTGAGTAACAAGCTGACCACACCGAAGTCCGAGAGCTGGCGCGACTCAGCCATGCTCAGGCCGAAGCTCTGGCAGCCACTGGCGGCGGCCGAATCTTCCAGCAGGCGTACGGCGGCATCAATGGGGATGCGGTGTTCGGGCGCTTGCAGCAGCGCTTTGCTCAGGCCGACGCCGGCCAGCACATCGCGCGGATTGAACCCCAGGTACTGGGTGACCTCCAGGTAGTTGGTCAAGACGGCGGCGCGAACAAGCTTGGGCATGCGAAGGTCTTTCCTGGGCCGGTTGCGATTCAGATGAGCGTGGCGACTATATCCAGCACATCAGCAATTGAACAGTTGTGACGTTGTCGAGGGCGCTCGCCCGATTCTGTCCAGAATCACCTCCGTTGTTGTCGAGCAATCGACGCTCACCCATTGATTACAGTGACCCACAGCGAAGCTGCGGGGTTTTTCGACCAATGGTCGGGGCACGCCAACACCTGGAAATTTGTCATGAAAAGAAAAGTGCCTGACGTCCAATGAAAAGCACCTCGGGTGGGCGCTCTTTAATGTCAGTCCTACAAAAAGCCCCTGGCGATAGAGCCAGTCGAGTCATCGAGAAAGCGAAGGTGTTGAAGTGGACAAACTGCAAACTGCCGCAACCGTTCTGATCGTACCGGGTCTGCGTGAGCACGTTGCCGAGCATTGGCAAACGCTGCTTGAGGCAAGGCTCTGCAAGGTGCGCAGTGTGCCGCCGCTGGAAACCGACAAGCTCGATTGCGCCAAGCGGGTCGAAGCGATTCAGCGCGAGCTGGAGCAGATCGAAGGGCCGGTGATTCTGGTTGCTCACAGCGCCGGAGTGCTGATGGTCGCGCACTGGGCTGCGCAGCACAGTCGGCCGATCAAGGGCGCGCTGTTGGCCACGCCTCCGGATCTCGATGCTCATTGGCCGCAAGGCTACCCATCCGCTGAAACCCTGCGCACCCAGGGTTGGAATCCTCTACCAAAAGGGCCACTGCCGTTCCGCAGTCTGGTGGCCGCCAGTACCAACGACCACCTCGCCAGCCTGGACGCCGTCACTCGACTGGCTGAGGGCTGGGGCAGCGAACTGCTCAACGTGGGCGAGGTGGGTCATCTCAATCCGGTTGCAGGGTTTGGCCACTGGCCGCAAGCCGAAGCACTCATCCTGGCGCTGGATAGCTAGTTCAGGCGCCGGTTGGCCCCAGCCATCCGGCATTTGCCCTCACTCCTGAAAAACGCAAATCCCTGGAACAAGGGTTGCGCGAGGGCGGCTGCGCTTAAAACAAATACAAAAAGGCGGAGACAACGCAATGCACAACAATAAGAGTCACGGGTTCGCACCCTCGCGTTACACCTTGTTGGCCTCGGCCATTCTGGCCGCCGCCGTGCCGGTCGCGCAGGCGGTCGAACTCGACACAGGTAACCCGGACTGGACCGTGCGTTTTGATAACACCGTGAAGTACAACTACGGCGTACGCACCGAAAGCGCCGACAAGCGCATGTTGGCGACACCGAACAACAACGATGGCGACTACAACTTCCGCAAGGCCGGGACCAACATCACCAACCGTGTTGACCTGTTGACCGAAATGGATGTGGTCTACCAGAACCACATGGGCTTTCGCGTCAGTGCCGCCAGTTGGTACGACAGGGCGTACGAGAACACCGGTTCCAATTCCAACCCGTT
This sequence comes from Pseudomonas sp. TH37, assembly GCF_016650735.1. NCBI lineage: Bacteria > Pseudomonadati > Pseudomonadota > Gammaproteobacteria > Pseudomonadales > Pseudomonadaceae > Pseudomonas > Pseudomonas sp. TH37. Next base: position 129,383 of record NZ_JAEKFD010000002.1, read on the forward strand.
CGTCAACGGCAATGACGCACGGTCGGGTCTGGTCGCCAACGATCCGCGCCTGGCCGGGGTCACCGGCGACAATGTCGGCAATGGCAGCCCGCACCTGAGCAACTACGCCCAGCGTTACTACACCGGTCCTTCCGGCGAAATCCTCGATGCCTTCGTGTTCTACAGCACCGAAGTGGGCGAGGAGTCGCTGTTGAGCGTCAAGGCCGGTCAACACAACGTGTTCTGGGGTGAAACCATCCTCAACCCGGTGCACTCGATCAGCTACGGCCAGTCCGGCCTCGACCTGGCCAAACTGGCCGCCTCGCCGGGAACTGAAGCCAAGGAACTGTTCGTTCCGCGTAACCAGTTGTCGATGTCGTTCACGGTCAATCCCGAGTTGACAGTGGGCGCTCAGTATTTCCTCGATTGGGATGCCGCCCGCCTGCCTGAAGCCGGTACTTACTATGGCGGCTCCGATCTGGTCGGCTTCGGTGCGCAGTCGTTCCTGTTGGGAAACACCAATGGCGTGGTGCCGGGCAGCCCACTGGGTTGTGGTCTGGCGCCCTGCAACGGGCTGACCAATGTGCGTCGCGGTCACGACCTGACGCCGGACAAGCGCGGAGACTGGGGCGTGATGGCCAAGTGGTCGCCGGCCTGGCTGGATGGCACCCTCGGTGTTTACTACCGCAATACGTCGGAAATCCTGCCGCAAGCCTGGCTGAACGCCACCGGGCTGACCTCGGCCAATCCCAACGGTACCCCGCCTGCCGGCATGGTGCCGGCGGTGGTCAACACCCTCAATTCGTTGAGCACCAGCACCTATCAATTGGCCTATGCCGACAACATTCAGATCTTCGGCCTGAGCCTGTCCAAGGATGTGGGCGGTATCAGTGTGGGTTCAGACCTGAACATTCGTCACAACATGCCGCTGGCCAGTATTCCAGCCGTTGTCAGCTCGACAGGGCCGCGGGGTTTGGGCGCAGGTCTTGGGCTGTTGCCGGCCCGCACGGCGGCCACCGGGGTGATCTACGACACCCCGCAAAAGGGCGACAGCATGAGTGCCACTGGTGACACGTTGCACTGGACGCTCAACGGCCTGATGACCTTCCCGAAAACACCGGTGTTCGATTCGGCCAGCCTGCTCGCCGAGTTGTACTACAGCAACCTGCTCAAGCTCGATAGCAAGAACGAAGCGCTCTACAAGGGCAAGGACACCTATCGCGGCATCGACCAGCCAACCCGGGACAACTGGGGCATCGCGGTCAACTTCACGCCGACCTGGTACCAGGTGTTTCCCGGCGTCGATCTCAACGCACCGATGTCCATCAACGTCGGCCTTGACGGCGTGTCACCGGTGTCTGGTGGCGGTGCCAAAGACACCGGCAACTATGCCGTGGGCGTGGGTGCCGTTGTGTACAACAAATACTTCATCGACCTGAAGTACGTGGACTCCTTCGGCAAGACCGACAAGTGCGACGCCAGTGGTCTGAGCACCGGTGCGGCCAATGCCGGCAGCGGCGACGGCTCCACACCCAATGCCTTTAGCGGCAATGAAAACTACGCGTGCTACGGCGGTGGCTACTCGGCCTTCTCCGGTGGTGGTGCCACGACTGAGGACCGTGGCGCCGTTTACCTGACGATGAAAACCACTTTTTGATTCACCACTGATTTGCTCAATGCAAGCAGGAGAATAACAAGATGAAATTCGCAAAAACCGTGTTGGCCGCTTCGCTGGCCATGGTCCTTGCCGCCCAGGCACAGGCCGCTGTTTCAACTCAGGACGCTGCCCGGTTGGGCAGCAGCCTGACCCTGGTGGGGGCCGAAAAGGCCGGGAACGCTGATGGTTCCATCCCCGCCTATGACGGTGGCTTGACCACGCCGCCGGCCAGTTTCAAATCCGGTGACAGCATGCGTCCGGATCCCTTCGCCAACGAAAAACCATTGCTGGTGATCGATGGCAAAAACGTCGATCAGTACAAGGGCTTGCTCAGTGCAACCACGGCGGAACTGGCCAAGCGTTTCCCAAGCTTCCACGTCAATGTCTACCCGACCCACCGTACAGTCTCTTTGCCCAAGGCTGTGCTGGACAATGGGGTGAAAAATGCCACCGGCGCCAAATCCCTTGAGGGTGGGTTGGCCGTCGATAACGTGCTGCCCGGCGTGCCGTTCCCGATTCCGCAGTCGGGCAACGAGGCGATGTGGAACTTCCTGTTGCGTTATCAGGGCGTCAACATCAACTCCAAGTACGACTCCTGGAACGTCGATTCCGCTGGCGTGCCGACCCTGGCGACCACCGGGCAGGCGTTCATTTCCTATCCGATCTACGAGAACCTCGCGCAGCCGATCAGCAGCGCCGACGTGTACTACCAGATGAAGCTGTCCTATACCGGGCCTGCGCGCCGGGCCGGTGAAGCGGTGATGCTCAAGGACGCCGCCAACCCGCTGCAGCAACCGCGCCGCGCCTGGCAATACTTGCCTGGCCAACGTCGGGTCAAGCTGGCACCGAACCTGGCTTACGACACGCCTAACCCTGGCACCGCCGGTGCCGGCACCTACGACGATGTTTTCGTGTTCAACGGGGCGCTGGACCGCTACGACTGGAAGCTGGTGGGCAAGCAAGAAATGATCGTGCCCTACAACACCTACAAGCTGACCTACGCCCAGGATCCCAAGTCGCTGACCACTGCCAATCACCTGGCACCGGATTATGTGCGTTGGGAAAAGCACCGGGTCTGGGTGGTGGAGGGCAACCTCAAGTCCGGCGCCCGACACATCTATCAGAAGCGTCGCTTCTACCTCGATGAAGACAGCTGGACCGCTCTGGCCTCTGACCAATACGACGCTCGTGGTCAGCTGTACCGTGGCTCGTTCGCGTTCCTCAGCCAGAGCTACGACAAGCAGATCCCGGACTCCACGCCCTTCATGATCTACGACCTGGTGGGTGGCTCTTACAACATCAACGGTGTGGTCGGCCCTTACGGCGGCATCAAGTACATCGATCCGCTCTCCAAGGCGCAGTGGTCGCCTGAGTCCCTGGCCGGTAGCGGGATTCGCTAAGCAAACCGTGACAAAGCGTCTGTTCGGTCTGCTGCCTGCAAGGCAGGGGACCGCACGACGGTCGGCGCATGCCGATCGTTGCGGGCGCCAGGTTGGAACGTCAGGCACACGGACGTGTGTCCCGGCGCGGTTATCCGAAGAGGACGCGGTATGTGTTCGTACAAGAATTACCTGCAGCTGGCGCTCGGCGCTCTGCTTGCAACGTTGCAGGGCCTGAGCCAGGCGTCCGCTTATGTCGACGTGCTGGATCTGCCGGCCAGGGTCAGCGCCTTGGCCGCCAACAGCCCGTTATCCGGTATGGCTCGCGCCGGCGATCGTCTGGTCGCAGTCGGGCAGCGTGGCCACATTCTGTATTCCGATGATGCCGGCAAACACTGGCAGCAGGCGGCGGTGCCGGTCAGTGCCGACCTCAATGCCGTGAGTTTTCCTTCCGCCACCCAAGGCTGGGCGGTGGGCGGCGACGGCGTGGTGTTGCACAGCAGTGACGCTGGCGCGACCTGGCGCAAACAACTGGACGGCCGCGAGATCGGTGCCTTGCTGGTCAAGCATTACGGCGCGTTGGCCAGTGCAGAACCGGGCAACGAGCAATGGCCACTGCTGGTTGCCGAAGGTGAGCGCCTGATGGCGCAGGGGGCCGACAAACCGTTGCTCGATGTCTGGTTCGCCAACGACCGCCTCGGCTATGTGGTCGGGGTGTTCAACCTGATCCTGCGCACCGAAGACGGCGGCCAGAGCTGGACACCGTTTCAGGACCGCACCGACAACCCGCAGGGCTTTCACCTCAACGCCATCGCCTCTACCGGCGATGCGCTGTACATCGCCGGAGAGCAGGGTCTGCTGCTCAAGTGGAATGACACCCAACAGCGGTTCGCTGCCGTGCAGACGCCCTATCAGGGCAGTTTTTTCGGTGTGCTCGGCAAGCCCGGCGAAGCGCTCGTCTACGGCTTGCGCGGCAATGTGCTGCGCAGCACCGATGGCGGTCACAGCTGGACCCCGCTGAAGAATGGCCTGCACGTCAGCATCACCGCCGGCATCGTCGATGCCCATGGTAATTACCGCTTGTTCACCCTGGGCGGGCAGATGCTGGTCAGCCAGGGCGCAGGTGCGCAATTGCATCTGGTTCAGCAACGGGCACCGACACCGGTGACCGGCGCCACTCAGTCCGCCGACGGTGCTCTGGTGGTGGTTGGCAGCCGTGGTGCACGGATGCTGTCCGTTGAATAAGCCCTCGAACCCTTAGAGCGAGAACCCAGACATGGGCCATACCAAACAAGAAACCATGCCGGTGATCCGCGATCTGCGGGATTTCGACCGCCATTCCGGCAATCGGTTGGAGCGGTTGGTGTTCAACTATCGCCCGCTGTTCATGCTGCTGATGGCGCTGGCCACCGTGGTGCTGGGCTACATGGCCGCGACTCGCCTGGAGCTGCGTCCCAGTTTCGAAAAGATGATTCCGCAGAGCCAGCCGTACATTCAGAATTTCCTGGAAAACCGTCAGTCGCTGCGCGGTTTGGGTAACTCGGTACGGGTGGTGGTGGAGAACACTCAGGGCGATATTTTCGACCCCGCTTATCTTGACGTACTCAAACAGGTCAACGATCAGCTGTTCGTCACCGAAGGCGTCGACCGCGCCTGGATGAAGTCGTTGTGGAGCCCGGCGGTGCGCTGGACCGAAGTCACCGAGGAAGGTTTTCAGGGTGGCCCGGTGATGCCCGATACCTACCAGGGCAAGCCTGAAGAAATAGAACAGCTGCGCCAGAACATTTCCCGCGCCGGTATCGTCGGCAGTCTGGTGGCCAGCGACTACAAATCGAGCATGCTCATTGTTCCGCTGCTGGACAAAGCCACGGCCAGCGGTCAGCGCATCGACTACCACGCCTTTTCGCAAATGCTCGAGGAGCAGTTGCGCGACAAGATCGAGTTCGCCGGTGACAGCGCGGCACGCAAGGCCGGGGAGGAGGGCAAGGGCCAGTACAAAGTCCGGGTGATCGGTTTCGCCAAACTGATGGGCGACCTGATCGACGGCCTGATTCAGGTGATGATGTTCTTCGGCCTGGCCGTCGTCACGTCGCTGATCATCATTTACGCCTACACCCGATGCGTGCGCAGCACCTTGCTGGTGGTCGGCTGCTCGCTGATCGCGGTGGTCTGGCAACTCGGCATCGTCGCCTGGCTCGGCTATGCCATCGACCCATACTCAGTGCTGGTGCCTTTCCTGATCTTCGCCATCGGTGTGTCTCACGCGGCGCAGAAAATGAACGGCATCATGCAGGACATCGCCCGTGGCACCCACAAGCTGATCGCCGCACGCTACACCTTTCGCCGCCTGTTCATTGCCGGCGTCACCGCGTTGCTGGCCGACGCTGTCGGGTTCGCGGTGCTGATGTTGATCGACATTCCGGTGATCCGCGACCTGGCGATCACTGCCAGTATCGGTGTGGCGGTGCTGATTTTTACTTCGCTGTTGCTGATGCCGGTGGCGCTGTCTTATGTCGGCGTCGGCACCAAGGCTGCCGAGCGTGCGCTGAAAATCGACACGCGTGCAGAAGGGCATAAAGGCTTCGGCAAACTGTGGGACTTGCTCGACCGCTTCACGACACGCAAATGGGCCACGGGGGCAGTATTGGTCGCGGTGCTGATGGGCATCGGCGGCTTCATGGTCAGTTTGCAGCTGAAGATCGGCGACCTGGAAAGTGGCGCGCCGGAATTGCGTGCCGACTCTCGCTATAACCGTGACAACGCCTACATCACCAGCCACTACGCGCTGTCCAGCGACCTGTTCGCGGTGATGATCAAGACCGCGCCGGAAGGCTGCTTGAACTACAAGACGCTGGTTCTCGCCGACCGTTTGGCCTGGGAGCTGCAGCAGTATCCGGGCGTACAGGCCACGGCTTCGTTGGTCAACGCGGTGCGCCAAATCACCGCCGGCACTTATGAAGGCAACCCCAAGCTCAACAGCATCCAGCGCAATCAGGACGTGCTGAACTACGCCGCGCAGCAAGCCTCGGTCAACTCCCCGGAGTTGTTCAACACCGATTGCTCGTTGATGCCGGTGATCACCTTCCTCAAGGATCACAAGGCCGAGACGCTGGATGCCGTGGTGGGCATCGCGGAAAAATTCGCCCGGGAGAACAACAGCGAAGATCGCCAGTTCCTGCTGGCGGCCGGGTCGGCCGGGATTGAGGCGGCGACCAACATTGTGGTGCGCGAAGCCAATCGCACCATGCTGCTTTATGTCTATGCGGCGGTGACGTTGTTCTGCCTGATCACCTTCCGCAGCTGGCGCGCGACCCTGGTCGCCCTGTTGCCTCTAGTCCTGACCTCAATCCTTTGCGAGGCGTTGATGGTGGCCATGGGCATCGGCGTGAAAGTCGCGACTCTGCCGGTGATCGCATTGGGCGTGGGCATCGGCGTGGACTACGCCTTGTACCTGCTCAGCGTGCAGTTGCATTACCAGCGTCAGGGTCTGCCGCTGAGTCAGGCTTACCGCAACGCCGTGTCGTTTACCGGTCGGGTGGTGGGTCTGGTGGGCATCACCCTGGCGGCGGGCGTGGTGTGCTGGGTCTGGTCGCCGATCAAGTTCCAGGCCGACATGGGCATCCTGCTGACCTTCATGTTCCTGTGGAACATGCTCGGCGCGCTGATCCTGATTCCAGCCCTGTCGTACTTCTTGCTACGTCACCCGGTTCCACAAGCCCAAGTGGCGCAAACCGGTGAAGCCCGTACATCCCAACGTCAGGACATGCCGCATGCCCTGACCACTTCCGAGTAAGCCAACAATGTCTGATTACAAAGCTCCTTTGCGCGACATGCGCTTCGTACTCAACGAGGTTTTCCAGGTGTCCCGGCTATGGGCCCAATTGCCTGGCCTGGCCGAGGTGATTGATGAAGAAACGGCCGCCGCCATTCTTGAAGAGGCCGGCAAGATCAGCGCCGAAGTGATCGCGCCGCTGAACCGCAGCAGCGACGAGCAGGGCTGCACCTGGAGCAACGGCGCGGTCAGTGCGCCGGACGGCTTTGTCGCGGCCTACCAGGCATTCGCCGAAGGCGGTTGGGTGGGTGTTGGTGGCGATCCGCAGTTCGGTGGCATGGGCATGCCCAAGGCGATTTCGGCTCAGGTCGAGGAGATGGTCAACTCGGCGAGTCTGTCGTTTGGTCTGTACCCGATGCTGACCGCCGGTGCGTGCCTGTCGATCAATGCCCACGCCAGTCAGGAACTCAAGGAACGCTATCTGCCGAACATGTATGCCGGCACCTGGACCGGCTCGATGTGCCTGACCGAGGCGCATGCCGGCACTGACCTGGGCCTGATTCGCACCCGAGCCGAACCCCAGGCCGACGGCAGTTTCAAGATCAGCGGCAGCAAGATCTTCATCACCGGCGGCGAGCACGACCTGACCGAAAACATCATTCATTTGGTGCTGGCCCGGTTGCCGGATGCACCGGCCGGTCCCAAGGGAATTTCGCTGTTTCTGGTGCCCAAGGTGCTGGTCAATGACGATGGCTCGCTGGGCGAGCGCAATTCGCTGTCCTGCGGTTCCATCGAGCACAAGATGGGCATCAAGGCATCCGCCACCTGTGTGATGAATTTTGACGGGGCGACAGGCTGGATCGTCGATGCGCCGAACAAGGGCCTGGCGGCGATGTTCACCATGATGAATTACGAGCGCCTTGGCGTAGGCATCCAGGGTCTGGCGTTGGGTGAGCGCTCATACCAGAACGCAATCGAATACGCCCGTGATCGTCTGCAAAGTCGTTCACCGACTGGCGAGCAGAACAAGGATAAAGCCGCCGACCCGATCATCGTGCACCCGGATGTACGACGCATGCTGTTGACCATGAAAGCCTTGAACGAGGGCGGGCGTGCGTTCTCCAGCTACGTGGCGCTGCAACTGGATACTGCCAAGTACAGCGATGACGCGGCAACCCGCACCCGCGCCCAGGAACTGGTGTCGCTGCTGACCCCGGTGGCCAAGGCGTTTCTCACCGACATGGGGATGGAAACCACGGTGCACGGCCAGCAGATCTTCGGCGGCCACGGCTACATCCGCGAGTGGGGCCAGGAGCAATTGATTCGCGATGTGCGCATTACGCAGATCTACGAAGGCACCAACGGTATCCAGTCACTGGATCTGGCCGGGCGCAAAATCGTCGGAAGCGGCGGGGCGCTGTACCGGCTGTTCGCTTCGGAAATCCGCAAATTTACCGCCAATGCCTGCGCTGACCTCGGCGAGTTCACCAAACCGTTGAACGCCGCTGTCGACACCCTCGACGAACTGACCGCATGGCTGCTGGACCGAGCCCAGAGCAACCCGAATGAAATCGGCGCGGCTTCGGTCGAGTACCTGCACGTGTTCGGCTACACCGCGTACGCCTACATGTGGGCACGAATGGCCAAGGCTGCCATGAGCACGCATTCCAAAGACGATTTCTACGTCAGCAAACTGGCTACCGCGCGCTTCTACTTCGCTCGCCTGCTGCCGCGCATCCACTCGTTGAGCGCGTCGGCCAAGGCTGGCAGCGAATGCCTCTACGAGCTGGAAGCAGCGCACTTCTGATCGAAAGGACAAGGAACCCAACCATGATGGCGACAAAAATAATTCCGCCCGCCGATGGCGCCTATGCCTATCCCTTGCTGATCAAGCAATTATTGCTGTCCGGCGTGCGCTACGAACCGGGCCGGGAAATCGTCTACGCCGACAAATTGCGCTACAGCTACCAGACCCTCAACCAGCGGATCCGCAAGCTGGCCAACGCCTTGACCGCTGCCGGCGTCAAGGCCGGAGATACCGTGGCCTTGCTCGACTGGGACAGCCATCGCTACCTGGAATGCTTCTTTGCGGTACCGATGATCGGCGCGGTGCTGCATACCGTGAACATTCGTCTTTCGCCGGATCAGGTGCTCTTCACCATGAACCATGCCGAGGACGATCTGGTGCTGGTGCATGATGATTTCCTGCCGCTGGTTGAACAGATTCAGGGGCGGCTTGAAACCGTCAAAGGTTACCTGCAGCTCACGGACGACACAGTAATCGATACGTGGTTACCGGTGCTGGGGGAATATGAAAACGTATTGTCCAGGGCCGCAGACCAGTACGACTTTCCCGATTTCGATGAAAACTCGGTGGCGACCCTTTTCTACACCACGGGCACCACTGGCGACCCTAAAGGCGTGTATTTCACCCACCGCCAATTGGTCCTGCACACCTTGAATGCCGTGGGCACTTTGGGCGTCTATCAAGGCCTGCCGTTGCTGCGTTCCGATGATGTGTACATGCCCATCACCCCGATGTTTCACGTGCATGCCTGGGGTGTGCCTTATGTCGCCACCCTGATGGGGCTCAAGCAGGTGTACCCCGGCCGCTACGAACCCAACAGCCTGGTCAGGCTGTATCGTGAGGAAAAGGTCACTTTTTCCCACTGCGTGCCGACCATTCTGCAGATGATCTTGAGCTGCGAGGAAGCGGGACAGACCCGTTTCGATGGCTGGAAAATGCTCTTGGGTGGCAGCGCACTGACGCTGGGAATTGCCAGCGAAGCGAGCGCCCAAGGTATTCAGGTGCACAGCGGTTACGGCATGTCGGAAACATGCCCATTGCTGTGCCTGACGTACCTGCGTGATGAAGACCTCGAACAATCCACGCAAGCCCAACTGGCCACCCGCATCAAGACTGGCACGCCGGTGCCGATGGTCGACCTGAAAATCATCGATGCCAATGGCAATGACGTTGCCCATGACGGCGAGTCTCTGGGCGAGATCGTGGTGCGCGCACCCTGGCTGACCCAAGGCTATTTGAAGGAGCCCGAAAAGGGCGCCGAGTTGTGGCACAACGGCTGGATGCACACCGGCGATCTGGCCTCTATCGACGCCTTGGGAGGAGTGGAAATCAAAGATCGAATCAAGGATGTCATCAAGACGGGAGGGGAGTGGATCAGCTCCCTGGAACTGGAAAGCCTGATCAGCGAACACGCGGCGGTGATGTCGGTCGCGGTCGTGGGCATTGCCGATGAGCAATGGGGTGAACGGCCGATGGCGCTGGTGGTGTGCGAGCCTGGGCAGTATCTCGACCGCAAGATCCTGGAGGTGCATTTGCAAGGGTTTGTCGAGCGTGGCCGCATCAACAAATGGGCGATCCCCAAGCAGTTCAAGTTCGTCGCGCAGATTCCTAAAACCAGCGTTGGGAAGATTGATAAGAAGCTGATTCGGGAAAGCGAATTGGGGTGAAAAAGAAGATGGGGTACCTGGGGCGAGTGTTCGAATCACGCCGTCCCGACCCTATGATTCAATGACTAGCCCAATCTGAAAAGGTTGGGCTTTTTCATGTCCGAAAAACGATCAGTAGTCACTCATTCCCCGGCTTTCGTCGATTTGATGAGATTGTTGCGCAGTTTCACGATCGCATTCTGCATCTGCGTGAACTCGTCCGGTGTCAGGCCGGTTGCGTCGGAGAGGCCCATTTCGGGACGGCCTTCGCGCAACTGTCGACCATTCTTCGTCAGACTGATCCGCACCTGCCGCTCGTCCTCGGGATCACGCTGCCTCTGTAGATAGCCCATCGCTTCCAGCTTCTTCAGGATCGGTGTGAGCGTGTTCGATTCGAGAAACAGCTTCTCGCCCAGGCTGCCCACGGTTTGATTGTCTTCCTCCCATAGCGCAACGATGGTGATGTATTGCGTATAGGTGAGCCCCAGCTGCTCGAGTATCGGCTTGTAGGCCTTGCCGAAGGCCAGGTTCGTGGAATAGACCGCAAAACACAGAAAGTCGGAGAGCTTGGCGGGAGCCGTCTTGTCGGTGGGTTTCATGTGCTTCCTCGTTGGCCGTAGGAGCTGCCGAAGGCTGCGATCTTTTGATGCCGCCAAACATAAGCTCGTAAAGGCAAAATATACCGCGTATGCGATTGTGTCGGAACAGCTCTGACTTTCGACTATGGCCGGTTCGACAGCAACATCGAACCGGCCATACGGTGAATCATGAGGTGAGAGCGTTTATGGCCACATCGATATTGCCTCGCGTCGCCTTCGAGTACGGGCAGATTTGGTCCGCGGCATGCGCGAGCTCCGTCGCGACGTCTTGCGCCAAGCCCGGCACGCGGAGGTTCAGTCGAGCCTGGAGAAAGTAGGCCTGACCGGTCTGGCCCAGATCGACCTCAATATCAATGGACAGATCGGGCGGAAGCGTCACCTTCATATTTTTGGCCGCAAGCTCGACTGCAGCGGTGTAGCAAGCCGACCATGCGCCGGCGAACAGCTGCTCTGCGGTTGGGTGCGGTGCAATGGCTTTGAAGTCGTGCGCCAGTTTCGCGTTTCCAGGCGACGAGAGCTGGATGTCGAGGCCACGGGAAGAGTTGCCAGCATCGCTGAACGTCGTGTGGGTTTTGCCTGTCATCAGGACTTTTTCGATTTTGTTCATGGTTGAGGTCCTCAAAGTTTTGATGATTTTCTTATTCGCATGCGCTTAAAGCGTATGCGATATATGTGGCGTATCAACGCCGCGCGGTGCGTCATGCCGTGAGGACGTTCAGGGCCACGTCAATGTTACCCCGCGTCGCTTTCGAGTAAGGGCAAATTTGATCTGCGGTATGTGCCAGCGTCGTCGCGATGTCATGCGCCAGACCCGGTACGCGCAGAGTCAACCGAGCCTGGAGGAAGTACGCCGGACCGGTCTGACCCAGATCGACTTCGATGTCGACGGACAGATCAGACGGCAGCACCACGTTCATTTCATTTGCCACCAGCCCGACGGCGGCGGTGTAGCAGGCCGACCAGGCGCCGGCGAACAGCTGCTCTGCGGTTGGATGCGGTGCAATGGCTTTGAAGTCGTGCGCCAGTTTCGCGTTTCCAGGCGACGAGAGCTGGATGTCGAGGCTGCCGTTATGGCCCCGCGAAGTATTGCCAGCGGCGCTAACGGTGGTGTGAGTTTTGCCGGTGGCCAGGACTTTTTCGATCTTGCTCATGGGGTGGATCCTCAACGTTTCAAAAGATGTGATTTATATGTCGTATACGTTTGTATCGTATGCGATGTAATAATAATTACGCACACCCCCACCGATGTCAATTGATCGCGTTGCGCCGGCCGACGAGTGGTGCGGCCACACAAGGTCGACTGCTTTTAGCGATATGCCGAATTCGTCATCAACCCGACCTAAAGCGATCAAGCCGTGAGCCTTGGAATGGCCCAGTCTGGATGGTCTGTCCAAGGAGATGAGCATGATCCGACTGACCCTGATCGAAGCCCGTGAACTGGCCGAATCGATCCTGTTGCACAACGGTTTTAATCTGGCCCACGCGCAAGCGGTGGCGGCGACGGTGATCGCCGGCGAGCGCGATGGCTGTGCCTCCCACGGTTTGTACCGGATTCTGGGCTGCGTGAATTCCCTGCAGGCCGGCAAGGTGTCGGCCGATGCCGAGCCGCAGGTGATCGACCAGGCGCCGTCGATCGTGCGGGTGGATGCCGGTGGTGGTTTTTCGCAATTGGCGTTTCAGGCGGGGCTTGGGTTGCTGGCGGAGAAAACCCGGGCCAACGGGATTGCGGCGTTGGCGATCAATCGCTGTGTGCATTTCTCGGCGCTGTGGGTGGAGATCGAGCAGTTGACCGCTGCCGGGTTGGTGGCGCTGGCGTGTAATCCGAGTCATGCCTGGGTGGCACCGGCCGGGGGACATGTGCCGGTGTTCGGCACCAATCCCATTGCCTTTGGCTGGCCGCGTTCGGGGCAGGATCCGTTTGTGTTCGACTTCGCCACCAGTGCGATTGCCCGGGGTGATATCGAGTTGCATCGGCGTGCCGGCAAGGCGATTCCCGAGGGTTGGGGCGTGGACGCTGAGGGGCGGCCGAGCACCGATGCCAATGTGGTGCTCGACAGCGGCGCGATGCTGACGTTCGGCGGGCATAAGGGCTCGGCGCTGGCGGCGATGGTGGAGTTGATCGCCGGGCCGCTGATCGGTGACCTGACCAGTGCCGAGTCGCTGGCCTATGACGCGGGCAGCAAGTCGTCGCCGTACCATGGCGAGTTGATCATTGCGCTGGACCCGCGACGTTTTCTGGGGGCGGCCACTGAGGAACATTTGGCTCGGGCCGAAGTGTTGTTTCAGGGCATTGAAGGGCAGGGTGCACGCTTGCCGTCGCAACGGCGTTATGCGGCGCGGGCACGCAGTATGGTGGAGGGAGTGCAGATTCCTGAGGCGTTGTACAACGACCTGAAGGCGTTGCTGTCCTGATTGAATCAGAGTGCTCAACCCTGTGGGAGCGGGCTTGCCCGCGATTGCGGTGTGTCAGTCACGTTCAATTTGAAGGTGCCGACGTCATCGCGGGCAAGCCCGCTCCCACAGTTTTTTGAGTGTTTGTTAAACCGGTTCGCGGTGGATGTTGCCATCAACCAGTCGAGCAATGCCCAACGGGTTGGCGTTTTTCAGGGCGTCGGGCAGCAAGGCGTCCGGGCAGTTCTGGTAGCACACCGGGCGCAGGAAGCGCTCGATGGCCAGGCTGCCGACCGACGTGCCACGGGCGTCGGAGGTCGCCGGGTAGGGCCCGCCATGCACCATGGCATCGCAAACTTCGACGCCGGTGGGATAGCCGTTGAACAGCACCCGACCGACCTTTTGTTCCAGCTGCACCAGCAGATCGGCGTGTTCCTTCAGGTCCTGTGCTTCGCCAATCAACGTCGCGGTGAGTTGACCGTGCAAACTGTTAAGCGCTTGTCGCAACTCGGCCTTGTCGGCCACTTCGACGACAATAGTGGTCGGGCCGAACACTTCTTCCTGCAATAGCGGATCACCCTTGAACAACAGACTGACGTCGGCCTTGAACAGTTGCGGCCGCGCTTGATTGCCCTGCTGATCGTGGCCTTCCAAGCGGGTTATTCCCGGATGGTCGAGCAAGGCCTGCACACCTTTTTGGTAGCTGCCGAGGGTGCCGGCGTTGAGCATGGTTTGCGCCGGTTGTTCGGCCATCAAGGCACTGAGCCGCGCGGTGAAAGCGCTGAAGTGGGGTGAGCGCATACCCATCACCAACCCCGGATTGGTACAGAACTGACCGCAACCCTGGACCACCGACGCCACCAGTTCACCGGCGATTTTCTCGCCACGGGCGAGCAGGGCTTCCGGCAATATGAGTACCGGGTTGATGCTGCTCATTTCGGCGAACACCGGGATCGGTTGTGGCCGTGCGGCGGCCATGTCACAGAGGGCGCGACCGCCCTTTAGCGAGCCGGTGAAACCGACGGCCTGGATCACCGGATGCTTGACCAGCGCTTCACCGACGCCCGCGCCGTAGATCATGTTGAACACACCGTTGGGCATGTCGGTTTGCTCGGCGGCGCGGATGATTGCATCGGCCACGCGTTCGGCGGTCGCCATGTGTCCGCTGTGGGCCTTGAACACCACCGGGCAACCGGCGGCCAGGGCGGCAGCGGTGTCACCGCCGGCGGTGGAAAAGGCCAGCGGGAAATTACTGGCGCCGAACACGGCCACCGGACCGACGCCGATCCGGTATTGACGCAGGTCGACCCGTGGCAGTGGCTGACGGTCGGGCAAGGCACGGTCGATGCGCGCACCATAGAAATCGCCCCGGCGCAGAACCTGGGCGAACAGGCGCATTTGGTTGCTGGTACGGCTGCGTTCACCTTGAATGCGCCCGGTCGGCAGCGCGGTTTCGCGGGTGACCAGAGCGACGAATTCATCATCCAGCGTATCCAGTTGCGCGGCGATGGCCTCAAGAAATTCTGCACGGCGAGTCGCTGGCAAGTTGCGAAAGGCCGGGTAAGCGGTAGCAGCGGCCTGGGCGGCGGCGTCCACTTCCTCTGCGGTGGCTTGCATGAAAGAGAAGGGCAGTGCTTCGCCGGTACTGGCGTCGTGACTGTGCAGAGTGATGCTGCCAGCGGCGCTGCGGGAGCCGCCGATGTAGTTGTGGCCGATGATCTCGGGCATCGAAAAAACTCCTGTCGAAAAAGGTGGGTTCCCTGTAGGAGCGGGCTTGCCCGCGAAGACGTCGGCACAGTCAATATTGATGTCGCCTGATGCGCGGCCTTCGCGGGCAAGCCCGCTCCTACAGGTATTGAGCTCAGGCCAGTGAATCACCCCGGCGTGTGGCCGGCACGGCGCTATCCAGTGCAGCAATACGCGCGGCGGATTCCGCATCCACCTGATGCAACGACTTGCCACGGGTTTCCCGGGTCAGGCCGACGGCAACGATGGAGATCAGCGCGGCGCCCACCAGGTACCAGGCGATGGGTGTCGAGCTGTGATATTTGTTGAGCAGCGTGATGGCAATCAGCGGTGCCAGGGAACCGGCGAAAATCGGCGCCACCTGATAGCACAGTGAAAGGGCGGTGTAGCGCACGTGGGTCGGGAACATTTCGGCCATCAGAGCCGAGTAGGGCGCATAGGTCATAGACTCGATGCCCAGGCCCAGAATGATCGCCGCCATGATCAGCCAGTTATTGCCGGTGTCCATCATCGGGAAACCGACAAAGCCCCAGAACGCAGTGAGCACCGCGCCGGTCAGGTAGATCGGTTTGCGCCCGACGATATCCGACAGATAGCCCATCAACGGAATCAGGAAGAAGTGCACCAAGTGCGCGCCGAACATCAGTAGCAGAATTTCCGAAGTGTCCTTGTGCACCACCAGTTTCAGATAGGTGATCGAAAAGGTGACCACGGTGTAATAGAGGATGTTCTCGGCAAAGCGTGCGCCGATGCCGACCAGCACGGCGCGCCAGTGATGACGCAGCACTTCGACCACGCCCAGCTGTTGTTGCTTGGTCTGCGCCTGACGGGCCTGGGCTTCTTTGAAGATCGGCGCGTCATCGACGCTGGTGCGAATCCAGTAGCCGATCAGCACCACCACCGCCGAGAACCAGAACGCCACGCGCCAGCCCCAAGCGAGGAATTGCTCCTCCGACAGGTTCGACGACAACAGCAACAGCGCGACCGTGGCCACCAGGTTGCCGGCCGGCACCCCGGCTTGCGGCCAACTGGCCCAGAAGCCTCGACGGTTGTCGGGGCAGTGTTCGGACACCAGCAGAATCGCGCCGCCCCATTCACCGCCAAAGGCAAAGCCCTGGATCAGCCGCAGCAACACCAATAACACTGGCGCGGCATAGCCGATGCTGTCGAAGCCCGGCAGGCATCCCATCAGAAAAGTCGTGATGCCGACCACCACCAGGCTCAGTTGCAGCAGGCGTTTGCGGCCGAACTTGTCACCGTAGTGACCGAACACCAGACCACCCAATGGGCGGGCGAGAAAGCCGACCGCGTACAGGGCGAAAGCGGCGATGATGCCGTCGATGGGGCTGTCAGTCTGGCGGAAGAACAACTGGCCGAAGACCAGTGCCGAGGCGGTGCCGTAGAGAAAGAACTCATACCACTCGGCGACGGTGCCTGCCATGGCGGCGGCCACTACGCGTTTGAGTCCCGAGGGGGTGGTTGCGCTTTGCGTGTGTAGAGGATTGGACATGCTGGCGTTTCCTGTAGAGGCGCAAAAACAGGCAGCCGGGCCGGGTCCGCAAAGACCCGCCCGGCAATCACTCAGAGACCGACGTCGGGCAATTCCGGGCGGTTAGCCAAGGCCTTGGCCATGATCTGCTCGACGAACACCCGATCGGCTTCTGGCAGTGCCAGGCGTGGCGGACGGGTCAGCGCGCTGCCGCGACCGGCGATGGCTTCACAGAGCTTGATGCATTGCACCAGGTCGGCGCGGGCATCGAGGTGCAGGATCGGCATCAGCCATTCGTAGATCGGCATGGCTTCGGCGAAGCGACCGGCCTTGGCCAGGCGGAAGATGGTTTCGCCTTCTTTCGGGAATACGTTCGACATGCCCGAGACCCAGCCTTCGGCACCTACCGCGATGCTTTCCAGTACCACGTCGTCCAAACCTGCGAACAGCACGAAACGGTCGCCGACTTCATTGCGCACGTCGATGAAACGACGGGTATCGCCTGACGAATCCTTGAAGCACACCACGTTGTCGCAGTCGGCCAGGGAAATCAGGATGTCCGGGGTGACGTCGTTTTTGTAGATCGGCGGGTTGTTGTAGACCATCAGCGGTACGTCGGCGTTTTTCGCCACGTAGCGGTAGTGCTCGGCGGTCTCGAACGGCTTGGAACCGTAGACCAGCGCCGGCATCAACATCACGCCGTCGACGCCGACCCGGCGCACGGCATTGGCGACCTTGGCCGCTTGCACACTGGTGAACTCGGCCACGCCGCAGATCACTGGCACGCGACCCCGGGAGGCGTCGACCGCGACTTCGGTCACGGCGATTTTTTCTTCGGCGGTCAATGAGGTGTTTTCCCCCACCGAACCGCACACCACCAGGCCTGATACGCCGTCACGGATCACGTTGGAAATCACCTGATGGGTTTTTTCCAGGTTGATGGTGAAGTCATCGTTGAATTGAGTGGTCACCGCGGGGAAGACGCCACTCCAGTTAATACGCTTGCTCATTGTTGCCTCCGGTTCGTTAATTGTATTTCGTATACGATATTTTAAATGACAATGACTCGGCTAGTGTTTTTTTCAATTAGTCAGGGGTTTTTGGTAGCCGTTGGTCTGGGGGAGTTTCAGGCACCTGGCCATGTGTCAGACAGGCGATAGCCCTGTGGCCACGGATCGCTCGGATCGAGCAGCAATTGGTGGGTGCCGGTGATCCAGGCCCGGCCGGAAATGCACGGGTAGATCGCCGGGCGTCCGGCCACTTCGGTCAGGGAATCGATGCGGCAGTGGAATTCCGAACCGATGATCGAACGGCCAATAAAGCGCTCACCGACCTGCATCAAGCCCTTGGCCTGCAGCACCGCCATGCGCGCCGAGCAGCCAGTGCCGGTGGGTGAGCGGTCGATCTTGCCGGGTTGAATCACCACCGCGTTGGCGCCGGTGGCGATGCCATTTTCAACGACGATGGGCGCGGCAATCTGGCAGAAGGAAATATGTGACCACTCAGGGTTCAGCGGATGGACGAAGCCCAATTGTTCATTGGCCGCGCGAGTGATTTTCAACCCGACCGCCACCAGGTCGGCAGCCTCATCAGGACGGATGGAAAAGCCCAGGCACTCGGCGTCGGCGATCACAAAGCTGTCGCCGCCATACGCAGTGTCGACCTGCAACGAGCCGATGCCTTCGACTTCGATCCAGGCGTCGAGGCGGTCAGCGAAGGAGGGCACGTTCTTGATTTCTACCCGCTCGACCTTGCCATCACGGCAATCGGCCACAGCCTCGATCAGGCCGCCGGGTGCTTCGAGCACCAGTCGGGTTTGTGGTTCGGTCATCGGCAGAATGCCGCTGTCGAGCAGCACGGTGGCGACGCACAACGAATTGGAGCCGGACATCGGTGGCGTGTCCGCCGGTTCCATGATGATCCAGGCCATTTGCGCCCGAGGATCCTTGGCCGGCACCAGCAGATTGACGTGACGGAACACGCCGCCGCGAGGCTCGTTGAGCACGAAGTTGCGCAGTGTCTGATCCTTGGCGATCCAGCGCGATTGCTCCCACACAGTGGCGCCCGGTGGTGGGGCGACACCGCCGACGATCACATCGCCGACTTCGCCTTCGGCATGACAGCTGACTACATGAATCACTTTCGATGAGCGCATGGGTTGCTCCTTCTATTGCCTGTTGAGGCCTCATCGCGGGCAAGCCCGCTCCCACAGGGTTTGATGGTGTACACAAAATTGGTGGCCAACACAGATACCTGTGGGAGCGGGCTTGCCCGCGAAGGGGCCATCAGTTACTTCACCGATTTCAGAAATGCCGCCGTTTCCGCATGCACCGGGTTACCAATCACCTCTCACACACAGTGATCTGGGTTGGCCACCGATTTTGCGGACACCAACAAACCCTGTGGGAGCGGGCTTGCCCGCGATGGGGTCATCCGTTACTTCACCGATTTCAGAAAAGTCGCCGTTTCCGCATGCACCGGATTACCAATCACCTGATCCGGCGAGCCGATCTCGTGCACCAGGCCATTGCGAAAGAACGCCACGCGGTCGGATACATCGCGGGCAAAGCGGATTTCGTGGGTCACCAGCACCATGGTCATGCCGTCTTCGGCGAGCATGCGCATGGTGTCCAGCACCTCACCGACCAATTGCGGGTCGAGGGCCGACGTGGCTTCGTCGAACAGCATGTAGTCCGGCGACATGGCCAGGGCGCGAGCGATGGCCATGCGTTGCTGCTGGCCTCCGGACAACTTGCCGGGGAAGGTCTTGAGCTTGTCGGCAAGGCCCACGTGGGTCAGTTGTCGCACCGCCAACTCCTCGGCGTCGCACTTGCTTTTACCCAGGACTTTGCGTGGCGCCAGCATCACGTTTTCCAGCACCGTCAGGTGCGGGAAGGCATTCCATTGCTGGAACACGATGCCGATTTTCTGCCGCAGGCGATTGAGGTCGGTGGCGCTGTCATGGACCTCGACGCCGTCGACGCGAATGCTGCCTTTCTGGATCGGTTCCAGGCCGTTGATGCACATCAGCAGGGTCGATTTGCCGGAGCCCGAGCCGCCGATGATCGACACCACCTCGCCCTTGTTCACTGTCAGGCTGACACCCTTGACCACGGCGAGGTCGCCGAAGGATTTATGTACGTTGTCGATCTCAATCATTTTCTTGCCACCTTCTTTCCAGACGAGCGCCCAGGCGTGCGACCACCAGGCTCATGACGTAGTAAATAAGGCCCGCGATGCACAGCACCAGCAACGGTTCCTGGATGCGGGTGACGATGGTTTGCGAGGCGCGCAGCAGTTCGACGATGCCGATCCACATCACCAGCGCGGTGTCTTTCATCACGCCGAGCACCAGGTTCAGCCAGCCGGGAAAAGCCACCCGGGTGGCCATCGGCAGGACGATCCAGCGCAAGTCCTGCAGGAAGCTCAGGCCCAGCGAACGACTGGCCCGGCGCAGGGTGAACGGCACCGACAGCACGCCAGCGCGCACGATCTCGGTGAAATACGCGGCGGCGTAAACCCCCAGCACAATGCAGCCGACGCTGAAGGCGCTGATGTTCAAACCGACGATGCTTTTGAGCGAGTTGAACAGCACGAACTGGATCAGCAACGGCACGCTGCGAAACACGTCCAGCACCCAGGCCAGAGGCAGACTGGCCCGCGGCAACAAGGCCCGCAGCAGGCCGAAGAGCAAGCCGGCGAGGGAGCCGAGCATGATCGACCAGAACGTCAATTGCAGCGTGACCCAGGCGCCATTGAGCAGGAACAACAGGTCATTGGAGGAAAAACCGGTGGAAAACATGCACAGCTCCTCAGTAACGGAACAACCGCCAAGCCATCAGCCGGGCTGCCGCGACGATCGCCTTGGCAATCAGGTAATACAGCACCGCTGCGATGGCGAAGAACTCGAAGGTGCGGAACGTTTTGACGTTGTAGTCCTGGGTCACGCCGGTCAGGTCATTGTTCAGCCCGACGATCACCCCCAACGACGTCATCAGCACCGCCCAGACCATTTGATTAGTCAGCGGGTAGAAGACGATTCGCAGCAGCTGCGGGACGATGATCATGCGGTAGGCCTGGAAGGCACTCATGCCCAGCGAACGTGCAGCGCGCACTTGTGTGTCCGGTACGGCCTTGAGGCCACCGCGAAAGTTCTCCGCCAGATACCCGGCATTGTTGAAGGTGATCCCGGCCAGCAGGGCGAGCCATGAACTGACGTGCATGCCCAGCGAGCCGAGGCCGAAGTAGAGGACGTAGATCTGGAACAGCGACGGGGTGTTGCGCGCGATCGATACCCAGCCGTTGCCGATGCCGCGCAGCAGCGGGTTTTTGCTTTCGCGCATCACGGTCAGGGC
This sequence comes from Pseudomonas sp. TH37, assembly GCF_016650735.1. Taxonomy (NCBI): domain Bacteria; kingdom Pseudomonadati; phylum Pseudomonadota; class Gammaproteobacteria; order Pseudomonadales; family Pseudomonadaceae; genus Pseudomonas; species Pseudomonas sp. TH37. The sequence continues at coordinate 150,203 of NZ_JAEKFD010000002.1, forward strand.
CAGGGCGATCAGCACGCCGAAGATCATCGACAGCGCCGCGGTCTCGAAGGTGACCAGGGCACCGGCAAGCATGTCCGGCAGGGCGCGCAGCGCTGAGCGCCATTGGAAGCTGTAGTCAAACATGCGCAGGGCTCTCCAGTAGGGCGGCAGGTTGTAGCCACGCCGGCAGGCGTCCGCTGGCGGTGGCATTGCAGGCGGCATCGAGGCATTCGGCGAGGCTGGCGAAATGCACCTTGCGGCCCACCAGGCCGGGTGCGTAATGGGAGTATTTGCCGGAGTTGGTCATCAAGGTTTTTGCGGCCAGCGGGATCACCGGTTCGCCGAGCATGCACCAGCAGGTATCGGTGACCAGGGTGGCGCCGAAAGCTTCGATCACGGCGATATGCCCGGCTTCGCGAGCCTGCTCCAGCACGGCACGGCCGCAGGTAATGGCGAGGACCACGTCGGGGTGTTTGTGCCGACCGAGACACAACCGCGCGAGGTGGGCGAACTCGCTGAGGGAGAAATGCGGATTGCCCAGCGAGACCACATCCACTTGGTTGTCGCGGGCACTGTTGAGTTCGCGCCAGCTGAGCAGCAGATCCTTCAAGAGGATGTGTTCCACCGGCACCGGGTTATCCGTGTCCAGCACTTGAAACGGGTCGATGGCCTCCGGAGTGACTCCGGCGATGTGGAACAAGGGTGCGGCGGACGTGGTGGCAAATGCCGCGCCGAAAGCTTTGAGGTCGTCCAGGCTCGGCTGGCGGTTTTCCAACCCGCGCACCAGTGGAATCCGGCTGCCCGCCAGCGCGCCGATGTGGTAACCGAGCAGCGGGTAGAAGGCGTCGTCCAGTTCACCCAAGGCGGGCAACTCGATCTGCAGCCGGGCCTTGCGTTGCGCGTCCAGATGGCAGCCGATCAACGGGGCGCGGCCAGTCAGCGCGATGCAGATGTCCAGATAGTCCGGGTACTTCAGGGTGCGTGCACCGAGCACGCTGTTGGCGTAAACCACCGCGTTGGATTCGGCCCAGACGATCTGCTCGCCAGCCTTTGGCGCGCTGTCGAGCAGGTAGGGCGCGCAGGTGAAACTCAGCTGTGCGCCCATTGCCATATAAGCATCGCCCAAGGCACTGGCCGGTTCGCCGAGGGCGGGATCAATGCCTAGCTCGCGCCAGCGGCGCTGGTCCACGGAAATCGAATTGAGGGTGGTGGGCACCCGCACTGTTGCTCCCCATTGCACCAACTGTTGGGCAAAACGCAGGCTCGCAGGTCCCGTGTAGATGCAGCCGTCAATGTGCGCTTGGGTGATATCCACCAGAAGTCGGGCACCTTGCAGTTCGGCCATGCGCAGGACGATCTGCATCGCCACCTGCGCGGCCTTGCCATGCTGACCGTCGAGCAGCGCCCGGTCGTGTTCGGTGAGTTCGATCGCGGTGGCGATATCGGTGCTCGGCAAAGGGCTGTCGAGTGCCTGCCAGGCATCGCCCGGCAGGAGCTCGAACAGGCTCAGCGTTGTGTCCTCGACCCGAGCGAAGGCCTTACCGCGCAGAGCGGCGAAGGCCTCCCGGCCGATGCACAGCACCGGCAGGGAACGCTCGAAAATGGTCTGTGCCACAAGCACGCCCAGGGTCAGGATCTCATCGGGCTCGGCCAGCACCAGTGCGGCCGGTGCGTGACCGTTGCTGATCAGTTCCATCAACACGCTACTACCGGTGCACGAGCCGCGACCGCTGGGAATGGCCAGCACACGGCCGGCCAGGTATTCGCCGCTGAGCGGGTGGTGACGGTCAATGATCTCGCCGCTATATGGATCGACCCCGCCCCAGAAACTCAACCCGATATCGGCGAACAGCAGGGCACCCTCGGCGGCGCCCGCGACCAGGATGCGACCGGTCAGAGAAGTGGGCCTAGGCATGCCGGACATCTCAGTAGTAGACCTTTGGCACGGTCAGGTCGGTGGGTGAAATCTCGGTGCCGACCCATTTGGTGAACAGCTCGTTGTAACGGCCTGTTCGCACTTGCTGGTTCACGAACAGGTCGAGATACCGGAGTAGACCGTACTCGTTGCGCTTGGCGCCGAGGGAAACGTAGTCGATCACGTACGGCGCGTTACCGGCGACTTTCAGGTTTTTGTATTTGCCGGATTTGAGAGTGGCGGCGGCCACGGTGTTGGTAACCACGGTGGCGTCGATATGACCCTGGGCGACTGCCAGCAGAGTGTCGTTTTGCGACTGATAGGCGCGGAAGGTGCCGGTGCCCCATTTCTTCACGTCTTTCTCCAGGGCGATGGCCTCATAGGTGCCGCTGGTGTTGCCCACGGGTTTGCCCTTGATGTCATCGAAACTGTTGATGCCAGTGTCGTCGCGGGTCAACACCACCATCTGGAAGGCAAAGTAGGGCACGGTAAGGCCGACGGTCTTGGCCCGCTCGAGGGTGTCGGAGGTGGAGGCGACGATCACGTCGGCACGCCCGGAGACCAGCGCCGGAATGCGATCCGGGAATGGCGTCTCTACCACTTCGGCGTCGACCCCAAGGATTTTCGCCAGGTCATGGCAGTAGTCCACGTCAAAACCGGCCGGGTTGTTGCCTGCATCGCGAAAACCCATGGGCGGGAAGTCCAGGGTCACGGCGCAGCGCAGCTTGCCTGAACCGATGATGTCGTCGAGTTTGTCGGCCTGGGCGGTGGCAATAAAGGAGGTACTGAGAACAGCGCTGAGGGCTACGGCAAATGCGGGGTTTTTCATAGAGGCCTCGTTGAAGTGAAGTGCTGTTGGATATCGTATTGGGGATTTCGTATACGATATTAACAATAGCAATCAACGTGCCTATTTCCAGGCAGGGGTGCGAATTAATCGTCAGGCGTTGAAGTAGAGGTCTTTGAATGCGTCAGCGTGACGCCGTAAGGGTCGAGGCCCGTAATGGCAGGTGTTACAGATGGGAGCAATGGTTGTGCGGGGCGCCCCTTTAAGGAACACCGGCCCTGCGATCCTTTGATCGACCAACCCTTTGCCCGAATTCACCCCATGTGGCGAGGGAGCTTGCTCCCGCTGGGCCGCGAGGCGGCCCCAATCCCGGCGATCACGGTTTTTCAGACCTACCGCATGCTCAGGCTTTGCGACTGCTGCGCAGCCGAACGGGGGCAAGCCCCCTCGCCACAAAAAGCCTGTGGTCTCAGATTAATGGTCAGGACGGCGGATCGAGGTTATCCAACACTCGATTCACCGCCAACTCACCAAGCATGACCACCGATTGAATCCCCAACATCACGTTGCGATGTGGCATATCCATCAAGCCGGCGAACTCACTGAGCATCATGCTGGCCGATGCCAGGGATTCGCAGGCGTTGACCAGCAGGGTTTCGTTATCGACCTTCGCACCCATATGGTAAATGGTGCTGGGTTTGCGCTTGGTGTCTTTGGGGATGGGCGGCTTGAGGTAATGGTCGAGGGCGCGGTCGGCGGCTTCGTTGAGCTTTTTGGAATCGAGGGATTCGTAGGGGGATGTTGGATCGGTTTCCGGTGGGTTGGGTGTCGGTTTGAACATGGTGAAGCTCCTTGATGAGTGGAGCTACCGCCGTTCGCGGTCAAACGAACAAGGTGGCAGCTGTACGCGGGTTGACCGACCGGACATCAAGGAATCCGGCACACCCGAAGGTGTCCCACGCACAGCCACCGCGACACGATATTTCAGACATGCCTGAAACAGGTCTTGGACGCTGGCGCGCCTTGATTGATTCGGACGGTCAAATCCGATCGCTGATTCGTCAGCGACCCGGAAACGATAGAGCCCGGCCTCAAGGCGCACAAGCCGGCGGATTCTGGCGTAGTCGTAGGCAACGGCGCAAGGATGTGTAGCCTGGGTGAGTGTCTGGAAGTGTCATTTACAGTGCTTGTTTAACCGTCTGCCACCGAGCCTTGTGGTGGCGGTACTGGCCTCATCGCGGGCAAGCCCGCTCCCACAGGTATCTGCGTTGACCAAAGAATGTGTTTACGACACCAATCACTATGGGAGCGGGCTTGCCCGCGATGAGGCCCGAAAGAACACCCTCAAACCCAGGACCAAATCACCGGAGAATGACCCTAGCGTTGATTATCCCGAAACTGGCTCGGTGACAGGCTGGTCAAGGCGCGGAACTGTCGGCTGAAGGCACTGTGGTCGGTGTAACCGCAGCGCAGGGCGATTTCGGTGATCGGCAGGTCGGTGTGCAGTAACAGCCGCGAACCTTCTTCCAGGCGCGCTTTGTGAATCATCTGCCGTGGGGTGAGCTGAAATACCCGTTTGCAGTGACGCTCCAGTTGCGCCACGGAATAGCCGGCGATGGCGGTCAGTTCGGCGAGGCTGATGGCGCGGGCGAAGTGGCTGCGGATATGCGCATCCACGGCGGCGAGTTTCTGGAAGGCGGGATGGTTGGACTGGGGTGATTGCAGGTCGCGGGAGATCCCGGCCAGGCCAACGATCTGACCTTGTTCATCCTGCAAGGCGAGTTTGTGAGTCAGGCACCAGATCGGCTGATTACCGTAATACAGGTGCAATTCCAGTTGGTCGGACAGTTCGCGGCCGCTGGACAGTACCCGCCTGTCCTGTTCGGTGTACAGCGGGCCGAAGCGTTCAGGGAACACCATTTCGGCGGTGAGCCCCAGCAGTTCCTCGCGATGTTTGAAACCGCAACGCCGGGCCAGGGTCTGGTTGACGAAGGCGTAGCGGGCTTCGCGGTCCTTGATGAAAAACACCACGTCCGCCAGGGTATCGAGCAGCGGCGCAATCGGCTGCAGACTGTTGAGCAGCGTTGGCAGGTCGCAGGGTTTGAAGGTGCTGAGCGAGGGGTACATGGCGCTGGGGTCTGATGGCGACCCCGGGATCATAGAGGCTCGGCAGCGTGGCCGAAACCCCCGACGGGGAATCAGGCTGGCGGGGTGTCGTCCAGGCACATCAAGGTCTCGATTCGCGCCGGGCTGAAGGGTGGGCGGGGCGCCGAGGGTTGCCAGCCAAACAGATGCTGCACCGCACCGCCACACACCCGGCCCTGACAGGCGCCCATGCCGCAACGGCTGGCCAGCTTGGCTTCGCGCCAGTCAGTGTGCCCGGCCAATGCGGCGTAAGGCACGTCTTCGCAGCGGCAGACCAGGGTGTCGGATCGGGCCAAAGACTTGAGTTGCGGGTCGAGGGCGAATGCCTGATTCAGTGCCTTGGCGAAACCCTGCCAGCGTGTCCGGCGCGGCCACAATTGGCGGGCCGCTTCAAGGTTACCGACCGCCGCGTGGCCAGCAATTTCACCTTCGACCAACGCCAGTTCACTGCCACCAAACCCGGTGCATTCACCCGCCGCATAATGATCGACGCGGCTGCTGGCCTGCCAGGCATCCACCGCCAACGCCTGACCTTCGATGGCGTAACCCAGTGCCTGGCCCAATTGAATGTTCGGGATCAAGCCGAAACCACAGGCCAGCCGATCACATTCCAGTTCGATGATTTTGCCTTGCTGTTGCAGGCGCACGCCTTCCAGCCGGTCAGTGCCAAGGGCGGCCAGCACATGAGTCGCGGTGCGGTAATGGCGGTCGAACAAGCTGAACGATTGCAACCATTTGGCAGGCCAGCGGGGCAGTTGCGCGGCGAAACCGGCGACGGCAATGCGCGAGGCTTGCTCGGCGATGCGTTGTACTTGGGCGCCATGTTTTTTCGCGGTGGCGGCACTCGCCAGTAATAGCGGGCCGCTGCCGGCGATCACCACGCGCTCACCTTGCACCGGCACACCGGCCTTGATCAGCGCCTGCAAACCACCGGCCCCGGTCACGCCAGGCAACGTCCAGCCGGGGAAGGGCAGCAGCAACTCGCGGGCGCCGGTGCACAGAATCAGTTTGTCGTAGCTGATCAGCCAGCCGTCGTCATCATCTTCGACCAACAGTTGTTTCGGTCCGGGACTGGCGATCACCCGGGTGCCGGCGTGATGGCGGATGTTGCTGCAAGACTGCAAACGCTCACGCAGACGACGGGCCTGATCGGGCACGTTGGCTTGAGGGCCGTCACGCCAGATTTGCCCGCCCGGCAGCGGATTGTCGTCGAGCATGACGATGCGTGCGCCGCTGGGGGCGGCGGCAAGGGCGGCGGCCATGCCAGCGGGGCCGGCACCGATGATCAGCAGATCGGCGTATTCATTCATGGGCGTGTCTCCACCTGCATGCCGTCTCGGCACAAAGTCTGACAGGCGAGGCGTCGCCGGCCGTCGATGGTCACCCGACATTCCTGGCAAATGCCCATGCCGCACAGCGGTGCGCGGCGCTGTCCACTGACCGACGTGCGTGTGCAGCCGTCGCTGCCCAACGCCAAGGCAGCGGCGACGCTGGTGCCCTCGGCAACCTTCAAGGCGCGGCCGTCCAGCAGCAATTCAGGCATAGACAGGTTCTCCGAGAAAACGCTGGGGCAGATAGGGTTGTGCGGCCAATGGCGGGGTTTCATTGAACAGTTGCGCCACCAGCAAGTCGGCGGTGCCGGGGGCCGTGGTGACGCCCAGCCCTTCGTGACCGACGGCCAGCCACAAGCCTTGGCGCTGCGGATGTTGGCCCACCAGCGGCAGGCCGTCGGGGCTGGCGGCGCGAAAGCCGGTCCAGGCGCGAATGCCGTTGAGCCGGGCCAGCCCTGGCATGTACTCGGCGGCGCGCTTGAGCATTTTCGCCAGCATCCAGCCTTCGACCTGCGGGTCGGTGGTGCCGAATTGCCGCGAGGCACCGATGAACAATTGCCCGGTGGGGCGCGGCTGAATATTGCAGGCGGTCGACGGCCCCGTGGCGTTGTGGGCACTGGTCACGTAACCCAGTTCGACCAAGGTGTGGGTGACGGTGCGGGGGTAGCGGTCGGTAATCAGCAGGTGACCTTTTTTCGGCTCGATGGGCAACTCCGGGCACAGTTCGTTGGCCTGAATGCCGTTGGCCAACACCACCGCTTCGGCACTCAACCAGTGACCGTCATCAAGGCATACGCGGTTGCCATCGACTGCGCTGACCCGTGCCCGACGTTGACGAATGTTCGGCGTGTCGAGCATCCAGCTGGCCGTCGCTGGCGCATAAAGAATGCTGTCGCCATTGATCAACAAACCGCCTTCCAGACCTTCGCGCAGTTCCGGTTCACGCTGACGCAAAGCACTGGCGCTGACCAATTCGCACGCCACGCCCTGGGCTTTCAGGTTCAGGTATTTGCCATGGGCGACCGTCATTTCCTCGGCGTTGGCCGCCAGCCACAGCGTGCCGTTGTTGCGGTAGGCGCAGCCGTCGGGCAGGTCCGGTGCCAGTTCGCGCCAGCGTTGCAGGGAATATTGACTCAGGGCCAGCTCGGCCGGGTTGTCGTCAAGCACCAGCAAATGGCCCATTCCCGCCGCCGTCGCACCGTGCAGGCCGGCGTCCAGCACCAGCACCTGCAAGCCACGACGGGCCAGCGCCTGGGCACAGGTGGCACCGATGATGCCGGCGCCGATCACGATCACATCGGCCACAAGGCCCTCGTTCATGGACGAATGCCCCAGGCGAACGGGTCATCCTGTTCGATGATCAAACTGGCTTCGGCGCTGATAAAGGCCCGGCCGCGAATGGTCGGCACAACGCGCTCGCCCTGCCATTCGTAAGAGCCTTCGAACTCGCTGCCGATGACACTGGCCTGGCGCCAGATCTGCCCCGGTTGCAGTTTGTCGTCCGCTGCCAGGCACGCCAGTTTGGCACTGGTGCCGGTGCCGCACGGTGAGCGGTCATAAGCCTTGCCGGGGCAGAGGACAAAGTTGCGGCTGTCGGCGTGATCGTCATCGCTGAACAGCTCGACATGGTCGATCAGCCCGCCGTCTTCGCCACGAATACCCTGGGCCTCCAGCGCCTGTTGCACGGCGTAGGTATAAGCAGTCAGCGCGTCGAGGTTATCGCCGGCCACCCGTAGGCCATGCTCGGCGATCAGGAAAAACCAGTTGCCGCCCCAGGCGATATCGCCGACCACCTGACCGACATCTGGCACCTGCAAGACCAGCGCCTTGCGGTAACGGTAGGCCGGCACATTGCGCACGCTGACCGAATGATCTTCGTGCAGGGTCGCCTGCACCGTACCCACCGGGGTCTCGATGCGGTGCACGCCGGGGCTGATCTTGCCCAGATGCGCCAACGACGCCACCAGGCCAATAGTGCCGTGGCCGCACATGCCCAGGTAACCGGTATTGTTGAAGAAAATTACTCCGGCACAGGCGCTCGGGTCCACAGGTGTGCAGAGTAGGGCGCCCACCAGCACGTCGCTGCCACGGGGTTCCAGCACACAAGCGGCGCGCCATTGATCGTGATGTTCGGCGAGCAGCTTGCGGCGTTCGGCCATGCTGCCGGTGCCCAAATCAGGAAAGCCGGCAGTAACCAGACGGGTCGGTTCGCCGCCGGTGTGGGAGTCGATCACGGTGATGCGTTTCATGGGAGGGCCACGTCCGTTCAGATGAGTGAACGAAAGAGTGGCCTGTGCAGCGGGGTGTCGGCTTGATGGATTTATCCTGTGCCGATGACGAAATCAGCACAGCATTCTAGTAGTCAGTGCGCGTGAGGCAGGTGCTCGAACAGGGTCTTGCAGACCCCGGCAATGTGCTCGTCCAGCAGCTTCACCGCCAGATCCACATCCCCGGCACGACAGGCTTTGATGATCTCACGGTGCTCGTGATCAGCCCGTTCCTTGCCGGCCGACAGGCTCATCTGCATGCGCAAGTAGCGCTCCAGCTTGTCGTTGACCGAACGAATCAGGCTGACCAGAAACGGCCGTTGCGCCGGCTCGTAAAGGCAAGCGTGCAGTTCCCAATTGAGCTCGGCCCAGCGGCCCACGTCGTCCTCGCCGATGAACTCCTGACAGATACGCTCGGCACGGGCGAAGGTTTCTTCGGTCATGTTGGGAATGGCCAGGCGCAGTATCTTGTCCTCCAGCAACATTCGCACTTCGAACATCTGCGCCAGCTCGGCATCGGAAACCCGCGTGACCATCGCCCCGCGATTGCGCTGGAACATCACCAGCCCTTCGGCCTCCAGCCGCTTGAGGGCCTCGCGCACCGGAATTTTGCTGACGTTGAACTGGCGGGCGATGTCGTCCTGGCGAATCGGCTCATCTTCGGCGAAATGTCCGGCGACGATCGCGTCCCGCAGATGACGGGTGATGATTTCCGAGGTTGAAGGTGTATTGCCAAGGTCGGGGGCGTTGAGTTTGGGTAGGTTCACGGCAGCGGTCGTTTGGAGTGAGATGGCGATAGGGTATACGAAATTCTTTCGCTGCGAAGTTCCAGACGATGGCCGCCCCAAGAAAGGCATCAGCGGGGCGTCACCCAGACGCTTCGCGTGGGATCTCAATGATCTGAATAATCATTCGACGGCGCGTCGGCCCGGGTTTGGAGCGGGAGGGCCGAGTGGATATCTGCGCGAAGCCGATTATGCTTCAAGAAACCTTGCAGCGATGCGAGGCCGTCAGCCTGTTTCCATGCTTTGCGTAGTCCTTGATCCGATGACATCAGCCCTGGGGCCTGGGTGCGTTAAATAGGTAATGAGGTACTCCGGCCTACAACAAGAGCAAGACGGAGAAGACTCATGGCCGCAATCGACAACACATCCACGGGCAGTGCGCCCCACCACGGGATCACCAGGGAGGAGCGCAAGGTCATTTTCGCCTCGTCCCTGGGCACCGTGTTCGAGTGGTACGACTTCTACCTTTACGGCTCCCTCGCCGCGATCATAGCGAAGCACTTCTTCGCCGGCGTCAATGAGACAACGTCCTTCATCTTCGCGCTGCTCGCGTTCGCCGCCGGCTTCGCTGTGCGTCCCTTCGGCGCCATTGTGTTCGGCCGACTGGGCGACATGATCGGGCGCAAGCACACGTTCCTCATCACCATTGTCATCATGGGTATCTCCACCGCCATAGTGGGCTTTCTGCCCGGCTATGCGACCATCGGCGTGGCGGCACCGGTCATCCTGATCACCCTGCGCCTGTTGCAAGGCCTGGCCCTGGGCGGTGAGTACGGCGGCGCGGCGACCTACGTGGCCGAACATGCGCCCAAAGGCAAGCGCGGCTACTTCACCTCGTGGATCCAGACCACCGCGACCCTCGGCCTGTTTCTTTCGCTGCTGGTGATCCTCGCCTGCCGAACCATTCTCGGCACCGAAGCCTTCGAGGCCTGGGGCTGGCGGATTCCCTTCCTGCTGTCGATCCTGCTGCTGATCGTCTCGGTGTACATCCGCTTGCAACTCAGCGAGTCACCGGTGTTCTTGAAGATGAAGGAAGAAGGCAAGTCGTCCAAGGCGCCGCTGACCGAATCCTTCGCCCGCTGGGAAAACCTCAAGATAGTGATCATGGCGCTGCTTGGCGGTACCGCTGGGCAGGCGGTGGTCTGGTACACCGGACAGTTCTATGCGCTGTTTTTCCTGCTGCAGACGCTGAAGATCGACCCGCAGACCGCCAACTATCTGATTGCCGGCTCGCTGCTGATCGGCACGCCATTCTTCATCGTATTCGGCAGCCTGTCCGACCGCATCGGCCGTAAGGGAATCATCATGGCGGGCTGCATCCTCGCGGCGCTGACCTACTTCCCGATTTTCCATGCGTTGACCCAATACGGTAACCCCGACGTATTCGCCGCGCAGGAGAAGAATCCGGTCACGGTGATCGCCGATCAGAGTAAGTGCTCGTTCCAGTTCGACCCGGTGGGCAAGGCCAAATTCACCAGCTCCTGCGACCTTGCCAAGACCCTGCTGGCGAAGAAGGCTATCCCCTACAAAAACGAAAAGGCCGAACCGGGCGCTGTGGCGCAGGTGCGCATCGGCGACAAGGTGATCCCGAGCTTCGAGGGCACCGGCATGCCGGCCGCGGACTTCAAGGCCCGCAACGATGCCTTCGTCGCTACCCTCGGTACCGCCCTCAAGGACGCCGGTTACCCCGAGAAGGCCGACCCGGCGAAGACCAATTACCCGATGGTGTTGTTACTCCTGACCATCCTGGTGATCTACGTCACCATGGTCTACGGCCCGATCGCCGCCTGGCTGGTGGAACTCTTCCCGGCGCGCATTCGCTACACCTCGATGTCGCTGCCGTATCACATCGGCAACGGCTGGTTCGGCGGCTTTCTACCCACGGTGGCATTCGCCATGGTCGCGGCCACGGGGGATATCTACTACGGGCTGTGGTACCCCATCGTCATCGCCGTGATGACGGCCATTCTTGGCACGTTCTTCCTGCCGGAAACCAAGGATCGGGAAATTCATCACACATAGGGTTGGCGCTTGCCCTTTCCCGCGAGGGAGAGGGCAATGTGCGGTATCAGGAGTTTTGAGAGCTAGCGCTTACGTCGATGGCCCGTGATCATCGACAGAGGCAGGTTTTCACGCAAGCGCAGGCTTTCCACCAACGCTGCGACGATATGCACGCAAACCAGCGCGAGCAGCACGTTGGCCATAACCTCATGCACATCACGTAGCCAGTCTTCGCCCCAGAAATAGTCCACTTCTTCCATCAAAAAACCGCTGATGCCCAGGCCGGTCATCAACAGCAGCATGAGGACCATCACCAGTGCACCGATGGGCGAATGCCCCATGCGGTGATAGCCCTTGCCGGAAAACAGCGCCCGGCCATGCTGAACGACCCGCGTCGGAGTCGGCCAGAAGTCTGACCAGCGCGCCGATGGTGGGCCGATGAACCCCCACACCAAACGCACCAGCACGACAGCCACGGCGTAATAGCCGAGCCAGCGATGCCAGCCGTCGCCCTCCTCATTGAGGAAGTAGTCGCTGATGAAGACAACCACCAGGGACCAGTGGCAAACGCGTACGAGGGGGTCCCAGAGGCGCAGGGTTTCAGCTTTCACAGAGGGCCTATTCGATTTCTTCTTTCACGACCTTGCCGGTGACCGGGTCAAAGTAGATCTCGACTTTGCGCTTGTCTTTGTCCCAGCCGTAGATCTCGTAGCAATTGCCGCTCGTGACTTTGAACTTCTTGATGTTGTAGCCCTTGGCCTTGAGGTCTTCCTGAAACTTGGCCTGGTCCTGCCATTGGGCTTTGTCGGCTGTGGTGCATTGAGTACTGGCGAAAGCCAAGGGGGAGGCGGCAAGAAGGGAGAGCAACAGAAGTTTACGCATGGGTTTTCCTCGATATGTTGTTGTTGTCTGACAACGCGAGAGATTCTCAATCACTCTCTGCGCGCTGAAGGTTAGTTGAGCTTTTGATCGCTGTCACGATGTTGCGGGTTGCAAACAAACGCCTAGGAATGCAGGGCGTTAATTCTAATCAGTTAAGACGCAAATCCCTGTGGGAGCGGGCTTGCCCGCGAAGACGGTGGCACAGTCAACATTGATGTCGTCTGACACACCGCTTTCGCGGGCAAGCCCGCTCCCACAGGTTTTGCATCTTAACGGGCCGGCATTGCGGCATTTGATTTCAGGTTTCCACTCAGAACCGGTAGTTGGTGCTCAGCTCCAGAGTCCGTGGTGCTCCGGGGGTGATCAGGTCCACCGAGCCATGGGCCGAGGCGTAATAGTCCTTGTCGAAGACGTTGCGCAAGCGCAGCGCCATGTCCCATTTCGGCAAGTTGTAGAGCAACGCCGCGTCCACAGTGGTGTAAGCGGGCATGACCACCTGGTTGTCCAGGGCGGTGTAACGATCGTCGACATAGTTCGCCCCCATGCCTACGCGCCAGGTATTGGTCAGCGAGCGCACCAGCCAGAGGTTGGCACTGTGACGCGGGGTCAGGGTTGGTGTCTGGCCTTCGTTGGCAACGCCGTTGGTTCGGTTGTTGGACTTGATGATCTCGGCGTCCAGATAGGCATAGCCGGCATAGACCTGCCACTTGTCACTCAACTGCCCGCTGGCGGTCAATTCAAGACCGTCGGTGCGCTGCTCGCCCGACAGGACCAGTTTGGTCGGGTTCGCCGGATCGGTCGTTTTCATGTTGGTGCGTTCCAGACGGAACAGCGCCGCCGTCAACGCCAGGCGATTGTCGAGCAGGTCCCACTTGCCACCGATCTCGAAGTTGGTGGTTTGCTCCGGCTCAAGGTCCTGGTTTGTAGTGCTCAGGGCGAAGACTTCGGAGGAGGGTTGATAAGAACGACTCACCGAAATGTAGTAGGACTGAACCTGATCAGGCTGATAGACCAGGCCTGCGCGCGGGCTCCAGGTGTTGTCGGTTCGGGACATGGTGGCACGCGTCAGGTCATCCGAATATTCCTGGTCGAACACGTCATAGCGCACACCCAGCAGTGCTTTCCATTGCGGGGTCAGTTCAATCAGATCCTGGACATAGAAACCGGCCGTGTCCTGGGTAGTGGTGCCCTTGGCGGTTTGTCGGTTGGCCTGGAACGGTACGTCGACCAAGCCATCGCGGTACACCGGGACCCGCGCTACGTTGTTCTGGCTGAAGACCGATTGATCCTTGATCTGACGTCCCAGTTCCACGCCATAGAGCAGGTTGTGGTTCATCCCCGCGAGCGTGGTCTGTTGCTTCAGTTCGGTCTGGTTGAACCAGCCGTCTTCCTTGCGCTGCACATTGCCGCGATTGAGCTTTACCAACAGCTCGCCGTTGGGCGCGGTGACGAAACGTGTCGGGCTGGAGTCGGCGAGTGTGTTGTTGCGATCCAGATCGTAGTGGTAGTAGCGGCTGGTGTTGCTCAGGGTGAAGTCGTCGTTGATGCGGTAGTCGACGCCAGCCGTGAACGAAAACACTTCGCTGCGGGTGTAATCGTCATCCGGGTCGGCGGAACCGAAGCGCTTGTCCCGATCGACATCGACCGGGCGATCGCCCCGCGCGGGAATACCGAAGTCGATCAAGCGTTTGTCGTAGAGGTACGTCGCCCCCAGGTTCAGCTCAAGATCGTCGGAGAGCTTGAAGTAGGCCGAAGGCGCAATGGCCTTGCGATCGATATAGCCGTCATCGCGGAAGGTGTCGCTGTTCTCCAGCGCACCGGTCACCCGGAATGCCTTGTCGTTTTGCTGCTGATCGGCCCAGCTGGCGTCGAACTGCGTGCGCTTTTTACCCTCGCTGTCGAAGCTGACACCTACTTCCTGTTTGGGAGTGAAGTTGGGTTTCTTGCTGATGCTATTGATCAGGCCACCGGATGAACCACGGCCATAGAGCACCGCTGCCGGCCCCTTGATCACTTCCACGCGCTCGACGTTGGACAGATCGCGGAAGTACAGCGCGTCGTCACGAACGCCGTCGACGTACATGTCGCCGATGGCACTGAAGCCGCGAATGGTGACCTGGTCGCGCTGGCCATCGCCATTGGAAAGGCCGACACCGGGGACGTTCTTCAACACGTCTTCCATCGACTGCGCGCCCTGATCCTTGATCACGCTCTGGGGGATCACGTTCACCGTTTGCGGGATATCCCGCAGCGGGGCGTCGATCTTCAGCGCACTGCGGCTGTCGGTTGGCTTGTAGTTCTGCTCGCTGTAATCACTGGTCACAGCGGTTGCAGGCAGGGCCAATGCCGATTGGGTTTCTGCTTGCAAATCAGGTACTGCAAAAAGCCCCAGCAGTGAGAGAGAGGCGGGGTAAATGCGCGGTAAAGCCACCATGAGCTCCTTTTTTAGTTATTGCGCTAATGATAACGATTACCTTTTGTAAGTAAATAAATATCATTCACATACAGAATCGACACATTTGCCGTTGACCCATACATGCGGGGAAACGTATATTCGGAAAAACGAATATGTCTGTATTCACCTTTGATGCGTGAACACCCAACGCAGAGAAATCCAATGGCTGACCAACTGACGCCGACCACTGTTTTCAAATGCCTGGCTGACGACAATCGGGTCCGCATGATGCTGCTCATCGCCCGTGAGGGTGAGCTGTGCGTCTGCGAGCTGACCTGTGCGTTGAATGAGAGCCAGCCCAAAGTCTCCAGGCACCTGGCGCAATTGCGTACGTGCGGATTGCTCTCGGACCGTCGGCAGGGCCAATGGGTTTATTACCGACTGCACCCGGATCTGCCGGGCTGGGTGCATCAGGTGCTGACCGTGGTGCTCGAATCCAACGGCCACTGGTTGAGCCCTGATGCCAAACGCCTTGAAGAAATGGGTGACCGTCCCGAACGGGCAGCTGCCTGTTGTCCGGTTCGATGATTCCAGAAGCGCTATTGCGCAGGACAATGACCATGCACGATGACCACATGCCCCAACTCGATACCGAACTGGTTGATCTCCCGTCGACCGACAAGCTCGGCATCGAACAAACCTCCAGCCACAAGCCGCGCATTTTGCTGCTGTACGGATCGACCCGTGAGCGTTCCTTCAGTCGCTTGCTGGTCGAGGAGGCCGCCCGATTGCTACAGCACTTCGGTGCCGAGACGCGGGTGTTCAATCCTTCTGGTTTGCCGCTGCCTGATGACGCTGGCGACGATCACCCACGGGTGCAGGAACTGCGCGAGTTGATGATGTGGTCGGAAGGGCAGGTCTGGTGTTCACCAGAACGTCACGGTTCGATGAGCGCGGTCTTCAAGGCGCAGATCGACTGGGTGCCACTCGCGATGGGCGCCGTACGCCCGACCCAGGGCAAGACCCTCGCCGTGATGCAAGTGTGCGGTGGCTCGCAGTCGTTCAACGTAGTTAATCAGTTGCGGGTGCTGGGGCGCTGGATGCGCATGTTCACCATTCCCAACCAATCCTCCGTGCCGAAGGCCTATATGGAGTTCGACGATAACGGCCGGATGAAACCTTCGCCGTTCTACGACCGTGTCGTGGATGTGATGGAAGAGTTGGTGAAATTCACCTTGCTGCTGCGCGACCGTCAGGACTATCTGGTCGATCGATATTCCGAGCGCAAGGAATCGGCGCAAGAACTCATGAAACGTGTCAATCAGCGCTCCATTTGAAGGGGGAAACATGACGATCAAAGTGGGCATCAATGGTTTTGGCCGCATCGGTCGCCTCGCTCTGCGCGCAGCCTGGAGCTGGCCAGAGTTTGAGTTCGTGCAGATCAATGATCCGGCCGGCGACGCAGCAACCCATGCGCACCTGCTGAACTTCGACTCGGTGCATGGTCGTTGGAATTACCAGGCTGACTCCGAAGGCGACAGCATCGTCATCGACGGCAAACGAATCAAAGTTACCGCCAACAAGGCGATTGCCGACACCGATTGGTCGGGCTGCGATCTGGTGATTGAAGCCAGCGGCAAAATGAAGACCGTCGCGGTGCTTCAGGCCTATCTCGACCAAGGCGTGAAGCGCGTGGTGGTCAGCGCTCCGGTGAAGGAGCAGGGCGCGCTGAACATCGTCATGGGCGTCAACCATCAGCTGTTCAACCCGGCGGAACATCGCATCGTCACCGCCGCGTCGTGCACCACCAACTGTCTGGCGCCGGTGGTGAAGGTGATCCACGAGAAACTGGGCATTCGCCACGGTTCGATCACCACCATCCACGACCTGACCAACACTCAAAGCATCCTCGATCAGCCGCACAAGGATCTGCGCCGTGCTCGTGCGTCGGGCATGAGTTTGATCCCGACCAGCACCGGCTCGGCCACCGCCATTGCTGAAATCTTCCCGGAACTGCGCGGGCGCCTGAATGGCCACGCCGTGCGCGTACCGTTGGCCAACGCTTCGCTGACCGATTGTGTCTTTGAAGTCGAGCGCGTTACCACTGTCGAAGAAGTGAATCAGTTCCTCAAGGACGCGTCCGTGAACGAACTGAAAGACATCCTCGGTTTCGAGGAGCGTCCGCTGGTGTCCATCGACTACCGCACCGACCCGCGTTCCTCGATCATCGATGCGTTGTCGACCATGGTCATCAATGGCACCCAGGTCAAGATTTATGCCTGGTACGACAATGAATGGGGTTACGCGAACCGCACCGTCGAACTGGCCAGAATGGTCGGCCTGGCCGTTTAAGGAGCGGTGATGAAAGCGTTGTCAGCCCTCGCTCCGTCAGTGCGGCAGTACCTGCTCGTGACGGGCAATTACTGGGCCTTCACCCTCACCGACGGCGCTTTGCGCATGTTGGTGGTGCTGCACTTTCACGCGTTGGGCTACAGCCCGCTGCAAATCGCGGCGTTGTTTCTGTTCTACGAACTCTTTGGTGTGATCACCAACCTGGTGGGCGGTTATCTCGGCGCCCGATTGGGCTTGAACCGGACAATGAACATCGGGCTGGGGATACAGGTTGCGGCGCTGTTGATGCTGACGGTGCCAGTGGCCTGGCTGACGATTCCTTGGGTGATGGGCGCGCAGGCGTTGTCGGGGATCGCCAAAGACCTGAACAAGATGAGCGCCAAAAGCTCGATCAAGCTGTTAGTGCCCGACGGGCAACAGGGCAAGCTTTACCAATGGATAGCCATCCTCACCGGTTCGAAGAATGCACTCAAGGGTGTCGGTTTCTTTCTCGGCGGGGCATTGCTCGCCCTGATCGGGTTCAAAGGGGCATTGTTGTCCATGGCGGGCGTCCTGGCGCTGATCTGGGTCAGCAGCTTGATTCTGTTAAAAAAGGATCTGGGCAAGGCCAAAGCCAAGCCCAGGTTTCGCGACATCCTGTCCAAGAGCCGAGCCATCAACATTCTGTCAGCGGCCCGGATGTTTCTGTTCGGTGCTCGAGATGTCTGGTTTGTCGTGGCTTTGCCGGTGTACTTGAGCAGCGTCTTTGGCTGGGACTTCTGGAAGGTCGGTGGATTCCTCGCGGCCTGGGTGATCGGCTACGGCATCGTGCAATCGTTCGCACCGCGAATCACCGGCAAGCAACGGGGGCATGTTCCTGATGGTCGCGCGGCTTTTTTGTGGGCGCTTGCTCTTGCTGGCCTGCCCGCGGCGATCGCTCTGGGCCTGAACACCGGGTTGTCGCAACAGGGGGTGCTGTTAGGTGGGTTGATGGTCTTTGGTGCGCTGTTTGCGGTGAACTCCTCGCTGCACAGCTACCTGATCGTGTCCTATGCCAAGGAAGACGGCGTATCGCTGGACGTGGGGTTTTACTACATGTCCAACGCCATGGGACGGTTGATCGGCACCGTGCTCTCGGGCTGGGTTTATCAGGCTTTCGGGCTGGGGGCGTGTTTATGGATTTCCAGCGCGTTTGTTATTTTCGCGGCATTGATTTCTATTGCGTTACCGAGGCATGCCGACGTGAGTTAAATTGCTCTAACAGTGGCTGTTTCTTGAAGTCTGTAACTTTCATTTCAGTTTTTACTTGCGGTTCTGCCATTTTTCAGGCGTCAAATATTTGCAATTTGTTATATGGATCGAAAAGCAATTAGTCTTAGCACAATTTATTCATACGCATTCTTTACAACTTCAGCCATAAATAAACGCACCAGACCAGGCTGCGAGGAAAACTACAAGAACCGGACAACTAAGAGATTCGCCACAATAAAAATCTAATCCTCCTTATAAGTCGGTGATTATCATGATTAAAATCATGACCTACTTTTTAACAGGAGCTGTTCTTGCAGGATGCAACGGTATGGTAAAACCCGACTTGTCGGGGCCTGCCAATGATTCATACTTTTCCGTCTTCTCGGGCTTTCCCTTGCCCTATCTGTACATGGCCTCGGCCGTGCAATGGAACGAAGACTATGCCGTCACCACTCGCCACACCCCCCTCATCCGCAACGTGGAATACAGCTGTAGCACCGGCTGCGACCTCGTCTTCATCCAGCACAAGGCCGACGGTCGCTACCCGTCATGGCGCGCACCGCGTGTGGGTGAACACATCACTGCCGTGGGGGCGAGCCCCTACATGACGACCGTCACCGGGCAAGGCAAAGTGTACCCGGCGCCTTTCATCAATAGCGATGAAGGCAGCGGTGAACGCTATGCCATCCATGATGCCCCGATGATAAAGGGGATGTCGGGTGGTCCCGTCATCGGCAATGACGGCAGTGTTGTCGGTATCAATGTCGGCTTTTTCTCCACCACCCTTAATGATGTGAGTTTTCACCCTGGGTTAAAGGGAGCTGAGAGAGTCAGCATCTTTATCCCTTACTCGATCATTCAGCGTGAATGGGAGCTGATGCAGGTGAAGCTTAACGATCCGCATGGCGCGAAGTATGCGAAGAAGTAACTTCTAGTCGTCAAACATTTGCCCGTCGGAATGTGTCTCATTGTATTGGGTGCAATGAGACACACCTTGGATGGTTAGTCGAATCCAGGCGTATATTGATTGTGTCGATCCAGGTCATTGAGGCGATAGCAGATCGCTGGCGGTGCGACAGACGAGAGGCTGGGGGGCTAGCAGATATCCCAGAACGTTTGGAGGTGTGACATGAGCCAATATCAACGACTCCTTCTAATAGCCGGCCCCACCATGCGTCACACGCCGGCGCTGCAGCGGGCCGTCGCCCTTGCCGAAGCTACTGGCGCAGCGCTGCATATCACGGTGTTCATCGAAGACTACAACATCTTGGGTTTGATACACGCCAGTGCGCGGTTTCGTGAGGCTTGTCAGCAAGAGAACGAAAAATGGCTCAAGGATGAAGCCGATCTGATCCGTGGGCGCGGGATCAACCTGAGTACCGAGGTTCTTTTCACACGCGACGCGCTGCAAGAGATCCTTCAGCACGTGACAACAACGCAGGCGGATCTGGTTATCAAGGACGTGCAGCATGAGTCGGCGCTCAAACGCGTTTTCATCACGCCTCTGGATTGGCATTTGCTGCGCGAATGTCCGGTGCCTGTGCATCTGGTCAGCGAAGTCAGTTGCCCACTTCCGCGGGTGATCGTGGCGGCAGTCGATCCATCGCACCCAGAGACTCAGATCACTGGAATCAACGACCTGATCATCCAGGCTGCGAACGAATTGGCAATGCAATGCGATGCAGAAATGCATCTGCTGTATGCCTACGATCTATCGCAGACGCATATATCCGATGCGGGCGCGGGTGCAGTCACGATGCCTGGCTTCAACAGCGATGTGCGCAAGTCTTTGCACAAGTCATTCATTGCGTTGGCCGATCACTACGGCGTGCCCACCGAGCGACAACACTTCGTTGCAGGGCCGCCCGGTAAAGCGCTGGCTGACTTCGCTGCGCATCACAGGGCCGATGTGATCGTCATGGGCAATGCGCATCGCAAGGGGCTGGAGAAGTGGGTGGGCAGTACCACGGAGCATGTCTTGTATCGGGTACCCTGCAACATTCTCGCAGTCGCAGGGCAAGCGGATCAATGAATGGATCCGTTATTAAGTGAACTGGAAAGAGGGCCTCGGCGGCCGGCTCGGGATTTTTTCAGGGCGCGTGCCGAGATATCCCGGTAGGTGTCACTATCGGTCGCCGCTAGCAGCTTTCCACCGTCTTTCATTGTGGCCATAAAGGTCACCTCGGTGTTTTTTCCGGCGAGCAGATAACCGGCGATGGCTCCAACGGGACCGAGCAACATGGCACCCGCGAGCCCCAAGCCTATGGCGGACTTTATATTCTTGTTGGAATCAGTGTTCTGAATGCTCAGGTCTTTGAATTCCGAGACCGGGAAGCTGGTCCCAAGCCGGGGTTTGAGGGACGTTTTGAGGGTAATGGTTCCAAGGTGATATTCCCCGTCGCCCTGCGGGAAGTCACCGGCGAGTACTGTGATCTTTGCCATATGGAGTTTTCTCTTGGGCGATCATTTTTGGGTAGGACATTGCGCGCGCCCAAAGTCAAAACGTCAACGATCCGACGATGAGTGGCATCCATAGATTCGCGATGCACAAGTACCGGTCCTGCAAAACAATTTCATTCGCAAGCGTAGGCCATTTGCAAGAGACCAGCCCGGCGCTCCGACATGGACGTTTTATAACGTTTAGCTCAAGCAGGCAGAGAGTGCGCTTTAATTCTCCGCTGGTCCGACGGGTTTAATCGTGATCAGGATCAAATGCTCGGCATCATCAACAGACCTTTCAGCCGAGAGGGTTTAACGGGGGATTAATGGACTTCTGGACCACCACGCAAGTATCGATTCTAGGGCTGGTTGAAGGACTCACAGAGTTCTTGCCCATCTCGAGTACGGGTCATCAGATCATTGCCGCGGACTTGCTCGACTTCGGCGGTGAGCGAGCCATGGCGTTCAATATCATCATTCAATTGGGAGCAATTCTGGCGGTCGTCTGGGAGTTTCGTCGCAAGATTCTGGAGATCACTACCGGTTTGCCAACCCAGCGTAATGCGCAACGTTTCACTCTGAATTTATTGATCGGTTTCTTGCCGGCGGTTGTTCTGGGTGTGATGTTCGCCGACAAAATCCATGAGTATCTTTTCAACCCGATCACCGTGGCCGTGGCGCTGGTGATAGGTGGAGTCATCATGTTATGGGCGGAACAACGTGAGCATGTGGTGGTTATCGATCACGTTGACGAGATGCGCTGGACCGATGCCTTGAAAGTCGGTTGCGCACAATGCCTGGCGATGATTCCCGGCACTTCGCGCTCGGGTTCGACGATTATCGGCGGGTTGCTGTTTGGCCTGTCACGCAAGACGGCTACCGAGTTTTCATTCTTCCTGGCGATGCCGACGATGGTGGGGGCCGCGGTGTACTCGGGCTATAAGTACCGCGACCTGTTCCAGTCCGCAGACTTGCCGGTGTTTGCCTTGGGGTTCGTTGCCGCATTTCTCTTTGCGATGATTGCCGTGCGCGGTTTGCTCAAGTTCATCGCCAACCATAGTTATGCGGTGTTCGCCTGGTACCGGATTGCGTTCGGTTTGCTGATTCTGGCGACATGGTTTTTGGGCTGGATCGACTGGAATCATCTCTCGGAAGGGGCGTAGGTTTTTCTGCGTTCATAAAAAACGCCGCTTGTTGAGCGGCGTTTTTGTGTGGGCGTGATGGCAGATCTAAATCTTGTTAACGCCCGCCAATGGCAAGCTGATGTGCTGTTCACGCTGCAGGAAATTCATCATAAGCAGCACCCGTTCCTCGCCGTCCATGGCCAGGAACACCGCCTCAAGATCGGAGAACGGGCCTTCAGTGATGCGCACCGCATCTCCGTGCCTCAACAACGTTGTCACGATCGCCTGACTGTCTCGCTCCTGAAGCTCGTCGATCAGCGCATCGCGGATCGGCAGTGGCTGACCGCCGAACCCGACGACTCGCGAAACACCGCGGGTCGAGCGCAGCGGGCCCCAACTGTCCTGAAGGCTCAGTTGAATAAACAGATAGCCTGGAAACAACGACTCGCTGATCACTCGACGCTGCCCGCGCAAAACGCGCTCACGCCGGTAGGTCGAGCGAAAACAGGCATAGCCCTGGCGCTGTAAATGCTCTTCGGCGCGCTCATCCTGTTTGGGTTTGCACTGAAGCAGATACCAGGCTTTGTCGGCGTGCTCTGCAATCGCGTTCATTCGAATTCCCTCCCAGCATCGATTTGCCTCAGCAGTTCGGCGGTCTTGTGCTGCATGAGCGAGCTGTCGCCGCGACTTTCCACGGTCAGGCAAGTCACGCAACCATCGTCCAAAAGACGCAAGCTCAGACGCCAGTCGGTAAAGACCAGGTTCAGCCCATCGCTCTCGTCGATGTCGAGGGCGTCGGCGGCGTAACGCTGTCTGATGCTCGCCAGCAACGCCGGACCATCCTTGACGTGACGGCGGATCTCCCCGGAGGAGGGGAAGGCACCGATGCGCTCCACCAGCAACACCGGCGGTTTCTGCACGCGGGGAAAGATCAGCTCCGATGCGTAGGCACGCACGATGAGGTACGCGAGGTTGTTTTTAAGGTCAGCGCCATACGGGCGGCGACTGTCATCTGCCTTGAAACCGCTCAATGTCTTCATAGAGGCTTCGTCCATAGGGTAATAAAGACCGAAAAATCGATTCGATAACGCACACGTTTGTCAGGGGGCAGCGCCGTCACAAGGTGTTCTGATGCAGATTCTCGAAACAGAAGTTGGTGGCTTCGATGTAACCTTCGGCGCCGCCGCAGTCGAAGCGTCGTCCCTTGAATTGATAAGCCAGCACGCAGCCGTTCTGCGCCTGCTTCATCAACGCGTCGGTGATCTGGATTTCACCGCCCTTGCCAGGCTCGGTGTCAGCGATCAGGTCGAAGATGTCGGGGGTCAGAATGTACCGACCGATAATGGCCAGGTTGGACGGGGCGTCTTCCGGGCGCGGCTTTTCGACCATGCTGTTGACCCGGTAAATACCCTCGCGAATCAGCTCGCCGGCAATCACGCCGTACTTCTGGGTTTGCTCACGGGGTACTTCCTGAATCGCTACGATCGAGCAGCGGAACTGCTCATAGAGCTTGAGCATTTGCGCCAGTACGCCATCGCCTTCCAGGTTCAGGCACAGGTCGTCGGCCAGCACCACGGCGAATGGCTCATCACCTATCAGCGAACGACCGCTGAGGATGGCATGCCCCAGGCCCTTCATCTCCACCTGGCGGGTATAGGAAAAAGTACAGGTGTCGATCAGCTCACGAGTGCCGGCCAGGAACCGCTCTTTGTCGGTGCCGCGAATCTGGTGTTCCAACTCGAAACTGACATCGAAATGATCCTCCAGCGCTCGTTTGCCCCGACCGGTGACGATGGCCATATGTTGCAGGCCGGCGTCGCGCGCTTCCTCGACGGCGTACTGGATCAGCGGCTTATTGACGATCGGCAGCATCTCCTTCGGCATGGCCTTGGTGGCGGGCAAAAAGCGGGTCCCATAGCCGGCAGCGGGGAATAGGCATTTACGAATCATGGAAGCGTCCTTGAAAGTAGACAGATGGAATGGCTAATGGCAGTAGGAAAGGTTCGACTGGTTGTCGGAACCGGCAACGCTGGAGAGTGCGGGCTCTAAATGGCTCGATCACTCGAGAAAAATGTTGGCAACGCTGCATGAGCAGCGAAAGGCCAGTACGCCATGTTTCTCGCAAGGCGCAGGCAGAGAGAAAGATCGCGCGGTCGCTTGGTCGGCGAGCATGTCTGGTTGTTCCACTGCATGCTTCTGATGCAACCCGCTGTAAACAAAGTTATTGCCCAAGGCATCTCTTACCCAACTTCTAACCGAATGTCTGACGCCCTGGCAATGTACTAACGGAACAGCTATATATTAGCTACTCTCTATTTTGGTGTAATTTAGATTGAACGGTCGCGGGAAAGCGGCAATTGTTAGAAATCGTCTGGATAAATTCTCGAACTGTTATTTTCAGTGCTCAAAGAGTGAAATGTTATTTTTTGTCTGAAAAAAAAGTTGGGGGCTGTTCAAGCGTCATGGTAATAAATACGCACTGATGGTTTGAAAGTTTCAGCTGCAGTTACCGGGGTTATAAATACCCGGATTCATTCGTAGTTTAAAGCTCTTATGTTCGGCAAGTGCTATGTCACCGCCAATGTTGACAAGACGGGGAATGTTATCTTGCTTAAAAGGGTTTTGATTGTCTGCGTCGGCAATATTTGCCGCAGTCCCACCGCGGAGTATCTGCTGCGCGGGGCACTCGTTCATTCCGATATCGAGGTCAGCTCAGCTGGCCTTGCTGCCTTGGCGGGCAAACCCATCGAGCCGACGGCACACGCCGTACTCAAAGAGCATGGTCATCAGCCCGATGGGCATGAGGCCGTTCAACTCACGCCTCAAGCTGTCAGCGAGGCGGATTTGATTCTGGTGATGGAGCGACGGCATGTCAGCGGGGTACTCAATATTGCCCCTGAAGCGCGAGGCAAAGTGTTGCTACTGGGCAAATGGCAAGACGATCGCGAAATCAGCGACCCCTACCGTCACGGCAAACCTGCATTTGTGCACGCTTATGCGTTGATCGAAGAAGCCGTACTCGCATGGGCACAGCGCCTGGCGCGCTGATGGCCACTCCTTTTTGAATCGTAATACAGGCAAAGAATCCGACTTATGCAGCAAGCACCGGTAGTTAATGTACGGGACGACGACAATGACGAGATTGATCTTCTCGGCTTGTTTGGAACACTCATCGACCATAAATGGCTGATTGCCGCGGTTACCGGTGCGTTCATGGTGGCTGGGGTCGCGTACGCGGTGCTTGCGACCCCGGTATACCAAGCGAATGCGCTGTTGCAGGTCGAAGCGAAAAAGAACGATTTGTTGGGTTTCTCCGATGTCAGCAGCATGTTGGGAAAAGAGTCGCCTTCTGCGACTGAGATCGAACTGATCAAGTCTCGTGCGGTGATTGGCAAAACGGTCGATAACCTGAAACTTGATATCGTCATACAACCAATGTACTTCCCGGTGGTCGGTGAGTTCCTGGCTCGTCGGTTCCAGAATAAAAATCCCGGTGAAATAGCCGACCCCTTGTTGGGGTTGAACAGTTTCGCTTGGGGAGGGGAGTCGCTGAAGATATTCAAACTGGATCTTCCCGACTCGCAACTGGGCAAGAAGTTGACCCTGACCGCGGGTGAAAATGGTCATTACACCCTGTTGGACGAAGACGACAACGTATTGGCGGCCAGCCAGGCTGGACAACTTTTCGAACAAAATGGCATTGCGTTTCAGATAGAAGAAATGCACGCCAATCCTGGAACCCGCTTCAGAATCATCCGCAATTCTCGCCTGACCAGCATCCTCGACTACCAAGAGGATTTGGATGTATCCGAGCGCGGAAAAGAATCGGGCATGATCGGGCTGGCGCTGGAAAGCACAGATCCGGATCAGGCCATTAAAACCCTCAATGAAATTGCCGCTATTTATGTACGGCAAAACGTAGAGCGCACTTCAGCTGAGGCAGCGCAGAGCCTGGCGTTTCTCAAAGAGCAACTGCCGGTGGTCAAGAAGGACCTGGAAAAAGCCGGGAATGCCTTGAATGAATACCAGACGCGCAGCAAATCCGTGGACATCACGCTCGAAACCAAAGCCATTCTCGATCAGATTGTCGGGCTTGATACCAGCATCTCGGAGTTGAAGTTGCAGCAAGCCGAGATGGACCGCAAATTCACCCGCCAACATCCCGCCTATCGCGCATTGTTGACCCAGATTGGTGAGTTGAGCAGCAAGCAGAAAAGTTTGGCGTCCAAGGTGGAGAGCCTTCCCTCCACCCAGCAAGAACTGCTGAGCCTGACCCGGGATGTAGAGGTCGGTACTGCCATTTATACCCAGCTGCTGAACAAGTCTCAGGAGCTGGATGTGATGCGCGCGGGAACGGTCGGTAACGTGCGTCTGATCGACACCGCGGATGTCAATTTTTTCAAACCGGTCAAACCGAAAAAAATCTTGATTGTATTGATCGCCACGATTCTTGGCGGCTTCCTGGCGGTTGTCCTGGTACTGGTACGCAAGGCACTTAACCGGGGGCTGGAAAGTCCGGAAGCCATCGAGCAACTTGGGTTACCGGTCTACGCATCGATTCCTTACAGCATTCTGCAGAAAAGTGAAGAAGACAAAGTCTCTCGCGGACGGGGACGTTCCGGCGCAGGTTCTACATTGCTGGCCGTCACTCATCCCACCGATCTGGCCGTCGAGGCGTTGCGCAGTTTGCGTACCAGTCTGCACTTCGCCATGCATGAGGCTGGCAATAACCGCCTGATGATTTCCGGGCCTAGCCCTCAGGTGGGTAAAACCTTCGTGTCGGTTAACCTCGCGGTGGTGATAGCACAAACCGGGTTGCGGGTATTGTTGATCGACGTCGACATGCGCAAAGGCTATCTGCACAAAGTGTTAGATGTTTCTTCAGACAATGGGCTCTCCGATATCTTGGCCCGGCGCTGCGATGTAGCCACCGCAATCCATAAGACCCAAATCGACAACTTCGATTTTGTCAGTCGAGGCCAAATCCCGCCCAATCCTTCCGAGTTACTGATGCACGCCAATTTCAGCGCGCTATTGGAGCAGGCGAGCGAGCTATACGATCTGGTGATTCTCGATACGCCGCCGATATTGGCAGTGACAGACGCGGCGATTGTCGGGCGCTTGTCCGGGACCAACCTGATTGTGACGCGCTACGGACTGAACCCGGCGAAAGAAATCGAGTTGACGGTCCGCCGGTTCTCCCAGAATGGCGTTTCCATTAAAGGTGCGATTTTTAACGGCGTGGAGAAAAAGGCCTCCAATAAATACGGGTACAGTGATTATGGTTATTACCACTATGCCTACGCCTCCGACAAAAATTGATGAGTGTTGAACGGGTCGCGTCATAAATTCAGATTTTTGACGGCGTTGCTGTTGTTCTTGAGTGCTTGTCGTTATTGCTACGCGGGATCATGCCAATAGGCATGATCAAACCGATATTTCATGGAAACACCACGTCCTGAGGAAGATGACGAAAAATCCTGGGGCGGTAGCGTGTCAAATGACAACATCAGCATAAAGAATACCAAACCATGTTCTACCTGTTATCGCTTATCGCCCTGTCAGCGGGTTTGCTTGCAGTAAAAACCCCAAAATACTCAATTGTATTTTTGGGCATCATGCTATCTGTCATCCCCACCGGGAACTCCTACAGCGAAATAATATCGTTAAAAGGCCTCTATTTTTTTGATTTCTATATAGCCGGTGCACTGAGTGCATTGCTGACAAGACAGGTCGTGGCACAAAAACTTCAATTAACAGTGCCCGCCGGCCTTCTTTTTGGCTGTGGGCTCTATGTGGTACTACTCGCGTGCGGCCTGATAGGGTCCCCGAATAAGTACTTATTGAAAGACATCCGACCTTTTATAATGATCCTGTCATTTATAGTGCTCACGAACATCGCCACCCTTGCAGCAAAAACCTTGACGCTGCAAACGGTACTGAAAATATTAATTGCGATGACAGCTTTCAATATACTGGATATCGCTTGGTTACGATTGGGGCTGTACAGTTTTCAAGACGTCTACTATGAAGAAAACGCCTACAGGTACCTGGATGGTGGCACGTATGCAGCCGTTGCATATTTAATATACTACTTCATAGATCCTGGGGTATTTGAGAACAAAAAGAAGCTGGCGAGAATCTGTTTGATGACTTCATTCATCTGTTTGTTTATCGCCAATTCAAGATTCATTTTCGTTTCTGTTTTTGCAGCTGTCATCATCCACCAATATACAAAGCCTGCTCGAATGATAGGCGTCATACTATTAGGTTCAGTCGTGCTACTGGCCTTCATTGGGGTCAGCAACATGATCGGTGCTGATCGAATCAATGACGGTTTATCATCTGAAGGCCTGGCGGTTCAGCTAACCACTCGCTTCAGCCCTGCGCTGGACTTGATACGCAACATGAATCCCATGCACTACTTCGTTGGTCTAGGAGCCGGAACTCCTTTTGAAATCCCCTGGTTTGAATACCGTGGTCTCGATGACAAAAACTCGAATATCGACAGTGCTTACTTAACGTATTTTGTTAAATACGGGGTCATCGGCTTGTACTTGCTATTTGTATTCACTACGTCCATTACCCATCACTTAAAAACCCGGGTTGCGGTATCAATAGCCACCTTTCTGGCGCTGATGTTCATCGTATCGGCCACGCCTTATCAGCCGTACGCTATCGGAATCGCTTATAGCGCCATCATTTTACGCGTCGTCGCGGAGCACGCCGGCAGGCAACGTAAAAAAATGCTGACATTTCATCAACCGCTGATAGCCCCATCCTTTCAGGTTAAAGCCAGATGAACAACGCACTGTTGAAAAAGTTCGTGTCCAGTACTGCATGGAGTTTCATTTCAGCCGTGGCCACGAAAGTCTCGGTTGTCATTACCGGCATCCTGGTCGCCAGAGTACTGGGTGCACAATCATTTGGAGAGTATGGCCTGATACAAAGCGCCATTGTGATGCTCGCCAATGTCGCAGCCCAAGCCACAACGACGGCGACGGCTAAACATATTGGTCAATTTAAAGAGACTTCCCCAGAAAAAACGGGCAGAGGTATCGCTCTAACGCTGATATTTGCCTTATCTTTCAGCGCCATGATCATTGGTATCGCTCTGTTTTTTCCGCTTTTCTTCTCTAACATCATTCTTGGCTCCGACAATCTGAAATATGTATCACTGATTGTATTGAGTACCATCACCTTCATCATTTTGTCTGGATGGACCCAAGGGTGTTTAACCGGTTGGGGGCAATATCGGTCTATTGCAACGATCAATGGAATTATCGCCATCGTCGCGATCCCGGGGACTTACTTCCTGACGACAAAATTCAGACTCAATGGCGCCTTGCTGGGACTGGCATGCTCTCAACTGTTAATTGTGTTTTTTAGCGCACTCGCGTGCTGGAAAACACTAAAGGCAAAGAACACTACACTCAGTTTCAAAGGTGTAATGACTGAAAAGCATACCGTTCTTTCGGTCGGGCTCCCGGTCTTGCTGACAGGCCTGATGGTCGCCCCGATGAATTGGCTCGCGAATAAATTGTTGGCAGAAACAAGTAACGGACTCGCCGCGTTAGGAATGTACGCAGCCGCCATGCAATGGAATGCAATATTCTCACATGTCTCCGTGGTATTAGGTTCCGTGCTTGTCCCGATGCTAGCCGCAACCCTGGGAGGTAAAAGCCGGAAGCTAGACGCCTTGAACTTTCTATCCGGCTGGTTAGTCGTATTGATTGTTATACAGCCGGTCATCATGTTCCCCGAACTGCTGGCAAAACTCTATGGGGACAGCTTCCTTGGCCGGGACTTTGAAGTAACGTTGATTCTGGTCATTCTGGGGTCGCTGCTAAGTGCCTTTAAATCCGGTATCTCAAGAAAAATGATCGTGATGGATTTGGCGTGGTACAGCGTCATGAGTAATATTCTATGGGGTGTATTGTTCATATCCGGAGCTTTGCTTCTGAGGGAGGAGGGCGCCGTCGGCATTGCAAAAGCATTCATTGGCTCGCAATTAATACACTTTCTGCTTGGCCTGCCCTATTTCGTATACAAAAAAATACTGCCCTTGGAATTACTCGTCTCCCCTAGAATTCTGATTTTGTGGACGTTGCCTTTTGTCAGTTTCATTTCGAGCACATATATTGAAAGCGCCCTGTATCGATTGATGATAGTGGTCATGATCTTTATATACATTGTTGCAACAACGTTTACCTTGAATACTATGTTCAATGAACCCGTAGAAATTGGAAACCCAGCATGAATTCCAGTAAAGTTTATATCCGTGGTGCTTACGGTCCTGGTAATCTAGGTGATGACATACTAATGTTGTGCGTCATCAATATTCTGAAAAAGAGATTCAAAGAGTCGGACATTGCAGTGGGTGTCGACCATCCGGATGTCGCCAAGAATTTTAACCCGCGCATAAAATGGTTACATATCAAGGAACCTGTCAAAGCTGATCTGGTTGTTTTGGGCGGCGGCGGTCAGTTTTTCTCGTTCATTCCTCCGGCCAAGAAAGCCTCCACTCTTTCGCTTAAAGCGTCAAAGCTTTATAAGAGTGTAAAAGCCCAAACCGATTTAAAATCCACACTGTTACGTTTGTATGTAGGGATGCGCGGCGGCATCGACAAGATTTTTTTCCATCGTCGTCTTGCTGCATTCTGTATCGGTTTAGGCCCATTTGATGGTGGTGGCAAGCAGCTGACTCGCGCAGTCAGTGTCATTAATCGTTGTGACTATATTTCCGTCAGGGACGGAACAAGCCAAAAGCATTGCAATGCGTTTGGAAAATCAGATGTGGATGTGTACACGGACCCGACCCTACTTTCCGATCTGTGGATCTCCAGCAAAGATCTGAACATAAACAGCGCAAATAAAAACAAATACCTATCCTTTATCCTGCGCGATTGGCCGCATGACGTGAATGGACAAAAATTCATCGAGGCAATGGTTCAGGCCGCTCATGAACTGTCCAAACGTGGTGAACAGGTTCGTCTAGTATCACTTTATAAAGAACGTGACCAGCATCTTATCGATAAGCACCACACGTTTGAATGGTTGTGCTGGGATGCCGCAATCGACACGCCAGAGACGTTCATGGCGAAATTGATAGTTGAATCCGATGTCATTATCAGCGCCAGGGCGCACGGCGTGCTTCTGCCTGCCTCTTTAGGTTATCCAACCATCGCTGTTGAAATCGAAAACAAACTGAAAAAAGTCCATGAAATGCTTCCGCGTGGCACCAAACTGGTCAGCGCTCCTGACCATAACCTGATCATGGCGACCATTAGCGAATTCAGACAATCCAAAGAGCAAATGGCAGAGCACCTCAAGCAAGAGATTTCACAGAGATCATCCATCGCACAAAATGCTGTCGATGATTTTTTGAAGTGGGTCGATAACAAATAAGATTCGAGGGGCAACTGACGTGAAAACAAAAGGCTCGACGCTACTCGCTTTAGCTTTTTCTCTGCATGTGGCTACGAGCGGTGCGTCAGACGTAAACGACAGCTGCGAGCAAAACATTGAAAACATCTATCCGTCACTTCCAGATGTTTCACAGACGTTTACCAGTCGTCAGGGTAAAGCCCAAGTACAGGAAAGTATAAAAGGCAGCGCTAATTTAACCAACAAAGCCTACAGCAACGAAATCAAAGACATCAAGGTACATTATCCCGCCGGGTCGTACGATCCAGGCTCGATGGTCCGGTTGGGTTTACCCTACGGGGGAATTGAATTCAAATCCAGGCTCAAGCAATCGGGTAGAGAATGCCTGATTCTTACTTATGAATTGAAATTCGATAAAAACTTTGATTTTGTAAAAGGCGGAAAACTTCCGGGTCTCTACGGCGGCACAGGCAATACAGGAGGGAAAATACCTAACGGCCATGATGGTTTTTCCACTCGCTACATATGGAAAGAAAATGGCGTTGGCGCAATCTATGCCTATTTACCCACCAGCAAAACATGGGGGACAGCAATAGGCTTGGGCTCCTGGACCTTTAGTGTCGGGCGATGGCACGTATTAGAGCAACTCGTAAAATTAAATACTCCGGGTCAAGCCGATGGCGTGATTTCTATTTGGTACGATAGAAAACTGGTGCACTCTGAAACCGGGCTGATATTTAGAGACACTAAAAACTTAACGATCGATGGTTTGCTGTTCTCTACTTTCTTCGGTGGAAACAACGCATCTTTCGCTACACCTGCCAGTACCAATATTCGGTTCAGGAATTTCGTGATGAGTTCACGTCGCATCGCTAATACATCAGGGCAGGGCGCAGGTAACTAGATGAAGAACTTGAAGCTTAATACCAAGAAGGTAGTGGTTGCCTTATTTAATACGGCGCTTAGCCTGGCTTTCTTTTTCAACTTGAGACGTTCACTGCTAAGGGCAACGGGATGCCGCATTGGCACCAAAACTACTGTCCATAGAAGGGTCATTTTTTTTTCATTTGGCAAATTCTCAATAGGAAAGAACTGCACAGTAAATTACAACTGCTACATGGACAATAGGGCTGGAATCAGCATCGGCGACAACGTCAATATCTCCCACAACACAAAAATTTATACACTGGGGCACGATATCGATGACCCCATGAGTAATACAGTCGGGAAGCCAGTTGTCATTGGAGATAACGCGTGGATCTTTCCCAATGTGATGATAATGCCAGGAGTCACAATAGGAAAAGGTGCGGTTATTTATCCCGGCAGCGTTGTCACGCGCAATGTCGAAGAGTATTCGATCGCGGGAGGAAACCCGGCTAAACATATTCGGTTCAGAAATCAAAACATTCTGTACAGCGCCGACTTCCCTGTTTGGTTTGCATTGTAATGCACTCAATTTTCCCGACTATCCTTTATGCAGGATTCTGAAGTGAAATCATTAATGATCGCATGGGTTGGCTATCAACGACGCGCCGACACAATGAAACAATATTGGGCGTATGACATTCTGCACCTCCCAAACAGATTCAAAAAAAAATATACACGACCATTGGACTATTTGATTAAGTCTTTTAAGACGATCAAAGCGCTTTTCGTCAATGCACCTGAGGTTGTTTGGGTCCAGCTGCCCCCGAGCCCTGTGTTGCACATAGCATTGGCCTACAAGTTTTTGGTGAACAGACGCCTCAAGATTATCGCTGACGCACACAATAGCCTGTTGCGCAAACAGTGGCTAACTTTCCCGGGGACGGTGTCTTTACTCAACAAAATCGATGCTGTTGTAGTCCACAACTTCAAAGTCAAAGAAGAGTTATCTCACGCAGGCGTTAACGCAGAAAACATTTTCATCCTGGAAGATTTGCCGTGTGATTTTAAAGCCTCGCCCGCCAGTGATCATCAGACCCCCTATGTGCTTTTCCCTTGTTCTTTTGATATCGACGAACCGATAGAAGTCGTTATTAATGCAGCCAGGGAGATGCCTCATATAAACTTTCTTATCACAGGGAAGCATGAGGGCAAGTTGTCGGAGGCGCTCATAGAGTCAATGCCAGCCAATATCAAGCTTACGGGTTTTCTGAGCAAATTGATTTTTGAACAACTATTGTGTAACGCGAATGTCGTTCTCGGTCTGACAACGCGCAACAATGTTCAATTGAGTGTGGCCAACGAAGCGGTCAGTGCCGGCAGGCCGATGGCACTCTCGAACACGACGGTACTGCGCTCATTGTTTTCGGACGCGGCCGTATTTGTTGAGACATTAGACCCCCTGTCAATAAAATTCGGGGTATCTCAACTCATCGAAAATGAAGAACTCTATAAAGAAAAATCAGCCCAGTTAAAAGCCAAGCGAATAACACGCTGGAAGGGCCAGGCGGAGTTATTAAGAACAGCCGTTATTATCTAATGATGTCTATTAATCCTGACAGGAAGGGAACCGTCATGAGTCAATCGTATGATGTTTTACTGATTTGTTCCGGAGGTGGGCACTGGGTACAGATGAGCAAACTGCTTCCTGCTTTTGACGGCCAAAAGGTTAACATTGCCACCGTCGATATCAGCGTTCACTCACAGTATCCACTTCACGATTTTGTTAAAGTCCCAGACTTTAATAGAAATGAACCCTTGAAGATTATTAAGGGCTTCTATCAGATCTTCAATATCGTTTACCACAGCAAAGCAAAATACGTCATCTCTACGGGTGCGGCACCGGGTCTGCTGGGTTTGATCACCGCAAAGATCATGGGAAAAAAAACGCTCTGGATTGATAGTATTGCGAACCCCAAGAAAATCTCTCTGTCCGGCAGAATCGCTTCTTACTTTGTAGATGAATTGCTCACGCAGTGGCCCACTCTTTCGGAAAACAGCAGGGCTCAATATAAAGGGAGGATTGTATAAATGATATTCTGCAGCGTTGGCACTCAAGCACCGTTTGAGAGAATGCTCAGCTATTTAAGTGAATGGAGTCATGCAAACCCTCATGTCCCTATTGTTGCCCAAGTCGGCGATAACGAAAAGGACTTGGGCCGCATTACCGCGTTCAAGACAATAGCCGAACCTCTGTTTTCCAAAAACTTCAACACCTCAGCAGTCGTCGTCTCTCATGCGGGCATGGGTAATATCATTCGCTCGCTTGAACTGGGAAAACCAATAGTTATCGTGCCTCGGGATAGCAACCGTGGTGAGCACATTAATAACCATCAGTACGACACTGTCGAGAATTTTTCGAGCTTTCCGTCTGTTTTTATTGCCTATGATAAAGATGATTTTTTTTCGGCTATCGATTCAGCACTCAATTACAGTAACGCAGAGAGTTCGCTGGACTTCACGGAGAGAGATCGTTTGATCGATTATATAAAGTCGTTCACGTCTTAAACCTTCGCTGTTTGTCGACACTCTCTCATCACCTTTAATCATTGAGTAATCGCTATGATCCCAGTTATTTTATCTGGCGGCTCAGGTACGCGCCTGTGGCCGCTTTCAAGATCTCTCAAGCCAAAACAATTTATATCGTTACACGGTGATTTGAGCTTGTTTCAAGCCACTTTAGATCGAATAAAAAATCTATCTACAGAGGGCGAGAGCTTAAGTCCTCCGATCATAGTTTGTAATGAAGATCATCGTTTCATCGTGGCTGAGCAAAGCAGATCTCTGGATATAAAGCCACAAAAAATACTGTTGGAACCCGCTGCACGAAATACCGCCCCCGCTATAGCGGCCGCGACACTGGCTGCCTTGGAGGACGGGGATGATCCTATCCTTTTGGTTTTAGCCGCAGACCATGTCATCACCGACATTAACGCTTTTAAAGCTTCCCTTGCGTTGGCCAAGGTGGAAGTCAACAAGGGGCGAATTGTCACTTTCGGCGTTGTACCTACTAAGCCAGAGACTGGTTACGGCTATATCCGTACGCAAATTGACACTGCCGAAGGCGTTGCGCACGTCGATGCTTTTGTAGAAAAGCCCGACCTGGAAACAGCACAAAGCTACCTTGCTCAAGGAAATTATTTCTGGAATAGCGGAATGTTTATGTTCCGCGCCTCCGTCATGAAATCTGAATTGGAACGCTTGAGTCCTGACATCGTTGTTGCCGCAGAACTTTCTCTCTCCAACGCGGCGCATGATCACGACTTCACAAGGCTCAATCAAGTGGACTTCGTGAACGCGCCCAATGTGTCAATTGATTATGCGGTCATGGAAAAAACCAACATCGCGTCAGTCGTTATCCTCAACTCCAGTTGGAGCGATCTTGGCGCATGGGATTCGGTTTGGGAAGCGGGCCTGAAGGATGAAAATGAAAACTGCATACAAGGGGATGTGTTGCTGCAAGGCGTTACCAACAGTTATGTCCACTCCAGCCATCGTCTAGTCACTGTTTTAGGTATAAGTGATGTCGTTGTCGTCGAGACTTCGGACGCAATATTGGTGACGACCAAGGAGCACTCTCAAGACGTCAAGAAAATAGTGTCTGAACTCACTAAAAACAATCGAGTCGAGGGCGCTAGCCATCGTGAAGTCTATAGACCCTGGGGAAAATATGACTCAGTAGACCAAGGTCATAGATACCAAGTGAAGCGAATCACCGTCAAACCTGGGCATAAACTTTCTGTTCAACTTCACCATCATCGGGCAGAACACTGGATCGTGGTATCAGGCACCGCAAATGTGCAAATCGGTGACAAACAGGTGTTACTGAGCGAGAACCAATCCACCTACATACCCATTGGGGTTGTGCACTCTCTTGAAAATCCAGGGCGAATCCCCCTTGAGTTGATAGAAGTTCAATCGGGTTCCTACCTTGGCGAAGATGACATTGTTCGTTTTGAAGATCGTTATGGCCGCCTCGAGCTCATTTAAAGGAGTATTAAAATGAATGTTACTGTTTTTGGAATAGGCTATGTGGGCCTGGTTCAAGCGGCTGTACTTGCTGATGCAGGGCATGACGTATGTTGTGTTGACGTCGACGCTATTAAAGTCGAGAACCTGAAGAGCGGGATTATTCCGATCTATGAGCCTGGATTAAGTGCTCTCGTAGAAAAATGCCATGAAGCAGGGCGTTTACATTTCACCACCGATGCAGCACGCGGCGTGCATCATGGTGACATCCAGTTTATCGCAGTGGGCACGCCTCCAGACGACGATGGCAGCGCTGATATAAAATACGTGTTATCCGTTGCAGCGACCATCGCGCTCCACATGACGGAGACTAAAATTATTGTTAACAAGTCTACTGTGCCTGTCGGTACCGCAGATAAAGTAAGAATGAAAGTTTCCGACGTATTGAAAACTCGGGACCTTGAGGTGGAATTTCACGTTATCTCAAACCCCGAGTTTCTGAAGGAAGGTTCTGCGGTAGCAGACTGTACTCGTCCCGATAGAATTATCATAGGAAGTGATAGTCGCTACGCCGTGGACCGGATGAGGGAGCTCTATGAGCCTTTCAACAGAAACCATGAAAAAATAATCACAATGGACATCAGAAGTGCTGAACTGACGAAGTATGCGGCTAACTGTCTGTTGGCAACAAAAATTTCGTTCATGAATGAAATGGCTAATTTCGCCGAACGATTGGGCGCAGACATTGAGGCCGTTCGTAAGGGCATTGGCTCTGATCCAAGAATTGGCTACGACTTTATCTACCCTGGCTGCGGCTATGGCGGCTCCTGCTTCCCAAAAGATGTACAAGCCCTGGAGCGCACAGCGTCGTCGATCGGCTATAAAGCGACGCTTTTGTCAGCTGTCGAGGAAGTCAACAGACGGCAAAAGGAACATCTATTCGAACATATCCAACATCACTTCGATGGGCAGTTGGAGGGAAAAACATTTGCGATTTGGGGCTTGGCTTTCAAACCCAATACGGATGATATGCGAGAAGCATCCAGCCGCGTCTTGATTGAGCAGTTGCGTAGCGTTGGTGCCAGAATGCAAGCCTTCGACCCCGAAGCTATGGCCGAAACGCAACGAATTTATGGAATGAAAGAAGACTTGCTTTTAATGGGTACCAAAGAAGCCGCGCTTCAAGGCGCTGATGCTTTAATCATTGTGACAGAATGGCGCGAATTCAAAGCCCCTGACCTGGACTTGATAAAGGACAAACTGAGTACTCCTGTCATATTTGACGGCCGTAACATATTTGATCCTCACCGCATGAAAGCCAATGGATTCGACTATTATGGTATAGGTCGTGGGCTGTCGGTAAGGCCAGTCATTTAAAGCTGTCCAGGCCACTGAAAGCGCCATAGTCCCTCTTCCATACTTGGTCCGTGTCCTGGAATGAACAAGTCCAGTGGTCAAGAGCCCGGATAATGCTGACCATTATTAACAATGCCTCAGCGCGCTGGAAGGTTCGCGCTCAACGATGAGCGTTGAAAAACGGCTAACGCCAGGCAAATTCCCTCGAAAATCCGCAAAAATCGCATTCTGACCTGGTTTCCAGGTGATCTGCGCAGGCTTTTTGGCGAATGTTGGCCACTGGTTTAAGTTATCGACGAGTGAGATGATTCTGAGGAGGCTACGTGCGTGATCCGACAAGATCTTTCTGCAGTTGTCATTGCCTCTTCATCTCCGTTCCATCCCTGCTCCCTTATTATAGAATTCTATAAGGGTTTAATATCGAGAAGGAGTCTGATATGAAGAAATTACTTTTAGCCAGCTTGCTGGCTGTCATGAGTACCGCGGCGTTGGCAGCGGATGAACCGGTGAGCGATACGGTGAGCACAAGCGAGCCACTGTCGTTGAACACCCCGCTGGTCGGGGGTGTAACTGTCGCCGAAACCGTGGTGATCGGCGCGGCTGTTGTCGGCGCTGCAGTGGCCGCTTCAAACTCTGGGGGCAGTTCCAATGGCGGTACCTCTGGAACGGGCGGCACCACCGGTACGGGTGGTACTACTGGTACCAACTAATACCCCGCGAAGTGTGTTGTACAAGATCACTCAGAACTTTCTGGGTGATCTTGTTTTAGACTTGCCCTCGACTAGCGTAGTGCCATTATGATCCGTAGGTTTTCTGTTGTTATGCTGGCAAGTATCAGCTTGTCCGGCTGTATGTTTTCGCCTGGTCAACACATGGACACCAGTCAAATGGTGAGTGACGGCTCTCCGGAGAGTAGCCGTGTGGAACTTATTCCCATCACCCCTAAATTGATTGCCATGGATGCCGCCACACGCGTACGCGAATCGGTCCCCTCGGAGTTGTTGTCTTATACTTCGGGCGGTTATCGCGTGGGTGCCAACGACCTGTTGTTTATTACGGTCTGGGATCACCCGGAGTTGACGGCGCCTTCCGGGCCGCAACAGCAAATCGATGCCAACGGTCGCCTGGTTCGTCCGGACGGCACGCTGTTTTATCCCTACATCGGTAATATTCCGGCGGCCGGTAAAACCATCGAAGAGTTGCGAGCTTTTATCGCCGAGCGCTTGTCGCAATTTGTCGAAAGCCCTCAGGTCGACGTCAGCGTATTGCGCTTCGCCAGCCAGACCGTGGTGATTTCCGGTGCGGTGATCAAAGCCGGCCAGCAGCCGATCACCACCACCCCGTTGAGTGTGGTGGAGGCCATTGGCGCGGCCGGTGTGGACCCGACGAATGCAGACCTGTCAGGCCTGACGCTGACCCGCGACGGGCGCGAGTACAAGCTGGATCTGGACACCCTCAATCGCCAGGACTCGCAGCTGCAGGGCGTCTACCTCAAGGGTGGCGACCGACTGTACCTGCCTTACAACGATCTCAAGCGGATCTATGTCATGGGTGAGGTCAATCAGCCCCGCGCGCTGAGCTTCAAGAGCAAATCGATCAACCTGACCGATGCCCTGGGCACTGTGGGGGGCTTGAACCAGACCACCTCCAATGGCAACGCGGTGTACGTGATTCGCGGTGCGGATAACCTGGAAACCGAACCGGCCAAGGTATTCCAGCTCGATGCAGAATCGCCTTCCGCTTTGGTGCTGGCCACCCGTTTCGACTTGCAACCGCAA
This sequence comes from Pseudomonas sp. TH37, assembly GCF_016650735.1. Classification (NCBI taxonomy): domain Bacteria; kingdom Pseudomonadati; phylum Pseudomonadota; class Gammaproteobacteria; order Pseudomonadales; family Pseudomonadaceae; genus Pseudomonas; species Pseudomonas sp. TH37. The sequence goes on from NZ_JAEKFD010000002.1 coordinate 189,249, forward strand.
GACATCGTCTATGTCGGCCCGGCCGGCGTGACGCGCTGGAACCGTTTGATCACCCAGCTTCTGCCTACCGCCAGTGTCCTCGGGACCGGTGCCAGCTCGGTTAACGACCTCAGCGAAGCCAACAGCAGATAAGGCTCTATCCCGCCGTGAAAATTTTGCCTACCTGTGCCTGTCTGACGATGGCGCTCTTGCTGTGCGGGTGTAACCCGTTGATGAGGGCCTCCTGGGACACCCTGGAATCCTCCGTCACAGGACCTGCCTCCATCAACTTGACCCGCGCTCAGGTCGACGCCGTGCCGTATCCGCAGATCCTTGTCACCACTACCTCCAGCGAGGGGGTGATGGCCATGGCTCGCCGGCAGGGCGGCCTGCAGTTCTGGGTCGCTTCTGGCAAGCAAGTACTGATGATGCGCGACGGTCTCGTGGTACGCACCGTGGGGCTGGGCGTTTCACTGGATGGCACTCGCTTCAATGATGAGTCGCCGTTCAAACGCGGCCTTCAGCATTTACCCAACGGCTATACCAGCACGCGCTGGATCGACATCTATGACGGCAACCGTATCGGTATCGCCGTCAACAGCCGTTTCAGCACCCACGATATCGAGACCATTCGCATTCTGGACAAGGATTACGCCTTGCTGCGCATCGACGAGCAGGTGGATGTACCCACCCTGAATTTTCGCGCCACCAACCGCTTCTGGATCGACCCCCAGGACGGTTTCATCCTGCGCAGCGAGCAGCACCTGACGCCGCAGCTATTCCTGAAAATCGTGCAGGTACGCCCTGATCGGGGGGCTGCCCGGTGAAGTGTTCGAACCTTGTGTTGCTGGGCTTGTTCTTGATGGGGCCGGGCGTGAGCCAGGCAGCCGTGACAGTCAGCGGTGATGTGCGCAGCCCCGGTCCCATCGACGTCAAGCCCGGTGCACGTTTGATGGACGTCATTCGAGGCGCCCAACCCAACGCCGAAAGTTACTGGCTGGGTGCAGCATGGCTGCACCGCTCGCTGGAGGATCAGCAAGCACGTTTGAAGGCAGGCGTCCTGTTCGATCTGAAACTTCTGCAGCGGGGTGCCTTGCTGGATGGCAAGGGCACGCGAGCAGATTTGAGTGCGCGCCTGTATGAGCAGATCGAGCGACTGCCGGTCACTGGGCGCCAGGTTGCAGTGCTCGACCCGATCGCCGTGGAAGTGGGCTTCGCTCGCAACGCATTGCTGGATGATGGTGACCGTCTTGTTTATCCCGCGCGGCCGTCCACCGTGGAAGTCCTCGGGGCAGTCGCGCAGCCCTGTCATGTGCCTTACCGCGCCCTGCAGGAAGTCCGTGCTTACGCGCAGGACTGCCCCATCCTCGACGACGCCGAGCGCGATTACCTGTGGCTGATCCAGCCCGACGGCCAGGTCAGGCGCGTGGGTGTGGCGGCATGGAATCGCGAGGATGGCATCGTGGCTGCTCCTGGCAGCAGGATCCTGGTGCCGATCAGGAGCGATGACCTCGAGATGCCGACCCCAGAGCTCAATCAACAACTGGCCGAGTTTCTCGCCACTCAACCCTTGGCTGAGGTGGCCCCTTGAAGTGCCCGTTGACGTTACGTTTTGCTGCTGTATTGATCCTGCCCTGCGGAATGGTTCACGGTGAACCGCGTTATACCCAAAGTGATTTTGGTGGCGTCGGTCTATTACAAACGCCCACCGCGCGCATGGCCCCCGCGGGAGAGTTGAGCGCTACGGCCAGTCGTACAGATCCTTACACCCGCTATGCTTTTTCCCTGCAGCCGTTTGATTGGCTGGAAGGCTCGTTTCGTTACACTGCGATCACCAACCGCAGGTACGGCACCGAAGAGTTGAGCGGCGATCAGAGCTTCAAAGACAAGGCCATCGACATCAAGGCGCGGCTTTGGGAAGAAAGTCACTGGGCACCGCAGGTCGCCGTCGGTGCTCGGGACATTGGCGGTACCGGGCTGTTTTCCAGCGAGTATTTCGTCGCCAACAAGCGTTATGGCGACCTGGATTTCAGCCTCGGCATTGCCTGGGGCTATCTGGGTAATCGAGGGGATTTCAGCAACCCGCTGGCGGTCTTCGGCAGCAAGTTCAACGACCGACCAGAGAGCTCGGCGGTTGTCGCCAGGGCAGGGGACGTGAATACCAACGCGTATTTCAGAGGCCACCCTTCGTTGTTTGGTGGGGTTGCCTATCAAACGCCGTGGGCACCGCTGAGCCTGAAGCTCGAGTACGAGGGCAACGATTACAAGAATGAGCCGCTGGACAACTCGATCAAGCAAGACCTGCCGATCAACATCGGCGTGGTCTACAAGCTCGCGGACAGTGTCGATCTGAGTGCTGGTTGGGAGCGTGGCAATACGGCGATGTTCGGTATCACCCTGCACACCAACTTTGTCAGCCGCAAGGCACCGACCAAGACGTACGACCCTCCCGCCGAGCCGTTGCCGGCGCAGGAGCCGTCGACCCCGGCTGACCAGGTCAACTGGGCCGATGTCTCCAACCGGCTGCAGCAAAATGCCGGCTACAAGGTGAAACGCATCACCCAGCGTGGCTCGGAGCTGATGGTATATGGCGAGCAGTCTCGCTATTTTTATCCGTCCAAAGCCGTCGGGCGGGCGAGCCGGATTCTCGATAACAGCGTCAATCAGGACATCGACTGGTTCACTCTGGTGAATCAGCGTTATGACATGTCCATCGAGGAAACCAGCGTACCGCGGGAAACGTTCCGCGCGGTCGTGAACAATGACCAGCCGCTGAAGGATCTGCACCGTACGACCGAGGTCAATCCAGCGACTGCGCACCGGGAAACCACGCTCTACACCCAGGCGCTGGAGCCGTTCAGTTACGGCCTCGGTCTGGGCTACAAACAGAACATCGGCGGTCCCGACGGGCTGCTCTATCAGTTCACCGCCGATGCCGACGCGGAGTACCGTTTCACCCGCAATACCTGGTGGAGCGGCTTGCTCAGTGCCAACCTGCTGAACAACTACGACAAGTTCACCTACGATGCGCCGAGCGGGCTGCCGCGAGTGCGCACTGATCTGCGCCAATACATGACCACCTCCGATGTGACGATGCCGACGTTCCAGTTCAACCATGCGGCGCAGCTGGATCGGGATTGGTACGGGATGGTCTACGGCGGCTATCTGGAATCCATGTTCGCCGGCGTCGGCAGCGAAGTGCTGTATCGACCCACGGGGAAACGCTGGTCGGTGGGTGCAGACCTGAACTTCGTGCGTCAACGGGACTATGATCAGGGCTTCGGCCTGCGTGACTACAAGACCGTGACGGGCCATGTCACCAGCTATACTGAATTGCCCAATGACATGCTTGCAGCGGTCAGTGTCGGGCGTTATCTGGCGCGGGACTGGGGCACCACCGTGGACTTGTCGCGGGTGTTCAAGAACGGCGTGAAGTTTGGCGCCTGGGTCACGCTGACCAGCGCGTCGAAGGAGGAGTATGGCGAGGGCAGCTTCGACAAAGGGATCTATGTTTCCATCCCGTTCGACGAGTTGATGAGTACCTCCACCATGCGTCGGGCCAACATCGTCTGGGCGCCACTGACCCGCGATGGCGGTGCACGCCTGAGCCGAGCTTACTCGCTGCAAACCATGACCGACGGACGTGATAGCGACCTGTTCTACAACAACTTCGAGAAAATTACCGAATGATCACGTGGCTCAAAGGCTTGGTCGAGTTGCCGTTCTGGTTCCGGGGCCTGGTCTTTGCCTCTGTGACCGCGATTCTGCTGTTCGCGGGTTTGCGCTCTCAGCCGATCCCGGAGCTGTTCGTCGAAGAAGACAAGCTCCATCACTGGATCGGCTTTCTGGTCTTTGCGTGCAGCTGCCGCCTGGCCTTTCCCAATGTGAAATTCCGCTGGATCGCCGTGGGGTGTTTGCTCACCGGTGTACTCATCGAGGCCGCGCAAGGTTTGATGCCGCTACGCACGGCTTCGCCCTACGACATGCTGGCAAATACTGTCGGCGTGTTGATGGGGTTATTGATTTCCAGGTACTGGGTGCGCTGAAAAAGCCGCGAAATACCAAGCAGTCTGTCGGTATGTTGCAACCGTAGATCCCTCTCTCTATCCCTCTCCAGCAACACCTCTCTTGCCGATGGCGCGAGTACGGTCGACTTGCTCGACCTGCTCGACGCATTGAGCATCCATCCCCACTCATGTCAGTCAGCCAAGTCGCAAATCTGTAGCAGCTGCCGAAGGCTGCGTTCGGCTGCGTAGCAGTCGCAAAATCAGAACTTGCGGTGCGTCGGATAGACCGCGTCAGCCGGACGACTCACGACTGCTACGCAGCCGAACGCAGCCTTCGGCAGCTGCTACAAGGAGTGCGTCACGGCTGAAATTGCGTACTGACTGGCATTGCTCTGTCGACCGTTCAATTGGGATCAACGTGGGATGGGATATGAGGCGGTGGGGCGGGGGTGTTTGGGGTAGTCAGAAACCTGACTACCCCAGGCTACAACCTTGTCAGCAATACGCTGAAGAATAGAAGGGATGAACGTCGCAGCGGTTAATAGATGTCCTTGGAAAAGAGCGTGAAGGGGGTCTTGATCAGGATCTTGATGTCGAGCCACAACGACCAATTGTTGATGTAGTTGAGGTCGATCTCCACACGCTTCTGCATCTTGTCGAGGGTCTCGGTTTCGCCACGGCAGCCGCTGATCTGGGCGAGCCCGGTGATGCCCGGTTTGATTCGATGGCGGGCCATGTAAGCCTGGATCTTGCCGGTGTAGTAGTCGTTATGGGCGATCGCATGAGGCCGCGGCCCGACCAGCGCCATATGGCCTTGCAGCACGTTGAAGAACTGCGGCAGTTCATCGATGGAGGTGCGTCGTATGAAACGGCCGACCGAAGTAATGCGCGGGTCTTCACGACCGGCCTGGCGTACCTGATGGTCGTCGTGCAGGCGCATGGAGCGGAACTTCCAGACCTTGATGATCTTGCCGTTCCAGCCATGGCGCTCCTGTTTGAAGATAATCGGGCCCGGCGAAGAGATCTTCACCGCGACGGCGATCACCAGAAGCAGCGGACTGAAGCCGATCAGCGCCAGGGCGGCGAGGCTGCGGTCGAGCAGGGTCTTGCTCAGCGCCGCTGTCGGGTAACTGGTCAGTGGGCTTTCATTGAGGTGGATGGCGGGCTGGCCATCCAGTTCACTGACGGAGTGATTGAGCAACGTCATGCTGCCCAGGTCGGGAACCCAGACCACATCGACATTCGAGTCAAGAAGGTCGATATACAGCGCTTCGACTTGTTTGGCTTCACTCAAGGGCAGTGCGATGTATAACCGCCGGACATCGTGCACCCGGATCAGCTCACGCAGCTCCTGCAACTGACCCACGATTCTGTGGGCATTGACGTTGGTAGACAACTCGTTGGGTTTTGAGCTGATCAGGCCGACCAGCGGCGGATATTCGGTTTTGGCCAGCTTGTCTGCAAGATTCACCGCCAGTTGGTCAGTGCCGATAATCAGGGTGTTGTTTTGGCTGTGCAATTGCCGATGATAGTGCCTGGAAAAACTGTGCAAAGGCAGGTACAGCAAGGCCTGTACGCAATAACCGGCCACAGCCCAGACCAGGATGATCTCCCGGGAGAACAATTCGCTGGTTTTGCTGATAAAGCCGATGCTGGTCAGTCCGGTCAGCGTCAGCAGCCACCCCAGCAGCAGTCGACCCAGGCCGGTGAGGTAGCCATGCTGTTTGTGATAAACCAGCAGCAGGGAGTAGGAAGGGACCGAACCCAGGAAAGTAAGCACCGCTAGCACACGGTAATGGGCCTCTATTTCTCCTGTCTGATAGAGCGCCAGAGCAAATAACAGCGTGTTGACCGAAGTAATGGCAATTATCCATTGCCCCCAGAAAGTCAGTCCTTTGGATATGCTGTTTCGATTAATACGATTATGTACCATCGCGGTGTCCCTCGGGCATGCGCCACGTTGTGTATCAGTCGACGGTTAATAAATGGCAGCCACGCACAAAGGCTGAGCGAACGCGGTTCAGTCAGAAGTTGTTTTTATTATTAGAAGGGAATAACGCGGGCTTATGGCTGGCCATCCTGGCGTTGTTTTCAAGTCAGCTGATACGGTTGTCTCAGTGTCAGGTTTTTATACTAGTACCTAAATCTCCGTGTGTGTCTGACGAATTATAACGGCCATACTTTCAGAGGGCCTGTTATAAAAGGTCGTGCTCTTTTGTTAGGAGGATATCGCTCAATCGTCTATATAATTGCAGCATTCGATAAACGTTTGTCGGGTAGGCGAGGGGTGGAGCGAAGTGGGCGCCACGGGAGAGTTTATGGCGACAGTCAAGATATGCGGTGCGAGGAGGCAGGTGGTGGGTGTGGGTGTATCAAGTAGAGTGGAGAATCGCGTTTATTGTTATTATTTTTGCGAATTCTCGCTCAGTAAGCGACTCTTATCCTCTGTGCCAGGCAGTAGCCACGGTTTCTAACCGAGCGGACCAGCCGTTCTCCATTGGCTGCCGTCTTGAACTTTTTCTGCAATCGACTCAGGCACATTTCAAGGCCGCTATATTGTTCCGGGTCTTTGTCGATGCGTAGAATAAGATCGTTTTTGCTGAGTACCCGTCGATCGCTGAGGACCAGTTGGGTGAGCATTAACGATTCGGTACCGGTCAATGGGATAGTGATATCTTCTTTGACCAATGTTCGATCGTCAGCATTGAACCACCAGATATCAGGGTTGCCCTGGAACTCTTTAACCCGACTGACTGCCGAGATGAACTCCTCGTCGGCCACCGGTTTCTTGAGAAAGCCATCAACACCGAAGTGCGAAAAGTGATGGAGTTCCGAAGGTTCAGAGTTAGGCGTTATGAGGATGATTTCCGCATCTTTTTGATTTTTACGAATGAAACTGACATCGCTCAGCGATATGTCCGCCTGGTCGAGCAGGATGTGCGTGAATCGACTCTTTCGGATGCGTTCGCTGCTGAGTTTACCTGACTCGATTTCAAAAGATAAATACAGGCGTTGTGCGAGAAGCGATTCTATTGCTTGTCGTGCCAGTTGGTCTCGGGTGAAAATCAGAAAGCTGTTATTCGGCGTATTCACAATAAGGTTCCTTCCTAGTCTGGTGAAGTTTTCAAAACTTAAATAAGCTCGGTGGGTGAGTAGTACCTCCCCTGGAAAAAGTCGAAGGGCATGCTGCGAGCCAGTGTGTGTAGTGCTTTGTGCTCCACGCGGTCCGCCACGAATTTGATCTTGCTGTCATGGATCATGCCGCTCAGGCAGTCGTAAGACCTGTTGAAAAAATCCTGGCTGTTTTCGACCATGATGTCGAAATTGGATTTGGTCAGGTCCACTTTTATGTAATCGAAGAGGGCCAGGCTGATCAGTTTTTCGGTGCTGTCGTCGCTTAAATCATAGCCATCAAATGCGATCTCGATCCCATTGTCTTTTAATAGGTGAATATGATTGATAATGGTTCTTTTTTCTTTCAGGTTGAACGACAGGAACGAACTGCTGTTAATGCTGGGGATTAGCTGTTGCTCATGCTTTTTGAGTATCGCTTGAGCATCGTTCATTTCCTTGATGAGCGCTTTATCCAATAAAGCAGATTGACTCATGGTCACGAACAGTTTGTTTGGCGCCGGTGCGGAATGGGAAGGCATGGCCTCAATCTGCGAGAGGGCATTCAATTGGATCCGAGTCAGGACTTCGTAATAAGTCGCCAGTGGATGATCGGAATGCAGTTGCTGATACCCCTTGTTCAGAGGTGTCTCCTGTTTGGTCGCCTTGGCATAGATTTCGCTGCCGAACAGTTCATCGTTTCGTTTCAGAATCGATTGCCTGAAAAATACCAATGCGAAATTTTCGTGCACGATAGCTTGCCTGCTGGGCTCCATTGCCTAGTCCTTTAAGAGTGAAAGTTTGTTTGATTGACTGAGACGACCCCTCGAAGCAGTCGATAACCATAACCACGAACACTGTGAATGATGTTAATTCCAAAGTGTTTTTTGATTTTATTTCGAAGCCGGCTTATGGATTTCTCCAGGACGCGTGAGTCGTAGAGTTTTATATTCAAGCCCATGGATTCGGCCATGCTATCATGGTGTAGGATATTGCCTTCTGCGTTAATAAGCGCATCCAGGGCTTTCATTTCCTGATAGGCCAGGTCCAGTTTGTATTCATCGTTGTACAAGTGCAGGCAAGTTTGGTCCAGGGTCAACTTGACACTGGGCTGCCATTCAGGAGCTTCGAGCAACTCTGAGAGTAACCTGGCTTTTTCATCCTGATCGTTAGGTACATTGATGCAGTGATCGGCTCCGGCCAGGTAACATTCAATTTTAGTGTGCGGAGAACGATAGTTAATTGCAACGATAATGGACAGTTCTGTCGGGTTTGTACGTAACTTCTTGATCAGCGCCAGGCAGTCATTAAGTATGGAGGGGCTTTCAATATCGATCAGTACGGTATCGAGTGTTTGCGTTTCGATATCCAGGCTTGGCGGGTTTGGATAGTCTAATGTATAAACATGTGTGAGATTGGGTACAAATAATTGTCGAAGTTTCTCTGTCGAGCGCCAAGTGCGCCCAATAGCGAGAATACCCCTCTGGCTATTTTCGGTTTTGCTCTCAGTACTCATCGTGTAAATTACTCATATGTGCTGGCGTTGCAATCTTAATACACAAAATACTGACGTTATCTGACTTTTTATAACATTTTCCGTCGTGAACACACGTCACTCCACCCTCGGTAGTTTTAGCTGATTCAATGACATAGGCAAATGCCGTGGCTTAAGCCCATTTGATTTGTGATATCGGGCTTAGTTGGTACGCCCCTTTCAGTCGGACTAGGCTCTTTAGGTTGACTTTTCTATAAGCAATACAGATGCGATGGCTAATTGCCCATCTCGCTGCAGAACGAAGCACAACTGATGAAGCCTTGCGTATGAACTGTGCGGGCGTCCGCTTTTGCGAAAATTGGAGTTGATTTATAAGGATATTCCACGGTGTTCTAGGGTGATGTAGGTGCACGTTGGGGAGGCGATCAGTACAACGATCGCCTCTTTTTAGGGCGAATGGGAGGGAGGCTATATTAATTGAGACTTTTTGCATTATATTCGTAATATTTAGGTCAAGGGGTGGAATTTGTGGACGTGTAGTTATTCTGTTTGGCTATTGAAAAAAATCCCCAAAGTTGATATTAAAGCGCCAGTAAATTCTATGTACTAACCGGGTGTAACCCGGTCACTGATCCTTTTCGCAATTAACCATCCACGCCACGCCAAACCGATCGACCAGCATCCCGAAACGTGCCGCCCAGAACGTCGCCTCCAGCGGCATTTGAATACTGCCGCCTTCTGCCAATGCAGCAAACACCCGTTCAGCCTCCGCCACACTGTCGACATTCAACGAAACCGAACAACCGCTCATTTTGGTGGTGGGGCGATCAGGTGTGGTGTCCGACCCCATGATTGCCTGGTCTGCGACCAGCAGGCGCGTATGAATGATCAGGTTATGACAGTCGGTTGGAACATGGTCGCGAGCCGGAGTTTCGCCGAAGGTCATCATTACTTCTATCTGGCCTGGCAGGCTTTGGGCGTAGAACGTGAAAGCGGCCTTGCAGTCGCCATTGAAGATCAGGTAGGGATTGATTTTCATGTTTTTGCTCCCGGTTATGGAGAGGGCACATCGGCTGGACGTTCAGGTTCGTCCTCGAATCTCGATGGGCATCGACTCCCCATATCAAAGCGCTAAAACGTAGCGAGTGAGGGTGTTTTTTTAGATGTTTTTACGATGGGCCTGGCCAGCCTTATCGCATCCTGTCCCCGTAGAGCGGATGGCTCATTCCACGTACTGTAGAACCTGCCGCGCTCCTCCGACATCCGCCACCGAGTCCATCACCCTATGCCTGTCCTGACCCGTTTTGCCTCTTTGCTCGACCAGGCGAGACGTGCCTTGTTGCTGGTCTGGGGAACGTCCCGTGGGCTGTTTCTGGGGCTGGTACTGGCGACCCTGATTGCCGGTGTGTTGCCGGCGCTGGCGGCCTGGTTGGGGCAGCGGATTGTCGACGCCGTAGTCACCGCCATGCAGTTGCACACTCAGCAAGGCAGTGCGCCGTTATGGCCGGTTGTGCGGTATGTGCTGTTTGAAGCGGGCGTGCTCGCGTTGCTGTCCGGGACACAGCGCGCACTGTCGGTTCAGCAATCGCTATTGCGGGTGCAGTTGGGGCAGAAGGTCAACACGATGATTCTGGAGAAAGCCCAGACGTTATCGTTGGTGCAGTTCGAGAATTCCGAGTTCTACGACAAGCTGGTACGGGTGCGGCGCGAGGCATCGACCCGGCCGCTGGCGCTGGTGATGAAGTCGCTGGGGCTGATCCAGAACCTGATCGTGTTGATCAGCTTCGGTGTCTTGCTGGTGCATTTTTCGCCGTGGGCACTGGTGCTGCTGGTCGTTGGGGCGTTGCCGGTGTTCTTTGCCGAAGCGCACTTTTCCGGGGATGCCTTTCGCCTGTTCACGCGCCGGGCGCCGGAGAGTCGGCAGCAGAATTACATCGAAACGCTGCTCTCCCATGAGGGCTACATCAAAGAGGTGAAGCTGTTCGGCTTCGCGCCGCTGCTATTGAAGCGTTATCGGGATACGTTTGCGCGTCTCTATGCCGAAGACCGGCGCCTGACATTGCGTCGCGATGGCTGGGGTTTTGTACTGGGATTGCTGGGCACCGCTGCGTTTTATCTGGCCTATGCCTGGGTCGTGGTCGATACCGTTCACGGCAGTATCAGTCTTGGGCAAATGACCATGTACCTGGTGCTCTTCAAGCAGGGGCAGGCCGCGGTGAGCAGCAGTTTGAGCGCGATCAGCGGTCTCTACGAGGATGGCCTTTACCTGTCGAGCCTCTACGAGTACTTGGCCGAACCGGTTATTGCCGATAGCGGAAGCCTTACCGTGGGCGCGGTGCCCGGCGATGGTTTGCGTTTCGAGAACGTCGGTTTCCGTTATCCGGGGGCGAGCCACGCCGCTTTGCAGGGCATCGATCTGCACCTGCTGCCGGGCCGCAGTGTCGCCCTGGTAGGGGAAAACGGGTCAGGCAAAACCACGCTGATCAAGTTGCTGACTCGGCTGTATCGTCCCGATCAGGGCCGTATTTTGCTGGACGGCAGCGATTTGCAGTCCTGGGACGAAGAGGTGCTGAGACGGCGCATCGGCGTGATCTTCCAGGATTACATTCGCTACCAGTTCTCCGTGGGCGAGAACATCGGCGTGGGCGATACGTTGGCGTTCAACGATGAAATGCGTTGGCAGCAAGCGGCCGCCGAGGGCATGGCCGCTCCCTTTATCGAGCGCCTGGATCGCGGTTACGCCACGCAATTAGGGCGGTGGTTTGCCGGTGGGCAGGAGCTGTCCGGTGGACAATGGCAAAAAATCGCCTTGTCTCGCGCTTACATGCGCCGTGACGCCGATATTTTGATTCTGGATGAGCCAACCTCGGCCCTGGACCCGGCGGCGGAAGCGGCGGTGTTCGAGCATTTCAGTCAACACACCGAAGGCCGCATGACGTTGCTGATTTCTCACCGCTTCTCCAGTGTGCGCAATGCCGACCACATCATCGTGCTCGACCAGGGGGCGATCCTTGAGCGAGGCGATCACGACAGCCTGGTCGCGGCGGGTGGGCGTTATGCGCAGTTGTTCAACGTGCAGGCTCGTGGTTATCGGTAGCGCCTTAATTCCCACAGGGGATTGTGCCAGCCAGCGGGCCGTTTTTTGTGCCTGGTGATACGGACTAATGTGGCGAGGGGGCTCGCCCCCGTTGGGCTGCGAAGCAGTCCTGAACCCTGACACCACAGTGAATCAGGCACACCGCATTCACTGGCTGGGCGACTGCTGCGCAGCCGAACGGGGGCAAGCCCCCTCGCCACAAGGTGTGGGGCTTCACGGCATTTCCGGCAACTCTTGCGGCCGCAAATCAAACACCAGTACCTCGGCATCCACGCCGTTGCTCAAGGTCAGCACTTGCTCCTCACGCACCCGCACCCCATCACCTTCCTGCAACTGCACGCCGTTCAACTCGACACTGCCACGCGCCACATGCACATAGGCGTAACGATCGGCGGCCAGTTCCAGCGTGGCGCTTTCCTTGCCATCGATCAGGCCGGCATACACCCGTGCATCCTGCCGAACTTTCAGCGAACCGTTCGCCCCATCAGGAGAGATGATCAGTTGCAAGCGCCCGCGTTTTTTCTGCGTGCTGAAGTGCTCTTGCTGGTAACGCGGTTTGGCGCCGCTAACCTCTGGCACGATCCAGATTTGCAGAAAGTGCACCGGTTTGTTCGCCGAATGGTTGAACTCGCTGTGAGCCACGCCGCTGCCAGCGCTCATCAATTGCACGTCACCGGGGCGGATTACCGAACCCGTGCCCAAGGTGTCCTTGTGTTCCAAAGCACCTTCGAGCACATAGGAAAAAATCTCCATGTCGCGGTGAGGATGCTGACCGAAACCTTTGCCGGCCGCCACGCGGTCGTCGTTGATCACCAGCAGGTCGGAAAAACCCTGCTCCCGCGGGTTGCGATAATTGGCGAAGGAGAAGGTATGGAATGACTTCAGCCAACCGTGATTGGCCGCGCCGCGATCCGAAGCTTTACGAAGGGTCAGCATGATGAAATCTCCTGTCAGGACGTGAATTCGTCCGAGTGAGGAGAAGGTTAATGTTTACAGTTTGGTGCAATAAGTAGATGAAAATTGAAATACTGTCTCTTTCAAGTTGACAGTTATTTGCGCGGATTCACGTATCCTTATTGTTACACTTGGCCATAATGCCGGGCGCGATACTTGTGGGAGCGAGCCTGCTCGCGATAGCGGTCTTATAGTCACCATCATCGTGAATGTGAAACCGCTATCGCGAGCAGGCTCGCTCCCACAAGGGGTTGGTGTTCGGTGCAATGGTATTAAACAGTTCTCTTTTAGTGACCTTGAACCCATGAAAACCGTGGCAATGGTGCTGTTCCCCGACTTTCTTCTGCTCGACATGGCCGGTCCCATGGAGGTGTTTTCCATCGCCAATCGTTATCTGGCACCAGGCGACCGTTACGAGCTGTCGACCATTGGCACCGAGCCGGGTGCGCTGCGAGCCTCAAACGGCGTGAATGTTCAGGCCGATTTGCACATCGATCAGGCGAACGAACGCTATGACTTGTTGCTGGTGCCGGGCGGGCCGGGGGCCTACAACGAAAAACATCCACCGTTGCTGGCCTGGCTTCAGGGCGCCGTCACCCGGGCGAACCGTTATGGGTCAATCTGCACCGGCGCGTTCGTGCTCGGGCATGCCGGGCTGCTGGATGGCTATCGCGTGACCACTCACTGGCATTACACCGAGCGCCTGATCAAGGGCTTCCCCAAGGCCACCGTCGAGACTGATCAGATTTTCGTGCAGGACCGCAATCTCATCACCTCTGGCGGTGTCACCGCTGGCATCGACTTGGCGCTCGCGGTAGTTGCCGAAGACCATGGCAAGAAGGTCGCCCAGGACGTTGCCAAAGTATTGCTGGTGGTGATGAAGCGCCAGGGCGGGCAGGCGCAGTTCAGTCCGTTGATGGCGGCAGTCGCACCCCATGAAACGCCGATCACCCGGGTACAGAATCATGTGCTCGAACACCTCGATGAAGCATTCAGCATCGAACGCATGGCCAGTCTGGTGAACATGAGTGCGCGGCACTTCGCCCGGGTTTTCGCCCGGGAAGTGAACATGACGCCGATGGAGTTTCTGCAAAGCGCGCGCATCGACTGCGCCAGGAATCTGCTGGAAACCAGCGACCTGCCGCTCAAGACCGTGGCCTATAAAAGTGGCTTTGGCAGCGTGCGGCATATGCGTTTTCTGTTCAGTGAAAAGCTCGGCCTGACCCCCACTCAATACCGCGAACAGTTCAGTTAGGGGGCGTTGTCCGTCACGCGCACCGTGATGGCCGTGACGCTCCTCCCGTGGCCGTTGTACCGACACCCATGCCTGCCAAGATACCTGTGAACTCTTTGCCATGGAGGTGCGGGAACCTGGATGGGATGGGCGCGAGGGGTTTTGCAGTACCTTGAGCCGGGCCAGGTTTTCAGCGCATGAAAGTGCATGAACAGCCTCAGAGATATAAAAAGCGATGCGGTGCTGCGGTTCGGGCCCTACGCGTTTCACCTGCGTCAGCGATTGATCCTGGAGGTTGATCGCCCGCTGCGCATGGGCGGACGAGCCCTGGATATTTTGCAGGTTTTGGTCGAACGTGCCGGCTCGGTGGTGAGCAAGGATGCCCTGATTGCCCACGTCTGGCCGACCTCGGTGGTCGAGGAAATCAACCTGCGCGTGCACATCGCCGCCCTGCGCCGGGCACTTGGCGATGGCCAGAACGGGCAGCGTTACATCGTCAATATTCCCCAGCGCGGCTACAGCTTCATCGCCCCGGTACAACGCGATGGGACAGGCGCGCCGGTGCCGGTCGAGACTGTACACAAGCCTCTGCACAACCTGCCTGCGCGGCTCACCCCGGTGACCGGTCGCGACTCGATCGTCGGCAGTGTGGTCCGGCAGTTGCCGGTTCGACGTCTCATGACCTTGATTGGTCCCGCCGGCATTGGCAAAACTACCGTGGCGTTGCGCGTGGCCGAGCTGCTGTTGCAGCACTATCACGACGGCGTCTGGATGGTTGATCTGGCGGCCATCGATGACCCGGCGCAACTCGTCGAGCATCTGTCGCGCACACTGGAACTGGACGTCGGCGGGGGGGCGCTGGAGCAACGGCATGCCTTGGTGGTGCTCGACAATTGCGATCACCTGCTCGAATGCTGTCGGGCAGTGGTGGACAATCTGCTGGCCTCGGCGCCACGGCTGTCGATCCTCGCCACCAGCCGCGAACCCCTGCGAGCGGTGGGAGAAACGCTGCTGCATATACCGGCCCTGGCGGTGCCGCCGGCCTCAGCGATATACAGCGTGGCCGAGGCCATGGATTATTCGGCGGTGCAGCTGTTGGTCAGCCGCGCCCGAGCTCGTCAGCAAGGGTTTGCCCTGCGCCAGCAGGATCTCAAGGCGGTGCGCGAAATCTGTCGGCGGCTGGATGGCTTGCCCCTGGCCATTGAGCTGGCGGCGGCGCAAATCGATGCACTGGCGCTGGTGGGGTTGCAAGCGCAACTCGGCAACTGTTTTCAGCTGTTGAGCCAAGGCCGGCGTACCGCCGTGCCACGGCATCAGAATCTCAAAGCCGCACTGGACTGGAGCTATGAACGGCTGAGCCCGTTGGAGCAGATCGTGTTGCAGCGGCTGGCGGTGTTCAAGATGGCGTTCACCCTGGACGCGGCGATTGGCGTGATCAGTGGCGCGATGCTGTTGCCCGCAAGCCTGGTCAACGTGGTGGAGAGTCTGGCGAATAAATCGCTGCTGTCGGTGGAGCAGGGCAGCGGCGTGACCCGCTACCGTTTCCTCAATACCACGCGCGCCTACGCCCTGGAGAAGCTCGAACACAGCGGTTACTTGCGCGCCTTCGAACTGCGTTATGAACGCTACATCGGCCGGGCCCACTGGACATCAGTCGGGCAGGTCGCGCTGCAACTCGTCGAGTAACCGCCGGACTTTTATCAGGTCCGGTGTGGCGAAGCCTTCGGTGAAACGCTGGTAAATCGGCGCCAGCAGCTCATGGGCTTGCCGGAAGTGGCCCTGACGCTGCCACAGCAGGGCCAGTGATGTTGCGCTGCGCAGTTCCCAGGCCAGCGCTCCCTGGGTTTTTGCCACGGCTAACGCCTTGAGCAGCACTGCCTCAGCCGCACTGACCCCGGTCGGGCAATCCTCGGTCAGCAAGGCGTCGGCCCGGGCGCGCAGAATTTCCGCGGTGCTCCAGCCCGCCGCGCCGTTTTCGGCCCGTTCCAGCAACGCGTCATCGATGAAACGGCTGTCCAGCGTGACCATGATTTCCTTGATTAACCCGGTGTTCGCTTGCGGTGACGTGGGCGCATCGGCGCCCTCGATCACCTGCGCGTAATGTTTGGCCCAGGTGTAGAACAGCAACACCGAGTGTTTCTTCGCCTGCTCAAGCAGCAGGCTCAGGAGTTCGCGAGCGACCGAGGTGTCGCCGTTGTAGTGGGCAATCAGGCAACCGGACAGTGCCAGGGTGTAGCAGATGGACGTGCCGTGATCGATCTGGATCGCAATATCAAGCGCCTGCCGCGCGGTTCGCCAGGCTTTTTCCGGGTTCCCTTGCAGCCAGAGGATACGCGCCAGAATCGTCAGGGCCGCAACGCTCTGGTCGTACTGCACGCCAAAGCCGTGGGTGAAGCGGTTGAGGTGACCGCTCTGGGCCAGGCGCTGAATGACCTGCTCGCCATTCTCCCGCGCCAGTGCCTGATCCCCGGCAAAGTGCTGAGCCAAGACCCGCAAGCGGTGAGTACTAAGGGACAATACCGCATCGCCGTGCAGGCCCAGTCGGTCGAATTGCCGGCTCTGTTCCAGGGCCATTTGATAGTTGCCGCAACTGAGGTTGACCGCCATGTGCCCCGAGACGGCTCTGAGCTGACCCACCGCATCGTCGCACTGTTCGGCCAGATGTTTGGCGCTGACGAACGCTTCGATGGTCTCAGTACTGCCGCCCTGAGTGTGGTAGCAAGAGCTGCCGAGGGCGAGTTTCAAGGTCATTTGCAAGCGCGGGCAGGGGTGATGCGTCGCTTCGAGCAATGCCAACGCTTTGCGCACATACACGCCGTGCTCCTTGAGCAGCGACAGTTCCTGCCAGAGCGGCGTCGAGGTCGCGACGAGGCGGATGGCCAAGGCCTGGGGCCCTTGAGCGTTCAAGCCCCAATCGAGTGCAGAACGGATGTCTTCCAGATTGCGGGCATAACGCTCGGTCCAGCGATCGCTGGAGATGTGCTCCCAGTCGTTCTGGGCTTGCTGCATCAAGGCCAGGCAGCGTTCGGCGTGGCGCTCGCGGGTGTCCGGCAGCTCGTGGGCCTGGGCGAGTTTTTCCAGTGCATAGCCGCGCGTGGTGTCGAGCAAATGGTAGAACACCTCTTCGTCGCCGACTTCCACGTTCAGCAACGACTTGGCGACCAATTGGGTGATCGAGGCGAACACCACGCCGGGTTCAATGTGTTCACCGACAATCACGGCGGCCGCCGACTCCAGGGTGAAGGCGCCCTGGAACATACCCAGTCGACGCAGGCAGGTTTGCTCACAGGCGTTGAGCAGTTCGAAGCTCCAGTCCAGCGTCGCGCGCAGAGTCTGATGGCGGCCCAAGGTCGTTTGGCCGCCTTGGGTGAGCAGGCGAAAGCTGCCTTGCAGTTGCGACAGCAACCCACTCAATCCCAGACTGCCCACTTGCGCTGCCGCCAGTTCGATGGCCAACGGTATGCCGTCCAGACGCCGGCAGATTTCAATCGCCAGCGGCAGTTCGGCTTCGCTCAGTTCGAAGCAGTCGTGGCTGGCCATCGCCCGTTCGACAAACAACTGCAGCGCCGAAAACGTCAGGGCCTGGGCGCGGTCGAGCACGGCGATGGGCGGCGGGCAGTCCAGCGATTCCAGGCGCTGCACGAACTCGCCTTCGGCCCGCAGACTCTCGCGGCTGGTGGCCAGAATATGCACTTGGGGCGCCGCGCGCAGGATGCTTTCGCTGAGTAAAGCAATGGCGTCGATCAGGTGTTCGCAATTGTCGATGACCAGCAGCATCTGCCGTTCGCGCAGGAGCGTGGCGAGACCGTTCATGGGTTCGGCGTCGTGCAAGGACAAATTTAGCAGCGCTGCCAGGTGCGCGGTGATCATCAAAGGGTCGTTGATCGGTGCCAGGTCCAGCAGGCGAATGCCGTCTCGGTAGCGGCCGATCAATTGTTCGGCAACGCGCAGTGCCACCGTGGTCTTGCCGATTCCGCCGGGGCCCACGAGGGTGATGAAACGCTGCCGCGCCAGTTGGGTTACCAGGCTGTCGACCAGAGCCTGACGACCGATCATGCGAGTTCGACGGATCGGCAGGTTATGCCGGCTCGGTTCATTTTCGACGCTTTTCGGGCTTTGCTCGACTTGCGTCACAGAAAACGGCGCCACAAAACTGTACCCGCGTTGGGCGACGGTGATGATGTAGCGCTGGCCGGCCTGACCGTCACCGAGGGCTTTGCGCAGCGCCGCCATGTGCACCCGCAGGTTGATGTCTTCCACCACGCTTTTGGGCCAGACCCGGGCGATCAGTTGCTGCTTGCTCACCACATGCCCGGCGTGTTCCAGCAGGATCAACAGAATGTCCATGGCCCGCCGACTCAGGCGCAAGGGCTGGTCGGCCTCCATCACCAGGCGTTGTCCGGGGTAGATCCGGTAAGGGCCAAAATGGATGGCCTGTTCGGGAGAAAGGGTCAACGGGTCACTCCTGCTTGCATCCGTCTATCACGCGGTATCCGGGCATATTCCTCAGGTTTTTTCGGCAGCGCAACGCAGCGTCGAGCACCTGATGGCAGTGCGTATCGGTCACTGTGTTCAAGTCAGCCCTGGTCGGTCCCGTATTTATTGGGCGCGATGCCGCTGAAGGCGTAGCGGAATCCATTGGCGCATCATTAAAAATTAACAACGTTTAACTCGTCGTGTATCCGGTCTACGCTCAAAAATCCATCCCTTCAAGTTCAACCGAAGGCACTGACCTTCTTGCAACAAAAAGCGTGCCGAAAAAAGGATGAACACTTCTGGAGGAGCCGGAATGAGCAACGTGGTGGTGGTCTATCACAGTGGCTACGGGCATACCCGCGTCATGGCCGAAGCCGTGGGCCAGGGTGTGGAACGGCACCTGGGCAGCACCTGTCGGCTGATTCCGGTCGAGGAAGTGAATGAGCACTGGGAACGCTTGCACCGTGCCGATGCAATTATCTTTGGCGCCCCGACTTACATGGGCAGTGCCTCGGCGGCCTTCAAGGGTTTCATGGAAGCTACCGCGTCGTTTTACCTGGCCCAGCCCTGGCGCGACAAGCTCGCCGCCGGGTTTACCAATTCCGGCTGCCTGTGCGGCGACAAGCTCAACACCTTGCTGCAAATGACCGTGTTCGCCGCCCAGCACTCGATGATCTGGGTCGGCCTCGACCTGCTGCCGGCGCGCAGCAGCATCGGCCTGTTCGATGGGCAGTTGAATCGGCTCGGCAGTTCGCTGGGGGCCATGGCCCAATCGAACGTCGAACAATCCCCCGACCTTGCACCGCCGCCCGAAGACCGCCGCACCGCCGCGCATCTGGGCGAGCGGGTGGCACGCCTGGCCGAACGAATGGCCCGCCCCACTTATTAACCGCCGCAAAATCCATGCATGAGGAGACATCACCATGAGTACCTTTACCACCCGAGACGGCACCGAGATTTACTACAAGGACTGGGGCACCGGTCAACCAATCGTCTTCAGCCACGGTTGGCCATTGAACGCCGACAGCTGGGAGTCGCAGATGTTCTTCCTGGCTTCCAAAGGCTACCGGGTCATTGCCCATGATCGCCGTGGTCACGGTCGTTCGAGCCAGCCATGGTTCGGCAATGAAATGGACACTTACGCCGATGACCTGGCGCAGCTGATCGAGCATCTGGATCTGCAAAACGCCGTGCTGTTCGGCTTCTCCACTGGCGGTGGCGAAGTGGCGCGCTACATCGGTCGCCACGGCACCGGTCGGGTGGCCAAGGCCGGGCTGATTTCATCGGTGCCGCCGTTGATGCTCAAGACCGAGGCCAACCCCGGCGGCTTGCCGCTGGAAGTGTTCGACGGTATTCGTCAGGCGTCCCTGGTCGACCGTTCGCAGCTGTACAAGGATCTGGCCAGCGGTCCGTTCTTTGGCTTCAATCGCCCGGGTGCCAAGCCGTCCCAAGGCATGATCGACTGGTTCTGGCTGCAGGGCATGATGTCCGGCCACAAGAACGCGTATGACTGCATCAAGGCGTTCTCCGAAACCGACTTCACCGAAGACCTGAAGAAGTTCGACGTGCCAACCCTGGTGGTGCATGGCGACGACGACCAGGTTGTGCCGATCGAAGCCGCCGGCATCGCTGCGGCGAAACTGGTCAAGGGCTCCACATTGAAAGTCTACCCGGGAGCACCCCACGGCCTGACCGACACCCACAAGGATCAACTCAACGAAGATCTGCTGGCGTTCATCAAGGGCTGATCAAGATCAAAAGATCGCCGGCTGCGCCAGCGCCTACACGGTTATGTGAACCCCTGTAGGCGCTGGCGAAGACTGCGATCTTTTGATTGTGAGAGAGGGAAGAGCACGCACGGCCCGGCACCGCCAGGCAAACGGTGACACGCCTTCGCTGCGGGTGAAAATATGGGAAAAATGCGCCTGATCGCAGAAGCCGCATTCCAGGCTGATTTGCGTCAGGGTCAGGTCGGTGTTCTGGATCAACTGCTTGGCCCGGGCGATGCGTTGCCGGCGAATCCAGTCTTGCGGCGAGAGGCCGGTGCTGCACTTGAACGCACGGGAAAAATGACTGCGTGACAAGGCGCAGGCCCGTGCCAGTTCGGTCACTTCCAGGGTTTCACCGAGGTGATCGAGGATCAACTGCTTGGCCAGATTTTCACGCCAGGGGCTGAGCCCTCCAGTGGGTTTTTTTCGCGTTTCAGTGGAGGACGCGCTGATCGCGTTTTGCTGAAAGTGAGCCATGGCCAATGTCCGTGTCGGAGGGCGCGCGCGGGTGCGCTGCACGGTAAGTCAGCACGTTCCCTCTGAAAAAAGGTCTGCGCAGAGGGCTTCATTCTTGGTCGCGAGAGCTTTGGCTTGCGAGTTAAACGTTGTTAATTCCTCGATCGGCGCGGGCAGTCTCGAGTACAGTCAGCCACACTCGTCAACCCTCGTGCCTGGCCGAAAACAGAATGGGATTGTGCTTATGAACCGTAACGATCTGCGCCGCGTCGACATGAACTTGCTGGTGATTTTCGAAGCCCTGATGTTCGAAAAGAACCTGACCCGTGTCGCCGAAAAACTCTTCATGGGCCAACCCGCAGTGAGCGCTGCGCTGGGGCGGTTGCGTGATTTGTTCGATGATCCGTTGTTGCTGCGCAACGGTCGCGGGATGGAGCCGACGGCACGGGCGTTGGCGATTCTCAAGGAGCTGCAACCGGCGATGGACACCATCTCGGGGGCGGTCAGCCGCGCCAAGGAATTCGACCCGACGACCAGCTGTGATGTGTTTCGCATCGGGCTGTCGGACGATGCCGAGTTCGGTCTGTTCCCACCGTTGTTACGACAACTGCAAGAAGAAGCACCGGGGATCGTGGTCGTGGTGCGCCGCGCCAATTACCTGCTGATGCCGGCATTGCTGGCCTCCGGCGAAATCTCGGTGGGCGTCAGCTACACCACCGACCTGCCGGCCAACGCCAAACGCAAGAAGCTGCGCGACATTCCTTGCAAAGTACTGCGCGGCGACAACCGTCCAGAACCGCTGACCCTGGATGATTACTGTGCGAGGCCCCATGCCATGGTGTCGTTTTCCGGTGACCTGAGCGGCAACATCGATCTGGATCTGGCCAAGGTCGGGCGCACGCGACGTGTTGTACTTGGGGTTCCGCAATTCAGCGGTTTGCGCGCGTTGCTCGCCGGCACAGAGATGATCGCCACTGTCCCCGATTACGCAGCCTGCGCGTTGGTTGAGGGATGTGCCTTGCGCGCCGAAGATCCACCGTTCCCCATCGACGCTGCACAGTTGTCGATGGCGTGGAGCGGGGTGCACGACAACGATCCTGCGGAGCGCTGGTTGCGCTCGCGGATCAGTCAGTTCATGTCGGTGGCGCTGGATATTCCGGTGGTTTAAGGCTGCAAGTACAAATCTTCAAAATGCCTCAAGCCCGCTCCCACAGGGGAATGTATGTTGATTCGAGGGCTGTGTTTAATGGTGTTTAGCGTTACTTCCTGAAAGCTACAGATCCTTGCGCCGTTGCCTACGACTGCGCCAGAATCCGCCGGCTTGTGCGCTTTGGGTCTGGTCTTTATCGTTTCCGCATCGCTGAGAACTCAGCGATCGGGTTTAGCGACTCGGACTATTCAAAGTGCATCAGTGCTCTAGACTTTATTGCCGACTTTTGACGTCTGCAATTGCGTTATGGTGGCTGTATGCGGGAGACCCTCGGGTCTACCGGGTGCCTTTGACCGGTTCGCTAACCTGCATACAGTCGCCACCCTTATTTGTTTAGCGACAGGTTCTGGTGGTGCTATTTTCCAAAGGAGATTCACCATGTTCAAAGCCACACCCAACCCGCCACAAACCGACGACGTTTCCCCCTACGATCCCCTCGATCCTAAAAAACTCAACGAAGCCGCCGAGCGTGCTCTCGATCACTACCTCAAACCGTCCGACCCCAAGACCGCGCGCAAACCGAGCACGATCTACACCGTCGCCCCGGGCATCGACATCGAAGAGCTACTGGCCAATGCCTGCGAATCCTTTGCCTCGGCCAAGGTGATCGCCAGTGACTGTGCCGGGTTTCTGGAGGGGCCGCAGCGCAATACGGTACTGGGCGTCGCGCAGCTCATCATGCTGGGTGAACTGGCTGTGAGTCGGGCGCTGGATAGTCTGGAGTTGAAGGCAGCCCCGGCCGTCTGACCGGATTCAATACGAAACGGCCTTCGGGCCGTTTTTTGTGCCTGAGCAGTAGTGAGCACGCACAAAACCCTGTGGGAGCGGGCTTGCCCGCGATGGCGTCGGGTCAGTCGACATCACTGTTGAATGACACACCCTATTCGCGGGCAAGCCCGCTCCCACAGGGTTTTGTGTCGTTCGGGCGTTCAACGCACTCGCAAAGAGAGCACGTACATTCAATTTTTCCCCACCCCTTGGCGGCACTATTCAGGCCAGTGATTGAACAGGGGTGAGCCATGAACGCTTCGCAACGGGATGAACAGGCGCGGGATGTCGGGCTGCTGTTTTTGCGGGTCAGTGGCGGTCTGTTTCTGCTGTGGGTTCACGGCTTGCCCAAGCTCCTGGACTTCAGTGCGCAGCTGCAACAGATCGAAGACCCTTTCCACCTCGGTGCCCACCTCACCCTCAGCCTGGCGATCTTCGCCGAAGTGCTGTGCCCGCTGCTGATCATCGCCGGGGCGCTGGTGCGTCTGGCGTGCTTGCCTATTCTGTTTGTGCTGCTGGTGGCGCTGTTGATTGTGCATCCGCAATGGAGCGTGGCCGAAGGGCAGTTCGACTGGCTACTGTTGATCCTCTTCACCAGCATCTTCATCGCCGGGCCTGGCCGGCTGGCGCTCAATATCCGATTCGCCGGAGCCTTCCGTTATGCCTGATTCCAATCGATTCGAAGAAGTCGTGACCCTGATCGTCAAACACCGGGTCAAGGCCGGTTTTGAAGTCCCTTACGAGGCTTGGCTGCGCAACATCGTCAATGTGGCCGGGCAGAGCGAAGGGCACTTGGGCGTGGATGTGATTCGCGGCAAGAACGGTGGGCTGGACATGTTCACCTGCGTGCTGCGCTTTTGCTCCACTGAGGCCATGCAGCGCTGGCTCGACTCGCCGCAACGTCAGGCGCTGGTCGATGAAGCTGCGCCGATGCTGGCCGACGGCGACCAGACCGAGGTCAACCCGGTCAATGAATTCTGGTTCTCACCGCTGGCTGAGGCCGGTTCGCCACCGCCGCGCTGGAAGCAGGCCGTGGTGACGTTGTTGGTGATCCTGCCGCACACCTTGCTGGTGCCGCTGCTCTGGGGGCCGCTGTTGCGCCTCAATGCCTTCCTCTCCAACTACGTGGTCGCCACTTTCCTGATCACCCTGACCATTGTGCTGTCGGTGGTGTATGTCTTTATGCCGCTGGCCACGCGCCTGTTTGCGCCGTGGCTGGAAGCCGGCCGGTCCCATTCCACACAGCCTTAAGGAAACGCGATGAACGCCGATCTGATTTTGTTCAATGGCCAGTTTCATACCGTTGACCGTGAAAAACCCCTCGCCAGCGCCGTGGCGATCAGCGACGGCCGTTTCGTCGCGGTCGGTACCGATGCCGAAGCCATGGCCCTGCGCGGTTCGGGCACGCAGGTCATCGACCTCAAGGGCCGTTGCGTCATCCCCGGCCTCAATGACTCGCACCTGCACCTGATCCGCGGTGGTTTGAACTACAACCTCGAACTGCGCTGGGAAGGTGTGCCGTCCCTGGCTGATGCCTTGCGCATGCTCAAGGATCAGGCCGACCGCACGCCGACGCCGCAGTGGGTTCGGGTGGTGGGTGGCTGGAACGAATTTCAGTTTGCCGAAAAACGCATGCCGACCCTGGAAGAACTCAACCAGGCGGCACCCGATACGCCGGTGTTCGTGCTGCATTTGTACGACCGCGCCTTGCTCAACCGCGCCGCGTTGCGCGTCGCCGGTTACACCCGCAACACGCCGAACCCACCGGGCGGCGAGATTGTGCGCGATGCCAACGGTGAGCCGACCGGCATGCTGGTGGCGCGGCCGAACGCGATGATTCTGTACTCGACCCTGGCCAAAGGGCCAAAGTTACCGCTGGAATATCAGGTCAACTCGACCCGCCAGTTCATGCGTGAACTTAATCGCCTCGGCCTGACCAGCGCCATCGACGCTGGCGGTGGTTTCCAGAATTACCCCGACGACTACGCGGTGATCGAGCAGTTGGCCAAGGACCAGCAACTGACTATCCGCATCGCCTACAACCTGTTCACCCAGAAGCCCAAGGAAGAACTCACCGATTTCAAGAACTGGACCGGCAGCGTCAAGCTGCATCAGGGCGACGACTTCCTGCGGCACAACGGCGCCGGGGAAATGCTGGTGTTCTCGGCGGCGGATTTCGAAGACTTCCTCGAGCCGCGTCCAGACCTGCCGCAAACCATGGAAGACGAGCTGGAACCGGTGGTCCGCCACCTCGTCGAGCAGCGCTGGCCATTCCGTTTGCATGCGACTTACAACGAATCCATCAGCCGCATGCTCGACGTATTCGAGAAGGTCAACCGCGACATTCCCTTCAATGGTTTGCCATGGTTTTTCGACCACGCTGAAACCATCACCCCGCAGAACATCGAGCGGGTGAGGGCGCTGGGCGGTGGTATCGCGATTCAGGATCGCATGGCGTTCCAGGGGGAATATTTCGCCGAGCGTTATGGCGCCAAGGCCGCCGAAAACACGCCACCGATCAAGCGCATGTTGGCCGAGGGTGTACCGGTCGGCGCCGGCACCGATGCGACTCGAGTGTCTAGCTACAATCCATGGACCTCGTTGTACTGGATGGTCAGCGGTCGCACCGTCGGTGGGCTGGCGTTGCACAGCGAAGGCCTGCCCCGGCAGACCGCGCTGGAACTGTTCACCCATGGCAGTGCCTGGTTTTCGTCGGAACAGGGCAAGAAAGGCCAGATCAAGGTCGGTCAACTGGCTGACGTGGCGGCATTGAGCGCGGACTTTTTCAGTGTCGAGGAAGAAGCCATCAAATGGATCGAATCGGTGTTGACCGTGGTCGGCGGCAAAGTGGTGTACGCCGCCGGCGAATTCGAAAAACTGGGGCCTCCCAGCGTGCCGGTGCTGCCGGACTGGTCACCGGTGGTCAAGGTGCCGGGTCACTGGCGTCCGGCTTCGCCGATGCAGGCGCAGGTTCACCATTGCAGCGGACCGTGCGCGGTGCATTCCCACAGCCATGAACGGGCGCGTTTGTCGAACGCACCGGTCAGCGATTTCCAGGGGTTCTGGGGCGCGTTTGGCTGCTCGTGTTTTGCCTTCTAGTCATTTAAATAAGCGCCGACCTAGTGTGTCGGCGCCCTATGAAACGTCAATCCTGCGAGGAGTTTCACATGAGCAACGTTCCTTACAAACGTCTGAACAAAGATGATGCAGTGGTATTGCTGGTCGATCACCAGACCGGCCTGATCTCGTTGGTGCAGGATTTCTCGCCCAACGAATTCAAGAACAACGTGTTGGCCTTGGGCGACGTGGCCAAGTTCTTCAACTTGCCGACCATCCTGACCACCAGCTTCGAAAACGGCCCGAACGGCCCGATGGTGCCGGAGTTGAAAGAGCAATTCCCGGACGCGCCATACATCCCGCGTCCAGGCCAGATCAATGCCTGGGACAACGAAGACTTCGTTAAAGCCGTCAAGGCTACCGGTCGCAAGCAACTGATCATCGCCGGTGTGGTGACCGATGTGTGCGTGACCTTCCCGACCCTGTCGGCGCTGGCTGAAGGCTTTGAAGTGTTCGTGGTTACCGACGCTTCCGGCACGTTCAACGAAACCGTGCAGCAAGCGGCTTGGGCGCGCATGGCCGCGGCCGGTGCACAGTTGGTGAACTGGTTCTCGGTGGCCTGCGAGCTGCAGGGTGACTGGCGCAACGACATGGAAGGCCTGGCCAATCTGCTGTCGCCACGCATTCCGAATTATCGCAACCTGATGAACAGCTATTCGGTGCTGAGCTCCAAGTAAGCAATCAGGCTGCCAGCCTTGGGCTGGCAGCTTTTTAAAAGATCGCAGGCTCGGTTTGAAGAGCAGGATCAAAAGATCGCAGGCTTCGCCAGCTCCTACGTGATTGGGTACACCCGCCATTGACCGGCGGCACGCAATCCCTCGTAGGAGCTGGCGAAGCCTGCGATCTTTTGATCTTTAGATTTGGGGAGCCGGGAACGGAAAAAACGGCTATAAAGCGTTTTACTGTCAACCAGGGCGCGACAATGAACCCGTTCGAGGATATGCGTATTTTTTGCCAGGTCATGGACTCTGGCAGCTTCACTGCGGCAGCCGATCAATTGGGGTTGTCCAAACAGTACGTCAGCCGCCGCCTGATGCAACTGGAAGAGCGCCTCGGCGTGCGCCTGCTCAACCGTTCGACCCGGCGGTTGGACGTCACGCCGCTGGGGCAGAGTTATTACGAATCAGCCCTGCGCCTGCTCAGCGAAGTCGAGCAAGTGGAGCAGGGCATCGCCGGCCAGACCACCGAGCCTCGCGGCACTATTCGCCTGAGCGCGCCGTTATCGTTTGCCGTGGCGCATCTGGGGTGTCTGTTACCGGAGTTTTTGCAGCGTTATCGCGATGTCACCGTGGAAGTCGACCTGAGCGATCGGCCAGTGGACTTGCTCGGCGAGGGCTACGATCTGGCATTGCGCATTGGCGTGCTGGAAGACTCGACGCTGATCGCCCGACGCCTCGCCTCCATCGAGCGGGTGTACTGCGCCAGCCCAGTGTATCTGGCCGAGCGGGGCACGCCGCTTAAACCCGAGGATTTGCACACCCACGATTGCCTGCCTTACGGCCACGGTCGTCAGGTGCAGTGGCGTTTCGAGGGGCGGGGCAAGCCGCTGAACGTCAACGTCACTGGGCGGATGCGGGTCAACAATGGTGAGTTGCTCAAGGACGCGGCCATCGCCGGCATGGGGATCACCTACCTGCCGACGTTCATCGTCGGTTCGGCCCTGAAGGACGGCCGACTCGTGCCGGTGCTGGATGATCTGCGCCCCGAACCGCTGACCTTGTCGGCCGTCTACCCGCAACATCGCCAGAGTTCGCGACCGGTGCAGGCATTGATCGAGTTCTTGCGTGAGCGGTTGAATCAACGCGCAGAGGGTTCGCACTACCGCTGATTTACAAGTTCGCAACAAAGCTCGAATGGCGATTTTCCTGACGCTGATCCAGACTCGTGCCGGCCAATCAAAGGCCCGAACTCTGGAGCGTGCAATGGAAATGCCGACAAAAGAAAAAGCCATCGCCAGTAATCGCGATGCGTGGAATGACTCCGCCCCACATCACAAAGATACCCCTGAGTGGCAGGCCTGTTTGAGTGGCGTGAGCCATGGCGATTTTTCCTGCCTGGATGACACCCTCACCGGGTTGCTTCAACAGGTCGGCATCGATGGCAAGGATGTGGTGCAACTGGGCTGCAACAACGGACGTGAAAGTCTTTCGTTGTTTGCGCTGGGTGCCCGCCGTGTCGTGGGCATTGATCAGTCGGAGGCCTTTCTCGATCAGGCTCGGGAGCTGGCATTCGTTTCGCCCTATGAGCCCGAATTCATCGAGGCTGACGTCCATCACCTGCCGACGGATCTTCACCAGCGCTTCGATGTAGCGCTGATTACCATCGGCGTATTGAACTGGATGCCGGACATCGCCGAATTCTTGCGCCATGCCGCGCAAACCCTCAAGCCCGGCGGTGCGCTTGTGGTGTACGAAACCCACCCGTTCCTGGAAATGTTCGACCCCGAGTCAGCCGATCCTTATCGCCCGGACAGCTCGTATTTTCGCAGCGAACCTTTCGTCCAGAACCAGCCGATCGTCTATGAAGGTAAAGTCGAACAGCAGGCCTCAGCGTCTTACTGGTTCGTCCACACCTTGGGCGCCATCTTCACCGGTGCCGTTGAGGCGGGGTTGCAGATCAGCCACTTCAAGGAATACCCGCATTCCAACCGCGAAGAACTCTACGATCGGTATCAGCAGCAAAAGGCGCAGTTGCCGTTGTGTTACACGTTGGTCGCGGTGAAGCGCTGAGCTTCGGATCTGAGAAATGAGTTGTACTGACTGACGCCATCGCGGGCAAGCCCGCTCCCACAGTGATCGCTGTCGTTCACAAATCTTTTGGTCAAAGCAGATACCTGTGGGAGCGGGCTTGCCCGCGATGGCGGCGACACGGTCCGCAGTCAAGCAACAACCATCGCTCCCACCAGCCAAAATCACGCCTGCGCCGCAGTCGCCGTCGACTGCGCAGGTTTGCGCAGTTCAGTCAGCCGTGAGCCGCTGTAGTAGGTTTCGCGGAAGAAGCGAAAGCGGCCGAACAGGTCGTAGACGTGGGTGATGCGCCCTTGCTCCTGATAGTCCATGCGCAGGTGCATTTTCATGGCCTGGATGTTGCGGACATCGCAGACGTCCATGACCTTGTTGCAACCTTGGTCCCGCATCGCACCCCAGATGTTGTACTGGGCATCCACCGACAGGGCGGAGCCGAAGTATTGAGGGATCATTTCACCGCCGAACTGGAAAAACTCACCGGGTTGGACCCGGAACCAGCAGCCGTAATAGTGCTGGTCAAAGTAGTCACTGAGGCTGCCCCAAATGAATCCGATCGCATCACCTTCCTCGTCCAGATACATGTGCCCGGTGTGACCTTCGGACGCGATTTGGGCCATGGCCTTGACGCGATTACCGTAATACTTGGTGAAAGCCTTGGCGTTCTCCTGGGTAATCGTCACCAGACGCAAGCCCGTGTAGGGCCGTAGTTTGTGCGGCGCTATTGGGGTGACCAGATCGCGTCCCAGCCACAGCAGCTCTCGGTGCAAGTACACATAGCGATTCCAGAGCGTCTGGAGCGTGTGAAGCAGGCCTTTTTCTTTGATTCGTTCGCGAAGCTTGTCGATGGCGCTCATGAAGTCCTCCGAGGCTGAAGCCAGGGTGTGGTGGATAAGGTTTTTGATAGCGATAAATCAAGGTTGCAACGGGCGTAGCTCAATCGAGTACTGCTGTTCGTCTTTGAGCGTCCTTGGCACAACGGCATAGGACACTCTCGGAATGCCCGGAAGGCGCTTCTCCAGAATGTGAGCCAGAGACTCTCCGGGGTTTAAATAGATATCGCCAAAATCGGCCCCGATATGGGTCGGGTGGACAACAATTTCCAACAGGCCGTCGATCGGCATCGCCACGTTGCGCAGGTCCACCGGGGTGCATACGTACTGGGCGGTCGCGCCGGCCAGGCGGTTCAATCGATGATTGAACAGCGTCTTGAATACCCGCTTGGGCACACTCAGGTTGTTTCCCAGATGGCGCGCCAGTCGCACGGGCACCCCTTGGCGGGCGGCGAAACGCGCGACGATTTCACCGACGGGCCAGATGTTGTGCACGTGCTGATGGGAGTCGATGTGGCTGGGGCGCAGGCCATTGTCCAGGCAGCGTTGCCATTGGGCTTCGAGTTCCTCCAGCACGGCGTCGCGATCCTGGCGGTTGAGCCAGAGACTGTGGCGGGGCAGGTTGAGATTGAACACGCCCTGGCTGTCACAGAACGTCGAACGCGTGAGAATCGACGGGCTCAACGGCCGGCCATAGGTGAGGTTGAAGTGCAACCCGATTCGTCCCTGGAGCAATGACTGCTGGGACAGGACGCAGGCTTCCTCGAACGCCGGCATATTGGCCATGGCGGTGGCGGAGCTGATGACCCCGGCCTTGAAGGCGCCAAGGATCACCGCGTTTTCGCTCGAGCTGAGGCCGAAATCGTCAGCGTTGACTATGACTTGGCGAGGCATGTTTGCCCTCCATGGTTTTTTCGGTGGGTACAGGGCCTTTGTCGGCGGGCGCGGGAGTAGGAGTGGTAACAGGAACAACCAGCGCCGCTGCACGCCTGGCCTGCCATTTTTTCCACCAGGGTTTGAGTTGGTGCCAGAGCCGCATGGCCAGCCCCAGAGCGAGGCCGCTGGGACGCCAGGAGTAGAAACTCCAGCGCCAGTGCTCCAGTTGCCCGGTCATGCGCTCCTGGAGTTGATGGCTGGAGTTCATCAGGCTGACTCGCGAAGCGTCGATCCAGTGCCAATTGTCGTCCAGGCCCCAGCGAATCCACTCTTCGAGCAGCACACGACCGCTGCCCAGATCGGCGTATTGCGGCAGGAACGCCAGGTTGTAGTCGTACAGCCGGCCCTGTTCCAGCAAGCCGAGCCGGTAGCTGATGCAGCGCCCGTCCACTTCCAGTACCACCACCCGCAGCAGTCCCTGTTCGGCGAGGGCGGTGAAGGCCAGGTTGATCCATTGTCGGCTACGGTTGCTGGTGAAAATCCCGACGCCTTCGACACCTTTCCAGCTCTGCGCTTCGACTTCGCTGAGGGCCTGCAATAAAGGCCCGATGGTGGTCGCGTCAGGGGTTACGCGTCGGACCTGGGCACCATAGGCCAACATGCGTTTACGCGCCCGGCGCAGTTTGTAGCGCGGGTCGCCGGAGACTTCCTGGCGGTCGGCCTCGCTGATCAAATGCACCGGCACCCGGCAACTGAGGCGACGCTCGCCGGTCGAGCTGTGGGCCATCCATGTGGTCAGCGCGCTTTCTTCGCCGATGGGTTCGGATAATTCATTGAGTTGCAGCATCGCATGGGGCACGCGACGGCGGATGATCACCAGTGCCTTGCGCATGCTGTCGGCATCGAGGCAAGTGAGCAGGGCCAGGCGGTCAGTAAGGGGATAACCGAGGTGACGCAGGACCCGAAATGGCAGCTTTCCAAAGCGCTCCACGGATGCCACCAGCGGCAGGCACAAGGTTAATTCATCGCCCTGCCAGCCGAGCAGAACGTGCAAGTGTTCTCCAGCGGTCAGTGCCTGTTCCGACGCGCACAGCCAGGCCAGGGTGTTGAACGGCGTGTGATCGGGCACGCGCAGGCGCAACCCCTCATAGGCAGCTGCCGGAAAGTCCGGGGCGCACAGCGAGGTGCGCCATTCGAATCGTGCCACCATAAGTTCAGGCCACCGCCTCAGGAACAGGTGAACGGGACGGTTTACGTAGCGCATCCAGGCGTGAGTCGCTGTAACGGGTCTCACGAAAGAAGCGCCAGCGACCGAATAGTCGATAGACATGCTGGATGCGTCCTTGCTCTTGATAGCCCATGCGAATGTGCAGTTTCAGCGCCGGTATATTGTGGGCGTCGCAGACATCCACGACCGTGTTGCAACCTTGGGCCTGCATGGCTTTCCAGAGTCTCAGTTGCAGGTCCACCGAGAGCGTGGTGCCCCAATAGGCGCGAGCCAGTTCGCCGCCGAATTCGAAGAATTCGCCTTTCTTGACCGGGAACGTGCAGCCGTAGAAATGCCGGTCGTGATACTCCCGGGTGCTGCCCCAGATGAAGGCCACCGCATCGCCTTTGCCATCCAGATACATGTGCCCGGTGTAACCCTCGGTGGCCAGTTCTTCCATGATGTTGAC
Organism: Pseudomonas sp. TH37; assembly: GCF_016650735.1. Taxonomy (NCBI): domain Bacteria; kingdom Pseudomonadati; phylum Pseudomonadota; class Gammaproteobacteria; order Pseudomonadales; family Pseudomonadaceae; genus Pseudomonas; species Pseudomonas sp. TH37. The sequence goes on from NZ_JAEKFD010000002.1 coordinate 221,051, forward strand.
CCGGTCACCAAAGTGACGGGCAAAGGCTGCGGTGTTGTGCACCGTGATGGTCTTCACTTGCAGCGGTGGGCAAGGCTTGAGCCGGTGGGGCGGTACCGGGCTGACCAGGTCACGCTTCATCCACAACAGTGCCCAGTGAGCAAACACGTAGCGCCGCCATACGACCCTGATCGTTGCACGCAGGCCTTTTCGTTTGATGTGTTGGCGAAGTTTCCCTAAGGCATTCATATCATTGCCTCCTGACAGGGACCGGTCGCGAGTGGCGTCCTGCAGCGCGCGGTCGAGCGCGGCGCGGTCGTGGTGATGCAAGTTGACAGCGTTCATGAGGCGCTCCAGCTCAAGGCGAACAAGGTTTCGCCCGGCAGGTCGAAGCTGACGCGACCGTCGTGACAGTTGAATTGAGCGCTACGACTGCGGCTGTCGGCACCGAAGTACACCAGCGCTCCCTTGGCCAGCGGGCACGTCGCCCCGACCAGATCGACACGCTGCAAGCGCACCCCCTTGTTGACCCCCAGTAAACTTCGCTGGCGTTCGGTGGCCATGGCCAGCACATCGACTTCAAAGGCGTCGTTGTCCAGGCGCATGACGTTTTTCAGCCAGTGCTGCTGGATGAATTGCTGGGCCAGGCCCACCGGCTTGAGTTCGAAACGATCGCCGCCCAGCACCCGCACCATGCCTTTGGGGTAAGTCGGTTCGTCGGCGGCCTGGAACCAGTTGAGCATGTCCAGCAACCCGTCCTGGGCCGAGTTGATGACCACCGAGGTCCACCACAGCGAGGCAAAATGGGTTTCCTGATCGTAGGGGCTCAGGCTTGAGCCGCTGGACAGGTTGGTCTGATCCAGCAGCAAGGCCTTGCGTGGCCGGCCCTTGGCATCGAGGCCTACCAGCTCGGCGGCACGGCGCACGCTGTCGCGGTAGACCCGCGTCGCCAGCAGGTCGCGAATCATCCATTCGTGCCAGGCGAGGGCGTCGATCTGCTCGCCGGATTCGGCCAGCAGGCGCCGCGCCCAATCGATACCGCGCTTGTCGACGGCGTTGTCGGCGAACGGGCCGTTGACGAAGCGCGAAGTGGCGGGCATGGCGATGCGCACACCGGCCTTGGCGTTGGCCGGATCGCTGCGCACTTGCCGGGCCATGCTGTTGAAGATCGCCTGGTAGTCGGCGTAGCTCGGGTAATTGAGGTTCGGCTCGTCGGCGAACGCGATGTAGTGCGTACCGTTGCCGCCGAGGGCGCGAGTGGCGGCGAGCCAGGCGTCGAGGCCGGCGTTGCTTTGGGTGTCGGCCCGCAAATCCGCCTGACGCTGGCTGCCGGCCAACAGCGTGAGGTCCTGCGTGATGCCGAAGCGGTTCTGATAGAGCTGGCGGAACGCATCTTCGTGGTGTGGATTTTGCGCGGTGACGTCAACGAAACTGTAATAGGTGCCCGCCTGGGGCTTGAGGGCGTCGAGCGCTGCGAAACTGGATTGAGGGGGCACCACGTAGGGCAAATAAATGCCCAGGTTCGGGGTGGGGCCGAGCAGCTCTTTGTGCAGGGTCAAGCGGGTCTGGCCATCGTCCTCGCGCAGCGGTTTGAGTTGCTGCGGGTTCTGGGCGAACAGGTTCGCCGTGCCATCGAGCCAGAACGCAACCTTGCCGCTGCCTTGCAGGCGCAGGCGCCAGACCTGTTCGTCCTGAGTGACGGGCAATGCCAGTTGATCGAACTGCCAGTAGGCGCGATAGGGCTTCAGCGCCAGGGACAGCTGTTTGTTGTCGCTCACGCGCTGAGCCTGCAGGGTGTTGATCCCACCGTGAAACTTGCCGGCCAATACTGCGTGTTCCCCCGGCGCGACCTTGAAATACAGCTCATCGCCGCCGCGGGTTTCGGCGCTGAAATGCACCTTGGCCGGGGCGAACAACGCCACGGTGTGTTCGTCGTGTTCGATCGTGTAGCGACGGAAACTGTAGCCCGGAATTTCCAGTCGATAACTGGCGGTACTCGGCGCCAGCGGCCAGCTCTGTTTGCCTCGGGTTTCACTGGCGGCGATCAGGCGTTCGCCCTTCAGGTTGCCGGTGCCATCGAGCAGGTACAGGTGTTCTTCGTTGGCATCGGCTTGCCATGCCGGAGCCCAACGAATAGTCAGCGTGTCGGGACGATCCGTTTGCAGGTACAGGCTGCCGTCGCGAATATCAGACCAGCGCATGGGCGCCGCCTGGGCGCTCAAACCGAGGCCCAGGCTCAACAGCAGCACGAGGCGTTTCATGCCGATTTCCGCTGCAGCATCTGAAGCATCGGGGCCACATCGCTGGGCAGGATGATCAGGGTTTGCCAGACCGGTACGCCGCTCAACCGGCAATACATCACCAGCAGCGCGAGGGTTACCGCCAGGTAGGCGATGGACGATGCCGTCGCGGCGCCAACGATGCCGTAAATCGGGATCAGCAGCAGGTTCAGGGCCAGGTTCAGCAACGCGCCGAGGCCCATTAACAGTGAAATGGTGCCGGGGCGATTTTTGCCCAGCAAATCCAGGCGCAGGATGCTCGCATAGCAAAGGCCGAGCAGCCCCGGCAGCAGCGCCAGCAACGCCGGGTAGGCTGGCTGATAGGCAATGCCGAACAACGTGATGATCAGCCATTCACCGATCACCGCCATGGTCAGGCAGGCGCCGAGCATCACCGTGGCGGTCAGGCGCAGGGCCAACGGCGTCAGGCGATCCATGCCTTCGTCCTGTTGTAGCAGGCGTTTCATCAGCGGCGTGGTCACCGCTTCCGGAACGATCAGCAGCAGCTCGGCGGCGGCGCTGGCCATGGCGTAATGCCCCAGCGCCGTGCTGCCGAGCAGAGCGCCGATGAACAGGAAATCGGAGCGCAGAATCACCTGTTGGAACAGCAGGTCCGGATGGCTGCGAGCGCTGTAGCGCAGCAGTTCATTCTGGCTGGCGCGGTCCCATTGCAGCGCCAGGGGCTGAGCGCGCTTGAGCCAGAACCACCCGGCCAGCACCACCAGGCTGAGGCCAGCCAGCCAACTGATCAGCGCCGCTTCCAGGGCAGCGTCTTTCCACATCCAGAACAAGGCCAGAAACAGCAGCAGTGGCGCCAGGGATTCCACCAGCCGCAAGGCATTGAACGCCACCACACCGCCCGACGCATTGTGCAAGGTCAGCAGGCCGCTCTTGAGCACGGTCAGCGGCACCGCCAGGAGCAACAGCCAGGCGAGCAACCCCAGTTGCGTGGTGATGTCGAGTTCACCTCCGAACTCCCGCACCAGCGCCACCACCAGCAACGTCAGCAAACCCGCCAGCAGGCAACCAAACACCAGCACCTGGCTCAGTAACAATCCCATGGGTCGTTGCTTGGCCGCCTGATACCCCACCGCCGAATTCAGCCCGCCGCTGGTGGCGGCGCTGATCAAATCGGGCAGGGTACTGAGCAACGCGAACAGACCTCGTTCGCTGGGCCCCAGAATCCGCGCCAGCAATACGTTGCGCAGCAGGCGCAGGCCGATCATCACCAGTTTGGTGCCCATGCTCAGGGCCAGGTGTTTGAGGTAATGACTGCGACTCATGGCCTGGCTCCGCGGTAGATGCGCCAGGACAACAACTCCGGATTGCGCGCGGTGCGCTGGCTGATGCCGATTCGCGGCAAGGCCAAGGGATCGCTGATACCACGATAAATCCCGGCGACGGTGCCCAAGGCAAACGGAAAATCATGGTCCGCCACGTGTTCGCGCACCCGCGCATCATGGTCGCCATTGGGGTAGCAGTAGACCGGCAGTGGTCGGTTGCAACCGTTCAGCAGGGCATTGCGACTGCGGCTCAGTTCCTCATCCAGACGTTGATCGTCAAGGTCGGTGAGAATCGCGTGGCTGGCGCCATGGGGACCGAAGCGGATCAACCCGCTGGCTTCCAGCGCGCGTACTTGATGCCAGTCCAGAGCCTGGGGCAACGACTCCTCCGGGCATTGATCGGTGAGCCAGTTCAGTTCGCCCGCAGGCAAGGTTTTCAGACTTTGCAGAAAATGCAAAAGCGCCAGACTACGGCGCTGCACATCCAGGTCATCGAGCAGCACCGGTAGCGGTCGCCCAAGCTGTTGCAGGCATTCAATCAAGTGCGTCCGGGCTTTTTCACCGTGGCTGTGCCACAGGGTTTCCCCCAGGCTTTCCCACCAGAAGCGTTGTCGGCTGCCAATGAAATCGGTGGAGAGAAAAATGCTCGCTGGCACCTGATACTTTTTCAGCAACGGGAAGGCATTCAGCGCGTTGTCGCGCCAGCCGTCGTCGAAGGTCAGGGCGACTTTTGGCCGCTCGGTTCTGATGGCACCGGGTTGCAAGATCTCCATCAACGGCACGCATTCGAAGTTTTTTTTCAACCAAGCGAGCAGATGTTCGAACGCCTTCGGCCCGACGCACAGTTCATTGCGATGGGGCAGGTCGGCGGCGCGGTCATTGGCCAGCACCCGGTGCAGCATCAGGATCACCCCGGCACCGTGCAATTGGTGACGGCCTACGGGCGAGTTGAGATAAAGCCAGCCACTGGTGCGTTTTAATAATTGTTTGATCGCCATGGTGCGGTCCTTTCAACGATTTTGCTCGGGGTTCCATTGCGCGTACCGCTGGCCGCGCAGGAACTGCCACAGACCGATACTCATCCCGGCAAGGGTCACCAGAACAAACGCGGCGAGGCGAAAGGGTTTGGGCAAACGGTGTTGCACATCCAGCAGGCCGACGATGGCCATCGCGTAACCGAGCAGTTGCGCGATCAGGCTCAGGCGATAGAAGCCATGTACATTCCACAGCCAGAAATTGCTCAGCAGCAACGGCACCAACAGGATAGGTGCCAGGCGTCGAATCAGCTTGTGGCTGATCAGTGCAATCGCGTACAGGCCATACCGCCAAGGGTTCAGCATCTCCCGGCGCTCGGCCAGGCTCTGCAGGCCGCCGACGGTGACGCGCTGGCGACGACGCCATTGCTTGGCGATTTCGTCGACGCCCTGGTCGCTCACTTGTGCTTGGGGCACATAGACGATGCGTTTGAACGCCACCGGCGCACAGGTGCTGATAAAGAAGTCGTCATTGACCTCCGCCGGCACGTGCTGGAACAACTCGCGACGCAGGGCGAGCAGGGCGCCGTCGGCGGAGACCATGCAGCCGGTGCGATTTTCCATCTTGCGCAACCAGCCTTCGTAATGCCGATAAAGGCTGTCGCCCAGGCTCAAGCCCTTGCCCGGCACCGGGATCAGCATGTGCCCGGCACAGGCTCCGACCTCGGGATCGGCCAAGGGCGCGAGCAACTGGCCGAGGGTGTCGGTCGACCATTGGTTGTCGGCATCGGTGAACACCAGAATCTCACCCGTGCTCAGGGCGACGCCGGCATTCAAGGTGGCTGCCTTGCCCTGACGGGGCAGGTCGAGCACGCTGATGCGCGGGTCGATAACCTTGTGGGCGCAGGCCACGGTGTCGTCGGTGGAGCCGTCGCTGGCCAGAATGATTTGTAGCGAACGCGCCTGATAATCCTGAGCGAGCAGGGTGCGCAACTTCTCTTCGATATGCCGGGCCTCGTTGTGCGCGGCGATGATGATGCTGACATTCATGGGTTGTGCTGGTGCATGACGCCGCACGCGGAACAACGGCGCGATCAGCGTCAGCAGCAGTGGGTAGCCGAGCCAGGCATACACCGGCAATAGCAGGCACAACCAGAAAATGAATTCAGCCACGGGCCGGCCTCCTGGCATTCCAATGACACAGGCTCAAGATGAGCGCGGCGCCGGCCAGGTGCAGGCGCACCCAGTGCAGGCCCCACAGTTGCAGCATCAGGCGAAGGTCGTGGTGTTTCAGGCTCTGGCGCAGGCTCTGGGCGAGCGCTGGCAGGCTGGTGACGAACAGCATTAATAGCGCCAGTCGGGGGGAACCGTTGAGCAGGGCGGATAGCGCCATGAAATCCAACACCCAGGCGATGATCGACAGCATCGGGAAACGCAGTAAACGCAGATTCATGCCGTGGCTGCGCAGTAATTGCAGATGACTTCCCTGACGCCAGAACTCCTTGCCCATCCATTCGCGCCAACTGCTTTCGTAACCCCAATGCAAGGCAACGCTCTGGTTGACGGACAGCAGGCGTGCGCCAGAGTGGGAAAGGCGCATGGTGAAATCTTTGTCTTCGCCGGTGCGCAGGTTTTCGTTGAAACCGCGGACCTTGTCGAACCATGGGCGACGCATCAACAGGTTGGAACTGGGCAGCCATCGCACTGTTTTCATCGTTTCATCGTTCGGGCGCAACGTGCGGCGTTGCCAGGCATTGGCATACCACGGGGCTTCGGCCGGGGTGTGCAGGTCCAGTCCCAGGACGTCGACCTGAACTGCGGGTTGGATGCTCAACAACAGCGTGAGCCAGTCCTCGGGCACTTCGATGTCGGCATCAATGAAGGCCAGCCATTCGCCTGTGGCAACGGCGGCGCCGCGATTGCGCAGCGCGCCTATCAGCAGGCCCGGCAGAACCAGCACCTGCGCGCCCATTTGCCGCGCAATGTGCGGCCCTTGATCCTTGGAACCGTTGTCGGCCACGATCAACTCGCATTCCAGCCCTGCGGCATTGGCGGCGCGTTGCGCAGCGAGCAGGGTCCGGGCGATGTGTCGGGCTTCGTTGTACATCGGGATGACGAGGCTGATGCGGCTCATGCCTTGGCCTCCGTCGGCGGACGTTCTTCAGCCTTGAGGCGCAACACGAAAGTCAGGGCGAGCATGATCCACAGGTATTTGTGATTTGGTGCGCTGAGGAACATCAAAAACAGCATCAGCGACAGATAGCTGATGCCCAGGTGTGTGATCAGGTCGGCCTGTTCCCAATCCCGTCGCAGCAACCAGGCATGACGGGCACGGATCAGGTTGTACATCCCAAGGCCCAGCATGCCGACGAACAACAGCCCGGCGGGAATCCCCACTTCGCTGAAGATTTCCAGGTAAGTGTTGTGAGCGCGGCGGTACAGGTCACTGGGCTTGCGGTTGGCGGAAAACACCTTGGCGTAACCGGTGGTGGCGTAGTGCAGCGGGAAGGTGCCGGGGCCGGAACCGAGTAACGGGTGCTCACGAATGATCTGGCTGCCGACCAGGATGTACGACGTGCGGCGGCCGAGGGATTCGTCCTGGCTCTTGGCGCCGGCCTTCAAAATGCTCAAGGACTGAATGCGTGCGATGTAACCGGCCGGCATTGAATAAATGGCCAGCGGGATCACGATCGCAAGACCAAGCATGGCAAAACCCAAGTGGCGCGGACGGATGCGTGGCAACTGCGCGCGGTAGTGCCAGGCGCCGATCATCAAGCTGATAAAAAGCACCACCAGCCCGGAACGGGAATCGGTCTTGGTCATGCCGCCCAGCAGCAAAATGCAGCAGCCACCCCAGAACAACCGGTGCAACAGGTTCGGGCTGCGAATCACCAGCAGCAGAGCCAATGGCACGGCGAAGGCGATCAGCAGGGCAAACGAGTTCGGGTCTTCCAGCAGCCCGGCGGCTCGGCCCTGGTCCTGATACTTGGTGGAGAACATGGCCAGCGCGCTGGTCGCGCTGACGCTGAGGGTCACCAGCCGGGCGAACATATCGAGGTTCAAATCACGGCCGATCAGCAAGGTGATTACAAACAGAACCAGGCCGACGCTCAGATCCCGCAGATGACTCTGGGACATGTCCAGGTTGTCGGTATTGATCATGCTCAACAGGTACAACACCATGAACCAGATCAGGTAGCGCCAGATGTTGCTGCGCAGGCGCTCGGACGGAATCTGGTGGATAGCCAGTTGCAACATCACGATCAGCGCCAGCGAAGCGCCGATGAATTTGGTGCCCGACAGCGCATTGCCCTTGAAGAAACCTTCAAACGGCACCAGCGCCGCGATGCCCAATAAACCCCAGGCAGGTTTTCGGTACAGCACCGCGACAGCCACCAGGCCGAGCACCGCGCCTGGTGCCAGATAAGGATAAGGACTGGCTAGCAAACCAAGGCAGACCAGGGCGAGCAGACTGACGATCGAGAGCGGAAAGATCACGCGCGTGCCTCCCGTGCAGTACGGATATAAAGCTGCGACCAGCGTTCGGCCAAGGCCTTCAGGTCGTAACGGTCCAATTGCGTACGTCTTGCGTTGTCGATCAATTCGCGAGCCAGTGCCGGCTCACTCAGCAGCGTGTCGATCTGCCGGGCGAGGGCGGCGCTGTCGGTGGGTGTCGCCAGCAGGCCGTTGTGCCGGTCCTCCAGCACATCGGGAATCCCGCCGACGCTGAACGCCACCACGGGCACTCCGGCCTGCATCGCCTCCAGTAAAATCATCGGCGTGCCCTCGGTGCGCGAGCTGATCACCAGCGCATCGAGTTGCTGCCACCACCGGTTCATGTCGGTCTGATAACCCGGCAAGGTGATGCGTTTGTGCAAGCCGGCAGCGGCAATCCGCGCCAGCAGGGCTGCCTGTTCCGGGCCGTCGCCGAGCATCACGGCGTCCAGTTGCGGGTGTTGCTGACAGAGCGGAATCAGGGCATCGAGAAACAGGTCCGGGCCTTTTTCATTGCTCAGTCGACCGACATAGCCCGCCAGCCAGCGCGGGTGTTGGGTATTGTGTGGCTGCAGGTCGCTGGCCTTTGGCAGACCATTGGGAATCACTTGCAGTTTCTCCGTCCGGACACTGGCCTTGCGATGCAATACGGCGATGCTTTCGGCCACGCAAACAACGCGATGCACCGACGCCGTGCGGCACAGTTGCAAGCTCAGCCAGCCGTAGAGGCGTTGCTTGCGACTGCGCGGGGTGAAACCGTGTTGGGTAATCACCAGCGGCAAGTCCAACAACGTCGCACTCACCCAACCAAATAACAGACCCTTGAAATTGTGCGTATTGATCAGCGGCTGTTCAGCCCGCCGCTGACGTAAATGACGCAGCAATTCCCTCAAACCCATGAAGCTGCGGCAGTCGACCCCAGCCTCGCGAAATCGCGCGATCAGCACTGGCGGCGCATCGAGAAACAGCACCTGGTGCTGCCCCGGTGTCGCCAGGCAATGGTCCAGCAGCATCCGCTCAGCCCCATAGAAGCCGCCGCTGCTGATCAAATGCATGATCGGCAGAGCGCTGGCGCTGAGCGGCCCGTTCAATGGCGCACCCAATGCACGAAGCTATCCACGGTCCAGTTTTTGTGCGGATTGTTCGGCATAGCGTCTTGCTCGTTGATCACCAACAGCACCGGCAAGCCCAGTTCATGGGTGATTTGCGCTGGGTGTTTGAAGCGGTGATCGAAGAACTCACGCACGTAGACGAAGGCAATCGCCAACAGCAGACCGGTCAGCATCCCGAACGGAATGATCAGCAGCGGTTTGGGAAACGCCGCATCGGTCGGTTCGTACGGCGGGCTGAGTACCCGGGCGTTGGACATATCGTTGTCCAGCAAACCGGCGGAGCTGCTTTCGGCAAAGCGTTGGGCATAGGTGGAGAACGCCGCGTGCAAGGCATTGATCTCGGTGTCCATCTGCGCAAGCTTGCTTTGAGCCACTTGCAACTGATGGATGCGGTCCTTGAAGTCGGTGATGCGCGCGGTTTTCTGCTTGATCACCGAGGTGACAATCGCCAGGTCGTTGGTGCGCTCCTGAATCCGGTTGCTGACGATTTTCAGGAACTGCTGACGGGTGCGGGAAATCTGCTCGCGGGTCAACAGCATCGGTTCACTGCCCGGCTGGAACACCGCCAGGTCGTTCATGTAGCGGCTGACCTGAGTGGTCAGTTGCTCACCGAGCTGCCTGATCTCGCGGTCTTCGAACGCAATGTTGTCCACCGTGGTGGTGAAGGTGAAGGGGAAGGTGTACTCGCTGAGCCGGGACGTATTGGTGGCTGACGCCAGGGCGGTTTTCAGGTAGTCGAGCCAGCGCTGGCTTTGCAGCAGGCGATCCTGATACAGGTTCAGGGCCTGTTCCTCGGTATTGATGGCATTGAGGCGGAAGGTAATTTCTTCCTTCGGATCGGATGAACCCACGCCTTCGAGCAACGCCAGCCGCGTGCCTTCCAGGCCATCGAGACGCACCTGATATTGCTTCTTCTTGGTTTCGTAGAAGCTCTGCGGCAGGTCGATCGATTGCAGTTCCTGACGGCTGGCCAGGTAGTTTTGCAACAGCGCCGCGACAAACCGGGTGCCTTGGGCGGGATCGCCAAAGCTGTAAACAATGGAGATCACGTTGGAACCCGGCAGGGTTTCGATTTTCAGGTTATCGATGGCTTGCTGGGTGAAGACATCCAGGTCGGTATCGCGCACGGGATCGGTCTCAAGCCCGAATGCATCGCGCACCGGATTGACCACGTATTCACGCAAAGGGGTGGTCACATAACGCTTAATCGGTTCGGTCACCAGTTTGCTGAAAATCCCGGGGTTGGGCGCGTATTCGCCTTTGTCCCGCAGGTCGCTGATGGTCTGACGGATCAGGGCCGGCGAACGCAGGATATTGCTCTCGGTTTCCATGTCCGCCAGTGACGGTGGAATGAAAGAGGCATCCCCTTGGGTCAGGGACGTGGTGGCGTCTCCCTGGGAGAGTTTTTTGGACTGCACGATCACCTGCGCGGTGATATCGAAGCTCTGTTTGAGCATCAGCGGCAAGATCAGGGCGATCACTGCAAAGATCAGGAAGACTCGTTTCACCAACTGTTTGTTAGCGAAGAAAATCCTGAAGAACTCATGCAGGTAGTTTTCCTTTGGGTTCATGGTCGGTCACCTGAGCGTTAGTTGTCGCTGTCTTTGTTGTCGACGCGGTAGGCGAAACCGAAGCCCACCCCTTGGAACAACACCACGTCCGCCAGTTGCCGCGCGAGCTCACCGGCGCTGGCCAGTTTGGTCTTGGGCACGTAGAGCATGTCGTCCGGTTGCAGGTAGGCAATCTGCGAGGCGTCACCGGACAAGGCTTTTTCAACGTCGTAGTGCACGGCCTGCACATGGTTGCCGGTGCGGCGCATGATCACCACCGAATCGAGCCGTGCCTTGACGTTAGTGCCACGGGCCAGGGTCAACGCTTCGAGCACCGAGACCGGCCGGCGAATCGGGTAGGAGCCCGGTTGCGCGACTTCACCCAGCACATAGATTTCGTTGCCCGACGTGGATTTGAGCATGACGTCGACCCTCATCCGCCCCGGCAGTTGCGCGTAACGTTGATTGAGGAAAGTTTCCAGTTGGTTGACCGTCATGCCTTGCAGCGGAACGGAGCCTATTTCCGGGAAACTCGCATAGCCGTCGTTGCCCACCGTGATCTCCCGGGTCATACCGCTACCGGGCTGGCTCAGGTTGCTCTTGAGGTTTAGCTCGTTGCTCAGCGGGCTGGTGACCAGCACCGTCACCTGATTGCGATTGGGCTGAAACAGGGATTTGCGCTCATAGGCACGCTGGATCTCCTGCCGCGCTTCGACGGCCGTCAGCCCGCCGATTTTCACCGCGGTATTGGCCCCCGGCAGTTCGATGGTGCCGTCGGGCAGCACCAATTGAGTGCCGTTGAGCTGGCTGGCCGCGGTGAAGTTCAGGGCGACCTGGTCACCGGGCTGAATGCGGTAAGCCCCCGAGCTACTGGTGCTGATGTGGAAGATCACATCCAGCACATCCTTGGGCCGCAAGGTCTGTTCAACCTTGGGCATGTCGGTGGCCTGGGCATTGGCCGGCTCGGCCGTGAGAATCTGCACCGGCATTTGCTGGGTTTCACTGGTGCTGGAGCAACCTGCAAGCGGCAGCAACAGCAGGAGAAGCATTTTGGCGTTCATGGCGTCATCCTTTTCTGCGGTTGCTTACAGGTTTTTGTAGAGCCATTTGGGCATGTAGTACTTGCGCCGGTTGAAGACGCTGCCCACCAGTTTTGCGCCAGCCTGAGTCAGGCGCTGGACCGCGGCCTGGGCCACTTCCCAGCGCGTGTCTTCGGCGCGCACCACCATGATCACGCCGTCCACCAAGGTGCTGATGACTAACGTGTCGGCGGCTGAATACACCGCGTCGCCGTCGATCACCACGAAGCGATACCGATCGCCCAGTTGGTTGAGCAACGGGGCCAGCTGTTCAGTCGTCAGGTGTTCGGCGCCACGGATGTGCCGCCCGTTCGGCAGGATGTGGAAGGGCAGGCTGGAGACGTTCACCAGGCAGTCCTGCAGCAGTGGCGGCGAGGCGTTGAACAGCAGGTCACGAAAACCGCGTTCTTTGGTCAGCCCCAGCTGTTGCGTGAGGTTGCCCTCCGACTGGCTGGCGTCCACCAGCAGCACTTGGCCGCTGCTCATTGACGCCAGTTGGCTGGCCAGCGCCAGGGCGCTGGTGGTGGTGCCGGCGCCTGGATTGGCGGCGGTCAGGAAGAGGATCCGCAGATCCAGGTCGAGCACGGTCGAGGTCAGGTTGGACTCGCTCGGGCTGGCGATGGTCAGGCTTTTATTCGATGAACCGTCCATTTAACTCGCTCCGTGGCCGCTGAATACTTTGAAGGGGGTTTTCAACAGGATCTTCAGATCAAGCAAGAGGCTCTGCTCGGCGATATAGCTGAGGTCCAACTCAACGCGCTGGTCGAAGTCGATATTGCTGCGCCCGGAGATCTGCCACAGGCCGGTCATGCCGGGGTAGATGCTCAGGCGTGCAAGGTGGTTGTCTTTGTAGCGATAGGCGTTGAACGAGGTCGGTCGGGGACCGACTAAACGCATGTCGCCACTGACTACATTGATCAGGTTGGGCAACTCATCGAGGCTGCTGCGCCGCAGGAAGCCGCCGATGGGGGTAATGCGTGGGTCGTCGTCGATCTTGAAGTCGATGGCGTCGGCACCGTGCTTGTTCAGGTGCCGCAGGGACTCCTTGAGCTCTTCGGCGTTGCTCACCATGGTGCGGAACTTGTACATGCCGAACAGGCGGCCGCGGTAGCCGGTGCGCTTTTGCACGAACATCACCGGCCCCGGGCTGCTGAATTTGATCACCAGCGCCAGGCCCAGCAACACAGGGGAGAGCAGCAGCAAAATCACCAGCGCGCCGAGGCATGCAACCACCCGGTTGGTTCGCGACAGGGTCCAGGGGCGACCACCGTCACGACCGGTCAGCCAGCCGCGACCCTGCATGTGGATCGCCGTATCCAGGCGCATTCGATGTTCGGGGTCCAGGCGTTTGTCACGCTGCATGTGATTGAGCAACACGCCTTTTTCTTGTCCAGTCATAGAGTCCTCCGCTGAAGCCCTTCCGCGAGTGGCGAGTGGGCGTTGCGCAGTGGGTAGTAGTCACGGAACCAGGCGATGAATCGTCCGAGTCCTTCATCCAGCTCGATCCGTGGCTGGAAACCGGTGGCCTGGGCCAGATCACTGGCATCGGCGCAGGTGTTGAGCACGTCGCCCGGTTGCAGGGGCAGCAACTCGACGAGGGCTTTTTGTCCGAGGTGTTTTTCCAGCAGCGCCAGGTAGTCCTTGAGCTCCACCGGTTGTTGTCCGCCAATGTTGTAAATGCACCATGGCGCCATGCTGCTGGCCGGGTCCGGTTGTTCGCGGTTCCACTGCGGTGCCGCTTGGGGCGCGCGTTCGATCAGACGGGCGATGCTCTCGATGATGTCGTCGATGTAGGTGAAATCACGCTGGTGCTGGCCGTAGTTGAACAGCTTCACCGGCTGACCTTCGGCAATCGCCCGGGCGAACTGGATCGGCGACATGTCTGGCCGGCCCCAAGGCCCGTACACGGTGAAAAAACGCAAACCGGTGCAGGGAACGCCGAACAGATGGCTGTAGCTGTGGGCCATCAGCTCATTGGCTTTTTTGGTCGCGGCGTACAGCGACAACGGGTGGTCGACGCAGTCCTTGACCGAGTAAGGCGTGTGCTGGTTGGCGCCGTACACCGAACTGGACGAGGCATAGATCAAGTGCTTGACCGGGTGGTGGCGGCAGCTTTCGAGGATGTTCAAAAAACCGCTCAGATTGCTGTCGACGTAGGCCCGGGGATTTTCCAGGGAGTAACGCACTCCGGCCTGAGCCGCGAGGTGAATCACTACCTCCGGTTGCTCGCGCACAAACAGAGCGTCGAGGGCTGTGGCGTCGGCTATATCGACTTTCGCGAGCTGGAAATCGCCGACTTGCTTGCGCACCCAATCCACGCGGTCGTGCTTGAGCTGCGGGTCGTAGAAGTCGTTGAAATTGTCCAGGCCGTACACTTGATGCCCATCGCGCAAAAGCCGCAACACGCAATGGGCACCAATGAAACCGGCCGCTCCGGTGACGAGTATCTTCATGGCCGTGGCGCCTCGGGAGCGATGTGCCGAAGCCCGATGCCGCTGTAGTGCAAACCGGCCGCCGCCACGTGCTCCGGGTTGTAAAGATTGCGCCCGTCGACGATCACCCGCGCACGCAGTTTGCTCGCCAGCAGATCGAAGTCGACCACACGGAAATTTTTCCACTCGGTGCAGATCACCAGTGCGTCGGCATCTTCCAGAGTGTCGTCGCGGGTGGCGCACAGGTGCAGGTCATTGCGGTAGCCGTAAATGCGCCGGCACTCGGACATGGCTTCCGGATCGTAAGCCTGCACGCTCGCGCCTCCGGCCCACAGCGCCTCCATCAGATATCGGCTGGGGGCTTCGCGCATGTCATCGGTATTGGGCTTGAAGGCCAGGCCCCAAATCGCGATGGATTTGCCGACCAGGCCATCGGGAAATAGCGCCTGCAGTTTGCTGAAGAGGATGTGCCGCTGGCTGTCGTTCACGTCGGTGACGCTACGCAGCAGACGCAATGGCATGCCGTTGTGTTCGGCGGTGTGCAGCAGGGCACGCAGGTCTTTGGGAAAGCACGAGCCGCCGAAGCCGCAGCCGGGGTAGATGAAGTGGTAACCGATGCGCGGGTCCGAGCCGATGCCCTTGCGCACCGCTTCGATGTCGGCCCCCAGCAACTCAGTGAGGTTGGCCAATTCGTTCATGAAACTGATGCGGGTGGCGAGCATTGCGTTGGCCGCGTACTTGGTCAGCTCGGCGCTGCGGTTGTCCATGAACATGAGCTTTTCGCGGTTGCGGCAGAACGGCGCATAGAGTTCGCTCAATTGGTTGCGCGCTTCATCGTCATTGGTGCCGACGATGATCCGGTCCGGGCGCATGCAATCGGCCAGGGCGCTGCCTTCCTTGAGAAACTCCGGGTTGGACACCACCCGCACGTTCAACGCCTCTTTGCCACGGCGTTGCAGTTCTTCGTTAGCGGTGCTTGCCACCTGGTCCGCGGTGCCCACCGGCACGGTGGACTTGATGATCAGGGTGCGGTCTGACTCCATGAAACTGGCGATCTGCCGAGCGACATTCAGCACATGGCTGAGGTCGGCGGAACCGTCTTCATCGGCGGGAGTGCCCACCGCGATGAAAATCAGTTCGGCGTGTTCGACCGCGTCACTGGCCTGAGTGGAGAAGAGCAGGCGACCGGCCTTGATGTTGTCTTCCAGTGTGTTGGACAGTCCCGGTTCGCTGATCGGGGGCACGGCTTGTTGCAGTTGCTTGATCTTGTTGGGGTCAATATCAACGCACAGCACACGATGTCCGACATCGGCCAATGCCGCGGCTTGTATCAGACCGACGTAACCCGTACCAAATACGCTCACGTCCATATTGGCGTGCCTCGTAAAACGGTGGATGTAACTGAAATGAGACTGTCAAAAGGGGTATAGCCCAGCCATGGGAAAGCGAGTCAGCAAAATGACGGGTAACGCGACCGGGAAAACCCCGATTTCACGGGCTATTTGCCATCAAGTGCTTGCCGCTGCTGGATTTGCCGCGGTTTTGAGGGGTTTCTGACGGTTTGAAGAAAACGATAAACGGTCGTAAGGCTTGAAACACAAGGGTTACAGACGAGTGAGTGTGTCAGATTTGAGGCAACGTTTTTTTGACGCTTTACGAAAAAAACCGGCATTTCTTGCGCTTCGAGGGCCCGGTGCTAGTGTCAGAAAATGGCCGACAACCCATTGGCCATGGAGGTGCTGTAAACACCATGATCCATTACCTCAAAGAACTGCTGCTGGTTCTGTATCTGCTCAAGAATTACGACTACTACCTCGATCGTCTTGACGCGCTGGGCATCGGTTTCCCGATGCTGTTGTTTGGCGCAATGTTCGTCGTGCTGACAGTGGCGCTGTTCATGACCGCGTACATCCGCCAGACGCTGATCCGTCACCTGTTCGCGTTGACGATGTTTGGCTCGGCGGTGTTCTTCGACGTCTATACGCAAGTGACTGCCGGTTACATGACCTACAGCAGTTTTGTGTCGCTGGTGTATTCCGGTGGGTTCATTCAAGAGGCGGCGTTCCAGTACCGCGATGCAATCATCAGCGGGCTGGTCAGCGGTTTATTGCTGCTGTTCGGTATCGGGCTCAAGCCGCGTCGACGGGCGCCATTACCGGGTGCACTGTTGGTGGCGGCGCCAGTGCTCGGGGTGCTGATGCTCAGCGTAGTACTGTTCGTACGGGCCGGTGAGGGCGCCCGTGGCTTGCCGATCATGTACACGCCGTTGGCCTATTTGAATCTGTTCACCTATGAAGCGCTGCACAACACCGTCGGCCCGCGTGAACCGGTGAGCCTGACGCGCATCGATCAACCGGTGGGGCACGACATTGTGCTGATCATCGACGAAAGCATTTCCGGCAACTACCTGGACATCAACACGCCGTTCGGTGTGCACAGCAACCTCAAGGAACCGCGCCCGGGCGTGGACATTTTCAATTACGGCTACGCGGCATCCATCGCCAATTGCAGTGCCGACACCAATGTCACCCTGCGCTACGGTGGCACCCGCGGCGACTACATGCGGATTAACAGCACGCTGCCGTCGATCTGGCAGTACGCAAAAAAGGCCGGGCTGCGCACTGTTTACATCGACTCCCAGCGCACCGGTGGCAACTTGCAGAACCTGATGAACGCTGCCGAAAAAAAGGACATCGACGAGTTCGTGCAATTCGACCGCACCAGCGTGCGTGAGCGCGACATGGCCGCGGCGGCCAAGCTGATCGAGCTGCTCAACGACGGTAAGCCGCAGCTGGTGGTGATCAACAAGGTCGGCGCGCATTTTCCGGTGCACGACAAGTACCCGGACGCGTTTATGGCTTACCGTCCGACATTGCCCCGAGGGCGATTTGTCGAAGTGGCGGACACGGGCAAACGTGATGGTTTCAACGGTCAGCCAGATGATTGGTTGCTGTACCGCAATGCCTACAAAAATACCGTGCTGTGGAATGTCGGCGAGTTCTTCGCACGGGTTTTCGCTCAGGCGGATTTGAGTCATGCGCTGCTGATTTACACCTCGGACCATGGGCAGGATCTGCATGAGCGCGGTAACCCGGGGCTCAATACTCACTGCGGTGGTGATCCGGTGGAGGAGGAGGGATTGGTGCCCCTGGTGGTGATTTCGGGCAGCGGTTTGAAGACCCTGGACTGGCAGGCGCAATTGCCGGCCAACAAGGATCGCTCCAGTCACTACAACATCTTCCCGACGTTGCTGCAGGTGATGGGTTATGACCTGGCGGGGATCGAGGCGGTGTATGGCAAACCGTTGAGTGTGCCGACGGGGGACGATTTCACCTTTAACTATCGGTTTAATGCGCGGTTGGGGGCCAAGCCGGAGTGGAAGCATATTGACCTGAACAGCATTGTGACGCCGGGGCGGGTGGTGCCGAGTGTGGCGGTGGGGCAGTGAGATTTTCGATGGGCTGATCTGGCCTCATCGCGGGCAAGCCCGCTCCCACAGGGGCGATGGCGTGCGCAAAGTTTGGGTTCGCCTCGATCACTGTGGGAGCGGGCTTGCCCGCGAAGACGTCAGACCGTTCAACCCAAGATTATCGGGTGTACTCTCTACCCTTGCCCCCACTCATCAAAAGAGTTTCCCCTTCATGCTGCACGTCCAGGGCGTCTTCAAAAGCTACGCCACCCCCCAAGGCCCATTGCCCGTGCTGCAAGGCGTCGACCTCACGTTGAAGCCCGGCAGCAGCCTGGCGCTGATGGGGGAGTCGGGCAGTGGCAAGAGCACCTTGCTGCACCTGATCGCCGGGCTGGACAAGGTCGATCGCGGCAGCATCCGCAGTGGCGAGCATCGGCTGGAGCAAATGAACGAGAGCCAATTGGCGAACTGGCGGCGGACCGAAATCGGTCTGGTGTTCCAGCAGTTCAACCTGATCGGCAGTTTGCGCGTTGAAGACAATCTGGCGTTTCAGGCACGTCTGGCCGGGCGCCACGATCCACGTTGGCAGGCGCATCTGGTGCAACGTCTGGGGTTGGGCGATTTACTGCGACGCTATCCGGAGCAGCTGTCTGGTGGGCAACAGCAACGGGTCGCCCTGGGTCGCGCCCTGGCATCGCAACCGAAACTGCTGCTGGCCGACGAGCCCACCGGCAGCCTCGATGAAGCGACCAGCGATGAGGTGTTGAAGTTGTTGCTGGAACTGCTCGACGACAGCCCGACGACGTTGTTGATGGTCACTCACAGCCCACGAGTCGCTGCGCGGTTGGCAGACAAAGTGGTGCTGCACGGCGGCCGTCTGGCTGGCGCGGACGAGCGCTGAGGTGCGGGTTTTTCGCGAGACGCTGCGGGCGCTGCTCAGCCATTGGCGCCAGCATCCGGTGCAGTTTTTCAGTGTGCTGACCGGGCTCTGGCTCGCCACCAGCCTGCTGACCGGCGTGCAAGCGCTGAACAGCCAGGCGCGAGAAAGCTACGCCCGCGCCAGTCAACTGATCGGCGGCGAACCGCAAGCCAGCCTCAGTGCACCCAGCGGAGGGGTGTTTTCCCAGCAAGTGTTTGTCGACCTTCGTCGTGCGGGTTGGCCGGTATCGCCCGTGTTGCAAGGTCGGGTGACGCTCAAGGGCCATGAAGACCAGCGCTTGCAGTTGATGGGCATTGAGCCGGTGTCGCTGCCGACCGGTTCCGCAGTGGCCGGGCGGTCATTGCCAATCGAGCAGGTTGTCGAGTTTTTCACCCCGCCGGGCAGCACCTGGATTTCACCGCAGACTTTACAAGCGTTGGGCTTGCACGAAGGTGAAACCCCGGTAGCCCAGAGCGGAGTCACCTTGCCGCCACTGCGTGCCCAGACCGACATGGCGCCCGGCGTGTTGCTGGTGGACATCGGCTTCGCTCAACAGATTCTGCAATTGCCCGATCAACTATCGCGCCTGCTGCTGCCCAAGGATTTCAGCGCGTCCCTGCCTGATGCGTTCAAGGGCCAACTCCAGCTCAAAACCAGCGGCGAAGAAAACAATCTCGCGCGCCTGACCGAGAGCTTCCACCTGAACCTCGATGCCTTGGGCTTTCTGTCGTTCGTGGTCGGCCTGTTCATCGTTCACGCGGCGATCGGCCTGGCGCTGGAGCAACGCCGAAGCTTGCTCAGAACCCTGCGCGCCTGTGGGGTCAGCGCACGCATGTTGATTGCCTGCCTTGCCGTCGAACTGGGTGGCCTGGCGCTCATCGGTGGTATCGCCGGCGTCGTCAGCGGCTACCTGCTGGCCGGCGTGCTGTTGCCGGACGTCGCCGCCAGCCTACGCGGCTTGTACGGCGCCGAAGTGCCGGGGCAATTGAATCTAAGTCTGCTGTGGTGGTTCAGCGGTATCGGCCTGAGCCTGTTCGGCGCCTTGCTGGCCGGCGCCAACAGTTTGCTGCGGGCGGCGCGTTTGCCGTTGCTGGCGCTGGCCAATCCGCAAGCCTGGCATCAGGCCCACGCGCGCTGGTTGCGGCGTCAGGGTTGGGTCGCCGCGATGGCTGCGGTAATCGCGTTATTGGCGTTGAGCTTCGGCGACAGCCTGAGCAGCGGCTTCGTGTTGATGGCCGCATTGTTGATCGGCGCCGCACTGGCCTTGCCGGTGGTGTTGAATAGCGTGCTCGACTGGGTGCTTGGGCGCAGTCGTTCGGTGCTCGGTCAATGGTTTCTCGCCGACTGCCGCCAGCAACTGCCGGCCCTGAGCCTGGCCTTGATGGCGCTGTTGTTGGCGCTGGCGGCAAACATCGGCGCCGGCAGCATGACCGCCGGTTTCCGCCAGACGTTCGGCAACTGGCTCGAACAACGCCTGACCGCCGAGCTGTACCTCAATCCGCAAAATCCCGCCCAGGCTCGAGAACTGCACACCTGGCTCAAACAACAACCTCAAGTCACCGCAGTGCTCCCGAACTGGCAGGTGTCGATCCAGTTGCAGGGCTGGCCGGCGGATGTCTTTGGCGTGATCGATCACCCGACGTATCGTCAGCATTGGCCATTGTTGGAAGCCTTGGGTGACAACCCTTGGGAGCGACTGGCCAAGGACGACGCGTTGATGCTCAGCGAGCAACTGGCGCGGCGGTTGAAGGTGCGGCTCGGTGATCATCTGACGATCCCCACGCCCAATGGCCCATGGTCGCCGCGGATCGTCGGGATCTACGCCGACTACGGTAATCCCAAGGGGCACCTGCTGGTCAACATCAATCACCTGTTGCGCGGCTGGCCGCAATTGACGCCCAACCGTTTCAACCTGCGCATCGACCCGGCGTCCATCCCCGGATTCCTGACTGCATTGCAAACCCGCTTCACCCTGGATGACAGCCGCATCGTCGATCAGGCCCGGCTCAAGGGCTGGTCCACGCAAGTGTTCGAACGCACCTTCGCCGCCACCGCCGCGCTCAATAGCCTGACGCTTTGTGTCGCGGGCGTGGCGCTGTTCATCAGCCTGCTGACCCAAAGCCAAAGCCGCCTCGGACAACTCGCGCCGCTGTGGGCTTTGGGCGTAACCCGTCGCCAATTGATGCTGCTGAACCTCGGGCAAACCTGGTTGCTGGCGGTGCTGACATTGGTGCTGGCATTGCCCTTGGGCATCGCATTGGCGTGGTGCCTGGACACGGTGATCAACGTTCAGGCCTTCGGCTGGCGCTTGCCGTTGCGGGTGTTTCCATTGCAACTGTTGCAGTTGATGGGCCTGGCGTTGCTCGCCACATTGCTCGCTTCAGCATGGCCGCTGTACTCGCTGTATCGCACACAACCGGCGGATCTGCTGAGGACGTTTGCTCATGCAGATTAAGCTCGGTGTGTTGTTACTGGCCGCGCTGCTGAGCGGATGCGACAACACGCCTGCGCCGGAAAAAGGCTTCGCCGGCCTCGGTCATCAGGCCGAGGCATTTACCCCAGTGGTGCCCGGGCGGGTGTTCAGCTTCCCGGCAGACCACGGCCCGCACGATGGCTTTCGCATCGAATGGTGGTACGTCACCGCCAACCTCAAGGACGATCAGGGCCAGGAGTTCGGCGCGCAATGGACGCTGTTTCGCAGCGCCTTGAAAGCGACGCCCGAACAATCTGGCTGGAGCAATCAGACCATCTGGCTGGGCCATGCGGCCGTGACTTCCGCCACGGCGCATCATGCCGCCGAACGCTACGCCCGAGGCGGCGTCGGCCAGGCCGGAGTGAGCCTGACGCCGTTCAACGCATGGATCGACGACTGGCGTTTCAGCAGTCAGGCCACCCATGAAGAGCCTCTTGCGGACCTGCAACTCAGCGCCCGCGACAAGGCTTTCAGCTACCAGCTTCGACTGACTTCCACACGTCCACTGGTGCTTCAGGGAGACAAAGGCTACAGCCAGAAATCCGAACAAGGCCAGGCTTCGTACTACTACAGTCAGCCGTTTTTCCAGGCCAGCGGCACCCTGGAAATCGACGGCAAAACCTACACCGTCAGTGGCCCGGCCTGGCTCGACCGCGAATGGAGCAGCCAACCCCTGACCGCCAACCAGACCGGTTGGGACTGGTTCTCCCTGCACCTGGACAGCGGCGAAGAAGTCATGCTCTACCGCATGCGGCAAAAGGACGGCGCGCCATACCTCACCGGCACCTGGATCGATGCCCAAGGCCAGACGCAGCTATTGCATGCCGACGACATCAGCCTCACGCCTCAAGACACCGCCAACGTGGCCGGGCGTTCGATGCCCGTGAGCTGGTCGATCAAAATCCCCGCCAAACACCTCGAAATCACCATCAGCGCCCTCAACCCCAAGGCCTGGATGGACTTGCGCATTCCCTATTGGGAAGGACCGGTGCGGCTCAGCGGCAGTCATGGCGGGCAGGGGTATCTGGAAATGACCGGGTATTAACCGGAACTCTCGCCGCCACGCCGTTTTCCTACGTAATGAAGCCCATTTCACGGGAGCCCGCCATGAGCGACGACCTCAAACCGCCCACCCTCGCCACTTGGCAGCGGCTGTTCGACGACAAGGCCTATTGGCAGCAATCTCCCGACGCGCATTACAGCGAATTGCTGCGCATCGCCGACGATCTGCTGGGGCAGGGCGCCATTGACCTCGATCAATGGCAGATCCTCAAAACCAAGGCCGATCAATCCCACAAAGACTCGCCCGCCGTGAACGTCGCCCACGAAGTCGACGATCCCGAAGCCTGAGGAAAACCCCATGAATCCCAAACCGACCACCCTCGGAAAACCCGACGAACCCCGGCCTCCAGGCGAAGTCGAGCGCGACAACGACGCCTTGCGCCCCACCGACCCGACCCGGCGCAAGGAAAGCGGCAAGGGCACAGACAGCGGCGAATCCACCGCGCAAGAAACTGCGAACACTCCCTGAGTAGCGTCTATGCAGGCGAAAATGAAAGATCTGAACGTAGAACAGAGCGTTGTGGTGATCGATACCGATAGGTCGAAAGTGACCCGCCATCCCGCAAGTTGATCATTACTTGTACATATTGATTGTTCTTGTGCTGATAGTTGTATAAGAACAATCAGTTTTAATGGTCGGACTGGTGAGTTTTGGAAGTTTGTAGACGCTTTGTAAGCAAAGCCTTACGAAATATTACGTGCAGAAATTTCATGTTTATACACGAGGACATATCGGCCAAATTCTATTAAAATCCTTCCCGTTCGCCCGGTGTCAGGGCTCTTTACCGGTGCATGGATTGCCAGGCCATTACACTGGGCGAACACCTCCTCTGGAACGCAATGTTTAAAAGTTTCGGACATAAAAAATGGGCGACCTTGAAGTCGCCCATTTTTATTGGGCGATTTAAAGCTGTGTCCGCAACCGCCGCCCGCGCAAATGCCTGCTACAACGCAGCGTCATCGCCAAGCGCCTCGCCCAGGGAACGCGTTTCCAACCGTTGAGTCACGCTGCGAATGTGCCCTTAAATTGCATCCACTACCGGAGTGCTGGCCTGGAGTTGCTGCCGGTAGTTGGCCGCACGCTGAAGCACTCGGGTCAAGGCCATAAAGTTCGCCGGTTTGGTTAAAACGTCATTGGCACCCGCGGCCCTGAAACGCTCTATCTCGCTCGAAAAAGCGCTCGCGGTGAAAGCAACGATGTAGCAAGTATCGCCCAATGGTAGTTTGCGGATTTCACGAATGGCCGCTAGCCCATCCATAACAGGCATGTTGATATCCATAAAAATGATATCTGGAGTCGAAGTCATACACTGATTGACCGCCTCCAGGCCATCTGACGCAAGGTCGGGTGTATAGCCCAACTCCTGTAGCATCGCCATGGCAACTTTCTGACTCACTGGATGGTTTTCCACCAGCAGGATATCGAGCGGGTAGTCCCCGGCAAAAGATGAGTCGAAACCCACCACTGCATGATCGTCCCCGATGGGTATTTCCGAGACTGAAAAAAGCTCCATGGGGAGTGAGAAGGAGAACGTCGATCCGACGCCAGGCTGACTGGTGAAAGATAAAGTCCCATGCTGCGCCTCGACCAGATTTTTGCAGATTGAAAGACCTAGCCCACTCCCGGTAAAGCGTTGACTGGCCGGCCCTTTGAACTGAGTAAAGGGCTTGAATAGGCTGTTTTGCCGTTCCGCGGGGATACCTATGCCGGTATCGCGTATAGAGAAGTCGAGTCGGGCTTGAGGGCCGTAACCGCTAGTCGTGACCATGAGCGATACCGTTCCGGCTTCGGTGAATTTGACCGCATTGCCCAACAAGTTGAGCAATATCTGGCGAAGGCAATCGGTATCGGTTTTGACCAGGGAAGGTACGTCCGGTGAGACTTGGACCTCAAGTGCTATTGGCTTGTCCTGAATGTTTTGTCGGATCATTTCAATACTGGATAAAACCAATGCTCTCACTTCGAAAACACGAGGTTTCAATTCAAGTTTGCCCGCTTCGATTTTTGCAAGGTCGAGAATGTTGTCGATAAGAGACAGCAGGGCTCGTCCACTTGTATTAATCGTTCTTAGCAGACTGCTTTGCTCGGGGTTCAGGGCGGACCTCGCCAGCAACTCGGTCGCGCCGATAACACCGTACATGGGCGTACGGATTTCATGACTCATGGTGGCCAAAAATCTGGTTTTTGAACGATCAGCGTCCTCGGCGGCATTTTTTGCCTGATTCAATACCTGTTCGTTTATTTTCAATTGCTGGAGATGAGCACGCATGCGTAAAAGGCTGAGGGCGAGAAATACCAGAATGGCCAGGATGATATGGTGCAGGGAGTCCTGATTAAGTTGGTGGTAGTAGTCCGCCAACGTAATCTCCGCGCCAGTAACATAAATCGTACCGTCCTGCGATTTCATTGGGACGAAGACGGCGCGAAAGTCTCCCCAGTGATCCGAGTAGTCGATCCAGGTGGGTTCGGTGCGCTCGAAACTGTCGAGCAAAGCCTGACTGGCATCCGGATAGGGATCGAAAAAACGTACGAAATTCTGCTCTTGAATTTCTTTTTTCGATGCGCTGGAACTGACCAGATAAGCTTCACCCGCGCGTTTGACTACGCTATAGACAAAGGCGGTGCCCATGGACTCGTTGAACCTGGAGAGCCGCTGAATGGAATTCCAGTCTTCTGTCTCCGATTTGGACTGTTTGTCGATCAAATTGTCATGGTAGCGGTCGCCGAGGATGGCCGAAGCGCCCAACGCAGCATGCAGCAATTTGTTATTAATGTTTTCAGTGAGGACTCCTTGAGTCTCGACGTAGAGGTAGTAGATATAGCCACTGACACCTACGATGTAGACCAAGAGTAAAGCCCATGTTTTCCGCCTGAGTTTGAACATTTATCACAGCCTCCATACTGCGCGCGGAAGTATAGTTTGAAGGTTGGTTGAAAACCATGGTTTTGTTTTTCGCTGTTTCCAGGTGAGGCGGTGAGGTGTTAGTTGACCAAAGAGCCAGTTTTTTGGGTTTTTTGTACCCACGATGTTGAGTCGATTTTTTGGATTGATCAGAAGTTTAAAGACAGTTTTTAACAAACACTTGCGAAGTGCTGCGTGCATAAGTCTGGGAGGTGGTGTTTAAAAGTTGCGGATATAAAAATGGGCGACCCTACCTTGGGTCGCCCATTTTTATTGTTGATTTAAAGCTGCGCTCGCAACCGCCGCCCGACCACATCCAGCAGATCGCAGCCATCACGCAACGGGATGGCCAACACCCGCGCAAACTCTTGCAACAGCGCAGCATCACCCCCCAGGGCTTCGCCCAGAGACAGCGATTCCAGCAGTTGAGTGACGCTGCGAATGCGATACGCCGCCGTGTCATGCAACACATCGACAGGCGCTTCGGTGTCGATCAGCAGGGAAGGGATCGTGCAGTCGATGCCGGTAATCGGCATGTATCGAGTCATGGCTGCACCTCCTGAGCATAGGGCGCCCCACCGGGTGGATCGAGATTGTCCAGCGCCCGGTTTACCAACAATTCACCCAGCACGGCCAATTGCTGAATCGATAACGCCAGGCTGCGGTGCGAACCTTCGAGTTCACAAGCAAAGTCGGTCGTCAGCACGTTGAGCGAGGCGAGGGTTTCGCAGGCGTGGCTTAGCAGGGTTTCGGTGTCGATGTTGGGGAGGAGGGTGAAAACGTGGCTGATGGGGTCGGGGCTTTTTGGGTTGCGGAGGCGGGCGCTGATGGTGCGTTGGGTTGCTTGGCTGAGTTGGAGGGGGGTGAGGGAATCGGGTGGAAATTTTTTCATGGTGAAGCTCCTGAATCAACGGAGCCGTAAAGCGGCATTTGCATGCCTTGATCGTGTTCGGTCTGTCAAAACCGGTCGCTGAGGTTGCAGCGACTGGGGGAGGTTATCTGGGGAGGGAGGGGAGTACAAGTTCATGGATGGCGATGGGGGTTGTGGGAAATGTCCGATGCTTTTGTCAGGCGTCCAAAGGGGCTGAAAAATTGAGTCAAATTTGATTTTAAGTGAGTTCGGGTTTTTTATTGTTCATATATACTGAGGTCCACAAAGTAGGGGGATTTTGTTGTGAATTCAAATGTCGAACTGCTGTTCGAAGCATGAATTGTGAAGAGGCTTTCGCTCTGAGTGATTTTTATACTAAGTTTTTCTTTTGTAGGTATATTTTTGATCGTCAGGCTGCTGATTTCGCTACAGTTTAAATCGATGCGGCATGTGTTGAATTCAGCCTTTTTCCATTTTTGCGGGAGGGGCGTCAGGGAGTTCTTTGATGTCGAACTCAAGTATTATCGTTGGTCTGTTGTTTTCGATGTTTACTGTGAAAAGTTCAATGAGGCCAATTGCTACGGGGGTTTTGAAAATTTGGTTGAAAAAAAATGCTGCCATCGATATCGTTCCAGAACTTCATTTTTGTTCCTTGTGGCCAAGCTTAGTGGGCGGGTTTGTTTTTTTCTACTACCACAGATCTATTCTTGCACACTCGAATTCAATGATGTTCCCAATCTCTAATCCTCTTGGTAAAAAATCATCGATCACCATATGTATGTCGCCAACGGCAACCACTTGGTTAGTGATGTCGATAACTTCGGAAATGACTTTTCGCTCAAGTTTTGTGTCGCTTAAGTTCCATATTCCTACCGCCGACTGATCACTGATCATTGCGTTTTTTACAGAAAAAACGTGGAGTGGTTGAATTAAATGCTCGCCCACTATTACATTGCAAGGTTGAGAGAAGGCGATGCATGTGAAGTTACCATCACTAATTTCAACTTCCGCTTCTTCAGCTGACTTCGATATCCATTTAATGCTTTTTATTATCATGTTAGATCGCTTCGATTGTGGTGGCTGATATGGATACTTCCATCCTGTTTGTTGATTCGGTCCAATCGTGTCTGTTTTACCGATTTTGGCTGGGCTTCCCATCCTAGGCTTGGTGCTTTTGTCTCGAAGAAGGAACAGGTTTTAGGTGCCTGTCGTGATTTCTCCTTTATGGCCCCCCCCCTTTATGTACATGAGGATAATTGGCTTTTTGGTTGCGTAAAAAAATATAAGTGGGAACTGGAGTCGTCTATTTTTTTAACTATGTCTCCTTGGATGTATTGGTTTAATTCGGATTCAACTATAGTTAGGTTTGTGTATTTTGCATGTTTCTCTGGGAGTTCACATGCGTAGTTATACAGGCGCCATGCGTCGAACCCATCGGTTCTTCCATTCGGCCCGAAATCGAAATCCACACAATAATCTGGATATTCGATCATGCATCCGCTCCCATGTAATTGATAGCTCACTCCATTAAGAACTTTTCCTCGTTGAGATATTTTTTTCTCATGCCATAGCTGTTGTAGTGATCTCGAGCCGAATTTGTCTTCAAGCAACTGTAGTGAGGTTTCTACAGCGCCTAAAAAATCAAAAATTAATAATTCCAGATCCTTGTTAATCATCTTCTCAGCCAAAAGGGGGCCAGCCAAAAGGGACAGATTTATTTTCATGAGTACGTAGAAAATAGATCTGTCGCCTTCCTTATTGTTTTTTTTGGTTGCTAAATTACTCTGAGTCCATAAGTGTTTTGTATTTCGCAAATGTAGTGATAGCTTGCTCGTCGCCATCAATTAAGTTTTCATAAAAGCTAATGTTTGTGGCCCATTCTTGGAATATAAGTGAGCTTTTGTATTTGTTATTATCTTGAGTTCGAAAGCTAAGTTTCCAATGAGAGGAAAGTCGCTCGTCAATAATATCAAAGACATCGGCTGCATATGGTTTTGGATACTCATCATCTTTTTCTGTGCATATATAGAACCAAGGGCAGTTGTCTCGAAACTCGATGCCATAAACCGTGTATTCCATTCCAAGTTGCAAGTCTAGCTCGCCGTCAGGCATGAATATGTAACGCTTTAAACGCATGACGGTTTCTGGTGCTGATATGTCATTCAGATTGTTGATTTTGCATACGACTTTCATTTGTCGATGACTCCGGGTGGCACTGATGGGTCATTACCCCAAGGTTTTATATCATCGGTGCTGTGCTTTTTGAACTTGAAATCCATGAGCTCTCCGGTCTGCGGATTGCGTACATAATGTACTACGGAGTCATTTCCGTTCTTCGATTTTATCTTGAGCTCAATTTTATCCATTCCTTTAAAGGCAGGATCATTGAGGTTTTCGATAATAACGACGCCTTGACCTTCTTTAGCTGCCTGTAATGTCATCTGATCTTGAATACTTTTAGGTTCCCGACTCCACTTGTCCGGTCTTGGAGGGGCCGGAGGGGGAGGGGATCCTTCATTTACGGTCGCTTTAACTGGTGGATCTTCCAGTCTGATTTCCGACTTGCTACCACCCGCTCCAGGACAGCTTGTCAACCCCAACGGATCCACCCACCCCGTAGGGTTAGGCACGTACTGGTAGTTGTTCAACCCACCCGCCAGCTTGATCAGATCCGGCGTCAGAAACCGTCCAGTCCCCGGATTGTAGTAGCGATGCCGGTTGTAATGTAACCCTGTCTCGGCATCGAAATACTGGCCCTGAAAGCGCAGCGGGTTGTCGATTTCGGCGATGTCGAGTGCGGCGAGATTACCGTAGGCGCAGTATTTCGCCGACCACATGATCTCACCGCTGTAGTCGGTGAGTTCCTGTGGGGTGCCGAGGTGGTCGAGTTGGTAGTAAAACGGTGCGGCTTTCAGCGGACCTTCGCCGTCGAGCATCGCCAGCGGGCGGAAAGTTCCCGGCTCGTAGATGTAGCTGCGATAGCGGTTATCCGCGCTTTCTGCGATTAGGCGTTCGCCTTGCCACAGGAATTCGGTGGTGTGGCCATCGACGGTTTTGGCTATGCGACGGCCGAAGGCGTCGTATTTGTAGCTCGCGATGCTGCCACCCGGCAGGCTGACGCCGATCAAACGATGCTGGCAGTCGTAACGATACTCGGTGACGAGTTTCTGGCCGGTACCGCGACGTTCGCGGGTCAGATTGCCAAAGGCGTCGTAGTCGTAATGGCGATCGCCCTGCATCAGTAGGCGGTTGCCCTTAATGTTGGCGAGGTTCGCGGTCGGCTCGTTGTTTTGGCCGAGGAGGTTGCCCGCCGGGTCATGGGCGAAGCTTTCAGGTGTGCTGCCACGGACGTTGATCAGGCGATCGAGCGGGTCGTAGTGGTAGCTGCGGTTGCCTTTGCGGCTGTCGTCGATGCCGGCGAGGTTGCCGTTGGCGTCGTAGGTGTAGCGGCGCTGGAACAGATTTTTTTCGCGCTGGCTGACGCTGTGTGCCTGCAACCGACCCTGTTCGTCGTACTGGTATTGGCTGAGCAGCAGGCCTTGTTGGCGCTGCTGTTCGCGGCCCGCGTTGAACTGGTGCGTGGTCAGGCGCGAGCCGTTGAGGTCGATGCTGCTCAGGCGGCCACCGGATTGATGGCGGTAGTCGAGTTT
Source organism: Pseudomonas sp. TH37 (assembly GCF_016650735.1). Taxonomy (NCBI): domain Bacteria; kingdom Pseudomonadati; phylum Pseudomonadota; class Gammaproteobacteria; order Pseudomonadales; family Pseudomonadaceae; genus Pseudomonas; species Pseudomonas sp. TH37. The sequence goes on from NZ_JAEKFD010000002.1 coordinate 250,521, forward strand.
GCTGCCGTCCGGCAGGCGGCAGTGTTTCAGTTGGCCGACGCAGTCGTACTCGTAACGCAGGGTGCCCCAACCCTGGTGTTCGGTGATGAGGCGGTCTTGCAGGTCATATTCATACGCCAGCGGCCAGTTGCCGTCGTCAACGTTAACGAGGCGGCCGAGGGCGTCGTAGCTGTAGTGAATTTCTTCGCCGTCGGCCAAGGTTTTCACCAGCAGGCGGCCAGCGGCGTCGCGCTGGTACTCGGTCAACAGTTCGCTGCCATCGTCGCCGAATTCGGTTTTCTTCAGCAACCGACCGTTGAGGTCGTATTCGTAGGCGGTGCGGCGACCGTCGAACCCGGTTTCCTGCTGGATCAGGCCGTTCGGGTAGTAGTCGAGGTGGTAGTGCTCGCCGCGTTCATTTTCAATCTCGGTGAGCAGCAGGCGCGAGTTGTCGTAGCGGTAACGCAGCTGGCTGCCGTCGGGGTTGATGCGGCGGCTCACCAGGTGCAGGTTGTCGGCGTATTCGTAGCGGGTGATGCGCCCGAGTTCATCCCGTTCGGCGGTGACGCGACCATACGGGTTGTAGGTGAAGGCGCGGGTGGCGCCACCGGGAAGGGTGATTTGTGTCAGGCGATCAACGGCGTCCCATTGGTAATGGGTAATGGCGCCGTTTTCATCCTGACGTGTGATTTGCCGACCTAGCGCATCGTAACGATACTTGCGTTGGCCGCCGTCAGGCAGGCGTTCTTCCAGCAGTTGGCCGAGATTGTTCCAGCCCAGTTGATGACGGCTGCCGTCGGGATGACGTATTTCCAGCAGGCGGCCTTGACGGTCGTAGCTGTAGTGGGTTTCGGCGCCCTGAGGATCGGTTTGTTGGGTGATATCGCCTTGACGGTTGCGCTCGTACTTCCAGCGCGCTTTACCTCGCTGGACATCAATGAGTTGACCATTGAAGTAGTTGTAACGGGTCGGTTCGTCTTCCGGCGGGATCACGGCCATCAGGCGCCCGGCATCGCTGTACTGATACTCGGTGATGGCCCCCATCGGATCTTTTACTGCGACCAGACGACCCTGATCGTCATAGGCTTTCTGCGTTTCCCCACCATCCGGAGCGGTCTCGCTGATCAAACGCGCATTCTTATCATGCACGTAGACATGCTCGCTGCCATCGGAGTTGTAAGCAGTCACTGAACCTTTGTCATCCCACTCGTAACGCGCTTCCAGCTGCGAGTAGTTAGCCCAGTGACGGATGCAACGGGAAAGCTTGCCTTCACGCTCCCATTCCCAGAAAAAACTGGCGCCACCGGCCAGTTGCCGTTCCAGAATTACGTGCTGATCGTTATAGCGGTAATACTCGGTTTCACCTGCCGCATTGTTCGAGGATACGAGTTGATTACGCATGTTGTAGCGGTAGGAGACCAAGGTCTGAATGGTTAGCCATGGATCCTGGCGTTCACCGCGCTCGTTGTACTCGGAGCGTTGTTGCTGATGATCCACCGCGGCGATATGACGGTCGTCGTAACGCAGCAGCAAGGCGCGGCCTGCGCCGTTGTCGATGCGTTGAATGCGGTCGACAAAGTCATAGCTGATATGCACCCGATTGTCATAGGCATCGCTGATGGTGATCAGTCGCCCGGCACGGAAGTGATAGAAGCGTGCTTTGGGCCCCGCCTGGGTAAGGATCAGTTCACCGGGAGCATCGCCCAAATAAATTGCTGCCTGCGCCAGACTATTGGTGATAGCCGGGCGTTGTTCGGTTGGCATCGGGAAGCGGATCTGGCGGTTTTCGTTGTCCGTCCACAGCACACCTTCATCGTCCAGTTGCAAACGATGAGACAGGGAATGGCTCCAGCCATGGCCAAGACGGCTGTCGATTTCGACCGCACTGCTTCGGTAAAGGCGCGTCCATTCCAGCGGCAACAAACCACCCAGCTCGCCATCGGAGAGGGTCAGCAATTCCTCGCCGGTCACCATCGAAATCGGGTCGTCTTTGAGGCAGGTTTTGTTGGCACACTCGGTGGGTTGGTCAGCCGGGTTTTTCGATTGATTTGGCGCGTTGTCGACCGCCTCTTTTTGCTCGATACGTGTGATGCTTTCAGTTTTGCCGCGCGCTTGGATCTGCGCATCCGTTTCCACTTTTCCACCGGCGACAGGTGGCTTCTTCTTCGGCGCCGTTGCTGTTTCGGCGGGTTTGGGCGGAGCGATCTCAACGTTGGCTTTACGCGCCGGGTTGAATGCCGAATTGCCATTAAGCAGTAAAGGCCGAGCCGCCTCGGTATGCGGTGTGGCGCTTGTTTTGCTGACTTTCATCAGCATGCCGGTAAAGTCTTCAATCAGTTTCACGACTTTGCCGCTGTTTTGCGTGGCTTTAACTACCTTCGTGCCAATGCGCACGGCCAGGCCGAGACCACCGGTCAGGACGACACCGACCAGAATGTTCAGCAGGAACTCTGTGGTCAGCTGAGCCAGTACTTCCGTGCATGTCTGCGGTGGCAGCATCTTCACCCAAGCCATGATGGCGGCAACGTAGATCCACATTAGTGGTTCATCGCTGGCGATCAACAGGGCAGTGTGAATGGCCTCAGCGGAGGCGTCATAAATTTTCTTGATTTGCTCTTCGGTGAAGAAGTTTTTCAGCTTCTCGTAGTTCTCACGAGGATGCGCAACCAGGTTGTAGAGGCTTTTGATATCGCCCCACAAACCCATGATCGCTTTCAGAAAGCCTTCCCATGCGGCCTCCAGTTCCTGCAGGACACGGCCACCCATTGATGCATCGGTATGTGCCTGCCAAAGCGGTAGGAAACTGGTGCTCCATTCAGTCTGCAACCAGCCGCTCAAATCGCCGATCACGCCCTGATAGGAGTTGAACAGGCTGTCGATCTGCGCGCGAGTAGGGTTTGGGAAGAACGTGATTTTGTATTGCTGATTGGGCGTGAGGCCAGTGATTTCCAGAATCCCGGTCGAGTCGATTGTCTTGTTGATTTCCGGTCCGGCTTCGTTCTTGCCAATGAACCGGCCATCCACCACAGGCACCAGACGGACCGGCGTATTGCCGATCGGAACAAATCGCGCAGACTCGAAGCTATGCACAAGCGTGAGTTTGCCGTTTGCCGGGCAGTTGGCATAAAGGGTGTTTTCCTTTTTGCTGTCCTTGTCCTGAGTGTGGACCTCATCACCGACCTTGAATTGCTGTTCCGCGTCCAGGACTCCGCCGTACCAGGCCTCGGCATGCTCACGGTAATCCTTCAGGCACTTTTTGAAGTCACTGATGATGGCCTGAGCATCAGGTTGTTTTGCCGTGAGGTTGCCTACGATCTCACCCATCAGAATGCTCATACAGCCACCTCATTTTCCAGATGGGCCTTCAACAGCCCGGTGAAATTTTCTTCCGTGAGCGGCGTGCGTTTTACGAAGCGCGCCACTTTTGTTCGCAGGTTGGATTCGGGGAACGAGAAGTACAGCTCGGCGTGATCCTCCTTCAGCCACTGCATCATGTTGCCGATTACGGTCGATGGGTTTTGCTTGGTCAGGCCATCCAGCAACGCCTTCGGCACTTCCCACCAAGGCCAGTCTTTCGCCGGAGGCACCGCGCGCGGCCCTACCACCAGGCTTTTCCCATTAATCAGATACCGATCAAACACCGGCAGCACTTCACCGGCGGCATCGCCGAGTCCTTCCAGAATCGGGTAGATATGCCGCCCATCCCAGAACCGGAAAAACACTTCAGTCCCATCCGGCATCCGAACCTGAGTGAGGCTACGCAGATGTTCGAACACCACGTTCGGTTCGCTGCTGGAAACGGCCAGCCACCCCCCAATCGAGGGCGTCGGTTTCGGCAATCCATGGCAGGAAGCTTGAGTTGGGTTTCAACTCGGTGAGGTAGGGCATCACTGGCTGCCAAGCCGCGTAGGGTGTACCGCCCCAGATCGGGATCGCCTGGGTTGTGGGTTCATTTTGGTAAAGCGTCTTGAGCGCTTCGGCATCACTGGCCGCACTGATGATCAGGTAAAGGCGTTCACCCGGCAGTAGCGGGGTTTCGGATAACCAGACCTGTGGATTGGTGTTTTCAGATGTCACAACAGCCGTCCTTGATGAGTGAATCTAAAAACTCATGTCAGCTTCAATGTTTTCTTCGTAAGTCGAGAGCAACTTCTCAACGCTTTCGTTTCCGGAGTATTTTTCTTTCAACTGCTTCAGCTGCTGGTCGGTGCCCTTGCAATATTCATTTATATCGCTGATGACTCGATCGAGATTTTTCGGGGCGGCGGGGTCCCGTTCAGGAATATCTCCGCGCAAAGAATCACAGTTGTCTCTGTTTTTGATGTAGCCGGAGACGTCGGTCGGAACGGACTCAGCATTTTCCGTTTCGCAAGAATGTGACGTTGGCTCTGCATCGTAACCTAGGTTCATATACAAGTGACCGTTCAAACTCCCATTTTTTCTCGAGAAGAGATGAACGCCTTCTTGACTCAAGCAGGTGCTGATAGTTGTAGCTTGGTCCTTGATCTCAACGGCTGAGACGCCGTTTTCGGTTGCATTTTTACCAACTACAGCTATGCCAATGAAAGGCGCTGTGTATTGGATGTCAAGCCCATAGATGTGCATGTCGGATTCGTTGAGCAGGTCCATTGCATCGCCCTGCTGCTGTTTTCCTCCAGTTGTTTTTGTTAACTTGCAGCAAGCAACGATTCCATCCTGAGGGAATTGGACTGAAATGACTTCGTTGCTTGAAATATTCTGGGTTGTATATAAATAAGTTTTCCCGTCTGGATTGTTTTTAACGAATCCAAATCCAGTGTCTTGGGCAAATACTGACCCTGAAAAAATAGTCAGAATGATGAAAAGTGTATGTTTAATGTCCATCGGTTGACCAATGTGGAGGGTCGGAAACAAGTTTTTTAACTCCATATGTAGTACCTACTGGATTCAAGTCGCTTATAGCCAAGAGGGGGCGGATTTATTTTCATGAGTGCTTAAAAAATAAATTTGTCCCCTTTGACCCTTCCTTGTCTATTGTCCATCTATTTGCTTTTTTCTGGAGAGACGTCTGTGGTCTAGAAATAAAAAAATAAACCAGTATTATGTTGTAGGGCTAGTTTGTTTAGCTGGATAATTTTTTCTAATGGGTCAAATTCTATGTGTTCAGATGCTTTGTATAATATGTTTAGTAGGGTGCTAAGTTCTGCTGTTCCTTGAATACTTTCGTCCTCGTATTCATCTATCATCTTTCCTAAAGATGAATTTATTGTTTCGATTAGCCCTGATTGTGATAATTGTATGTAGTGTTCTTCTGATAATTGAAGCTCCTCAAGGTCTCCTGGTAAACACTCGTCTAGATCTAAACGTTTCATTGCTTCGGAGCTCAATGGTACCGAGATTATTTTCACTTTACTGGCTCCTTGTTGAAGTGGGTTACTTCGTTATATTCGTTCTGTGTTCTGCCCGTTTGTTTTCCGTTTGGCAGTGTTTTATTGCTGGGAACTATGCCTTCGAGATTCAAGTACTTCCTTTTCCCAGAGAGCGAAGGATCATAAATTCTGAAGTAATTTCCATTTGTATCTTCAACTACCTCAACTCCATTTTGAGGGTTTTTGTATATTTTTTTCCCTTTGTCAGTAGTAGTGATGACAGGGTTCGGCCCTGCAAATTTATCAATAGCGCCGTTTAAATTCGCTTTCGGCCAATTTGCTGAGTATTGAGCAGCCCTCGCTGCACCTCCTGTTTCAGGCGCTTTCTGTTCGCCTTCGTCTACTTGCGGCTTTGTCGCTGAATCACCAGATCCTACATTTGGTGTGCACCCATCTCCACCCGGACATGTCGTCAACCCCAATGGATCCACCCATCCCGTAGGGTTGGGCACGTACTGATAGTTGTTCAACCCACCCGCAAGCTTTATCGGATCTGGCGTCAAAAACCGTCCGGTGCCCGGATTGTAGTAGCGATGCCGGTTGTAATGTAAGCCCGTTTCCGCATCGAAATACTGACCCTGGAAGCGCAGCGGGTTGTCGATTTCGGCAACGTCGAGGGTGGCGAGGTTGCCGTAGGCGCGGTATTTCGCCGACCACATGATCTCGCCGCTGTAGTCGGTGAGTTCCAGTGGGGTGCCGAGGTGGTCGAGTTGGTAGTAGAACGGCGTGGCTTTCAGCGGGCCTTCGCCATCGAGCATGGCCAGCGGGCGGAAGCTGCCCGGTTCGTAGATGTAGCTGCGATAGCGGTTATCCGCGCTCTCGGCGATGAGGCGTTCGCCTTGCCACAGGAACTCTGTGGTGTGGCCGTCGACGGTTTTGGCGATGCGGCGGCCGAAGGCGTCGTACTGGTAGCTGGCGATGCTGCCACCGGGCAGGCTGACACCGATCAGGCGATGCTGGCAGTCATAACGGTATTCGGTGACGAGTTTCTGCCCCGCGCCACGGCGTTCGCGGATCAGGTTTCCATGGGCGTCGTAGTCATAATGTCGGTCGCCTTGCATGAGCAGGCGGTTGCCTTTGACGTTGGCCAGGTTCGCGGTCGGCTGGTCGCCTTGGCCGAGGAGGTTGTCCGCCGGGTCGTGGGCGAAGCTTTCCGGGGTGGTGCCACGGACGTTGATCAGGCGGTCAAGCGGATCATAGTGATAGCTGCGGTTGCCTTTCCGGCTGTCGTCGATGCCGGCAAGGTTGCCGTTGGCATCGTAGGCGTAGCGGCGACGGAACAGATTGCGTTCTTGCTGGCTGACGGTGTGGGCTTGCAGTCGGCCTTGTTCGTCATACTGGTATTGGCTGAGCAGCAAGCCTTGTTGGCGCTGCCGTTCGCGACCGGCGCTGAATTGGTGCGTGGTGAGGCGCGAGCCGTTGAGGTCGATGCTGCTCAGACGGCCGCCGGATTGGTGGCGGTAGTCGAGTTTGCTGCCGTCGGGAAGGCGACAGTGGCTGAGTTGGCCGAGGTTGTCGTATTCGTAACGCAGGGTACCCCAGCCTTGGTGTTCGGTGATGAGGCGGTCTTGCAGATCGTATTCGTAGGCGAGGGGCCAATGACCGTCGTCGACGTTTACGAGACGGCCGAGGGCGTCATAGCTGTAGTGAATTTCCTCACCGTCAGCCAGGGTTTTCACCAGCAGGCGGCCAGCGGCGTCGCGTTGGTACTCGGTCACCAGTTCACTGCCGTCGTCGCCGAATTCGGTTTTCTTCAGCAGTTGGCCGTTAAGGTCGTACTCGTAGGCGGTACGGCGACCGTCGAAGCCGGTTTCCTGTTGGATCAGGCCGTTCGGGTAGTAATCGAGGTGGTAGTGCTCGCCACGTTCGTTTTCGATGTCGCTGAGCAATAGGCGCGAGTTGTCGTAGCGGTAGTGCAGTTGGCTGCCGTCTGGATTGATACGACGGCTGACCAGGTGCAGGCCATCGGCGTATTCATAGCGGGTGACGCGGCCTAGTTCATCACGCTCGGCCGTGACACGTCCGTATGGGTTATAGGTGAACGCGCGAGTCGCACCACCGGGCAGGGTAATTTGAGCAAGGCGGTTGGCGGCGTCCCATTGGTATTGAGTGATAGTGCCGCTTTCGTCCTGGCGAGTGATCTGCCTGCCCAGTGCGTCATAGCGATACTTGCGCTGACTGCCATCTGGCAGTTGCTCTTCGATCAATTCGCCTAGATTGTTCCAACCCAGTTTGTGGCGGCTGCCATCTGGGTGACGGATCTCCAGCAGACGGCCTTGGCCGTCATAGCTGTAATGGGTGGTATTGCCGTCAGGGTCTACTTGTTGGGTGATGTCACCTTGTTTATTACGCTGATATTTCCAGATTGCATCATCACGTCGGACTACTGTTACAAAACCGTTGCTGTATTCGTATAAGGTTGGCGCGTCTTCCGGCGGGATGACTGCTTCCAGGCGTCCAGCTTCGTCGTACTGAAATGCTGTAATAGCCCCCAGCGGATCTTTCTCGGCAATCAACCTACCCTTGTCGTCATATGCGTTTAGATATTCGGCGCCATCCGGTTCGACTTTGCTGATCAGTCGGGCTTGATCGTCGTGGGTATAGATTTCCTCACTGCCGTCGGCGTTGGTAACGGTGACGCTACCCTTGTCATCCCAGACGTAGCGAGCATCCATCTGAGAAAAGTTCGCCCAGTGATGGATGCAACGTGAAGATTTACCTTCGTTTTCCCACTCCCAGAAGAAGCTTGCGCCACCAGCCAGTTGCCTTTCGAGAATGACGTGTTTTTCATCGTAAGCGTATCGCTCGCTCTCACCGGCAGCATTCTTCGCTTCAACCAAGTGATGTTGTTCGTCGTAACGATAACTGACTAATGTCTGGATGGTGCTCCAGGCATCCTCCAGATTGTCTGCCGGGCTGAACTGCTGGTAATCGACGCCGACGATATGTTTGCGGTCGTAGCGCAGCAGCAAGGCACGATCGGAACCGTTGTCCACACGCTTGATGCGCCCATGAATGTCACGGGTGATGTGCAGGCGATTACCGTATCTACCGCTGATAGCGATCAGCGTGGCACCCTTGCTGTTGTAGCGGAAGTGATAGAACAGTGTGTGATCCCCTGCCTGGGACAGAATCAGTTCAGACGGGTCGTCACCGATGAAAATCGCAGCTTTGGACAGGTTATTGGTAATGGCTGGCCGTTGTTCGCTTGGGAGGGGGAAAGTCGTTACGCGGTTTTCGTGATCAGTCCAGACGACTTCGTCGTTGTTGATCTCCACTCGCTGCGCTAGTGCATGGCTCCAGCCGTAGCCTAGGCCACAGTCGATTTCCGCAGCACTGGTGCGATAAAGGCGAGTCCATTCAAATGGAAGCAGGCCGTTGAGTTGGCCATCGGTGAGTGTTAATAATTCTTCACCGGTGACCATCGAAACCGGGCAGCCGTTAACGCAGGTTTCTCTGGTGCACGCGACATTTTTGTCATCGTGATTGGTTGATTGTTTGGATTTATCATCCAAATGTTCCGAGGCATTTACCTTCGCGTGATCTTGCCTACCCCAACCAATTTTTACTTTGCCTTTTTCATAGGCACCAGCCGCCGCGCGGGTGGCGATCTTCTTGTATTGATCAATAGACTCCATAAAAGCTTTCAGAATCTTGAAGACGGACTTGATAAAGCCGGTTACTGCGTCAAGAATTTTTGCACCGTAGTTCACCAGGCGAACGCCTAAATAGGCAATGCCTGACCCTTCTGCCGCAAACGTCAATACCACTGCCAATACGATGTCGATAAGGATCGATACCAGAATGGTGGACATTTGCTCGGAGAATTTGCCGGCGACCAGGCTAGGAGGCAACTCAAGAAGCCAGATAGCCGCTGTTTTTAGCAGTAGAAAAAGGGCTGCTTGGTCACTTGCCAGCAGCATGACCTTTTCCATGGCAGCTGGTGTTTCTTTTGCAAGTTTGATCAGGTCAGTAGCGCTCTGACCTAGGTCATCTTTAAATTTTCCAGGGTCTTTCAGGATCTCGAATACGCGTTTTATGCCATCAAACGCACCTTTGACTGCCTCCAAACTGCCGTTGGTAATGCCATTGAGTTGAGCAAGGTAAGTTGTCGACAATATCTGAGTGGGCCATAGCGGCTTATAGTTTTTCCACTCAGCATCCAACCATGTTTTCAGCTGCTGTGTCAGGCTGTCGTAGGAGTCGAAGAGCTCCGCAACCTGATCTTTGGTCACCTTACTCTGAACGCGTACATAGTATTTTTTTCCGGGGATACCTTTATATACACCTTCGCCTCTTTCGTTCAGATCGACGGAAACGGGTTCACCACCATTTACCGGCGTAACATCGACCTTGATGTTGCCAACGGGAATGTCATGGAGCGATACGAATTTACTTTCAATCAGTAAATTGCCGTCCTTCGGGCACACTGCGACGGTAGACGAAAAATCGCTATCGTTCGTGCTGACTGTCGCGCCGGCACTACCGAGTTTGACTGTCCTGTTCATTCCAAAAAAAGCTGGCTTATCGAAGAACTGAGGGCCTTTGTCCAGCCACTGAGCAAAATTGCTTTCGGTCAGTTCTCGGTAGAGCTTCAGACTGTCCTTGAAGGTGGTCAGTTGGTCATCAACAAAGGCAACGCGATCCATCAGCCTTGCTCCAGAATCAGGTGGTTTAACAGTGCTTCATTAAGGTGTTTCGGAGCATCTGGCCGGCGCACGAAACGTGCGATTTTCAGCTTCAGATTGCTCTCGGGGTAAGCGGCGTAGATGTCTGGACGTTCCTCTTCCAGCCATTGCATCAGGTTGCCGATCAGGGTCGACGGGTTTTGTTTCGCGAGGCTGTCGACCAACGCCTTCGGCACCTCCCACCAAGGCCAGTCCTTCGCCGGTGGCACCGCGCGTGGCCCCACTTTCAGACTCTTTCCATTGATCAGGTACCGATCAAACACCGGCAACACTTCACCGGCGGCATCTCCGAGTCCTTCCAGAATCGGGTAGATATGCCGCCCATCCCAGAACCGGAAAAACACTTCAGTCCCATCCGGCATCCTCACCTGAGTGAGGCTACGCAGATGTTCGAACACCACGTTCGGTTCGCTGCTGGAAACGGCCAGCCACCCCCAATCGAGGGCGTCGGTTTCGGCAATCCATGGCAGGAAGCTTGAGTTGGGTTTCAACTCGGTGAGGTAGGGCATCACTGGCTGCCAAGCCGCATAGGGTGTACCGCCCCAGATCGGGATCGTCTGGGTTGTCGGTTCATTTAGATAAAGCGTCTTGAGCGCTTCGGCATTGCTGGCCGCGCTAACGACCAAGTACAAACGCTCACCCGTCTGCAGCGGCCGTTCAGCCAACCACGCTTGAGGAGTCAACAGATCAGATCGCACAAGCACCTGCCTTGCATTTCTCGCACTCTTCACAGAACGGCGCATTACGTTTCAGCGTATTGATCTGCGCCGGGCTCAGAACCGCACCAGCCTTGTCCGCATCCGCCTGTTTCAGCGCCCCGGGCATCAGCGGTGCAGCCCCAGTGCCGTTCCCCGGACTCCCCCCGGAGTTCATGTTGATCACCGGCCCGCTCAGCGTCACGCCGCTGGCGTCGATCTTGATGAAGCTGCCGCCGCCCTTGAGGGTTAATTCGCTGCCGGCTTCGAGCACGACTTTCATGCCGCTGCTCAGGTGGATTTCCTGGCCTGCTTCGATGAACTGGCCGGTGCCGATCTTGATGTGCTGGTTGACGCCCACGGTCAGGTGGTCGTTGGCGCGGGTTTCGACTTTGCGGTCTTTGTGGACGGTGTGGTGTTCTTCGGCCTTGAATTCGCTGTAACTGTTTTGTTCGACGGTGTCGTGGCGTTCGTTGCCGACGCGGATTTTCTGGTCGTGTTCGACGTTTTCGTCCCAGTCGCGCTGGGCGTGCAGGAAGATCTGTTCCTGGCCCTTTTTGTCTTCGATGCGCAGTTCGTTGAAACCGCCACCCCCCGGAGAGCTCAGGGTTTTGAAGGTGCTGCGGGTCTTGTTTGCCGGCAGGGCGTAGGGGACGACGTTTTCCTTGTGGTACAGGCAGCCGCTGATCAGCGGTTGGTCGGGGTCGCCTTCGAGGAAGCTGACCAGCACTTCCATGCCGATGCGCGGAACGGCGATGCCGCCATAGTGGGCGCCGGCCCAGGCGGAGGAGACGCGCAGCCAGCAGCTGGTTTTGTCGTCGGCCGCACCGATGCGGTCCCAGTGGAATTGCACTTTGACGCGGCCGTACTGGTCGCAGTGGATCTCTTCACCTTTCGGCCCGGTGACCACGGCGCTCTGGCTGCCGAGGATCCGTGGTTTGGGGTGGTTCAGCGGCGGGCGGTTCGGTACGTCCCACGGGGTGGCCTGGAAGCGGTTGCGGTAGCCCTGATGGAAATCGTCCTTGAGCTGGGTCGTGTTGCTGGTGACCGACTCTTCCAGCACTTGCGGCTGTTTGCCTTCGTGGAGGATTTCGGTCAGCAGCCACAGGTCGTTCCATTTGGTTTTCGGGTGCTGGGTCAGGGCCAGGAAGTGGCCGCTGACCAGCAACGGCTGATCGCTTTTGCCTTCGGCAAGCTGGAAGTCGCTGCGGTGACGCTCGAGGGCGCGTTTGGCCAGGTGCTTGCCGCGTTCGCGGTCGATGAAGCGGCCGGGGTAGTCGTAGTCTTCGAGGTCGGGCAGGGCGTCGCCACGGTTTTCGCTTTCCAGGGTCAGGCGCGGTTTTTCGAAGTCGTAGTCGCGGCGGGTGGTGCGGCTGGTGCGGGTTTCCAGGCGCAGGTCGAAGCGCTTGATCGCCGGGTCATTGGCGACCATGCCGGAGTCTTGCTGGTAGGCCACGGGCGCGAGTTTCGGGAACACCGTCTGGTCATCGCCGAACACCAGCTTGTGGGCCGTGGCGCTGTGCTGGAAGTGGTAGTGGATACCTTCTTCCTCGCATAGGCGCTGGATGAACTGCAGGTCCGATTCATCGTACTGAACGCAGTAAATGCGCTCGGGATAAATCGTCCCGACTTTGAATTCGTAGGCATTGCTCTGGATGCCGTGCTCTTCGAGGACCATGCCAATGATTTTTGGCACGGTGAGGTTCTGGAAGATGCGTTGGTTGATGCGGTGCGCCAGGTAGGACAGCTGCGGACGCAGGGTCACCGCGTAGCGGGTCAGGCGTTTGCCGGAATCGCCTTGGGCGGCACGATAGATCTGGCCATGGATGCCGCTGCCGTCTGGCGAGAGCTGCAAAAAGGCCGGTTTGTGCAGCAGGGTCTCGAGGTCCAGGGACGGCTGTTCACTGACCAGCTCCACCTCAAAAACAAAAGGCTGGCTGATGGCTTCCCGACCTTGCAGGGAAAGGACCTGGAGATCGTTTTCCAGACCTTCGATAGTCAGGGCAAAGTGGGTCTGATTGGCCGGCGCGAACATCCCTTGTTCCTCGTGCAGTGCTGCGGCGCACGCCTGCACCCAAACGGGCGCTTGCGGACGCGAAAATTCTTGGAAGACGCAAATGACATCGACCAGCAGAACTGGCCGATGTTTGGAACCGTCAGCCGCGATTAAGCGACTGGAACACGCCAGTCATCGGAACCCGAAGTACCGGATACTTCGTGGGTCCAGGTGATTTTGCGGTAGGTGAATTGCACTTCTTCGAGATGCGTGAAGTGCGAGTTCGACGGATCCTGGCAGTTGTGCATTTTGTTGTTGATGGCGACGATGATCGCGTCTTCCAGTTTGGTGGTGTAGTAGTGCTCCTGGGTGCCTTGAGCCGAAGTGCGGTACCACTGGATAACGATTTCGCTCATGCGCTCGCCGGAAGTCAGCGCCGCTTGCAGCAGTGGCGAGGACTTGTCGTAGACCTTGGTGATCACGACTGGCTTGTGTACACGCTGACCGGTCGGTTGGCCGGACTGTGGGTCACGCGGGATGATCACGTCGTGGCTGAAAGCCTGAACCATGACCTGGTCTTCGTGACCTTCCTGGTAGGTGTTGCCAACGGAGTCGGCGGTGAACGCGCCGGCAGTGATCAGGCCTTGTTTCTCGCCAGTAACGGACATGTACGCTGGTGTAGCCATGGATGTGCTCCTTGCTAAAAGTTAGGGTGCCCGGGAGGCGGTATCGCCCGGTGGGTGCCTGACTGTTATCAAGGTCCGTGCCATAAATGATTAAAGCTATATAAATCAGGTGGTTGATGCGATTTGTCCAGCGCCGAAAGGATTTTCGGCAAGGATCAGCTGAAAAGGTGCGCAAGAAGTTGCGCAGCACTGCGCAACTTCTTGCGCACTCGGCTGGAGGGCTTGATAAACCTGGCGTCCAGCGTCGCTGGGGGGCTTTTCATCGAAATAGTTGCGCAACTTCTTGCGCATCAAGGCCATGAGCCGTCACCCCGAAAATAGGCGCAACGAACAGCGCTGTCCGATGGTCAAACCCAGCGCCGAGATCACTGAATAACCCTGAAATCGACTGGAGAGCGACATGAAAATCCTGATGGTTTTAACGTCCCACGATCAATTGGGTAACACCGGTAAGAAAACCGGCTTTTGGCTCGAAGAATTCGCCGCACCGTATTACATCTTCAAGGACGCTGGCGCGCAGTTGACCCTGGTTTCACCCAAGGGCGGCCAGCCACCGCTGGACCCTAAAAGTGATGAGCCAGACGCGCAGACTGCGGCCACCGATCGCTTTCACAAGGATTCCGCTGCCCAGTCCGCATTAGCGTCTACCGGGGTGCTGAATACCGTGAGGGCCGAAGACTATGACGCTGTTTTCTATCCAGGCGGGCATGGCCCGTTGTGGGATCTGGCTGAAGATCCCTTTTCAATTGCGCTGATCGAGTCGTTTTACACGGCGGGCAAACCGGTGGCGGCGGTCTGTCATGCGCCGGGGGTGTTGCGCCACGTCAAGAATGCGGACGGCCAGCCATTGGTCAAAGGCAAGCGCGTGACGGGCTTCACCAACTCCGAAGAAGCCGCTGTGCAGCTGACGGATGTGGTGCCGTTTTTGGTGGAGGACATGCTCAAGGCCAATGGAGGGCTTTACTCCAAGGCCGATGATTGGGCGAGTTACGTGATTGCGGATGGTCTGTTGCTGACCGGTCAGAACCCGGCCTCGTCGGAAGCGACCGCCAAGGCTTTGTTGGCGAAGCTGCAATAAGATCAAAAGATCGCAGCCTGCGGCAGCTCCTACATCGACCGTGTGCAACCGCGATGCAGCGGGTGTACCTAATCCCCGTAGGAGCTGGCGGAGCCTGCGATCTTTTTTGCGGCCATCACGTCTATTCGGAGACGTTCAAATCCAGTGCTGCAAAACACTCCTCAATCGACCGCCGCTGTGTCTCGGCATACAACCCAAGCTCATCAATCGTCGATCTTCCCAAGGCCTTTTCGAACGCTTGCTGGTTCGAATGCACGCCATAGTGGGTTTGCGCCGCATCCCCCAGGTTCGACTGAAAAATCCCCGCCGCACTGACTGGCAGAAAGTCTTCGTACACCAGCGGTTCAACCCGCACATAGCCGCCTTTGAGCAAATCTTCCAGCGACGCGCCTTTCAATTCATCCGCCGCCAAGCCTTTTTCCGTTACGAAGTAGCGAAAGTACGCCAGTTCCTGTTGGCGCATGTCCTCGACGGTGTCAGGGAATTCGCCGAAGTGCTGCGTCATTAGCGTGTTGTAGCGTGCGGCGTTGGCTTCATTGGGGAAGTCCTTCAGTTCATCCCGGGCAGCGTTGAGCAAGCGGTCGTAAAGCGCCCGGCCTTTGGGGGTGAGCGCCGCACCGCGTTGCTCGATTTCACCGAAGCGGGCGCTATGGCTGCCGCGGGTTTCGGCTTGATCGGTAAACGCAATCGGCTCGTCCAGCGCCTTGAAGCTGGTTTGGCGCAGCAGGATCGGGCATTGGCGGCGGGGCGGGCCTTCGATCACCGCTTTGGGGGTGATGCCATGGGCGGGCATTTGCGCCTGCACAATGTCGATGTCCAGGGTGCGTGGCGTCAGGTGGTTAATGTGTGGGCCTTTGAACGCCACCACGTCGGCGATCAGTCGATGCTGGGCACTGAGCTGCTGGTATTGTGCGGCGGTGACGGTGGCGCTGTGGTGCCAGCGGAAGGTTTCCAGTGCTTGTGCGACAAAGTCCTGCGTCTCGTATTCAGTCAGGCCGCCCTGGGTTTCAGCGCGCTCAATGAGGGCCAATGCCGCCGGGGTGAAGATCGAGCGCGTGTCCAGCACCGACTGGGCAAAGGCCCGCAGTTCGGTGTCTTCGATCAGTTCCAGGCGCAGCAGCGAGGTGAACACCCGGAACGGGCTGACCTGCAACGCCGCCTCATGCACGGCACGGAACGCGGTGGAATGCACCGGCACGCCGGCCGGGGTCAGGTCGTAATAGCCCACCGGTTGCATGCCCATCACCGCAAACAGGCGGGCGAGGGTCGCTAGTTCAGCGGCGGTGCCGACGCGGATCGCACCATGGCGTTCCAGATCCAGTCGCTGGATTTCGCCGGTGCTGTGCAGCTGTCGGGCGATCTGCGGATCGCTGTCCAGCACGTGGCGGTTGGTCTGTTCCACCAGTTCCATCAGCGCGCCGTACAGCGGCACTTCTTCGCGGTACATGTCGGACATCGCTTTGGAGAAGCGTTGGCGGATCAGGTCAGGGCTGACGAAGTTCGGATGGCTCATGAAAAGTTTCCTGGCGCAGTGACGTATCGGATGCCGGAAAAGATCGCAGCCTTCGGCGGCGCCGACAAACGAAGTTTCTGACGAACTTCATTCTGCCAAGGACTGTTCTTGCGATGCAGGCTGTTCTTGCAACGTAGGCTATTCGGTTATCGCAGCACTTGGTCCACCAGTTCGATCCAGTGCCTGACCGGCGTTCGTCCGGCGCTGTTGAGGTGGCTCTGACAGCCGATGTTGGCGGTGGCGATGACCTCGGGATGGCCGCTTTCCAGGGCGTTGAGTTTGTTGTCGCGCAGTTGCCGGGCCAGTTCCGGTTGAGTGATCGAATAGGTGCCGGCCGAGCCGCAACACAAATGATTGTCGGGCACCGCCGTGAGATTGAAGCCCAACCGGGTCAGCACGGCCTCTACCGCGCCACCGAGTTTCTGTGCGTGCTGCAAAGTGCAGGGGCAGTGGAAGGCGATCCGCTGGTCGGTGGCGGGGCAAACCCGTTCCAAAGGTTCATCGGCCAGCACTTGCACCAGGTCCAGAGCCAGTTCGCTGACCCGCTGGGCTTTGGCCGCATAGACCGGATCGCGCTCCAGCAGATGCCCGTAATCCTTGATGAATGCGCCGCAGCCGCTCGCGGTTTGCACAATGGCTTCGGCGCCGTTTTCCAGGTGCGGCCACCAGGCGTCGATGTTGCGTCGGGCGCGGTCCAGGCCCATGGCCTGGGCGTCGAGGTGATAGTCCAGTGCGCCGCAGCAACCAGCGTTTGGCGCCGGGATCACGCTGATCCCCAACCGATCCAGCACCCGTGCGGTTGCGGCATTGGTGTTGGGCGACAGACCGGGCTGCACGCAGCCTTCGAGCATCAGCACCCGGCGAGCATGCCGAGGGGCAGGGCGCTCGCCTGCGGCGGGGAGGTCGTGGGGCAACTTCGCCTCAACACTCCGTGGCAGCAACGGCCGGAATGTGGCGCCGATTTGCAGCAAAGTCCTGAACAGATTCGGATTCGGCGCCAGTGCCCGCAACCCTTGGCGCAACAGCCGCTGACTGGCCGGGCGCGGCACCGCTTGATCGATCACGGCGCGGCCAATGTCCAGCAAGTTGTGATAATCCACCCCGGACGGGCAGGTGGTTTCGCAGTTGCGGCACGTCAGGCAGCGATCCAGGTGCAACTGGGCTTTGGCCGTGGCGGGGGCGCCTTCGAGCACTTGCTTGATCAGGTAGATGCGCCCGCGGGGCCCATCCAGTTCGTCGCCCAGCAGCTGGTAGGTCGGGCAAGTCGCGTTGCAGAACCCGCAATGCACACAGGTGCGCAGAATCTTGTCCGCTTCTTCGGCGCGGGGCAGTAGTTTGGACTGTTCGCTCAAGTTGGTTTGCATGCTAAAGGTCCGCGTACATCCGGCCGGGGTTGAACAGCCCTTTCGGGTCCAGTTGCGCCTTGAGTTGCCGGTGATAGCGCAGCAGCGCCGGGGCCAGCGGCTGGAATGGCGTTTCGCTGACGCCATGGCTGAAACAGGTGGCGTGGCCGCCGAGTTCAAGGGCCCGCGACTGAATGTTGTCGGCCGCGGATTTCAACCAGCGTTGCGCGCCGCCCCAGTCGATCAGTTGCTCACCGGGCAAGTCCAGAGGCCTGAGGTTGTTGGGCAATGACAAGCGCCACAGCGGCAGGCCCTCATTAAAAAAGTCTAGTCGTTGTTCGTTCAGGTCGACCCAATAACCGGAGTCCAACGGTTCGCCGCCGAGCCGTTGATGGGCGGCCGTGACCGAGCCTTCGCCACCTTCGAGCCGCAGATACAGACGCTGACCGTCGTGGCTGGCGGCGCTGATGGGCAGTGGTTGCTGGCCCCATTGCGCCAGATTTTCCAAGGCGCGGGCGCAGTCGATGTCCAGGCTGATGCTCAAACATTGTCGGGGTTTGGGCAGCACTTTGAGCGAGACTTCGGTCAGCACCCCGAGGCAGCCATAACTGCCGACCATCAGGCGCGAGAGGTCGTAGCCGGCGACGTTTTTCATCACTTCACCGCCGAAGCGCAGGTGGGTGCCGAGGCCGCTGATCACCCGCGTACCGAGGACAAAATCGCGCACTGAACCGGACCACGGGCGCCGTGGCCCGGATAGCCCCGCCGCGATCATCCCACCGACGGTGGCGCCTTCGCCGAACGACGGCGGCTCGCAGGGCAGCATTTGTCCCTTTGCATCCAGTGCGGCAAACAGTTCGCTCAGCGGCGTGCCGGCGCGAACGCTGATCACCAGTTCCGTCGGGTCGTAGCTGACGATGCCGCGATGGGCGCGGGTGTCGAGTATTTCTCCGGCCACTTCACGTCCGAGAAAGGCCTTGGTGTTACCGCCCTGAATGCGCAGCGGCGTGGCGTTCTCCCGCGCCTGTTTGACCTGCTCCAGCAGGGCTTCACTGGCATCGAAATCGGGCATCAGAAACGCTCCAGCTCAGGGAACGGCAGTTGCCCGGCGTGGATGTGCATCGCGCCGAATTCCGCGCAGCGGTGCAGGGTCGGGATGTTCTTGCCGGGATTGAGCAGGCCCTTTGGGTCGAACGCGGCTTTCACTGCATGAAACAGGGTTAATTCGTCACTGTTGAACTGCGCGCACATCTGATTGATTTTCTCCCGGCCGACGCCGTGCTCGCCGGTGATGCTGCCGCCGACTTTCACGCACAGTTCGAGGATCTTGCCGCCAAGGGCTTCGGCCCGTTCCAGTTCACCGGGCTGGTTGGCGTCGAACAGGATCAGCGGGTGCATATTGCCGTCGCCGGCATGGAAAACGTTGGCCACGCGCAAGCCGTACTCTTGCGCCAGGCTGGCGATGCCCTTGAGCACACCGGGCAATTCGCGGCGGGGGATGGTGCCGTCCATGCAGTAGTAATCCGGCGAGAGGCGGCCGATCGCCGGGAAGGCGTTTTTGCGTCCGGCCCAGAACCGCACGCGTTCGGCTTCGTCCCGGGCCTGGCGCACCTCGCTGGCGCCGGCCTGTTGCAGCACTTCGCGGACTCGTTCGCAATCGTCGTGGACATCGGCTTCGACACCGTCCAGTTCGCACAACAGAATCGCTTCGGCGTCCACCGGGTAACCGGCATGGATGAAATCCTCGGCGGCACGGATTGCCAGGTTGTCCATCATCTCCAGGCCACCGGGAATGATCCCTGCGGCGATGATCTCGGCCACCGCGCGACCGGCCTTTTCCACTGAATCGAAACTCGCTAGCAGGACTTTGGCGACCTGGGGTTTGGGCAGCAATTTGACGGTGACTTCGGTGATGATCCCCAGCAAGCCTTCGGACCCGGTGAACAGAGCCAGCAGGTCGAATCCCGGCGCGTCCAGCGAATCGGCGCCGAGGGTCAGGTGTTCGCCCTCAAGGGTTAGCACTTCGAGTTTGAGCAGGTTGTGCACGGTCAGGCCGTATTTGAGGCAATGCACGCCACCAGCGTTTTCCGCGACGTTGCCGCCGATGGAGCAGGCGATTTGCGAGGACGGATCCGGCGCGTAATACAGGCCGAAAGGCGCCGCTGCCTGGGAAATCGCCAGGTTACGTACCCCCGGCTGGACCCGTGCGGTACGGGCGGCGGGGTCGATGTGCAGGATGTTGTTGAACCGCACCATCACCAGCAGCACGCCTTTGTCCAACGGCAACGCACCGCCGGACAACCCGGTGCCGGCCCCGCGCGCCACCACCGGTACGTTGCGGGCATGACAGAGCCTGAGCAGCGCCTGCACCTGTTCCAGCTGCCGGGGCAGGGCGACCAGCATCGGCGTGGTGCGATAGGCCGACAGACCGTCGCATTCGTAGGGTTTGAGTTCTTCTTCGCGCCAGAGGATGTCCAGGTCAGGCACCTCCTGCTGCAAGGCCTTTAGTAATGCAGCCTTGTCGACATTGGGCAGAACACCGTCGATGCGTTCGTCGTAAAGAATGTTCATCGTTCACCACCAAGCGCAAAGGGGCTTGCCCCCTTCACCACAGGGGATCTCATCAGTTTTTCCTTTCCAAAAACTCCCGGTACAACCGCGCCGTGTTGGCCGGTTGCTCAACCATCGGCATATGGCCGACACCGTCCCAGATTTCTACCCGAAGATCGGCGATGCCCTTGCTCCAGACCGGTACACTGCTGACGTCGATCAAACGGTCCTTGCGCCCCCACAGGAGCAGCGCCGGGCATTTGATGTCGGGCAGTTTCGGCTCCATCGGTGGGCTGGCGTGAAAGTCCCTGAAAATTTCTTCCAGCTCGTCGCGCTGCTGTTCATAGCGCTGGGCGACGGCGTCCAGCACGATCCCCGGCACCCATGGCGGTGAGACCATGGTCATGGCGTAGAAATACTGGAATTCTTCCCGGGAATGAATCAAAAACGGGTTGTGCCCGCGAGCCAGGTGTCGCTCCATGTCGCTGGGCTCCGGGGCAGTGACGCCGGCCGGGTCGAGCAGCGCCAGCGAGATAATGCGCTCGGGGTAATTGGCCGCCAGCCACGCCGCGATGTAGCCGCCCATGGAGTTGCCGATCACGTGCACCTTTTCGACCCCACAGATATCGAGCAACTGGATCAATCGTTTGGCCTGGACCGGAATGTCATAGCCGCCGCCGGCCTTGAAGCCGGTTTCGCCATGCCCGGCGAGGTCGGGGATGATCACCCGGTAGTCGTCGACAAAATGCCGGGCGAAGCGCAGCCAGATGTTCTTTTCGGCGCTGTAGCCGTGCAGCATCAGCACACTGCTGGAAGCTTCGTAAGGCCCGCCTTGCCAGGTCGAGACGGTCATTTCGGTGATCGGCACGACGATCTTGTGCAACCGGTACAGCCGGGCCTCCAGCGCCATGTTCAAGTCATAGAGCCAGTAACCGATGGTCGGGTAGCTCAACCAGCTCCAGGCCACGAAGACGGCGATAGTGACAACCAACAAAAGCATCAGGCTATTCCTTTGCAGTGATCAGGACAGAGTGTGGTCGGTGGGTTTGAGCGCGATCCCTCCCTTCATGTATAGACCAAACATTGGGCATTCAGCTCATGGCGAGGCCATGCTATTCAGACCGCCAGCCGGTGATGGCTATTTGCCGTCGCCCTGATAGACTTCAAGCACACTTTCAATCCCGTGTGTTGTCAGGCTCCGTTCAGTGGTACAGAGGCCTCTATGGAAAAAAAGGGAGGAAAGGGACTTTCACTGGCCAGGAGGCTTTATGGGTCACGAATCCTGGGGCTGGCCCTTGGATTATTGTGCGTCGGCGCAGGCATGTATCCACTCAACCCGGCGCCTTGGGTCTGGGTAGTGATGCTGCTCAACGGGCTGCTCTGGCCGCATGTGGCCTATCAATGGGCGCGCCGGGCGAAAATTCCTTTCCATGCCGAACACCGCAATATCCTGGTGGACGCGTTTCTCGGCGGTTTCTGGGTGGCCGCCATGCAGTTCAATCCGCTGCCCAGCGCGGCAACGCTGTCGATGATGGCGATGCACAACGTGGCCATCGGCGGTTTGCGTTTTCTGTTGATGGGCGCCGTCGCGCAGATGCTTGGGATAGGCCTTGGGCTGCTGGTGTTCATGCCGGCTTTTGTCCCGCAAACCAGTCCGTTTCAGCTGTACGCCTGCTTGCCTTTGCTGTCGATTTATCCGCTGTCCCTGGGCTGGATCTGCTTCCGTCAGGCCCATACTCTTGGCCGACAAAAGCGCGAACTGTTGGCCCTGAGCCGCACCGACAGCCTGACTGGCCTGCTGAATCACGGTGCCTGGAAAGATCAGCTGGAAATCGAGTTTCAGCGTTGCCAACGCCAGCAGCAGGGCGGGGCGATAGCGCTGATCGACATCGATCATTTCAAAATCATCAACGACACCTACGGCCATGTCGCCGGGGACATCGTCCTGCGTCAGCTGAGCAAAATGCTCAAGCAGAACCTGCGTGCCGCCGATGTCGCCGGGCGCTATGGCGGCGACGAATTTTGTGTGCTGCTGCCGGACCTGCCGCTGGACCGCGCTGCCGTGGCGATGGATGCGCTGCGTGATCGTTTCGCCACGTTGGGTTACGAGCAGAACCCGGCGCTGAAAGTCAGTTTGAGCATCGGCCTGGCAGCCTTCAACCCGGCCCACAACGACGCGACCCTGTGGCTCAACGACGCCGACCAGGCGCTCTACGAAGCCAAGACCACCGGCCGCAACCGCGTCATTTGCCACAGTGATGGTAAACCGCATAAAGCGTTGTTCGATTCGGTGTAACCAGATCACCACAAATCCCTTGTGGGAGCGAGCTTATGTGGCGAGGGGGCTTGCCCCCGTTCGACTGCGAAGCAGTCGTAAAACCAGTCACCGCTGTCTAATTCAAGATTGCGGTGACTGGTTTTAGGGGGGCTTCGCTCCCCAACGGGGGCAAGCCCCCTCGCCACAAAAGCAGCTCCCACAGGGGATGCGTGGCATTCAGGTTTGTATGTGTCGCATCCGGTGTAGAGCCTTGCGTCGTAGTCAGGTAGGGTATTTTCGACCCCCGACACGAAACAAGGATCGATTCATGACGTTCAAACGCTCTCGCTCCCTCCTGGCCACCAGCCTCGGCCTGACCCTCGCCCTCGGCGCCTTCACCCCCGCAGCCTTCGCCGAACCCCATAAACAAGTCCTCGCCGATGCCGAACAGTACAAGGGAGAAGCCCTGAAACTGCTGGAACGCTTGGTGAACATCGACTCCGGCTCCGGTTATGAACCGGGCCTGACCCAGGTGAGTGACATCGCCATCGAGGAGTTGAAGAAACTCGGTGCCACCATCGAACTCGTGCCCAACACCCCGGACAAGAGCAGCCATGTGCTGGCCACGCTCAAAGGCACCGGCAAGGCGAAAATCCTGCTGATGGCGCACATGGACACCGTGTTCAAGGAAGGCTCGGCCGCCGCCCGCCCGTTCCAGATCAAGGACGGCCGGGCTTACGGGCCGGGCGTGATGGACGATAAGGGCGGCATCGTCGCCGGGATCTACGCGCTGAAAGTCCTGAAAAACCTCGACTTCAAGGATTACGCGCAGATTACCTTCCTGCTCGACGCCAGCGAAGAAACCGGCTCGGACGTCGCCACCGACCTGATCAAGAAAACCGCCAAGGCCCACGACGTGACCCTCAACCTCGAACCGGGTCGCCCGGCGGATGGTTTGGTGGTATGGCGCAAAGGCAGCGCCACCGCCTTGGTCGAGGTCAAAGGCAAGGCATCTCACGCCGGCGTCGCGCCGGAGCTGGGGCGTAATGCGGCCATGGAAGCCGCGCACCAGATTCTGCAACTCGGCAAACTTG
Organism: Pseudomonas sp. TH37; assembly: GCF_016650735.1. NCBI lineage: Bacteria > Pseudomonadati > Pseudomonadota > Gammaproteobacteria > Pseudomonadales > Pseudomonadaceae > Pseudomonas > Pseudomonas sp. TH37. The sequence goes on from NZ_JAEKFD010000002.1 coordinate 273,808, forward strand.
GGGATGCGGAGAAGAAAACCACCATCAACTTCACCGTGCTGAACGCTGGCGACCGCACCAACGTGATTCCGGATCAGGCCACCGCCAAGGCTGACGTGCGGGCAGCGGTGCCGGAAGAGTTCGACCGGATCGAAAAGGACCTGGCACGGGTCTCGAAAGACAAACTGATTCCCGAGACTGAAGTGACTACCACCCTTAAACGCGGCTTGCCGCCGATGCCGCAAACGGCGGAGTCGGATCGCTTGATGGCCATGGCCCAAGGGATTTACGGCGAAATTGGCCGCAAGTTGACGGAAGAAGGCAGCGGCGGGGCGGCGGATGCCAGCCTCTCGGCCGGGGTTGGTACACCGACGCTGGACGGGTTCGGGATTGTCGGCGGCAATATTCATACGCCAGAGGAGTACGCCGAGGTCGAGAGCGTAGCGCCGAGGATTTATCTGTTGTCGCGGATGATTATGGAGTTGACCAAGAAGTAATCGGCCAGATCATTCCTCAATGGGGCGCAGTTCTCTGTGGCGAGGGGGCTTGCCCCCGTTGGGTCGCGAAGCGGCCCTGAAAAAGTCTGACATGCTGCACATTTACAAGCGACGACTGCTGCGCAGCCGAACGGGGGTTGGAGGTGCCGCGGGAGGATGCGTTCAAAACCCGTTTAGCGGTGTTGCAGCAGATGCCATCGCGAGCAGGCTCGCTCCCACATTTGATTGCTGGCGTGCACAAATAATGTGTTCACAGAAAATCCAGTGTGGGAGCGAGCCTGCTCGCGATGGCGTCATGTCGGTTCACACCATCATTTCAGCCGAACCCTCACTCCTTGACGCTCATGTATTCCTTCGCCCAACGAATGTAATCCTCAGGCTGCGTATAGGTGTGAGTCAGTTCAGTGGCGTTCAGGTCCGACGCCTGGGTAAAGATCTGGCGTTGCTCGCGCAGGCTGTCGTATGTCGCCTTGATCGCCGCGAAGTAGGCGCCATGGCCGTCGATGGTGACGCGCACGCCCAGTTCAGCCAGGCGATTGTCGTCGCGCAGCAGCGGGTTGCCGTAGGTGACCAGCATCAGCGGCACACTCAGGTGCTCGGCGATTTGTTCGAGGTGGTCGAAGTCCCGCACGCCCACCATGCAAATCCCGTCCGCCCCGGCCTGTTGGTATTGCTTGGTGCGGCTGATGATTTCCTGAACCGGCAGGATCCCGGCATTGGTCCGCGCAATGATCGCCATTTCCGAGTCGACCCGGGCTTCGAGCGCCGCGCGAATCTTGCCGACGCCTTCCGCGACCCCGATCAGGTCAGTGGACTTACGGCCGAATTGCGCCGGCAACAGGGTGTCTTCAATGGTCAGGGCGGCGATGCCAGCGCGTTCAAGTTCGACGATGGTGCGCATGACATTGAGCGCGTTGCCATAGCCGTGGTCGGCGTCGGCGATCACCGGCAATTGGGCCACGCGGCCGATGCGGGTGGCCTGCTCGGCGAACTCGCTCAGGGTGATCAAGGCAAAGTCCGGGGCGCCCAGTACCTGCAACGACGCGACCGAACCACCGAGAATCCCCACTTCAAAACCCAGATCAGCGGCAATGCGTGCCGACATGGGGTCGAAGACCGACGCGGTGTGGTAGCAGGCGTTGGAAGCGAACAGTTGGCGGAAATTACGGCGCAAATCTTGATGTGACAGCCTGGACATATGAGTTCCACCAATACAAAGGAATGGAAGGGCTTGAGCAAAAGTGTCAACGCCGAAGGAACAAAAGGCTATCACGTGGGCGGGTGAAGAATGATGACGAATTTGCCGGCCAAGGGATGCAAGATCAAAAGATCGCAGCCTGCGGTAGCTCCTGCAGAGTGCATTTCATCCGGATTGACACGAATCCTGGCCTCGACGCGATCCCTTGTAGCAGCTGCCGAAGGCTGCGTTCGAGTACGAAGCGCTCGCCATCACGGATCGGGTGTCATGCAAAAGCAGAAGAGGATCTAGTTGGCGGTCAGTCTGAAAGATTAAGTTGGCAGGTTTTACGACTGCTACGCAGCCGAACGCAGGCTTCGCCAGCTGCTACATAATCACGCAGCCACCGCCTGCTGTTGTTGGTTGCGCAGCGGCACGGCGCGGACCGAGTTACCGGGTTGCAGTTGCAGGCGTTTGGCGGTGAGCCGGTCGACGATCAGGCTGTTGCCGACCAGCCGCGCCTGGGCAGTGGTGATGCGGCAGTTTTCCAGGCGGCGGTTGTGGATCAGCCATATTGGCGCCTGGTCGTCGGGCGTGCCGATGGCTAGCTCCAAGCGTTGGCTGTCACGCACCGTGCGGATTCTCGATACCGGGGCTTCGATCACCGGGCCTGCGTCGAAGATGTCGATGTACCCCTTATGGGCAAAGCCCTCGGCGGTGAGGATCTTCAGCGCAGGTTCGGTGTTCGGGTGCGGCTTGCCGATCACCGCTTGGGCCTGTTCAGTGAGCAGGCAGGTGTAGAGCGGTTGGCGCGGCATCAGTTCGGCAATAAAGGCTTTGCTGCCTAGCCCCGACAAGTGATCGGCATGGCTGAAATCCATCTTGAAAAAATGCCGGCCCAGGCTGTCCCAGAACGGTGAGCAGCCTTGTTCGTCGGCACTGCCGCGCAGTTCGGCAATGAGCTTGTCGCCGAACAGATGGGGAAATTCGGCAACGAACAGCAGGCGCCCCAGCGACAGCAATCGACCGTTACTGCCGTGGCGTTGATCGTGTCTCAGAAACAGTGAACAGATTTCCGATTGGCCGGTCATTTCGTTGTTCAGGAACAACGTGGGGATCTGGCGCTGAATACCCAGGTCCGGCGACGAGCTGACTGTGAGTCCGACCCGGTAGTTGTACCAGGGCTCCCGCAGGCCGACGGCCCCCGCCAGGGCACTGACACCGACCACTTGTTGATCGTCGTCTTCGAGCACGAACAGGTAATCGGCGTCTGCACGCTCGACCTGTTCGGCAAAGGTGCGCTGAGACCAGCGCACTCGGTGGGTCAGGCGTTCCTCACTGGCCGGCAGGGTGGTGACCCCGGGGGCGGCCCGTTGCACCAGATCCAGCAGGGCGGGCAGGTCGGTGACTTGAACCGGGCGGACAATCATGATGCAGCTCCTTCTTCGCGCCTGTTCGGGCGTTGTCGTTGGGCACGGGGCCGGTGGCGGCTCACAGGGCGATCAACCGGATCGCACTGGCGTCGGTCACGTTCAGGGCCGCGCACATTTCGGCGCTCAAGGCCACGGGTTGCCCGGCGCGATAGTCCAACTCGGCGACGATGGCGCGGTAACCCTTCAACGACTCGTTGCTTACCAGGTAGCTGCCGCGCGCATCGATGGCCGAGCCAGGGTGCACCGTGCCGGTCTGGCTTTGGGCGATGGAGCGAATGTTCGAGGTGCGTGCGTACAACGTCGGGCCACCGTCGAACAGGTCGATATAGCTGTTGGTCTCGAAACCTTCGCGTTCAAGTATGTCGAAGGCCTCCTGACCGTCGGGATGAATCCGGCCGATACATGCCTGTGCCGCCGGCGGCAGCATCGGCACGTAGATCGGGTATTGCGGCATCAGTTCGGCTAGAAATGACCGGCTCTGCAGACCGCAAAGCCGCTCGGCCTCAACGTACGGCAGGTCGAAGAAATGCTTGCCCAGCGCATCCCAGAGCGGTGACTGGCCCTGTTCATCGCTGTAGCCAACGATCTCGGTGATCACCGCTTCGGCAAAGCGCGCCGTGTGTGCGGCGATGAACAGCAGCCGCGCCCGGGACAGCAATTCGGAAAACCGCGTGCGTTCCAGCGCCGCGTCGATATGGAAACCGCGCAGCAAAGTATGGCCACTGAGGTCGTGGCACAACGACAGCGCCGGCACCCCGTGCTCGATGTTCAGCTCCCGTGAGGCACTGGTGAAATGGCGGTTGCGCAAACTGTAGAACGGCTCGTTGAACCCTGCGGTGGCGAGGATTTCCGAGCAGCCGACCAGACGGCGAGTCGTGAGATTTTCCAGCACGAAGAAATAGTTCTCCGGGCCAGGCCCCTGTACGTCTTTCTCGAACGAAGCGCAGGAGTCGAGAATCTTCTCGCGCAGGCGTTCGGTGTCGTCCGGCAAGGACGTGACCCCCACCAGACTGTCGCGCGCCAGTTGCTGCAACTGGGGCAGGTCGGTTAACTCCACTGGGCGTAAGACCAGCATGGATGTACTCCTGTATCAAAGGGTTCGGCGATTTGCACCGAACCTGACTATCACTGTCGGTTTCCACGCGTTAAATCGGCTGTCGCCTGAATTCATGTCAGACGCTGCTCTTTTTCTTGTCAGCCATTGCTTGGGTCGGGTAGGACCGTGCTGGCACCCAGTTTGTTGAGGAAGAATAGATAGACCAGCCCCAGGGCAATCCAGATCAGGCCGAGTTTCTGTGCATCGACGCCCATGTTGTACATGATGGCCGCGACGATGATGAAGCCGATCACCGGGCAGAGCAGGTGACGAATCACCTGGCCGGACTTCTGCCGACGCCAGTAATAGTTGATTACGGTCAGGTGCAGCAACATAAAGCCGCTCAGGGCGCCGAAGTTCACCAGGGAGGTGAGGGTGTCCACCGAGTTGATGAACAGGTAGCAGATCACCAGCGACAGTGCCGCCACCAGATAGATACTCACATACGGCGTGTTGTGTTTCGGGTGCACCTTGGCCAGCACTTTCGGCAGTTTGCCGTCCCGCGCCATGCCGAACAGCAGGCGCGAAACCGCCGCTTGCGAGGTGATCGCGACCGCGACGCCCCAGGCCAGGGCGGTGGCCACGGCGGTCAGGGTTGCCAGCCAGCTGCCGGCGGCGATTTCGGCGATTTCATAGAACGCGGTGTCGGCGGACTTGAAGCCCAGGCCGGCGGCCAGATCCGTGGCAATCCAGGTCTGCACGACAAAGATCACACCCATCACCAGCAATGTGATCAGCGCAGCCTTGCCAACGCTACGGCCCGGGTCGCCCTTGATTTCTTCGGCGAGGGTGGAAATCGCATCGAAACCGAGGAACGACAGCACCGCAATCGACACCGCTTGCATCAGCAGGGCGAAGTTGAATGTCTCGGGGTTGTACAACGGCGCCAGGGTCAGTTGACCGTTACCGCCGCCGTTGTGCAGGGCATTCCAGGCGTAGAACAGGAAGATCCCCAGCACTACCAGTTGCGCCAGTAGAAAGACGATGTTCATCCGCGCGGTGAAGGTAATGCCCCGCAGGTTGACGAAGGTGGCGCTGACCAGAAAAGCCAGGATGAAGCCGACTTTCGGGATGTCCGGGTACAAATGATTCAGCGCCATCGCCGCGTAGACGTAGAGCAGTGGCGGAATCAGCAAATAATCGAGCAGCATCAGCCAACCGGCGATAAACCCGACATGCGGGTTGAGGCCGCGTTGTGCGTAGGAATACACGGAGCCCGCAATCGGAAAGGCCCGGGCCATGCTGCCGTAACTGAGGGCGGTGAACAGCATCGCCACCATGCCGATGATGTAGGCCAGCGGCACCATCCCCGGGGCTTCGGCGTTGACGTAACCATAAACGCCGAACGGGGCGATGGGGATCATGAAGATCATCCCGTACACCACCAGGTCCGTCAGCGACAGGCTACGTTTCAACTCTTGCTTGTAGCCGAATTCTTCTATTTCCATGAAGCCCTTCTCCTTGATATGAAAGCAGCTGCATGCTGCGAGTTTGAAGCTATTGCTCTACAGCAGTGGCGCCAGATAATCGGTCCAGCGACCGATGTCCTCGGAGGTACGCAACAGATCGTTGCGTACCTCGATCAACACCGACTCAAGCCCGCGTGCATCGCCATGAACCGGCACGGTCATGTCACCCAGCGGATCGATTTTGTACGGCTGATTAGCCGCGACTTTCAAGGGGTGCCGACTCAACCCGTCGATCACTCGCTGCGCGTATTCCCCGGCCTGTCCGTACAACACGCCGGCTTCCAGCTCTCGTGGCTGGCCGTAATATATCGGCGTGAAACTGTGAATCCCCACCACGCGAACCGGTCGACCTTGCGCCACGCGGGCGTCGATCAAGGTTTGCAGGCGTGTATGAAACGGCTTGAACAGGCAGTGCCGGCGATAGTCGCGGGTGGCCTCGTCCAGATCCCGATTGCCCGGCACCTGATAAATCTCGCTCTGTAACGCAATGCTGTCCGGCGCATGGCGCGGGCGGTTGAGGTCGATCAACAACCGTGAATAGTTGGCCGCCAACAGGGTGGCGCCCAGTGCTTCGGACAAGCCCTCGGCCAGCGCCAGGGCGCCGATGTCCCAGGCGATGTGTTCGCGGGCGGCTTCATGGCTCAAGCCCAGGTCATTCAACCCGGCCGGGATAAAACGACTGGCGTGCTCACACACCAGAATCAGCGGGTGCTCGGAGGCTTCCCGGCTCAGGGTGTACGCAGGTTGGGTATAGAACCCCAATTCGGCGGACTCAGTACAGGCGCGCATAGTGCTCACAAAGATCGGCGGGCGAGAGCTGTTCCGTCAGCCTCAGTTCCTCGGTTTTAAGGGCGAACCAGGTGTCCAGCAAGGCGCTCGGCAGGGCTTCGATCAGCGCCTCGCTGTTGCGCAGGCATTCCAGGGCCTGGGACAGGGACGCGGGCAGGGCGACGATGCCGCGGGCCTGGCGTTGTTCTTCGTTCAGGGAATCGGGAACTTCATCGGTGATCGCGTTCAGGGCCAGGCGCTGCTCGATGCCCAGGCGCCCGGCGATCAGCAACGCAGCCATGGCCAGATGCGGCGAGGCGGTGGCGTCCATGGCGCGAAATTCCAGGTTGTACTGCGCCGCCACGGCTTTGCCGCCCAGGCTCACGGTCGGGCAAATCCGCAGCGCCGCTTCGCGGTTGCGTTGGCCGAGACAAGCGTAGGAAGCGCTCCAGTGATGGGGCTGCAAGCGCTCGTAGGAAACCGGTGTCGGCGCGGTAAAGGCGCAGAGCGCCGGCAAATAGTGCAGAACGCCGGCGGCCCAATGCTGGCCGAGGGTCGACAGGCCGTTGGTGGTGCCGGCGTCGTACATCACCGGGTGGCCGGCCAGATCCTGCAGGCTCACGTGTAAATGCACGCCATTGCACACCGCCTGCTCGGAAGTCTTGGGGGCGAAACTCAGGTCCAGGCCCATTTGCCGGGCGATCTCACGGGTGATCTCACGCACGTTCACCGCACGGTCGGCGGCGGCGACGCCGAGGGTTGGGCGGCAGGTGATTTCGTATTGGTGCTTGCCGTATTCCGGCAGGAACATCTCCGGTTCCACACCGCCGGCACGCAGTGCGCTGAGCAACCAGCCGCCGAACTCGGCGCCCTGACGCTGCGCCTCAAGAGAGAACGCCAGATGCTCAGTCGCGCCGCTGCCGAGGTTGAATTCATGTTCGAACGCAGCGTTGATCTGCAGTCCCAATTCATCGCGATAACGCTCCACTTCGTTGCGCAACAGCGTGCGCGGACAGGCGCCCCACGGGCGTCCATCGGTTTCGCGAATGTCACCGTGAATGAAGTCCAGCGCCGGGGCATTGGCGTCCGGGCCGTTGTTGACGGTCACTCGGCTGCTCAAGTCGGGGATCAGCCGCAAGTCTCCATAAGCACCCCATGGATTGCTGGAGGCGATGATGTCTTGCGGGGTCAGGGCGCTGTTGGCCGGCACCCAGCCGCAGCCCGCCACTTGATAGGTATCGAGTTCGTCGGTGGGAAAGGAACGGCCGCGCGTCACGCCAATCAGGTCGGTGGTGACGATCGTGGTCATCGGCAGTGGCGACAGGCGAGCGCTCATGGCTGCATCTCCTGCAACCGGCGGAGCACGGTCTGGGTGTCGGTGATCCAGCAGTAGCCTTTGATGGCGTTCAGGCAGGCGTGATGCCGTTGTTCGGTGTAGGTGGCGCAGGCATCTTCGACCAGCGTCACCAGGTAACCGCGGTCGGCGGCGTCACGCACGGCCATGTCGACGCATTGGTCGGTGACGATGCCGGCGATGATCAGGTGCCGGGTTTCAAGGTTGCGCAGCACGTAGTCGATGTTGGTGGAGTTGAAGACCCCGGAAGAGGTCTTGGGCAGCACGATTTCGTTTTCGATCGGCGTCAGGTCATCGATGATTCGCGCTTGCGAACTGCCCTTGGGCAGGTGCATGTCCGAGAGTTTGTGGTCCAGCGAACGATCGCGACCATCGGCGGTGAGGCTTTCGATGAGCGTGTGCAGCACGTTTTGTCGTGCATTACGAAAGGCACTGAGCAGCCGGCGTTGATTGGGCACCACTTGCATGTGGGCGCGGGTCAGAAAGTATTCGGCATCCGGCCCGTTGAGGTGCGGATCGAACTGCGGCTCAAGCCAGGCACGCTGCATGTCCACCAGCAACAGCGCGGTGTGGTCGGCGGCAAACGGCAAGTCCCGGGGCGAGTGATGGGGGAGCGTGAACATCCTTATTTTTCCTCCAGCAAGTGGGTGTCGAAGTCGGCCCGCAGGGCGTCGATGCCTTCCAGGCGATCGGCCAGATCGGGGCTGCGCAGGGACAGGCAGGCAACCAGTGCTTCAACCTGGGCCAGCGCCGGAACCATCGAGTCGAAGGCCGACGCCGATTCCACCGGTGCGCTGATGATCAGGTCGGCCATTTCCCGTAGCGGTGACGCGTAGATATCGGTGAACAGCACGACCCGCGCATGTCGACTCTTCGCGGCATTGGCGACCCGCAAGGCTTGGGACTGATAGCGGCGATAATCGAACACCAGCACCACGTCCTGACGCTGCACGTCGAACAGTCGATCCGGCAATTGCGCGTTGTCTTCCAGGGCAAAACAACCGGGCCGTAACAGGCGCAGATGGTTGAGCAAATAGTTGGCGAGGAAACTGCTGAAGCGGCCGCCGAAGCAATGGACCTGATGGCGGGTGTCGAGCAGCCATTCGATCAGAATTCGTACATCTTCGGGTTGGGTCAGCGCTTGGGTGTCGACCAATGCCCGATGGCTGTTCGCCAGATAGTGGCCCCAGGGATCATCTTTCTTGAGATGGGCGCGGGGTTGCAGCAGGGTACTGGGGGAGCGCAAGCGGTCATCCATGTCGCTGAGCAAGGCTTCCTGAAAGTCGGCATAACCGCTGAAACCAAGCTTCTTTACCAGCCGCACAATGGTCGGATCGCTGACACCGGCATGTTCGGCCAGACGTGACATCGGGCCCAGCCCGTTACGCGGGTATTGATCCAGCAAGGCACGTATGACTTTGCGTTCCGATGGCGTGAGTTCCAGGCCGGGATCGGTGATCAGGTCTCTGAGAGAGGGCATCCGGGCTCCTGCTGGATGGGTGTGTCGGTTTCGTTTCATAAATTGCTAAAACAGTATTTATGTAACGTGTGCTACATGTCTAGTGAATTTTTCCGAGGATTTTAAAAGTCCCAAAATGGGGCGAAAACCCCGTGCGCCGGGGGCTACGCGGATGTCGACTGACGTTGTAGGACATTGCCCATAGTGGTGTGAGATATCGACCTTGCTAAGGGATAAAATGGGCTCTGCGAGCCCAATGCCGTAGCAGCTGCCGAGCCTGCGAGGCTGCGTTCGGCCGCGTAGCGGTCGTAAATCCTGAGAGCACAGTGTGCCTGACGGACCGCTGTGCCTGATTTTACGACTGCTGCGCAGCCGAACGCAGTCTCGCAGGCTCGACAGCTGCTACGAGGAATGCGTTCAGAGTGCGCGCGTCTTGCGGCACAATGACCCGGTTATTTGCGGTGTCGTGCCGTTTTCCATCCCATCGACAGAGTGATCTTCCGTGCAGGCGACCCGCTTGACCCTGGTGTGCCACGCTCGAACCGTCGCACAAAAATTGGCGTGTTTTCCTACGAATGAGCCGTTGGAAATGGATTGGCAATCGGCGAAGGGTTCGCGTTGCCGCCAGTTCAAGGGCACTCCTCGTTTGCTCTGTGGCCCGGAACTGCGGACCCGGCAAACCGCTGAGCTGTTTGGCAACGATATGGAGATTGTTACGGCACTGGCAGATTGCGATTTCGGACGCTGGAAAGGCACGTCGATCGACGACCTGCAAACAGCCGAACCCGAAACGCTCCAGGCCTGGCTCAATGACCCGACGTCGGCACCCCACGGTGGAGAATCGGTGGCACAACTCGGTGAGCGGGTGGTTGCGTGGTTGAACAACCTTGAGGCGACGCCGGGGCATATCGTTGCCATCACCCATCCTTTTGTCATCCGCGCCGCATTGATGCAGGTGCTGCAGGGCGCGTCGTTCAATCAGATCGACGTCGAACCGTTGTCGGCCATCGAGTTGCGGTTCAACGGTCGCTGGCGGCTACGCTTGATGGGCACGGACCCTGAGGGAGCATGTTGATGAAAAAACTTCTGGTCATCGGTGTCGGCGCCGGCAACCCCGACTACATCACGATGCAGGCCGTGAAGGCGCTGAACCGCGTCGATGTGTTTTTCCTCATGGACAAGGGCCAGAGCAAAGACAAACTGATCGACCTGCGCCGCGAGATCTGTGAGCGCTACATCACCGATCACGACTACCGCTTCGTCGAAGCCCACAGCCCGGAGCGGGAACGCGGGGATGTGGACTACAAGGCCAGCGTCGAAGACCTGAACCGCGCCAAGCAGCAGACCTTCGAACGGCTGATCAACGAGGAAATGACCGACGATCAGTGCGGCGGTTTTCTGGTGTGGGGCGATCCCGCGTTGTACGACAGCACCATTCGGATTCTGCAGGCGATTCTGGCGTCAGGCCGGTGTGTATTCGAGTTCGAGGTGATCCCCGGGATCACCAGCGTGCAGGCATTGGCGGCGCAACATAAGGTGCCGCTGAATCGCATCGGTCGCTCGATTGAAATCACCACCGGACGGCGGTTGGCAGCGGGGCAGGTGAGTGATGCCGACAGCCTGGTGGTGATGCTGGATGCGCAAGATGCCTACCATCACGTGGCCGATCAGGAGACGGAGATTTACTGGGGGGCTTACCTGGGGACGCCGGATGAAATCCTGATTAGCGGCAAGCTCAAGGATGTCGCGGATGAGATTGAGTGCGTGCGCAAGGCGGCGCGGCTGGCGCATGGGTGGATTATGGATACCTATTTGTTGCGTAAGCCTTGAGATAATGGGTGTCTGGGGTGACGCCTTCGGGCAAGCCCGCTCCCACAGTGGATCTCTATTGAGCACAAAACGTGTGTACGACGCAGACTTTGTGGGAGCGGGCTGCCCGCGATGAGGCCCTCAAGCACACCTCAAGAAATCGCCTTTACCTCACGCCCAAACCGCTCCCGATAAACTGACGGCGGCACGCCTACCACGCTACGAAACGCCACCCGGAAACTCTCCACCGAACGATAACCGCAGCGCTGGGCAATCTGCTCGGTGTTCTGGCGAGTGCTCTCCAACAATTCGCGAGCACGGGCCAGGCGCTCATGTTGCAACCATGCCTTGGGCGGCAGGCCGCTGGCTTCGGTGAATCGCCGCAGGAACGTGCGTTCACTCATCGCCGCCTCGCTGGCAAGGTCGCGAACTTCCAGCGGTTCGTGCAGACGTTCCCGCGCCCATTGCATGACCCGCGACAGATCGCTGCGCGGCGTCGGGCTGACCGGTGACGGAATGAACTGCGCCTGGCCGCCGGTGCGTTGCGGTGACATCACCAACCGCCGCGCCACCGAGTTGGCCACTTGAGTGCCAAAATCCCGCGCGACCAGGTGCAGGCAGGCATCGATGCCGGCGGCGCTGCCGGCCGACGTGATCAATTGGCCCGAATCGACATAGAGTACGTCCGGGTCCACCTGTATGTCCGGAAAGCGTTCGGCCAGTTCAGCGGTGTAGCGCCAATGCGTCGTGGCGCCGTGACCGTCGAGCAAACCGGTGGCCGCCAGTACAAATACCCCGGAACAGATCGACAGCAATCGCGCGCCCCGGGCATGGGCCTGGCGCAGGGCGGCGAGCAAAGGTTCAGGCACCGCCGCGTTGCGGTCGCGCCAGCCGGGGATGATGATGGTCCGGGCCTCTTCAAGCAGTTCCATCCCGCCGTCGGCCAGCACCTGAATGCCGCCCATGGCGCGCATCGGCCCTTGGTCGACGGCGACGATACGATGCTCATACCAAGGGAAATCGAACTCCGGTCGCGCCAGACCGAAGATCTCCACGGCGATGCCGAATTCGAAAGTGCAGAGGCCGTCGTAGGCCAGAATCGCGACCAATCCAGGGGTGGGCTGCATTTGGCGGAAAATTCCCGGTGAGTGTCTTGTGCGCCACTGTAGCGGCAAGCGCGGGGCAGATAAAGTCTTCCCACACCCACCGAGACTTTGGAGTACAACCCATGCCCAGCCTGGTTCGCGAAATTCCCGCAGCCCCATCTGCCATTGCCCTGATGCATTTCAGCAACCGTCTGACCTTCGAGACCGATTGCTCCGACGTCTACGGCAGCCAACAGGCTGGCGAAGTGGATTTTGTCCTGGTGGATGTGCGCGGACCGTTGGCGTTCGAACGCGGACATGTGCCGGGCGCGATCAACATCTCGGGTCGACTGATCACGGCTGACGGCATGGCGGGTTATTCGAAATCCACGCTGTTCGTGGTCTATTGCGCAGGGCCCCACTGCAACGGCGCCAACAAGGCTGCGGTGAAGCTGGCGGCGCTGGGTTACCCGGTCAAGGAGATGATTGGCGGGGTGACGGGGTGGCTGGATGAGGGGTTTGAATTGAGTGTCGTGGTGCAACAGTCGGTCAGTACCGTGATCGGCTGCGAATGTTAATGTAGCCGAAAAGATCGCAGGCTTCGCCAGCTCCTACATTGACCGAGTACACCGGTGAAATTACGGCTGTACGTCCCCTGTAGGAGCTGGCGAAGCCTGCGATCTTTTGATCTTCAAACCGCTGTCCGCGCCGTCCACCACTGGTCGAGCGTCACCTGCAACCAGTCAAACACGACTTGATAGGCCGCGCTGTCCTGTGGCCCCCGCGGCAACGGCGATTCCTCGGCAAAGTGCTCATTGAGGGTCGCCACCGATTCGGCATTCCACTCCGGGTGAAACTGCAACCCCACCCGCGTAGCCCCGACGCGATACATCTGCTGCTCACACACGTCACTGCTGGCCAGCAATTGCGCATCCGCCGGTAGATCGATCGCATCTTCGTGCCATTCCAGCACCTTCAGCCTCTGGCCATCCGCAAAGGTCACGGTCGACCAGCCAGTTTCGGGGCGAGCCATGCGCCGCACATTCCCACCCAGGCTCAGCGCCAGCAGCTGCGCGCCCAGACAAATCGCAAACACCGGCGCGTCCTGATCCAGACTACCCGACAGCCATTGACGCTCCGCTTCCAGCCACGTCGGCCCGGCGTTGGATTCATAAGGCCCGCCCAACAGGATCACCGGTGCTGCACTCACCGGCGGCAACTGGCCGAGGTCGGCGCGAAACACGTTTAGCGTAATGCCACGGGCCCGCGCCCATTCGGCAATGGCGCCAGGACCTTCGGCAGGATGATGCTGGATCAGGTTCAACGTGGGCATCACGCTTCTCTTTCGGGAATGGGTTGGCGGGGTCAATGTGCCGCAAAAAAAAGATCATCGCCAGTGCGACTATTCAATCGGATCACGCCCGAAATCTTGTAGGTTTTGTCTGAAGCAAAGGATTGTCCTACAGCCCTTGCACCACCTTGGCGCACGCTTCAAGTGCCTTGAATCCCTTGGCTGTTTTTCTATAAGTATTTGTCGCCTAAACACAATTTGCCCTCCTGCAGCCGCTCTAGACTGCCGGCCACTTCGGTCTTCACTAACCGAAAGTTGCCAACAGAAAGCTGCCAATAAAAGCCTCCGCACACAGGAGTTATAAATGAAGAAGCGAGTGATGTTCGGTGCCCTGGCACTGTCGATGTTGTCCCTGACCGCCGTGGCCGATGACGCCAAGCCGATTCGCCTCGGTATCGAAGCCGGCTACCCGCCATTCTCGATGAAAACCCCGGACGGCAAACTCACCGGTTTCGACGTGGACATCGGCGATGCGTTGTGTGAACAGATGAAAGTGAAGTGCACCTGGGTCGAGCAAGAGTTCGATGGTTTGATCCCGGCACTGAAGGTCAAGAAAATCGACGCGATCCTGTCGTCCATGACCATCACTGACGATCGCAAGAAGAACGTCGATTTCACCATCAAGTACTACCACACCCCGGCGCGCTTCGTGATGAAGGAAGGCACCGACGTCAAGGATCCGCTGACCGAGCTCAAAGGCAAGAAAGTCGGTGTGTTGCGCGCCAGCACCCACGACCGTTTCGCCACTGAAGTGCTAGTACCGGCGGGCATCAACCTGGTGCGTTACGGTTCCCAGCAGGAAGCCAACCTGGACATTGTCGCCGGTCGCCTCGACGCGATGCTGGCCGACTCGGTCAACCTGGACGACGGTTTCCTGAAAACCGACGCCGGTAAAGGCTTCGCCTTCGTAGGCCCGACCTATGAAGACGCCAAGTACTTCGGCGGCGGTGCCGGCATCGCCGTGCGCAAGGGCGATAAAGAGCTGGCGGACAAATTCAACACCGCCATCACTGAAATCCGCGCCAACGGCAAGTACAAGCAAGTGCAGGACAAGTACTTCAATTTTGACGTTTACGGCCATTAATACGCCGTAGAAAAAAGTGGCCACTGTTGACGCGGTGGCCACTTTTTTTATTACCCTGAGAAACACATTTCTCGTAGGAGCTGCCGCAGGCTGCGATCTTTTGATCTTGTTTAAAAAGCAGGATCAAAAGATCGCAGCCTGCGGCAGCTCCTACGGTGGGACGGTGTATCGGCGGGAGACAGTGCGTCGGCGGAAAGAGATGTTAGGCTTTGCCCCGAATCCTGCGCTCTGTGAAGGAAGGTTTATGTTGAAGTTACTCGCTCTGCTCACGCTCCTGGCGTCCACCGCCGTCCACGCTCAAACCCCGCTGCACACCGATCTGCCGCTCAAGTACCTGGAACAGGCCGACGCTGAATCCCGCAACCAACCCTTGGTGATTTTCCTGCACGGTTACGGCAGTAACGAACAGGACCTGTTCGACATCAAGGATGAGTTGCCGCCGCAGTACAACTACCTGTCGGTGCGGGCGCCGATGACGTTGGAGGAGGGCAGTTACCAGTGGTTTCGCCAGAAGGGCGAGGGCGCCTATGACGGCGAGACGGACGACCTGAAGGCCAGCGGGCAGGTGCTGAGGGATTTTGTCGCACAAGCGGCGAAGAAATATCACACCGAAGCGGACAAGGTATTCCTGGTGGGTTTTAGCCAAGGCGCGATGATGTCCTACGAGGTCGCGTTGCGTCATCCCGAGGCGGTAGGCGGGATTGCGGCGTTGAGCGGGCGCATCCTGCCGGTGCTCAGGTCCGAGCTCAAACCGGATGAAAAACGCCAGCAGCTGGCGATTTTCATCGGTCATGGCACCGCCGACACACTCCTGCCCTACAACGACGGTACTGAGGCCGACAGCCTGTTGCAGCGCCTGTCACTCAAGCCTGAGTTTCATGCCTATCCGGGTGTCGGTCACAGCATCAGCGCCACCGAGGTGAAGGATTTGAGCGTCTGGTTGCAGCGCCTCAATCCCTGAATCGGTCGGGTTTATTTGCCGCTGACGATTTGTTTCACCAGTGTTTCGTGGCCAGTTTTGTCGTTGGGACGGGAGATGATCTGAACGATGGCCATGCGTGTGCCGGAAGCGGCCATCAACGTGCTGTCCAGCGTCATGCCACCGCCCTGGGTGGCGGTGCTGTCGATCTGCCGAAGGCCCAGGCCCGTGCCTTTCTGGGTCAGGCTTTTTTCGCTGGTTTTGTTGAAATCCGGCAAGGCGTTGCGTTGCTCGGTGGCGAACGCGGACACGGTGGCGTCAAGGAACTCACCGTCGTTGTCCTTGACGTTTGCGCCGCCGGGGATGGTGTTTTCAGCGGCGATCACCACGGTTTTGGTGGTCTGGTTGGTGTACATCGTGCCAGTCGCCCCGGCGGTGCCGGTGGCCGCGTCGCCGGCTGGCAGCGGGTTGGCGATGAAACCCTTGGGCAGGGTGAAGGTGAATTTGCCGCCGAGCATCGAGACCTTCTGGGCCGGCGCTTTATCGCTGGCAGTGGCTTTGGCCGCCTGCGCATTCAAGGCACCCAGGCTGGTAGCCGCCATCAGCAGCAGAACAACGGCTTTTTTACTCAACAATGACATTCAAACTCTCCTGGGGATGATCCACGCTTTGATGGCGATCATCCCACGGATCGCGATCGGTAGCAGCTGCCGCAGCCTGCTACGTTCTCACCTTGGACGCAATGCCAGCCGCTTGGTGATCACCAGCATCCCCAACGACACGCCTATGCCCAAGACAAACCCCAGCCATCCCAATCTCGGCAGCGCCAACGCCAGCACCAGACAAAACGCCGCAAACGAATACATCCCGGTTGCCGTCGCCCTGAGCAACGCTGCAGTAAACGCCGGGCCGCGAGTCTGCTGGGAGAACACCGCCATCACACTGCCCAGCACCGGGAATACCGCGAGCAGCCCGCTCCAGCGTTCGCCGACGGTGCTGGCCAGCAGCGTCACAGCCAATGTGAGCAGGGCGCCGGCCATCATGCGCATGAGCAGTTTGTCGGACTTCGGCGCCGGGCCTGAAGCGATGGGCTGCACCGTGGGAAACAGGTACGGCGCGGCTAGCAATGCGGTGGCGGCCGCGATCACCGAGAACACCAGCGACGGCGGAATCAGCGACAGCACAATGGCTGCCAGGGCCCAGACCAGCAGCGAAATCGTCAGCGTCCACGGCCAGCTCAAACGTTGTGCAACCTGGGCGTAGGTCACGCAGAAAGCAATCATCGCGAACATTGCCGACAGCGCCGCCGTTGCCGCCTGAGCGGCGAACATCACGCCTTGCTCGATGGCGAGAAAAAACAGAATCGGCCCGACCACCACCGGCAACCCGGACAGCCAACCGGCCACGCTAGGACCCCAGCGTTTACCGGCCAGGGAAATCAGCAAGAGAAATCCCGGAATCACCAGCAGTTTGAGCATCAGCACGCATGCGTCTCCGATCGGTGTGAGCCGGCCACGTTAGCATTGCGGGCGATGGATTGCTCAGCGCGGCTGGGCGGGCCTCATCGCGAGCAGGCTCGCTCCCACAGTTGACCGAGTCGACACCGACCCCTGTGGGAGCGAGCCTGCTCGCGATGAACGATTACGCGGTCTCCCGCCCAAAGGCCTCGACCAGATAATCGATAAACACTCAGGTCTTGGCCGATATCAACGTGCGGCTCGGGTAGTACAACGAGATCGGTCCTGCGTCGGCATGCCAGTGCGGCAACCGGTAATGATGCCGAAGCCAAGGCTCAAGTGGCCGCGTTGATCGAGCAATTGATCGTTCCCACGCTCTGCGTGGGAATGCCTCACCGGACGCTCCGCGTCCGCTTTTTGGGACGCGGAGCGTCCCTGGCTGCATTCCCACGCAGAGCGTGGGAACGATCATGAGTAGGGTTACCGCTCGATGGCCAGTGCTACGCCTTGGCCTCCGCCGATGCATAACGTCGCCAGGCCTTTCTTGGCGTCACGCTTGATCATTTCATGCAGCAAGGTCACCAGCACCCGGCACCCTGACGCCCCGATCGGATGGCCCAAGGCAATGGCGCCGCCGTTGACGTTGACCTTGTTCAAGTCCCATTCCAGATCCTTGGCCACGGCCAGAGATTGCGCGGCGAAGGCTTCGTTGGCTTCGATCAGGTCCAGTTGATCGATGGACCAACCGGCCTTGTCCAGGCAGCGGCGAGTGGCCGACACCGGGCCGATGCCCATGATCGCCGGGTCGACGCCCGCGTTGGCATAAGCGGCGATCTTCGCCAGCACTGGCAGCCCCAGCGCTTTGGCTTTTTCCGCACTCATCAGAATCACCGCCGCGGCGCCGTCGTTCAGCGAAGAGGCGTTGCCAGCAGTCACCGAGCCGTCCTTCTTGAAGGCCGCTTTCAGTTTGCCCAGGGAGTCGGCGGTGGTGCCGGCCCGAGGCTGTTCATCGGTGGCGAAGGACAGCGGATCGCCCTTGCGCTGCGGGATCAGGATCGGCGTGATCTCATCGGCAAACCGCCCGGCTTCGATGGCGGCCACGGCTTTCTGCTGGGAAGCGGCAGCGAAGGCGTCCTGTTGCTCACGGGTCAGGCTGTACTTCTCAGCCAGATTCTCAGCGGTGATGCCCATGTGGTAATCGTTGAACGCATCCCACAAACCGTCGCTGATCATCGTGTCGACGATCTGTGCGTGGCCCATGCGCAAACCGGTGCGGGCGCCGGGCATGACGTAATTGGACAGGCTCATGTTTTCCTGGCCGCCAGCGATGATCACTTCGGCATCGCCACAGCGAATCGCCTGCGCCGCCAGATGCAGGGCTTTCAAACCCGAGCCGCAGACTTTGTTCAGGGTCATGGCCGGCACGGCGAAGGGCAGGCCAGCCTTGATCGCGGCCTGACGCGCAGGGTTTTGTCCGGCACCGGCGGTCAGCACTTGGCCCATGATCACTTCATCGACTTGCGCCGGGTCCAGCCCGGTCTGCGCCAACAACTGGCGGATCACCGCAGCACCGAGGTCAACCGCGGACACATTGGCCAACGAACCCTGGAAGCTACCGATGGCAGTACGAGTGGCGGCAACAATCACGACTTCTTGCATGGAAGGGTTCCTCACTGGGCAGCGAACTGCATTTCCGGGACGTGGTCAGGCACGATCAGTTTACCAGCGGTCTTGGCGACGATTTCTTCGACGCTGACGCCCGGCGCGCGTTCCTTGAGAACGAACGCGCCGTCCTTGATTTCCAGGTAGGCCAGATCGGTCAGCACGCGTTTGATGCAACCGGCGCCGGTCAGCGGCAGGCTGCAACGCGACAGCAGTTTTGACTCGCCGTCCTTGGAGGCGTGGGTCATGGTGACGATGATGTTATCCGCACCGGCCACCAGGTCCATCGCGCCGCCCATGCCCTTGACCAGTTTGCCAGGGATCATCCAGGAGGCGATGTTGCCTTCGACGTCCACTTCAAACGCGCCCAGCACGGTCAGGTCGATGTGGCCGCCGCGAATCATCGCGAACGATTCGGCGGACGAGAAAATCGAGGCGCCGATACGCGCGGTCACGGTTTGCTTGCCGGCGTTGATCATGTCGGCGTCGACTTCGGCGTCGGTCGGAAAGGCGCCCATGCCGAGCAGGCCGTTTTCCGATTGCAGCATGACTTCCATGCCTTCAGGGATGTAGTTGGCGACCAGGGTCGGGATGCCGATGCCGAGGTTCACGTAGTAGCCGTCCTGCATTTCGCGGGCGACGCGCTGAGCCATTTGTTCGCGGGAAAGTGCCATTGTTGTTATTCCTTCATTCGGTCCGGGGGCAGGGGATCACTTACGCACGGTGCGCTGTTCGATGCGCTTCTCGAACGTGCCGCAAATGACCCGGTCGACGTAGATGCCAGGGGTGTGGATCTGCGACGGGTCCAGCTCGCCGGGTTCGACGATTTCTTCGACTTCGACCACGGTGATCTTGCCGGCGGTGGCGGCCAGCGGGTTGAAATTCTGGGCGGTGTGGCGATAGACCACGTTACCGAAATGGTCGGCTTTCCAGCCTTTGACGATGGCGAAGTCACCGGTGATGGATTCTTCCATCAGGTACTTGCGGCCCTTGAATTCGCGCACTTCCTTGCCTTCGGCCACCGGAGTGCCGACGCCAGTCGCCGTGAAGAATGCCGGGATGCCGGCACCGCCTGCGCGCATTTTCTCGGCGAGGGTGCCTTGAGGGGTCAGGTCGACTTCGATTTCGCCGCTCAGCAGTTGCTTCTCGAACAGCGCGTTTTCGCCGACGTAGGAGGCCACTACCTTGCGGATCTGCCGGTCTACCAGCAGCACACCGAGGCCGAAACCGTCGACGCCGCAGTTGTTGGAGACTACGGTGAGATCACGCGTGCCGCGGTGCTGGATCTCGGCGATGAGGTTTTCCGGAATCCCGCACAGGCCGAAGCCGCCGGAGATCACGGTCATGCCGTCTTCAAGACCTGCCATCGCTTCCTCGTAGGAATACACGCGCTTGTCGAACCCTGCCATATGCACCTCTTTTATTCTTTGTGGGCGGCTGGCTAGCCGGATGGGGAGGGAGTGTCACGCCGGAGGATTTATTTGTTAAGTTGATTTTTAAGGTTGATTGATAGATAAAACTCACTAATTAGTTTCGTACCTTGTTGGAGACAGTGGCCATGACCGTCAAACAGATCCGTGCATTCCTGGCCGTGGCCCAGAGTTTGAGTTTCGCCGTGGCGTGCGAGCGGCTGCACCTGTCCCAATCGGCGCTGAGCCTGACCATCAAGGCGCTGGAGGAGGGCTTGGGCGGGCGCTTGTTCACGCGCAATACCCGCAACGTCGCACTGACCGCCGAAGGCGAGTCGCTGCTGCCACTGGCTCGTCGATTGATCGCGGACTGGGACAATGCCGAGGATGATTTGCGCCAACGCTTCACTCTCCAACGCGGCCGCGTGACGCTGGCGGCGATGCCGTCGTTTGCCGGTAACTTGCTGCCACCGATCCTCAAGACCTTTCGCGCGCGTTATCCCAAGGTCAACGTCACAGTGAATGATGTGATCAACGAGCAGGTGCTGGAAATGGTTCGCGACCGTCAGGTGGAGTTGGGCGTGGCGTTTGAACCGACCCAGAGTTCATCGCTGGTGTTCACGCCGTTGTACATCGACCGGTTTGTGGCGGTGGTGCCGTTCGATTCACCGCTGGCGGAGCTGGACGACATTGATTGGCAGACCTTGCTCAAGGAACCGTTCATTACCTTGCAGCGACCATCGACGGTGCGGGTGATGCTCGAAGAACATTTACAGACGCGCGGCATGAAATTGCCGGTGGAGTTTGAAAGCCATCAATTGGCGACAGTCGGGCGGATGGTGGCTAGCGGATTGGGTGTGAGCGCGGTGCCGGCGTTGTGCGCCGGGCAGATGCGCGAGCTGGGGGCGCGTTGCATTACCCTGCGGGATCCGGTGGTGGAACGGGCAATCGGGGTGCTGACGACGGGGCATGAACTGTCGGCGGCGGCGCAGGCGTTGTTCGATATTCTCAAGGCCGAAAACCTTGGTGAGCGCTTGTCCATGCAGTGAACACGGTCATCTGTGGGAGCGGGCTTGCTCGCGAAGGGGCCAGTACAGTCAACATCGATGTCGCCTGACACTACGCCTTCGCGAGCAAGCCCGCTCCCACAGGATCCGGTTTCGTCATTTGCAACCTGCCCGGATGATGAGCCTGCCCTTGATTATTTACGCGCCTCCAGTATCAGGTTGAACGGCGTTTCCGTGGCCCGCCGGAACTGGGTGAATCCCGCCTCGGTGAAGACCTTGCGCAACCGTGCCTCACCTGCCTGGGCACCGAGCCCGAGGCCGACCTCCTGGGACAGTGAGTTGGGTGTGCAGATAAAGGTCGAGGCGGCGTAGAACAGTCGTCCCACCGGGGTGGTGTTGGCATCGAGCGTGTCGTTGGCGAAGGGCTCTACCAGCAGCACCGAGCCGTCGGGTTTGAGCGATTCATAGGCATGCTTTGCGGCGCCGACCGGGTCACCCATATCGTGCAGGCAGTCGAAGTAGCAGACCAAGTCATAGTCGTCGCCCGGATAGCTCTTGGCGGTGCCCTGGAAGAACCGCGCCCGGCCTTCCACACCACCTTCTTCGGCGCGCTGGGTGGCGACGGTGACCGAAGGCGCGTGGTAATCGAAACCGACGAACCGTGAGTTCGGAAACGCCTGGGCCATGATCACGGTCGAGGCGCCGTGGCCACAGCCGATGTCCGCCACCTTCGCACCGGTTTCCAGTTTGGCGACCACCCCGTCGAGGGCCGGCAGCCACTCGGCCACCAAATGCGCTTTGTACCCTGGGCGGAAGAATCGCTCGGTGCCGCTGAACATGCACGGATGGTGATCGCCCCAGGGCAGGGCGCCGTTACCGCGCATGGCATTGACCAGTTTGTCCTTGTCATGGAAAAACGACGCCACCACCCCGATACCGCCGGCTACATAGACCGGTGAATCTTCGATTCCCAGCGCCAGTGCTTGCTCTTCGGGCAGGCGGAACTGTCCGTCGCGGTGTTCCATGTAACCGGAAGCAGCGTGGGCGCTGAGCCATTCACGTAGCAGACGGGTGTTGCAGCCGGTCTTTTCGGCGAGTGCCTCGGGGGTGACTGGCTGACTGTCGGCCATGGCCCGGTAGAGGCCGAGTTCTTCGCCGAGGATGACGTTGGCGAGCATCGCCGCGCCGCCCATGTCGTTTACCAGTTTGCCCATGAAATCATTGAGTTTGGCCTCGTCCATCATGTGTGCTCCTTCAGCAGGATCACGGTCCAGAGGCATTGTTTGTCGAGGCATGCACCTTTGGGCGGTGATCGTGGGAATGAACAGGACGATAACCGCGTCCTGGCTCCCCTACGGGGGTAATCAACAAGTCTAGTTCGTGTATCCCACTGTATCTGACGGCCTGTCCGATACAGTGGCCTGAGAAGAGCGGTGTTTGTGAACACAGACCCGACACACCACGGCGCTTGACTGAGCTTGCCGGCCGGCACTGAGTTTTCAGACGCTGGAGACCGGATCCCAGGATGAGATCGACACCATGCAGACTCCCCTCACATCAGCGAAGACGAGCGTCGGGCTAGGCTTGCGCCGCGGTTTAATGAAGGACCTTCAAGCGGCCCCGGTGGGTGCTTTCGACTTTCTGGAAGTCGCGCCGGAAAACTGGATCGGCATCGGCGGCGCTCACGGCGTGGCGTTTCGCGCTTTGGCCGAGCGCTATCCGTTGTCCTGTCACGGCTTGTCTTTGTCTTTGGGCGGGCCGGCGCCGCTGGACGTCGGGTTCCTGCAGGAAGTGCGGGTCTTCCTCGATCACTACAAAGTGCCGCTGTACAGCGAACACCTGAGCTATTGCAGCGATGACGGGCATCTTTACGATCTGCTGCCGTTGCCGTTTACCGAAGAAGCGGTGCATCACGTTGCCGCCCGAATTCGCCAGGCACAGGACATTCTCGGTCGACGCCTGGCGGTGGAAAATGTCTCCTACTACGCCGCGCCCCGGCAGGACATGGACGAACTGACGTTCACCAACGCAGTGCTGCGCGAAGCTGATTGCGACCTGTTGCTGGACGTCAACAATGTCTACGTCAACTCGATCAATCACGGCTTCGATCCGCAGACGTTTCTGGTGGGCATCGACGCGGGGAGGGTGGTTGCCATGCATGTGGCGGGGCACTTTGATGAATCCGACACGCTGAAGATCGACACCCATGGCGCTTCGGTCAAACCGGTGGTCTGGTCGTTGCTGGCCGAGGCGTATGCGCGGTTTGGTGTGCAATCGACGCTGCTGGAACGGGATTTCAATTTTCCCGAATTTTCCGACTTAGTGAGCGAGTTACAGACCATTCGCCGCCTGCAAGGTGAGGGGTGAATCGTGGATAAATCGACGCTGTATCAGCAGCAAAACACATTGACTCGCTACCTGCGCGACCCCGACCACAACGCGCCGCCTGCCGGGATGGACGTGGCACGGTCGCAGGTTTATCGCGACCTGGTGTTTTCGAATCTGTCGTCGTTGCTCAGCGGGACTTTTCCGGTGCTGGTGAAGATATTGGGTGACGATGAGTGGCGTTCTCTGGTGCGGATCTTCCTGCGGGACTACCGCGCTCAAACGCCGAAATTCGGCGAGATCGCCCAGGAGTTTGTCGAGTTTCTCGCCTCTGAGCCGTTGGCGTTGAGCGATGGAACGTGGCCGCCATTCATGGTTGAGCTGGCGCATTACGAGTGGGTCGAGATGGCGCTGCAACAATCCGACGCCGAGCCGTTGCCGGCCAGCGATGCCACATTGCTGCTGGATCGACCGTTGCAGGTTTCACCGCTGGCCTGGCCATTGGCGTATGGCTGGCCAGTGCAGTTGGTGGGGCCTGATTACCGGCCGGACACGCCGGTAGTTCAGCCGACATTGCTATTGGTTCGTCGGTCCGAAGACTGGAGTGTGCGCTTCTCCGAACTGAGCCCGTTTGCATGGCGGTTGTTGCAGCGGATCGGGGAATTTCCTCAGCTTGATGGCCGAGCGCAGCTGGAAGGGCTGGCGGTGGAAGCGGGGATGGTTGGGTCGCTGGAGTTTATCGACAGTGGGTTGGCGTTGTTGCGGCAGATGCACGGGGAAGGGGTGATCGGCATATTTGCCTGACCGCACGCAATCCCCCAAACACCCAATATCCCTGTGGGAGCGAGCCTGCTCGCGATGGCGGAGTGTCAGCCACCATCAATGTTGGATGTGCTGGCCTCATCGCGAGCAGGCTCGCTCCCACATTGGATTTGTGGTGTTGCTGGTTTGTGGTTGGCATAGCTGTCTGACCAAGCACAGTACCCCCAAACACCCACGACCCCTGTGGGAGCGGGCTTGCCCGCGATGGCGGTGTGGTAGCCAACATCAATATTGGATGTGCTGGCCTCATCGCGGGCAAGCCCGCTCCCACAGGGATATTGGGTGTTATTAGGTCTTCGGCAACCTTAGCTCCGCACACAACCCACCGCCCTCGCGATTGCTCAATTTCAATGATCCTCCAATCGCGATTGCCAACTGCTGCGCAATCGCCAACCCCAACCCGGTCCCTCCCGTACTGCGATTACGCGAATTCTCCACGCGGTAGAACGGCTCCATTACCTGCGCCAACTCCTCTTCGGCAATCCCCGGCCCACGGTCCATTACCTTCACCGACAAGCTGCCATCAGCCTTCGCTTCCACCCACAACTCTGCCGCGCCAGCGAATTTCAGCGCGTTGTCTATCAGGTTCACCAGTACCCGCCGCAAGGCATGCGGTCGGGTGTTGATCACGGCCGTGCTTTTACCGTCGAGCTGCACGTTTTTGCCCATGTCCTGATAGTCGAACACCAGGCTGTCGAGAAACGAATCCAGATCGGTGCGACGACTCTCCTCGGTAGCACCATGGATGCTGCGGGCATAGGCCACGCCTTCGCGCACCAGGTGTTCCATCTCGCCGAGGTCGTTCCACAGTTTGTCTTTCTCGCTGGAGTCATCCATGAATTCGGCGCGCAGTTTCATGCGGGTGATCGGGGTTTGCAGGTCGTGGGAAATCGCCGCCAACAGTTGCATGCGTTCCTTGAGATAAGCTGCAATGCGCGCCTGCATCGCGTTGAAAGCCCGGGCGGCGTAAGCGACTTCAGTCGGGCCTTTTTCGTCCAGATGTATGGCGTGGGTGTTGGGGTCGAGTGTTTCCACCGCTTGAGCGAGGCGAGTGAGCGGGCGGATGGCGATTCTCACGGCCAGCCAGGTGCAGGCAATCATCAGCGCCAGTTGCCCTAGCAATACCGCCGGCAACCACGGCGACAACGGCACCATAGAAGGTCGCACATCGATGGTGACAGGGCTGCCGTCCTTCAATTTCAGGTGGGCCTGGAAGTGTTTTTTCGGGCCAGGGATGTCGGTAAAAGTCAGCGGGTAATCATGGCCGATGGCGTCCTGAATCGAGGTCACTGCAATCGGCACATCGCTGGCTGCCATCGGCGAGCCCGGCGAGCCTTCATTCAACAGATAGCTGTAGTTGGTGCGCTCCAGACGCTGCAGCCAGTTCACACGCTCATCGGCGGGCAAACGGTCGAGGATGGCGAGGGAGGTCGAGACGTCGGTTTCCAGGTTACCCAACATCGTATTTTTTGCACTTTCGTAGCGCTCGTAGTACTGAGCGCCAAAGGACAGCGCCTGGGCGAGGATCAGGCCGATCAGGAAAATCAGCGACAGCCGCGAGGCCAGCGTGCGAGGCCAGTGCAGCGCAAGATTCATGACGGCGCACCGAGCACTTCCACCGGCAGGGAAAACACATAGCCTTCACTGCGCACGGTCTTGATGTAGGCAGGTTCCCGGGCATCGTCGAGCAGGCGCTGACGCAAGCGGCTCACCAGCAAATCGATGGAACGGTCGAACAGATCGGCATCGCGGCCTTGAGTCAGGTTGAGCAATTGGTCGCGATTGAGCACCCGCTGAGGATGGTCGAGGAATACTCGCAGCAGGCGATATTCCGCGCCGCTGAGGGCAACCATGGTGCCGTCCTCATCCAGCAGATGCCGGGCCGAGGTGTCCAGGCGCCAGCGACCGAACGCCAGCAGGCGACCGCTTTCGGTGATCACCAGATTCGGCGGCAGCATCCGCGTGCGCCGCAGCACGGCGTTGATGCGGGCGAGCAATTCACGAGCGGCGAACGGTTTGACCAGGTAATCGTCGGCGCCCATTTCCAGGCCGATGATACGGTCGGTTTCATCGTTGCGAGCGGTGAGCATCAATACCGGCGTGGCCTTGTGTTTGCCCGCGCGTAACTCGCGGCAGAGCACCAGGCCATCGTCGCCCGGCATCATGATGTCGAGCACGATCAGGTCCACCGGCGTGGACTCCAGAAACGAGCGCATCTGCCGTCCATCCGCCACCACGGTGGTGCGCAGGCCGTTCTTCTTCAGGTAGTTGCCTACCAGTTCCCGGATCTCGCGGTCATCGTCCACGATGAGAATGTGATCGACGTGTTCCATGAGCCAAGCCTCTAAGTGGGGGATGTCGCGCAGTCTATCGAGCCTCGGCCCGCTCGCCTGCCGCCGATTGTATTGCAGTGTATCTGGCGTGCCGAAAGATACACGGGGACGTAAAAATGGCTGATTTCGGGGGTTTTGTATCGCTGTGTATCGCAAGCAGGCGCGGATACACAGCGATTTACCCGCGCCTGTTCTGGACACAGACGAGATACCTCACGGGTTTCAAATAGGTTCCATCGAGGCAAACCCAAACCGCCTCGCTCAATCAACGATTGACCTATTGAAGCCCTGAGGAAACCACCATGAACACCAAAGCCGCGTACGCCGCCTGCCTGTTTGCCGCCCTGAACATCTGCACCTTTTCGGCCCGCGCCGAAGCCGATGTCACTCCTCAAACCTACACCTACGGCACACATCTGGACATCCAGAAAGTGCTGTCGATGAAACAGGACGCCAGCCCTGCCTGCGGGATTGTGAATGCCCGGATGACCTACCTGGATTCCCAAGGCAAAACCCAGGTTCTGGATTACAGCAAATTCGCTGACGGCTGCAACGAAGGCAATTGAGTCCTTCGACTACCCATTGCCCATCCCCTTTGAAACAGGAAGAACATCATGAACAACGTCACCCGCTTTTTGACCGCCATCGCTTTCTCCGTAGCAGGCGCCGCCGCCCATGCCAACGCGGCGGTTGAACAAAATACCTGTGGCAATAGCACCTGCTTCCAACTGACTCCGCTGCTGACTGAGGATGGTTCGAGCCGCACGCCGCAAGGGCAATTGGTTGCAGAGAACGGCTACAGCCGGACGCCACAGGGCCAGCAGCTGGACAACCAGACGGCTTGAAGCCAGGCACTGTTCCTATGAACTCAAGATTTCCAGTGTGGGAGCGAGCCTGTGTGGCGAGGGGGCTTGCCCCCGTTGGGGCGCGAAGCATCCCTGAAATCAGCCACCGCGATCTTGAATTAGAAAAGCAGTGACCGGTTCACGACTGCTTCGCAGTCGAACGGGGGCAAGCCCCCTCGCCACACAGGCTCGCTCCCACATCGGACTCGTATCCCAAGGTGATCCCCATGTTTCTCATCGCATTCCTGGGCGGCATTTTGACCGTCCTCAGCCCCTGCATCCTCCCGGTCGTGCCGTTTCTGTTTGCCGGTGTTAAACGCACGCGTTCTTCGATCCTGCTCACCCTCGGCGGCATGGCCCTGACCTTCGCCCTGATCTCCAGCCTGGCCGTGGTCAGCAGCGATTGGGTGGTGCAAGCCAACAACACCGGCCGCCATGTGGCGCTGATCGTGATGGTGCTGTTTGCCCTGTCGCTGATCTCCGCTCGCATCGGTGGCTGGCTGGCGCGCCCGTTCGTGCTGTTGGGCAATCGCCTTGATCCCAACACCCGCAAAATGTCTGGCCCGTTAGGCTCGGTGATGATCGGCGTCGCCACGGGTCTGCTCTGGGCGCCGTGTGCCGGGCCGATCCTCGGGGTGATCCTCACTGGCGCCATGCTGCAAGGTGCCAACGCCCAGACCAGTCTGCTGCTGGTGGCGTACGGCCTGGGCAGCGCGTTGTCCCTGGGCACTTTGATCTTCGCCGGTCGCGGTCTGGTCAATCGCTTGAAGCCGTCGATTCCGCTGACTGGCTGGCTGCGTCGCGGCACGGGGGCTGCGGTGTTGGTCGCTGCAGCCGTTATCTCCACCGGCGCTGACAACAAGTTGCTCGCCAGCACCTCGTCCGAAGGCGTCACCACGGTTGAGCAGCGGGTGCTGGAAACCGTACCGAAAGTGGTCGATTACTTCATCAGCAAGGTCAAGGCCGACTCGACCAAGGACGCGGCCAAAGGCGCGATGCCGTCACTTTCCGGCGCAGTCGAATGGCTCAACTCGCCGGCGCTGAGCAACGATTCCCTGCGCGGCAAAGTGGTGCTGGTGGACTTCTGGACGTACGACTGCATCAACTGCCAGCACACCTTGCCCTACGTGAAAGACTGGGCGAAGAAATACGAGAAGGACGGCCTGGTGGTGATCGGCGTACACACCCCTGAATACGGTTACGAACGCATCATCGACAACGTCCGTGATGAAGTGAAAAAACTCGGTATCACCTACCCGGTGGCGATCGACAACAACTATGCGATCTGGCGCGCCTTCAATAACCAATATTGGCCCGCTCACTACCTGATCGATGCCAAGGGCCAGGTGCGTTATACCCACTTTGGCGAGGGACGGTACGAGATTCAGGAACAGATGATTCGGCAACTGCTGGAAGAGGCCAAAGCGCCTGCCGCTTGACCCGTTTTCGGCGACGCAAGCCAATCTGTTAATGCGGCGTTACAGATAGCTGACCATGCATCGGAGAATGCCATGTTTCGTGAATTCTCCGGACGATCGGCAGGACGTCGGCGTATCCGGGAGCGATAGTTTGTTGACGACGGGATCATTGCCGACCCTGTCATCACCATCAAGAAAAGGAAGTTGCCATGCCTAAATACATTATTGAACGCGAGCTTCCGGGTGCCGGCGGACTGCCACAACAAGAGCTCAAAGCGATCTCGCAAAAATCCTGCGATGTATTACGCGAGATGGGGCCAGAGGTGCAGTGGTTGGAGAGTTACATCACTGGCGACAAGATTTACTGCGTGTACATCGCGCCGAATGAGGGACTCATCAGGGAGCACGCCCAAAAAGGTGAATTTCCCATCAACAGCGTTTCCCGGGTCATGAACATCATCGATCCCACCACGGCGGAGTAAGCCGGGACGCGTCCCAATCCGCAACGGAGCAGACTTCATGAGCACACCCATTGACCTCACTGCCCTGAAAAACCGCCAGATGGTCACGTGGGCCAGCGGCGACTATGCCGTGATCGGCACCACCTTACAGATCGTCGGCGAACAACTGGCCGAAGCCTGCGACTTGCTCTGTGATGAGCAGGTGCTGGACGTCGCCGCCGGCAACGGTAACGCAACGCTCGCCGCCGCGCGCCGGGGATGCAAGGTCACGTCCACCGACTATGTGGCCAAACTGCTTGAACGCGGCGAAGACCGCGCACGGGCGGAACACCTGGACGTGACTTTTCAGGTGGCCGATGCCGAGGACTTACCATTTGAGGACGCCAGTTTCGATGCCGTGCTTTCAACCTTTGGTGTGATGTTTACACCGGATCAGCCCAAGGCCGCAGCGGAACTGGCGCGGGTGTGCCGTCCTGGCGGGCGGATCGGCCTTGCCAACTGGACGCCTGAAGGCTACATCGGACAGGTGTTCAAGACCCTGGGCCGCCACATGCCGCCACCGCCGGGAGCGCAACCACCTTCGAACTGGGGCACCGAAGCCTGGTTAAACTCGCACTTCGACCAGCGAGACTTTCAGCTCCAGGTGACACGGCGGCTGTTCAACTTCCGCTATCGCTCGGCCGCGCACTGGATCGACACCTTCCGTACCTGGTATGGACCGGTTCACAAGGCCTTTGCGACCCTGCCACCCGAAGAGGGCGCGGCCCTGGAAAACGACCTGACCGAACTGCTGAATCGGCTGAACCGGGCGGGGGAGCGGTCGCTGGTGGTGCCAAGTGAATACCTGGAGGTGGTGATTACACGGCGTTGAATTGAAAGCTAAACCCCTGTGGGAACTGGCCTCTCTGTGGCGAGGGGGCTTGCCCCCGTTCGGCTGCGAAGCAGTCGCAAAGCTTTTAGGGCCGCTTCGCGACCCAACGGGGGCAAGCCCCCTCGCCACAGAAGCCCGTTCCCACAGAGGTATGTGATTTAGTCGGCGCAATTACTCATCCAGCCGCTCGGTATACACCACCCACACACTGCACGGCATTTTGTACAGCAGATGCTCCACCGTGCTGCCGATCAACCGGCCCATGCCGCGATGGCCGACCCGGCCCATGACAATCACGTCGACATTATTGGTATCGGCGTAGCGAGTCAGCACCTTGGTCGGGCTGCCCATGAGCATGTGCCGTTGCTCCGGGGCGATGCCATTGCGCGCGGCCAATTCGTTGAAGGCATCCTCCTGGAAGTCGAACAGGGTCTTGGCCTTGTCCGAAGCGAAAAACGCCGAACCGTTTTCGAAGCTGAACTCGTCCGAACTGATAGACGAAAGGTCATAGGCGTAGACCACGTCGAGCTCGGCATTGCAGGCGCTCGCCAGTTTTGACGCTTCGTGCAGAATCCGGTCGTTGAAGCTTTTGTAGTGGTCATCACGATGGAAGGGGTCGACCGCCGCAACGATCTTGCGCGGCAACGCATGAATGGCATGGCTGACGAAGTGCAGCGGCACCGGGCATTCGCGCAGCAAATGCACGTCGAGAGGGGTAAACACCAGCCGCGACAGCCGTGATTGATGTTCCAGCGCCTTGATCAGCACGTCCATCGGCTGCTCTTTGAGGTGAGTCAGGATTTCCTCCAGCGGATTTTCGACCCAAGCCACCTCGGTGGTGACGTGCACACCGATCTTGCGCAGGGGGCGGGCCTGTTCCTCAAGCCATTGGCGGTGGCGCTCGACGTACCCCAGACGCATCTGCTCCAGGGCCTTTTCGTTGACCAAGCCGGCGGTCGCCAGGCCTTCCAGATAGTCGAAAGCCACGATGTGCAAGGCCGCATCCTCAGCCTTGGCCAGCGCCGCGGCACGGTCGAAGGCGGGGCTGTGTTCCATCAGGGGCGAGGCAACCAGCATGAAACGAGCTTGACCAGACATGACAAACCTCCCGTGGGTAAACGAGCAGACGGTGGTCGTTTAATACATCTCAATCCCTTGATTATTGACCATGATCCGTCTCTGGGGGGCTTGGCCGCTCGAACGGGCCGTGCAATGCTCCAATGCAAGTAACGGAATCGGCGGTGTTCATGCGATGGGGGCACGCCGGAGTTCTAATGTGGGACGGGCTTGCCCGCGATAGCGGTGGGGCAGTCGATATGGATGCTGAATGGGCAGGCCTCTTCGCGGGCAAGTCGGATCGCCGCACCGCTCGCTCCTACAGGGATTTGTGGTGTTGATGCGATGGATGTTACGCCGACATTTTAATGTGGGAGCGGGCTTGCTCGCGAAGACGGAGTATCAGGCAACATTTCTATCGACTGAAAGACCGCCTTCGCGAGCAAGCCCGCTCCCATAGGGAATTTTGGGTGTTCACCCTATCTAGACAACCTTCGCGCCCCGTGCCTCCAGCAATTCCCGTAATACGGAGCGGTGGCAGTGCGCCTCTTCCTCGCAATAACATCCTACGGCCAGCGATGTTTGATGGGAGAGGGCGGCCAGCAGGTCGAGCATCTGGCTGGGCGCGGTGTGGTTCATCTCGGCCTTGAATTTGCGCTTGAAGGCTCCCCAGGCTTTGGCATCTTCAGCCGCTTTGGCTTCGGCCACCAACTCGGGGCTGGGGGACAGCAGCGGTTGCCACACGTCGTAAAAATCCCGGCTGGCAAATTCGGCCTTTGGTACGCCCCGAGGCGGGCGGCGTACCGTGCCCAGGCGCAGGCCTTCGTGCGCGGTACGGGGTGAGCCGAGTTGGACGATGTGGATGGGCATGATCGCAGTGCCTATTTGAGCCGCGAGCTGTCGAACCACTCCAGCGCCGTGCGCCAGAAGCAGATCCCCAGGAAGTACGCCGACATCAGCAGCCACAAGCCCATCACCAGCGGATTGATAACCGGGTGGTTGACCACCAGCGACAAGCTGCACAGCAGCCAGATGGCCGTCACGGCAATGTTGATCGGCATGAACCGGCGCACGCGGAACGGGTGAAGAAACTTCATTCGGGTCACGGTCAGCAGCGCCAGGCCGATGACGGCGATCAAGGTGATCCACGGCGACGGGTCGATGATGTACAGGCACAGCGCAACCACGTTCCATGCGGCGGGGAAGCCCTGGAAGTAGTTGTCTTTGCTCTTCATGTTGACGTTGCAGAAACAAAACAGCGATGACACCAGAATCAGCGACACGGTCAGCAGCAGGGTGTAGTCCGGCAACGGGATGTAACGGTAGATGAACAGTGCCGGGATAAACACATACGTGAGGTAGTCGATCACCAGGTCGAGGATCGAACCGTCGAAACTCGGCAGCACCGACTGCACATTCACCTTGCGTGCCAGTGCGCCGTCCAGACCGTCGACGATCAGCGCCACGCCCAGCCACAGCAGGCAATTGGTGGGCTGGTTCTCCAACAAGGCGAGGGTCGCGAGGAAGGCTGTGACCACGCCAGTGGCGGTAAAACCATGGGCGCCCCATGCTTTGAGCCTGGCAATGTGTACAGTGGATATCACGGGGGCGTTCTCCAGAAAGTGAAGCAAGCCAATTATCACCCTCTTGTTGAGGGCGTCGGCAAACCGGGTCGGGTTGCAGGTATCGACCGGATTTTCGGGAATAAGGTTCACCACCTTTGAATCTTAGCCTCCGTGCAAAAAAATACCCCGGAAATATCCGGGGCACGTATTGAGCGCGGCACGCCTGTGCTTGACCGATATCGGGACGGGCGTCAGCTCAGCGAGGGGTGGAACACGCGCAGCCGATGGTTATCCGGGTCGAGCGCGACGAAGGTGCGACCGAAGTCCAGCTCTGTCGGTGCTTGCACCATGGTCAGCCCAAGCGCACTCCAATCGGCAAATAGCGCATCGACCTGCTCGGCGGACTCCACCGGGAACGCCAGCTCGGTCCCGCCGCCCGTCGCCTGCGCTGCTGGTTCGGCGGTATGCCGTGACCAGAGCCCCAGTTTGTAGCCGCCCTCCAGGACAAATAGCGCGAAGGTCGGCGACTCTTCCACGGGCTTGCGCTCCAGCAGAAACTCATAGAACCGCGCACTGACGGCGGGGTTTTCCACGAAAAGCAAAATATAACGGGGAGTGATCATAGGGCTGCTCCATTCAAGGTGGGCGCAGCATAAAAGGAGGGGGTGTCAGTTTCTGTCAGGAGTGTGAAGGGCGAGGGCAGCACCCATGACGTCAGCCAGACGGAGTTGGCGGAATGTCGGGTGAGGACTATCGTTGCCTGACTGAGTTTCTGCCCATTGATGAGGACGTCGTCATGAACACCAGCGATTTGCTCGAGCAATTACTGCGGGCCAGCCAAGGCTCGCAGTCGCAACAAAGTGGCGGTGCGGCGTCAGCTCAAGGAGGCCTCGGCGGGTTGCTTGGTGGTCTGTTGGGGGGCGGCGCGGGTGCCGGTGCGGGCGGTGGAGGCTTGGGTGGTTTGCTCGGTGGTCTGCTGGGCGGCAATTCACCCATGGGCCGTTCGACCCAGACACGTTCGGGTGGCACCAATTACGCGGCGTTGGCTTCTTTGGGGATGATGGCGTTCCAGGCATATCAGGCCTGGCAACGCAGCCAGGCCTCGGCACCGCAACAGGCACCGCGCACCGTTGACCTGTTGTCTGGCCCGGAAATCGAAGACCACAGCCACGCCATCCTTCGCGCCTTGATCGCCGCCGCCAAGGCCGATGGCCGCATAGATGATGCCGAGAAACAGATGATCAGCACCGAGATCGGCCGCCACACCGACGATCCGCAACTGCAGCAATGGCTCGATGACGAAGTCGCCCGGCCACTGGATGCCGCCGATGTGGCGCAATCTGCCCAGGATCTGGGCATGGCCGCCGAGATGTACCTGGCCAGCGTGATGTTGGTGGACGATCAGCAGGACGCTGAACGCAACTATCTGGATGAATTGGCCGCTGCGTTGAAGATCGATCCAGAGTTGCAGGTTCATCTGGAGCAGCAGGCCAAGGGCACTGTCTAAACGTTCCCTTGTAGGAGCTGGCGAAGCCTGCGATCTTTTGATTTTCAGCGGTTTTGAACATCCCAAAGATCAAAAGATCGCAGCCTGCGGCAACTCCTACGTGTGTTCTGGTGGTTTCGGCAGCAGAAACGTAACGCCGAAGCCTTCAGATATCTCCAGTATCCGAGGCAGGTCTTCAGGCACTTTGAGCTGATCCAACGCTGCAAAGAACTGACCGCCGCGTGGATCGGAAACCACGCCGATCATTTTCGCGGTGGGGCTGATGTTCTTGTAAGCATGGATCGACCCTGCGGGGATGTGCACGTAACCCCCGGTCGAGAGGGTGGTGGATTGCCCTTCGACGGTCACTTCAACCTGCCCATTGATGACATAGAACGCTTCGTCCCAAGGGTGAAAATGCAGCGGTGGCCCGCCACCCTGCACACCTTCCTGGATGTGCACTTCAAAGGGTTTGGTCAGATCGCCGCCGGCAAGAATAGTGATGGTCTCTCCAACAACTTTGGCCGGCGCGGGCGTTTTCCCGGCTTCGATGACGTGAACCGTTCGCATGATTGTTCTCCGAGGCATGAATCCCCCATTCGCTGAGTATATTCACTGCGTCGCGAGCAAGTGCCGCAACACCGGCCCGTCTGTCCGGGCAATTTAAACGTCAATATAAAGGCTGTCATTTCATTGACGCGAGTGATCGGGCATTCATAGGGTTTGTTGATTTGCTCGTCCTTTCATGAATGTTTTTCCCCATTGAAAAAATGCAGGTACTTTTATTTGACATACGGGGTTCAATGTCTAGACTCGATCGCATGAGTCCTCTCTGAGGGGCTGAAAAGAATAAAGGTAAAGGGACGATATAATGCATGGAAGCTCTGCGCGTCACCGTATTGCAGTATGCAATACCTCCATATTTCACCTCGCAACAGCCATCACTGAATTTCCCGTCTCGTCGCATCGCGATGTGAGTTTTATCGCTCGCATACGGTTTTAGTTAATTTCGACCTTCATGCATCTAACGGTTTGGGTTGGTAATAGCCAGAACTTATGATGCTTGGCTTGCCATGGGTCATTATCGGCAAATTCGCATTTTCGATATTAAGAATTCGAAAGGGGTGGCGTTGTTCGCCTCGAAAAAATTTGGCTGATTAAATGGAATTCTGATTCTCGCTAAAGGAGTGGCTTGGCTATGTTTAAAAGACGCAAGCGCATCGCACTAGATGATCCCAGTCTGGAGCGTGTGAAGTTGACACCTCAGATGCTCGTCTACGATCAATTCGCCAGTCGCAGTCGTTCCCAGTACCTGCCTTATGTGATGGGTTTCAATGCCGCCGACTACCGTTCGGAATCGATCAATACCGATCGGCTCGGATTTCGCCTGGCCCATGATGCGCAAGGCCGGCCGATCAGTGTCGGCACCCTGGAGGCCAGTGCGCTGCCAGCGGTAAATTTGCTGGTCGGAGCCTCGTCAGCCTTGGGTTACGGGGCTTCCAGTGATGCCGCCTCGGTCGCGAGCCGGCTGTCCACGCATGATCCCGACGGTACGCCATGGCTGAATTTTGCGGGGCATACCTTTAATGCGACCCAGGAATTGATGCTATTCGTGCTGCATGCCCATCGACTGCCCAAAGTGCGCCGGATCGTGATCATGGGAGGCTTCAATACTCTGGTCATGGCGCGTCTTCCTGAGTTCATTCGAGGTGATCTTCCGCCGTTCTATTTCTGCGGTGACTACTACGAAAAGTTTGATGAAATTGCTGAGGAGAATGGCGCGGAACTGCCACCTGGCAAACTTCCAAAGTGGCCAGCCGAAACGACCGAGGTTCCGCCGATTTCGCAAACTCTGGTGCGCGCCATGCAAGACACCCTCAGTCGATTGACTACTTGGAAACAGCTCGCGGATTCGTTGGGTGCGGAACTTACGTTTGTTCTCCAGCCCTTGGCGACTTGGGTAAGAACACCGTGCGCCGAAGAGCAGAAACTGTTCGATGAGCTTGATCGAATTTCCCGGTTTGGCACTTGGCAACATTTGTATGGCGACATATCCGCTCCCACTGTCGCGGAATATTATGCTGATAGTTTGGGCAATGGTTGTCATGACTTGGGTATTCGATTTGCCAGTTTAATCGATGATTTTAGAGAGCGTCCGGGCGATGAGTGGTTATACGTTGACCGTGCGCACTTTACCGACCTTGGCAGTGATGTCGTAGCACGCGCCATTCATCGATACCTGCAGTGAAAGTTTAGGAGGCTTTATGTTCAAGCGGATTCGCAATGCACTTGGCTCTTTGTTCAAGAAAAAGAAAAAGGCCAAGAAGAAAAACAATTCCTCCATCTATCCAATGCACTGATGAGGACTAATAGACAAATCTTTTCCAGTTTCCTCGGGGCAGAGACTGGGGGAGAGGCCAGGCGCATGTTCACGCCGGTCAGCCTGTGCACTTGCCTGGATGCGGTGCATGGGACGGACTTGGCAGGCGTCGACTTCACCAGCGCGACGGCTTTGGTGGGGCTGGCGAGCGTTGCGTGCGAACGGCTTGGGCCATTGCGCGACGGATTCCGACGGTTGGCACAGGCAATCGAGACGAACGAAGCAGATGCCCAGGCGCTGCGTGCCAAGGCGGCGTTGGAGTCGGCTCCCTTTCTGATCGGCAGCCAGCACCTGATTCATGGGGTCTGTGGTAGCTGGAATAATGAAGCGCGCCATGCCATGGCAGCGCTGAGAATCCATGCGGCGGATGTGGGTGCCGGTCAGCCGGGGGCCAATCGTATCCAGCGCTACCAGGAATTGCTGCGTCAACATGCGCTGGCAGATGCTGGCGAAGACCTCCTGCGGTCGGTGGCCGACCCGAGGATCTCGGATGGAGCCTTCAACTTTGCCTCGACCCTGGTCGTACTGGGGCATTTCCCAGAGTCGCTGACAGCCCAGATATTGGGGGCCAACCTTTACCTGCGCCATTGCGGGCTGCTGCCTTCGTTCGAGTTCATCACCCACAACGAGCCATCCGCCCGCCAGTTTCTCGATCTGCGTCGTGATCCCGCCGGTAGTACCGATGATCTCGCCGTGCTCGCTGAAATGGCAGTCCGGGAATTTCTCGTGCACATGGGACCGGCCGCAAACGTTGGGGTACGTCAAGGCTACCTGTGGGCGCGCTGGCAGGCCGAGGAGATGAACGAAGCGCTGCTCAATCTGCTTGAGCGCTGGCTCGATCCGAGAGAGGCGGCATGCCACCTGATCAGCCGACGTCGGCTGGATGCTTGCCAATACCATGACAAGACACGGCTGAATAAGGTGCCGATGAAGCCCTTGCTCGCGGTCGACGACTCCTTGAAGTTCCTCGACCATCTTGCCGCCAGCGCCTACGTGCGTGCGGGCAAGCCGGAATCGAGCCCACTACTCACCAGCCTGATTTCTCCGCGGGGCAAGATGTTCCGAATCTTCAGTCGCGAAGATATTGCCATTCTTCACCGCTGGATCTCCGGCTTGCCTTACTCCGATGCGCCCAGGCAGCCCCCGGCTTTCCAGGTATGGAAAGACGACGGCACACTCGCCGGGGCGCTTCGCGAGGACGCTGAAATCCAAGCGTTGGTCGCCAGATTCAGTCCACGAGAAGCCTACCCGCGCATGTTGCGCATGGAGCTCACGCCGTCAGAGGAATCCTATGCCGGTCACTACGTGAAGAGCTGGCTGGCCAGGGCCGCCCATGGCGTCGCCAAGGGGAATTGCTCGCTGCCAGAGCAGTGGGCCCCCGGTGTCCTGCAGCAGTGGTTGCAGGGTCAGCATGAAGCGTCCAACCAAGCGCTGGAGGAGGGCGAAGAGCTGCCGTCTAGCGATGAGGTGGTCGCCGATATCCTGTCCCTGGCGCCTCTGACAATGATCGACGGGGCTTGGCTGGCCGGGTTCGCTCATCCGGCGGTAGCCTCCACGGCGTACGGCAGCCGACTGTTTGAAACGCTTTTCGATGAGTTGGGCAACGGAATCGAGGCGCAGAACCATCCCGTCATCTACCGCCATCTGCTCAAGGCAGTACATGGCGAGTTGCCGGCCACCGCCGACCCTGGATACGCCAACGCAGCTTGTTTCAACGACGAGGACTTCGAGCTGCCCGTGTTCTGGTTGGCAATCGGACGATATCCCCAAACCTACTGCCCGGAGATTCTCGGGCTGAACCTGGCGATGGAGCTATCCGGTGTAGGTGGCGGTTATCGGCGTACCCACAAGGCGTTGGTCGCCTACGGCTATCCGACGATGTTCGTCGATCTGCACAACTCCATCGACAACATCTCTACCGGGCATACGGCATGGGCTGCCGCGAGTCTGGACACGTACCTTTGCGCATTTTCTAGAAGTGACCGTGATGAACTTTGGGCGCGCGTGCGTAATGGATTCGTCGCGCTCAATCCACCCAGGGAGCAAACAATGCTGGATAAGTTTCGCGAAAAAGTGAGGTCGCTGCTATGACGATTACGCTTGGCATCTCTGCCTTTTATCACGACAGCGCGGCCACTCTGGTGGTGGACGGCAAGATCGTCGCCGCAGCCCAGGAAGAGCGTTTCAGCCGGATCCGACATGACCCGGGTTTTCCATGCAGGGCCATTGAGTATGTCCTGAAGTACGCAGGTATAAACCTGGCCGATGTCGACCATGTCGCCTATTACGAAGACCCGGCGCTCAAGTTCCGTCGGGTACTCTCGACGGCAGCCGTGGCCGGGTTTTCGGCAGCGCGCACCTATGCACCGGTGCTTGGCGAATGGCTATCCACCAAGCGCCGAATGGACCGCGAGGTCGTGCGTCATCTCAGAGCGATGGGAGACCGGGACGGTCGCCGAATCGAAGTGCATGGCCACCACGAGTCCCACGCTGCATCGGCGTTCTTCCCCAGTCCGTTCGAGAGCGCCGCGATCCTGTGTATCGACAGTGTCGGCGAATGGGCGACGACCACGATCTGGCACGGTAAGCCAGAGGGCATCGAGCTGGTCGCAGAGTTGTCCTTCCCCCATTCGTTGGGCCTGCTCTACTCGGCCTTCACCTATTTCTGCGGCTTCAAGGTGGACTCCGGCGAATACAAACTCATGGGACTTGCGCCTTATGGCGAGCCTCGCTACGTCGACACGATCCTCTCGCATCTGATCGATGTGAAGCCCGATGGC
The DNA here is from genome assembly GCF_016650735.1 of Pseudomonas sp. TH37. Classification (NCBI taxonomy): domain Bacteria; kingdom Pseudomonadati; phylum Pseudomonadota; class Gammaproteobacteria; order Pseudomonadales; family Pseudomonadaceae; genus Pseudomonas; species Pseudomonas sp. TH37. The sequence continues at coordinate 313,165 of NZ_JAEKFD010000002.1, forward strand.
AGCTTCAGACTCGACTGGACCCAGTTCGAGTTCATCAAGGGCCAAGTCATGACGGGCGATGCTTTTGAGCGGCTATTCGGTGGCCCCCGGCGCTTGCCCGAGGCACCACTGACCGATCGCGAGTTCGATTTGGCAGCGTCGGTGCAGAAAGTCACGGAGATAGTCGTTTCGCGCCTGGCCAAGACCGCCCGTGAGCTCACTGGCGAGACATCGCTATGCATGGCCGGGGGCGTTGCCCTTAACTGCGTAGCCAACGGCGTGATCTCACGTGAGCGAACGTTTGACCGGCTGTGGGTGCAACCGGCGGCAGGCGATGCGGGTGGCTCGCTCGGCGCCGCGCTGCTGACTGACCGCAAGCATCGCTGGGTAGCAAGCCGCGAACTACCGGCCGACGTCCGTGATGGCATGAGCGGAGCATTGCTCGGGCCGGAGTACAGTGAGGAGCAGATCAGGGACGAACTGGAAGCCTGCGGCGCTGTTTTTCACAGGCTTTCGCAGGAAGAGCTCGACCAACGGGTGATCACCAGCATAGAGGAGGGCGGGGTCATCGGCTGGTTCCAGGGTCGAATGGAGTTCGGTCCACGATCACTTGGCAGCCGTTCGATCCTGGGTGATCCGCGCCGCTCGGACACCCAGTCAAACATGAACTTGCGCATCAAGTTTCGCGAGTCCTTCCGTCCCTTCGCTCCCGTGGTGCTTGAGGAAAAAGCGGCAGACTACTTCGACATCGTAGAGGAAAGCCCCTACATGCTTGTGGTCTCGCCCATTGCGAAGGTCATTCGCAAGGCGATCCCACAGGAGACCGCGCGGCTTACCGGCATCGACTTGCTCAAGTTGGTGCGTAGTGATCTGCCGGCAATCACCCACGTGGACTTCTCGGCAAGGGTGCAGACCGTGGACCGGGAGCGCAACCCGCGGTTCCGGGCGCTGCTGGAACACTTCTACCAGCGTTCAGGGTGTCCGGTACTGGTCAACACCTCGTTCAACGTGCGCGGTGAGCCCATTGTGAACACGCCATTCGAAGCTTATCGCTGCTTCATGCGTACCAATATGGACGTGTTGGCGATTGGCGATTTCTACCTCGATAAAACGGAGCAGCCTCAGTTTGAGGAAGCGGTCGACTGGCGCGAGACAGTACCGCTGGATTAACTATTTCAGACACTAGGGAAGGTGCACTATGGATTATGTTCTGCTCTACCTGATCCTGCCGCTGGGGATGTTTATCCGGCGAACCAAAGCGTTTGCCCATCGGCCGGACCCCAAGGTCACCTCATACCTGAACCGCAAATCATGAGCCTCATGGCCATAGATGTTCAGGAGGCTTCGTTGGTACAGGTGATGGTCGTCAATGATCCCGACCTGACCGGGCTGAAGGACTGTCGCGTGAGGTTAGCCGAAACGCCGCACTGCGCTGACAGTGTGGGAGCCGTCGGCGGCGACTGGCTCGGCACAGTGTTGGGCCGGGATATCGTCGAGGCGATTCGTGCATTTCCTGCCAGCCCGCACAAAGCGTTGCTCATCAGAGGCATTTCGCTCTCTACGGACGTCGCGACGCCGCGCAATGGCTTCCTGCCCAATGCCGAGTGCGTTCTTGACTTTGACCTGCTGCACTTTGGCATGCTGCGGCTGCTGGGTGTCAGGCCGCATGCCGTCGAGTATGAAAACTTCGGCAAGCTGGTCAGAAACGTCGTTCCGGTTCCGGAGGCCGCGGGCACCACGAGCTCTTGGGGCGCCGATGTGGAGTTTTTCTGGCACACCGACAACCCCAACTGGCCCTTCGCCGATCAAAGCCGAAATGTCGCGACCTCCGTGCCGAATTTTTTGGCCTTCACCGCCGTGCGCAACTGTGAAGGCGCCTCCACCGACATTGTTTGTGTGGATCACGTTCTTTCACAGCTGCCCACCTGGGCGATCGCCCAGTTGCAGAAGGCTGCCTACACCTTTGGTGCCCCCGCCTCCAACGAGGGCTTCGATGGCCAGCCGAGAGTGCTGCCGGTGCTGGAGCAGGACGCTGGCGGTTATCGCCTGCGCTTTGACGACGGCATCGTGGCCGCGCTCGATCTGGACAGCGAAAAGGCTCTTGCGCTCCTGCGCCAGTGCCTACGTGATGCCCAGGGTATAGAGGTGGTGCTGCAGCCAGGCGACTTCTTCATTTTCAAAAATGCCCGCGTGCTGCACCGACGCAAGGCGTTCCAGCCCCTGCTCAACGGCAAAGCGCGCTGGCTGCGCAGGGTGTACGGCAGTTGAGCCTTTGCTTCAAAAAACCATCCCAATAGACATGGAGTTTATGCATGAACAAGCGTATCGCAGTAGTCGGTGGCCGCCCCGCGCCAATCCACGGTGCCAAAGAACTGGGCATCGACGTCGTACTGGTGCATCAAGAGGGCGACTACGAGCAGGCTATCCTCGCCCATTGCGAACAGGTGGTGCATGCCAGGCTTGACGACGCCGAGGCCATTATCAAGGTCCTCGAGCCCCTGCACCGCGAACGTCCGTTCGATCGCATCATTACCACCACCGAAGTGGCGGGCGAGTCGACGGGCAAGGTGGTCGATCACTTCGGCCTCACCGGGGTCTCCTATAAGACTGCGCGCCTGCTCAAGGACAAAGTGGCCATGCGCGAGTTGCTGGTCGAGCACAACCTGAGCCCGGTAGCTTATCGCCATGTCACCAGTGCGCAGGATGCCGTCACGTTCGTCAAAGCGCATGGCAAGTCGGTTCTCAAACCAGCCGAAGGCGTAGCCAGCCTGCATATCCATCCCTGCGATGACGAAGCCTCCGCTTCCAAGGCCTGGCAAGCGCTTCAGGATGCCGACGTCAAGCACATCATCATCGAGGAGTACCTGGAAGGGCCGGTCGTCAGCGTCGATTCCTTCTCGTTCAAGGGTCGCCACCTTCCGATTGGTTACTCCCAGTACCGCATGAACGACAAATACGTTGAGTGGGAGGTGAGCACGCCGAGTACTGAGGCCAGGAAATGGCTGAGCGAGCTGAAGGAAATGACCTGCCGCCTGCTCGACGCCGTAGAGTTGGAGGAGGGGCCTTCCCACAGCGAGTTCGTGCTGACTCCGAAAGGTCCTCGTGTACTCGAATCCCACGCTCGCCTGGCGGGCTCGGGTGCCCCGGAACTGGTGCGGCGTGCGTTCGGCCTGGATCTGAACCGCATGTTCCTTACTGTGCCACTGGGTATCGACATCCTGCCGGATGTGTCGCCCGAGCCGAAGGCTGGTGCTGCGATCCAGTTTTTTGTACCGACGCCTGGCAAGGTCAGAAAGGTCGAGCTCGATCTCAAGCCTGACGTCGATGTGCGCCATACCAAGCCCGGCGAGACGCCACTGGTGTTCCTGCCGTTCCTGTTCGAACTGGGTGATGCCGAGCGTGCCGTCGTCATCCAGAAGCATGAGGGCGACAAGATTCCGCCGCTCGACACCGTTGCCGACTGCGTTTCAGGGTATGTCCTGGCAACAGGCGTCTCGCGCGAGGACGCTGTTCGGATCGGCGACGAACTGGTGGAAGCAGTCCACTTCATCGTGGACCCCACGGCATGAGATACGTCCTGTGCTTGCACCGTTGGGTCGGCTGCCAAGCGCTCTACGACCGATACGAACTGCCTGCAGGCATGCAAATTCGGGCGATCTGCACGCCCGAATCCCGCGCGTCCCTGCCGAGCGAGCGTCTGGCGTCAAGCTCGACGCTCGCCTCACTGGACGATGTTGAGGCGGTCATGGTTGAGGCTGAGCGTTTGGTCGAGCAACATGGCGTTCCAGCGCTGGTGGTTGCCCTTAATGAGGGCGACCTGCTCAATGCGGCTTCTATCCGCGAGCGATGGCAGGTACCGGGAGATCTTGTCGCTTGGACCGAGCGGTTCCGCGACAAGCTCACTATGCTGGAGGTCGCTGGTCGGCAATCGTCGATCGGCGTGCTGCCTGCCTCGGCCGCCGATTCTCGCGACGCTGTGGAGCGACTGGCGGCCGAACACGGCTATCCGCTGGTACTCAAGCCGCGCTATGGCACGGCGAGTCGTGGCGTAAAATTTCTTCGCGGCCCAGGGGATCTTGATCAGATCCGGCAGGCAACGGAGCCGATGATGGTCCAGGCTTACTGCGCGGCCCCCATCCTGCACGTAGACGGCTGGTGGGATGGGCAACGGATTGTGGTGGTCACGGCGTCACGTTATGTGAATAGCTGTGCCGATTTCGGTCCGGACAGCCCGCTGGGTAGTATCGAGCTCGAGGAGGGCGACGACGAACAGCGGATTGCGGGGCGCGTCGAGCAACTGCTGGCGGTCTTCGCGCCTGAGCGAGAAATCGTCTTCCATCTCGAACTGTTCGACCTGGATGACCAATTGCTCTTCCTGGAAATCGGTGCCCGGGTCGGTGGCGCCGAAATCCCATTCCTCTGGCGAGAGGTGAGGGATATCGACCTGCTGGGGATCGCTTGGGAACTCCAGACCGGGGCGTCTACCCGCTACAGGGACCTTGCGCGCAGCCTTAGCAAGGAGGGCAGGCCATTGCATCGCGAGCGGGGTGCATGGGTGATCGCCCGCCGCAACAGCTCGCCGCGCGATGGCTTGGGTACCCTGTACTGGGCTCAGCCGCAGCACCTGGATCGCTTCGCCAGCGGTGTTTATGAGGGCGCTGGCACCCGACTTCGCCTGCGCAGCTTCGATCGTCCCGCGCTGGTACGAGACGTGGGAACGATCTTCGAACATTTATCCGAGTCATGGGGAGCTCAACCTTGAAAACAGCAGTGGTTACAGGTGCCAGCAGTGGCATTGGCGAGGCATGCTGCCGTACCTTGGCCAGTCGTGGCTGGCGGGTATTCCTTGTGGCGCGCAGGGGGGATCGGCTCGAGCAGATTGCCGGCGAAACCGGCGGACACGCCATTGTGCTGGACGTGACACAAGCGCGAGAGGAGGACTTGGTGCAGATTTCCGAGTGCGATCTTCTAGTGAACTGTGCGGGCGGTGCGATCGGCCTGGATGCGGTAGACAGGGCCAGTGCCGAGGATTGGACGAACATGTTCAACAGCAACGTACTTGGGACTTTGCTGATGACCCAACTGATGTTGCCTCGGCTCATCGCATCCCAAGGGGCCATCGTCAATATTACCTCTACGGCTGCGCTAGCCAGTTATGAGGGGGGCGGCGGCTATTGCGCGGCCAAGAGTGCTCAGCGCGCACTGACCCATTCCTTGCGACTGGAAATGAAGGGCGTACCGGTGCGCATCACCGAGGTGCTCCCCGGCATGGTGCATACGCCAGAGTTTTCCTTGAAGCGTTTTCACGGCGACGCCGAACGGGTCAACGCCATCTACGAGGATGTCGACCGGCCTTTGAGCGCGGACGATGTCGCCCAAGTAGTGGCCTGGGTTGCCGATCAGCCCGCACATGTCAATGTCGACGAAATCGTGGTTCGGCCAGTGGCACAGCGCGCTCAGCATGCGCTGTTCCGCGGCAGTCTCGGCTGGCTCGAGCAACAGCGGGCCGACAAATCCCCTTTGAACGAAGGAGCACGCTAATGATGGCGCTGGAAAACCTGGCCGGTGTGGCCATCATCTCCTTGGGCATGGTTCTGACACCTGGTCCCAACATGATCTACCTGACCTCGCGGACGATTTCCCAAGGGCGGCTGGCTGGGATGATTTCGCTGGCGGGTGTGGCGCTAGGCTTCGTGTGCTACCTGCTGGCTGCGGGACTGGGACTGGCTGCTTTGTTCAAGGCGGTGCCAGTCGCCTACGATGTCGTCAGGATTGCCGGCGCATTCTATCTGGGCTACCTGGCCTGGAACATGCTAAAGCCTAGGGGCGCTTCCCCCTTCGAGGCGCGCGAACTGCCACCTCACTCGCCGAGACGGCTGTTCACGATGGGGCTAGTGACGAACCTGCTGAATCCGAAGATTGCGCTGATGTATTCCGCGCTAATTCCCCAATTCATCGACCCTTCCGCAGGGTCTACCTTCCAGCAATTCGTCCAGATGGGGCTGGTACAGATCGCCATTGCCGTCACAGTGAACGGCATGATCGTCCTCGCCGCCTCCAGGGTCAGTGGTTTCCTGGCCAAGCGACCATCTGCCATGCGCACTCAACGCTGGGTGTCCGGGACTGTCCTGGGCGTCTTCGCGGTCGATATCCTGCTGCGCAAGCCTCTCACCTGATAAAAGACCGTTGTGGCGAGCGAGCTTGCTCGCGCTGGGCTGCGAAGCAGCCCCAAAAATCTGACAACCATTGTCGATTTTTTGTGAGTGCTACGCACTCAAGCGGGAGCAAGCTCCCTCGCCACAGGTTTCTCTGATTCCTCCCTACGCCTCCTCCAGTGATTGATTTCCTTCGAGCGGAGCTGGTACGGCTTGCCAGCGTCCGAGGTCGTCTTCGGTACTCAAGTTTTGCAAGACTACTGAACCTTCGCGCACTCATCTGGGGTCTCATGACAATAACGGTTTGATTCAGTCATAAACCCGTGGAGGGCGCTATGGACAAGCCGCTCGAAAAGTACAACAACATGAGGGACTTCGAAAAAAGTCCCGAGCCTGCCGGTGTTTCCAAATCCGCAAAAGGCAGACGACAAGCCAAAGCGCATGCTCTGCAATTCTGCATTCAGAAGCATGACGCCTCGCACCTGCACTATGACTTTCGCCTGGAACTCGACGGTGCGCTGAAAAGTTGGGCCGTGCCCAAAGGGCCGTCGCTGGACCCCAAGATCAAGCGCCTGGCCATCCACGTCGAAGACCATCCGCTGGATTACGCCACGTTCGAGGGCACCATTCCCGAAGGGCATTACGGCGCCGGCGATGTGATCGTCTGGGACCGTGGAGTGTGGATTCCCCAGGACGATCCGGCCAAGGCATACACCAAGGGCCGGCTGAAATTCGAGCTGAAAGGAGAGAAGCTCGGCGGCCTGTGGAACCTCGTGCGCACGCACATGCCGGGCAAGCAGGAACAATGGTTTTTGATCAAGCATCAGGACAGCGCCGCCAGACCCGACAGCGAATACGACGTGGTCGCCGCCGAGCCCGACAGCGTGCTCAGCGACCGCACCATTTTGGAAAAAAAGCACGGAGCTAAAGAAACTAAACCGATCAAAAAAGCGCCGGCCAAGGCGCGTAAGGAAAAGTCGGCACAACTGACGGGCGCTCGCAAAGCCGAGCTGCCGGAGCTGCTCAAACCCGAACTGGCAACGCTGGTCGAATCCGCGCCGAGCGGCGAATGGAGCTATGAGATCAAGTTCGACGGCTACCGGGTCATGGCGCGAATCGACCACGACGAGGTCAAACTCTTCACCCGCAATGGTCACGACTGGACCCACAAATTACCCGGGCAAGCCGAGGCACTGGCAGCGCTGGGCCTGGAGTCGGCCTGGCTCGACGGCGAAATGGTGGTGACCAACGAGCAGGGCGTTCCGGATTTTCAGGCGCTGCAAAACGCGTTCGATTCCGGTCGAAGTGGCGGCATCGTTTACTACCTGTTCGACTTGCCCTACCTCAACGGCGTGGACCTGCGCGAAGTGCCTGTCGAGGAGCGCAGGGCGGCGCTGGCGACCGTGCTCAAGCCCAACGTAAATCCGCTGTTGCGATTCTCCGACGCCTTTGGCGAATCTCCGGAAGCGTTGCTCAACAGTGCTTGCGAAATGAAGATGGAAGGGCTGATCGGCAAACGCCTGGGCTCGCCTTACGTGTCTCGGCGCACCAGTGACTGGATCAAACTCAAGTGTAAACATCGGCAGGAATTCGTCGTCGTCGGCTTCACCGACCCTAAAGGTGCGCGCAGTGCCTTCGGTGCGTTGCTACTGGGATTGCATGATCGCGACAGCGGTGAATTGCGTTATGCCGGCAAGGTTGGCACCGGGTTCAACGAGGCGACTCTCAAGCGTATTTACGAACAGTTGAAACCGCTGCAGACGAAAAAGCCGTCGGTGGTCAATCCGCCTAGCGGTTTTGAAGCCAAGGGTGTGCATTGGCTCAAACCCACACTGTTGGCAGAAGTGGCCTTCGCCGAAATGACCAAGGACGGCTCGGTGCGCCACGCCGTGTTCCATGGTTTGCGTGATGACAAGCCTGCCAAAGAAATTACCGAGGAGTTGCCGAAAACCGTGAACACTTCAGCCTCGAAAACATCAGCCTCGAAAACCGCCGCAGCAAAATCCACAGCGAAGAAGAAATCAGCCGCCGAGAAACCTGACGCCGCCGACCCAAAAACCGTCCAGTCGACTGTTGCGCCGTCGCAAATCGGCCTGGCCAGCGGCAAGGTGCGCATCACGCACCCGGACCGGGTGATCGATGCCAGCAGCGGCACCACCAAGATGCAACTGGCGGAGTACTACGCCAGCGTTGCGGAATGGATTTTGCCGCAACTCAAGGACCGGCCGGTGGCGCTGGTGCGCGCGCCGGACGGCATCGCCGGCGAACTGTTCTTTCAGAAGAACGCCGAACGGCTGGCCATTCCGGGGATTGTTACCCTGGACAAGGAACTGACGGGCCAACCGGTGATGATCATCAACAACGCCAAAGCGCTGATCGGCGCGGTGCAGATGAGCACGGTGGAACTGCACACCTGGAATGCCACGTCAGTCGATCTGGATAAACCTGATCGCTTTGTCCTTGATCTCGACCCGGATCCGGCGCTGCCCTGGAAAAGCATGATCGAAGCGACCCAGCTAACGCTCACAGTGCTGGATGAACTGGGGCTCAAGGCGTTTCTCAAAACCAGCGGCGGCAAGGGGATTCACCTGGTGGTACCGCTGACCCGCAAACAAGGCTGGGACGAGGTCAAGGACTTCAGCCACGCAATCGTCAGCCACATGGCCAAATTACTGCCGGATCGCTTTTCTGCAGTGTCCGGACCGAAAAACCGTGTAGGGCGTATTTTCATCGACTACCTGCGCAACGGTCTGGGCGCCACCACTATTTGCGCCTACGCCGTGCGCACTCGCGAAGGGCTGCCGGTGTCGGTGCCGATCTTTCGGGAAGAGGTGGCGGAGCTCAAGGGCGGCAATCAATGGAACGTGCACAACATGCATGAACGCCTGGCCGAAATCGGTGACGAACCCTGGGCCGACCTGAAGAAAACCCGACAGACGATTACTGCCGAAATGCGGCGGCGGGTAGGGATGAAAAAGTAGGGAATCAGAAGGAAAGTGGCGAGGGGGCATGTCGGAACGCCGCATCGCCCCGTTTGAGTGCGTAGCACTCACAAGATCTTAGGCACATCAGAGATTTTGGGGCCGCTTCGCAGCCCAACGGGGCGATGCGGCGTTCCGACAAGCCCCCTCACCACAGGCTCGCCGCCTCGACGACTATCGCTTGCCGAGCGCGGCAGCCAGCAGCGGCGCTGCCTGTTCATCGGTCAATGCGGCGTGGACTTCCATGCTCATGAGGTCGCTCCATTCCAGCACCCACTTCTGAATCGACACCGGATCACTGGCCTCAGCAATGCCAAAACCACTCGAGCCACCGATGGCATGCCAGCGCCCCAGCATGTTGACGCCTGCGGGCGGCGCGCCACCGGTCTTGAGAAAGCGTTCGATCGCGCTATTACGATGCTGCGGACTGATGGACCAACTGACGATGAATAACATCTGCCACCTCCTGCTACGGATTGGCGCCATTATCTTCGCGCACCTGGCTGGCGCCGGGGCCACGGTCACGCTTGTGTTTCCAGCTCCATCCTGGCTGACCTGAAACCCTTTCTCCCATGAAAAGGCATAGCAGCGGCCCGCGTTTTGCGTACGACCGCTGATCCTCTTTCAGGCATTTGAAATGAACATATCGGGATAACAGTGCAAACCATCAGGCATCACGCAACAAGTCGTTGGCATTGAGCAGCTCGTAGGCAATCTCCGGGCGCTTCTCCAGCCCTCGACGAATCGCCGCCGGAATCGACTGACGGGTTTTGCGACACAGGCCCGGCAATTCGCCGAGGGTGATGTTGATGCCGCGCATGGTGCGCACTTCATTGAAGCCCGGAACGATCTCCACGCGCAGACCCAACTGCTCATACATCCGGCGTTGCAGACGCTCCAGATCGCCGAGGCTCTGGAGATTTTCCAGGCGTTCGATCAGGCGCTTCTCCTCCGACCGGGTCAGGCTCAGGATGCGCAAATCCGCGCCGGGGGTTTCCAGCAACGGCTCACGCTCGCAGATGCAGGCTCCGGGCGGGCAGGGTTGGCGGATCGGAAGAGAGGTCGTCATGGGGTTCAATCATAGAGCGCTATGATCGGGTTTGCCCATGGGGTTGTTGTGCCGTTGAGCGCGATGTCTGCATTCCTCTGCCAATCGCTTCTTCGACGAGCATTGGCAAGTCGAATGTAAACGCTACTCAGCACTAAAGTGACTTGTGATGGTCAATAAAATCCCGCAACGACCTTCAGCAGTCGTACTGCTCGGAACCGACCGAATCCGCATCGGTATTTTGATCAAGGACAGTGAAAGCATGCTTGCCGCAATTTAATCAGCAACCGCCTCCATCTGGTTCCGTGAATCGGGACTCGTCGTACGTTTATCCCTCAATCCAATTCGAAGATTTAAAGCATGCACCTACGCAAAATTGCAGTTGGGCTGTCGGCCCTTGTTTTGCTCTCGACCGGGGCAGAAGCCCGCGGTCTGCTGGATCTCATCAAGCCGCCCACCCAGCATCAGGAACAAGTATCCCGCTCGGGCTCGGTCAGCCAGAACGCGGCCCTGGACCTCTATTCAAACAAACAGAAACAGGCATCGTTTGACGGCTGCGCAGAGCTGTTCCCGGCTGCGAAACCGATCAACATGGCCTCTGTGCCTGCAACAATGAAACCCCTGGCCCTGTGTTCCGACAACTTTGCAGTGCTGTACTCGCAAACCAGCAAGACGCCGCTGGTAGTAGTCGAACGCCTTAATGCCGCCCAACTGCAGGATGCCAAAGGCGAGGAGCGCACCAACCAGTTTTACCCGGACCCACGCATTCCCAAGAGTGGACGGGCAGAGTTGAGCGACTACCGTAGCCAACATCCGGCTGTGGACCGCGGCCATCAATCCCCGGCAGCCGATGCACCGAACCCCAATGCAATGGCCCAATCCTTTGCACTGTCGAACATGGTGCCGCAAGACCCAACCAACAACCGGAAGATCTGGAGTAAGGTCGAGTCCGATGTCAGAAAGTTTGCCAAGCGAGCCGATGGCAATGTTTTTGTCTTTACCGGCCCGCTCTTTGACTCAGGCCACACCACCATCGGCGACAACAAGGTCTGGGTGCCGACGCGTCTGTTCAAGCTGGTTTATGACGCATCGTCCAAGCGTGCCTGGGCCTACGTACTACCCAATGCTGAAACTCGCATCGAGAGACCGATGGACTATGACGCTTTCGTGAAGAGTACCGGGCTCAAATTGCTGGGGAATCTACCGGTCACAGGTTCCGTAGGACGCTCTTGATGGCTTGATGAATTGCACCCCAAAGGCTGGATGCAACCGATGGGGTGTTTTTTCATTCTGGTCCAATATTTTAAGCTGATATCATTCAAGAGCTTAAAAACCGAGTAGAAAAATATGAATCGTCGTAAAAAAATAAAGCAGTTATTAAAGGCTCACGCCAAAAAGGCTAGTGCCAAATTGGCACCGCCAAGCAAGTCCAAATACATCAGTAAAGCTGACCGATTGAAGCTGGCTGCTGAATCCGGTCACGACTCAATCATTTCTTCTGAGAGCTGATCCCCTGGGTACATTTGATTGGCCGCTGTTGGCCGTTATCTACCCGATACAAAAGCCAGTTATCCCCGGCAACGCAGCCGGCTCGATGCGCTTGGCTATCGGTCCAGCAGAGGTGCCAGCAGTGCACACATGCTGCGCCAGTGCGAACCCTCCCAGTAAACCCTTTGGCAGTTGTCGCAGCGCAGGAAGTGCGAATAGAGGGCACCCACGCGTGGCGGCACCTGCTGTCGGGCCAGTTCCGGGCTGATCTCGTGCAGCGGCAGGTTGCAATGAAGGCACAGGCTGAATGGCCGCGCGCTACGCGCCAGGTCGAGGCGTTCGTACAATTCGCGCAGCTGCAGCGACGGTTTCAGGGCATGCACGTAACAGCCGTGGCTGATGATCCGCCGCTTGAGCAGTTCGCGATCGCGGGTTAGCACGATGCGTCCTTGCTGCGCTGCGATCTCGGCGATCTCGCTATCCTCGAAGCCATTGTCGTAGAGGGTGTCGAAGCCGCTCATGCGCAGCAGATTGGCCAGCCCGCCAAGGTGCGCATCAGCGACGAAGCGCAGCACCCGTAAAGGTTGCGCACGAACCTTTAGCAGCGGGCTGATGTCCAGCGCTTCGAACTTGGGATACACCGCCAACCGGTCACTGTCGAAGATCACGCGTTTGAAGCCTACCGACTCGCCGTTGAGCAGCACCAGCTCGACCTCGGTGTGCGGGATCCCGAGCGCCTCGATCATGTGCTTGACCGTCGCCCCTCGTGCGCACTCGCAAGTGAAGGACTGCCGCCGCCGTTCGGCCGGCAGGAAATCGTTGAGCTCCTCGTAGAAGCGGAAGGTTGCACTGGTCATGCTGAACAGTATGGCAGGGCTACAGGACTGAGCTTCGTCACCTGCACGACGCCAAGCGCATGGAAACTACTTAGCGACGATGGACTTGCGGAACGTTAATCCGTCATGTTCGATCACTCAAACGTCAGCCCGTTTCGCGCCTGATCGGCTGAAGTTTGTGATTGCTCGGAAAAGTCGTTAAAAATGGTCGATTTATGACTATATATCTTATCGGTCACAAGTTGTCAGTCCTCGATAGGGTGAGTAAGCTGTTCCCATGAATCAGCCATCGATATCTTCATCTTCGCCCAGCCCCCGTGGCCCAGCCGATCACGACATTCGAGACCAGATTGTCGCGGCGGCCAACGAGCACTTCAGTCAATACGGCTACGGTAAAACCACGGTTTCCGACCTGGCCAAGGCCATCGGGTTTTCAAAGGCCTACATCTACAAATTTTTTGATTCCAAGCAGGCGATCGGTGAAGCCATCTGCGCTAATTGTCTGGCAGAAATCGTCGCGACTGTGGAGCAGGCTATCAATGTGGAAGGCCTGTCGCCGACGGAGCGCTTTCGACGTTTGGTCAAAACTGTGATCGCCACAGGTGTGAATCTTTTCTTTAACGACCGAAAACTCTATGACATTGCAGCATTCGCGGCGTCGGAAAGCTGGCCCAGTACGCAGGCTTATGACGCACAGATCAAACGCTTCGTGTCGCAAATAGTGCGAGAGGGGCGAGAGATCGGCGAATTTGAACGCAAGACTCCGCTGGACGAGACAGTAGAAGCGATACATCTCGCGCTACGGCCATTCGTCAACCCTTTGCTGTTGCAGTACAACCTTGATTTCGTCGAGGAGGCGCCCACGCTCACCTCCAATCTCATCTTGCGTAGCCTCATGCCTTGACCTTCGGCTAAAGGTTTACGGAATACCCGGGTAAGCGACAGTTCACCAAAACGGCTCTCACTTTGCCCTTCTTCCATCCGTCGAAGGGCATTTTACTTATCTATGTTGTGACTATTGACTGAATTGGTCACATGAACAAATATGGTGATGCGTCGCTTCTACTGTTTCATCTCAGTGATACCCATAGAGTTCAAACAATGAAAACAATATTGCTCAAGAGCCCATTTGGCCTTGCTGTCGTGCTCGCATCCTCAAACGTTTTTGCAAGCGGCTTCGCTCTCAATGAGCAAAGCATCAGCGGGATGGGATCCGGGTTTGCCGGACGCTCCTCCTCCGCTGAAGATGCGAGTACGGTCTTCGGTAATCCCGCGGGAATGTCTCGCTTGAAAAGAGAGCAGGTCAGCGTGGGGGCTGCGACTCTTTTCGCTAAGTCCGATGTAAGTCAGACCCGCAGTACATTCGGAGGCCAGGAAGACGGCGACATGGTGCCAACCACCACAGTGCCTATGGGTTACTACGTCAAACCCATCGATGAGCATTGGGCATTCGGTGTAGGGTTTTATGTACCTTTCGGTCTGATGACTGACTATGGCAGCGGTTTTGCCGGGCGTTACTACGCCAACAAAAGCGAGGTCACGACCCTTACCTTCCAGCCCACCATCAGCTATGCCTTTAACGACAAAGTTTCGATCGGGTTCGGTCCGACCATCAACCGTATCAGCGGTGAGCTGTCTGGTATGGTGCCCAACCCACTTAGCCCTGGTCGCAATGACGGAAAACTCAAAAGCACTGGCGACGACACTGCCCTCGGTTTCAACGCCGGTATCCTGGTGCAGGCTACAGACCGAACCCGTTTGGGCATGACCTACCATTCCAGGGTCAGTTATCAATTGGATGCCAAGACCAAGGTCACTGACGGCATCTTTAGCGTGTTGGGGGTCAGCGGCCGGAGTTATGACGCTTCGCTGGATGTGGATACCCCGGAGTCAGTGGATTTCTCGGTGACTCATCAGCTTAATAACGACTGGACCCTGTACTTGGGGAGCACTTGGACTCGCTGGAGTCGCTTCAAAGAGTTAACTATCGAGAACACGGGTTTACCCCCTGCGTTGAGCGGCTCTCTGGGCACCATTACCGAAGAGCAGAATTGGCACGATACGTGGGCTCACGCTATCGGTGCGGCGTATCAACTGAACAACCAATGGGTACTTCGCGCAGGTCTTTCGGTTGATCAGTCGCCCGCCAACAACACCAACCGAGGACCACGTATTCCCACGGGCGACCGGAAGGTTATCAGCTTCGGTGCTGGCTGGACTCCGGCGGACAATGTCACGATCGATGTTGCTTATTCCTACCTATGGGAGGAGAGCGTGCAGATCAACGACGCCTCTGCGAACAGAGGTGCATACAGTGCCAAATTTAAGAACAGTGCGAGCGGGCTCGGTACGTCTGTTAGTTACCGCTTCTAATTGAGTGCTGTTACACGATAAATGTCCTGTCGGGAGCACGCGTTGCCTCCCGACCTTTAGGAACACATCTCGGGCCTTTCCCCTGAGGTAAAAGGCCTCTTTGTCGCCCCCTCAGACTCCCATCACCTGCGCCATCAGGCTCTGATGAAACCGACGTGGAGTGGCCCACGTCAAGACAGTGATGGCCTTGTTGCCAAAACCCGGCACCACACTCATGCGTCCGGCTTGCAGTGCACGGATGCCTGCACGCACGACGGGTTGAGGCTGCATCATCACTCTTTTTAAGGCTGGCGTGATCCGTTGTTTGGCGCTTTCTGCAAATCCGGTATCTGACATCCCGGGGCAAAGTGCGGTAACGACGACACCGTCATCTTTCAGTTCACGATGAAGCGCATCAGAGAAGCGAAGAACATAGGCTTTCGCGGCAGAGTAAACGGCGAAATTCTTCACGCCCTGGAAGGACAGCAAGCTTGCGACCATCAGGATGTGCCCACGTTTGCGGGTTCGCATGTCGGCCGCGAAAAGGCGTGTCAGGGCGGTCAGGCTGGCGATATCCAAATCAATCATGGTCAGGGACTCATCCAGAGGTTGATCCAGGAAAGGCCCCTGCAATCCATGACCCGCATTGTTGATGAGCACATCGATCACTACATTGCGTTCGCTGAGTCGCTCATGCAGTTCGATGATCGCCGGGATCGAGGACAGGTCTACTTGTTCGACTATCACATCAACGCCGAAGCGTTCGCGCAACTGCGCCGATAGCGCTTCGAGCTTACTCAGCCTTCTTGCTACCAGAACGAGCGATTTTCCCTGCGCTGCATATTGCCGGGCGAACTCCTCGCCAAATCCGCTTGATGCTCCGGTGATGAGCACCCAGGAATTCTCGTTCGATTTCATTTCGCTGTACTCCGGTTGGTTTCTATTGAGCAATGGGTTGCTGAGCACGTCCCAACAGAACGGCCTGAGACCACTGGTCGTCGGTCGATGAGCGAATCCCGCTCTCGGGTTGGGTAGTAGCGAAGAGAGGACGTGGAGGTGCGTACATCAAGTGCTATGTCATCTGGTTAAAATCATCGTGTCGCAACAGGCTGGGCTTCAGGAGGTTGCCAGCCACCACCTAGCGATTTGAATGCCGCAACCGCCGCTCGTGCCGATTCCGTTCGCGCTTGCGCCCGAGCATCGGAAGCTTGCAGCATCGTCTCGTCAGCGTGCAGGACATCGATCAGGCTGGCCGTGCCTTTCTCATAGGCAATGAACGACGATTGGCGAGCCTGTGTCAGAGACGCCTCTCCTCCGGTGAGGGTGGTTGCTTGAGCTTCCCGATTCACCAGGGCGGAGAACGCGTTCTCGACATCCTCGGTGGCGCGCAGCACAGACTGGCGGTAAGCGGCCAGGGTTTCGGCTTCCTGTCCCTTGGCTTGGTCGATTTGGGCGTTTATGCGACCGAAGTCGAAGAGTCTCCAGCGCAGTCCCAATACGCCCGCCGACTGGCTGGCGCCGCCGGTAAAAAGGTTGCCTGCGGATACAGCCGTGGCACTGCCCAGCAATGCGCTAAGGGAGAATTTCGGGTAGTACTCAGCAATCGCCTCCCCGATACGTGCGTTTGAGGCCGCAAGACGGCGCTCAGCCACAATGAGGTCTGGCCTGCGGCGCAGCAAATCGGCCGGCGTTCCCATCGCCTTTAACTGCGGCGCTACAGGAATGCTCCCCGCACTTGCCAGTTGCGTGCGGTGAGTGCCTGGCGGCGTGCCGAGCATTACATCCAGCGCATTCATGGCAGCATCCAGACCGGTCTGCAGGACCGGTACTGTCGCTTGGACCTGCGATAGCGCCCCCTCGGTCTGGCGAACCTGATAGTTGGCGGCGAGCCCCTTGCTGTAGAGCAATTGGACTTTCTCTAGCAACTCCTGCTGCGTTTTGACTTGCCGATTCGCAATGTCCAGCCGGGTCTGCAGTCCGCGGATAGTGATGTAGATATCAGCGGTCTGCGCGGCGATGGCCAATCGTGTGGCAGCGACGCCCGCTTGGGAAGCCTGGTACTCGGCCACAGCAGCCTCGCGTGCGCGACGCAATCCGCCAAAGACATCTACCTCCCAGCTGGCATCGAGGTTGGCCTCGTAGGAACTTCCGTACCGATCATAGCCAGGCGTTGAGTTCAACACCTGGCCGAGCGGCGTCTCGATTGACTGGTAGGAGCGTGCGGCCTGTCCGCTGATGTTCCCTGAGGGGAGTAAAGCGGCATTTGCAGCACCTAGTCCGGCCCGCGCCTGTGTGACTCGCGCCGACGCCTGCGCCAGGTCCAGATTCTGCTCAAGCGCCTTGGAGATGAAGTCGGTTAGCACTGGATCACCAAAGCCTTCCCACCAAGCTACAAGACTGGTCGGCGTCGCTCCACGACGCTGTTCGACAGAAGACTGACCCAAGTAACGATCCGAAAGCGGAGCGTCTGGACGATGGTAGTCCGGACCGACCGCGCAACCTGCCAATAAGCCGGCGCTGACCAAAAGAGCAATTGGACGGAGGGGAGGCATTGAGGTTCCTTCAATAGAGGATATTTGTGACCATATTACTCAATAGTCACACCCTGTCAATTGAGGTGATTTTGGGTTTTCTCATTGGAAGCTGTGGTTTCTGTGTTGAGCTTGAGAAGCCGAATGTTTCATGGTTTGTGACCATTGACACATATGGTCACTGGGCTGAGAATATGGCGCTCGTCCTATTTTTAAGTAAGGGAACCTATGCGCCGGCTTCGACCTTTCCCCATTGCCGCTTGCTTGTTGCCTCTCGTCCTGACGGCATGTGGCGACTCATCTACCGTTGAAGATCCGCGCACGCATGCTCCTCTGGTTAGGTCCGCAGCGGTTCAGGGGGCCTCCGACGCCTCACGTTCTTTCACTGGTGTCGTGGCTGCCCGCGTCCAGGGCGATCTGGGTTTTCGGGTATCAGGCAAGGTGCTTGAGCGTCTGGTTGACACCGGTCAGACCGTTAAACGTGGTCAGCCACTCATGCGTCTCGACCCAGTCGACCTGGGGTTGCAGGCGCGAGCACAGCAAGAGTCAGTCATAGCCGCTCGGGCCCGAGCCAAACAGACAGCAGATGACGAGGCTCGATATCGTGACCTGGTCGCCGCAGGTGCTATTTCTGCATCGGCCTATGACCAGATCAAAGCCGCAGCGGATACCGCAAAGGCGCAGCTTAGCGCCGCTGAAGCGCAGGCTGATGTAGCCCGCAATGCTTCTGGTTATGCGGTGCTGTTTGCGGATTCCGACGGCGTTGTGGTGGAGACGCTCGCCGAGCCCGGACAAGTTGTCAGCCCGGGACAGCCCGTGGTTCGACTGGCGCGGGCAGGGCAGCGCGAAGCCATCGTGCACCTGCCCGAGACGTTGCGCCCCGCAGCAGGATCCATCGCGCAGGCGACGCTTTATGGCAATACCACGGATGCTGTTACAGCGAAGCTGAGGCTGCTTTCTGACTCGGCCGATCGAATGACACGCACCTTCGAGGCGCGGTATGTGCTTGAGGGGGCGCTGGCCAATGCACCGATAGGTTCGACCGTCACGCTGCGGATCGCTGAAGGCGCCACGCAAGGGCAGGGGCTGCAAGTACCGATCGCTGCCGTTTATGACCCAGGCCAAGGCACTGGCGTGTGGGTCATCGCCGGTACACCGGCGAAGGTGGCCTGGCGACCTGTACAAGTCCTGGGCTTGAGCGACGACACAGTGCGAGTCGCGGGCGACCTCAAAGTCGGCGAGCAGATCGTGGCGTTAGGCGCACATCTGTTGCGCGAAGGTGAAGAGGTGAGATTGCCTCAACAGGATGACGCCAGAGTTGCCGGGGGTCGTCCATGAGCGAGGGGCGCTTCAATCTTTCCGCGATGGCAGTTCGTGAGCGATCTATTACGGTGTTTCTGATCTTCCTGATTGCCGTTGCGGGCATCTTGGCGTTCTTTCAGCTGGGGCGTGCGGAAGATCCTCCCTTTACGGTCAAGCAGTTGACGGTCATTACCGCGTGGCCGGGCGCCACGGCGCAGGAGATGCAGGATCAGGTCGCAGAGCCACTTGAAAAACGCCTGCAAGAACTGAAATGGTACGACCGCACGGAAACCTACACCCGTCCTGGCCTCGCTTTCACGATGGTGTCACTGCTCGATAGCACGCCGCCCTCGCAAGTGCAGGAGGAGTTCTATCAGGCGCGCAAAAAGCTCGACGATGAGGCCAGGAAGCTGCCGGCGGGTGTCATCGGGCCAATGGTCAACGACGAATTTTCGGACGTGACATTTGCACTGTTCGCCCTGAAAGCCAAAGGCGAGCCGCAGCGACTGTTGGTGCGTGATGCAGAGTCGTTGCGCCAACAACTGTTGCACGTGCCAGGCGTGAAGAAGGTCAACATTATTGGGGAGCAGCCCGAACGTATCTTTGTTTCCTTTTCCCATGATCGGTTGGCCACCTTGGGCGTATCTCCTCAGGACATCTTTGCCGCGCTGAATAATCAAAACGTGCTCACGCCCGCCGGTTCGATCGAAACCAATGGGCCGCAGGTCTTCCTCCGGCTGGATGGCGCCTTCGATAAGGTGCAGAAGATTCGTGACACACCCATTGCGGTTCAGGGGCGCACGCTCAAACTCTCCGACGTGGCGACGATCGAACGTGGTTATGAAGATCCCGCAACCTTTCTCGTGCGCAATAACGGTGAAGAGGCCTTGCTGCTGGGGATCGTGATGCGTGAGGGTTGGAACGGTCTTGACCTCGGCAAGGCGTTGGACGCGGAGACGGTCAAGATAAATGAAGGCATGCCTTTGGGCATGACGCTCTCCAAGGTCACCGATCAATCTGTAAATATCGATTCGGCCGTCGGCGAGTTCATGGTCAAATTTTTCGTCGCGCTGCTTGTGGTGATGCTTGTCTGCTTTCTCAGCATGGGCTGGCGTGTAGGCGTTGTGGTCGCTGCGGCTGTGCCATTGACGTTGGCTGTGGTGTTTGTGGTGATGGCGGCCACTGGAAAGAACTTTGACCGTATCACCCTTGGCTCGTTGATTCTGGCGCTTGGACTGCTGGTGGACGACGCCATCATTGCTATCGAAATGATGGTGGTGAAAATGGAAGAGGGCTACGACCGCATCAAAGCTTCCGCGTACGCCTGGAGTCATACGGCCGCGCCGATGCTTTCCGGTACGCTAGTGACGGCTATCGGCTTTATGCCCAACGGCTTCGCGCAATCGACAGCCGGCGAGTACACCAGCAACATGTTCTGGATCGTGGGCATTGCCCTGATTGCCTCCTGGGTGGTTGCGGTCGCTTTTACCCCATACCTGGGGGTGAAGATGTTGCCGAACATCAAGAAAGTCGAGGGTGGTCACGCGGCCATCTACAACACCCCTAACTACAACCGCTTCCGCCATGTTTTGACGCGAGTCATCGCTCGCAAATGGCTGGTGGCCGGCACTGTCATCGCTTCGTTTGTCGTGGCGATCCTCGGCATGAGCCTGGTCAAGAAGCAGTTCTTCCCTACCTCGGACCGTCCCGAGGTATTGATTGAAGTGCAAATGCCTTATGGAGCCTCCATTGAGCAGACCAGCTCGACCACCGCCAAGATAGAGACCTGGCTGCAAAAGCAGGATGAGGCAAAGATCGTCACGGCCTATATCGGGCAGGGCGCGCCGCGCTTCTATCTAGCGATGGCACCGGAACTCCCTGATCCGTCATTCGCGAAGATTGTGGTGCTGACGGACAGCCAGGAGGAGCGCGAGACCCTCAAGTTCCGTATCCGCGAAGCGGCGGCTGAGGGACTTGCTCCAGAAGCGCGTGTCAGGGTGACTCAGCTTGTTTTCGGGCCGTACTCGCCATTCCCTGTTGCCTACCGGGTGATGGGACCTGATCCGTCAAAGTTGCGCGAGATTGCGGGCCAGGTACAGGACGTGTTGCAGTCGAGCCCGATGATGAGAACCGTCAACACCGATTGGGGACCGCTGACGCCGACGCTGCATTTTGCTCTGGATCAGGATCGCTTGGAGGCGGTGGGGTTGACGTCAAACTCAGTCGCGCAGCAACTGCAGTTCCTGCTGGCCGGAGTACCGATCACCGCGGTTCGTGAGGACATTCGCTCGGTGCAGGTGGTTGGTCGCGCAGCGGGTGATATCAGGCTCGATCCCGCCAAGATAGAAGGTTTTACGTTGGTAGGCACGGCGGGTCAGCGGATTCCGCTGTCTCAGGTGGGAGAGGTCGATGTTCGTATGGAGGATCCGATCCTCCGACGTCGTGACCGCACGCCGACCATTACCGTGCGCGGCGACATTGCCGAAGGCTTGCAGCCACCGGACGTCTCGAGTGTGATCATGAAGGAGCTGCAGCCGGTCATAGACAAGCTGCCTGGCGGGTACCGGATTGAGCAGGCGGGTGCAATCGAGGAGTCGGGCAAGGCCGCTAAAGCGATGTTGCCGTTATTCCCGATCATGATTGCCATGACGCTGCTGGTCATCATTCTGCAGGTCCGTTCGATCTCGGCGATGATTATGGTATTCCTCACCTCGCCACTGGGGTTGATTGGTGTGGTGCCAACACTGCTTATCTTCCAGCAGCCTTTTGGTATCAACGCTCTGGTCGGTCTAATCGCCCTTTCGGGCATTTTGATGCGCAATACGCTGATTCTGATTGGGCAAATCCACCACAACGCGCAGGAAGGGCTGGACCCGTTTCACGCAGTGGTCGAAGCCACGGTACAACGTGCCCGCCCGGTACTGCTGACAGCGCTTGCGGCCATCCTGGCATTCATTCCGCTGACACACTCCGTCTTCTGGGGGACGCTGGCCTACACGCTGATCGGAGGCACGTTCGTCGGAACCATCATGACGCTGGTGTTCCTGCCAGCGATGTACTCCATCTGGTTCAAGATCCGTCCTGACAATACGGGTCAAACTGAAACAGCGAATAAGCAAGCAAGCCTAGGGGATAGGACGCCACCCCGTCCTCTCGCCGTTCACCTGACCACAAAGCCTTAGCCATAGGCCATAGCTTGCTGCTTTTAGTGGGCGTCGACTGAAAAATGAAGAGGATTCAATGATTCATCTCGAAGGTCAAAAGCGAATCGTAGTCACGGGCGTCGGAATTGTCGGGCCTCTGGGGTGTGGATTAGAAGAAGTCTGGAAGAGACTGCTGGCTGGGCGTTCTGGCATCCGTAACTTGCCCGACGATATCACGGAGGGTACGGGTGTTGCGGTAGGCGGTCAGGTGCCGTCACTGGAGGAGGATGCCATCGCGGGTTACGACCCGGAGCGCATCATTTCGGCCAAGGATCGCAAGAAGATGGATCGTTTCATCGAGTTTGCACTTGTGGCTGCGCACGAAGCTCTGGAGCAGGCGGGCTGGCATCCGACTGATGTCGCAGACCAGGAGCGGACAGCCACAATCATTTCATCGGGCGTAGGTGGGTTTGGCGCGATTGCCGACGCTGTGCGCACCACCGATGCGCGTGGTCCTCGCAGATTGTCGCCGTTCACTGTTCCGTCTTTTCTGATTTCCGCGAGAGCGGAGCCTATGTGTGTTCCGAATGGAATTGCGCGCAAAGGTGCAGTACCTTGTATTTGTAGCACCCTCGTGTCGCAGTCCTGTCCAGGTTGAGAGGTAGCCTTCATGAACAACATCATCTACATCGTCGGGGTAGTCGTGATCATCGTGGTTATTCTGTCGTTCCTCGGGTTTGCATAGCTTCGAAGACCCACTGAACGATTGCCCGGCACCGAAAGCAGTCAAGCTTTGACCCAGCGTTGACGGCTCCAGCTGCTCAATGTATCGACGGCGAGTACCAGTAACAGCATGGCCAGAATAACCGTGCTGGCTTGCGCTTCCTGGAACAGGCTGAGGCTGACATAGAGCATTTGCCCCAAACCACCGGCGCCGACGAAACCGAGCACACTGGCCATGCGGATATTGTTTTCCCAGCGATACAGGATGTAGGCCAGTAGCTGTGGCAACAGGTTGGGCAGTGTGCCGTAACAGAAAGCCCATACGGCGTTGCCGCCCTGCAGACGGATGGCTTCGGCGGGTTCTGGTGGGGTGTTTTCCAGCGCTTCGGCGAATAACCGACCAAGTACGCCGGTGGTGTGCAGGGCTAATGCCAGGGTGCCGGCATTGGGGCCGAGACCGGCGGCAAGAACCATCAGCGCGGCCCACACCAGCTCCGGAACGGCGCGCAAGGCGTTGAGCACCAGGCGCGACGCGCTCTGCAGTGGCCAGCCGAAGCGCCCGGCCGCAGGCAATGCCAATAGCAGACCGAATACCGCCGCGAGCAGGGTGCCCAGGGCAGACATGGCAATGGTTTCCAGCGCGCCGTGGCCGATGGCTTGCAGATGGCCCGAACTCAGGTCCGGGCTGAGAAAACGCTGCGCATAAGCGCCCATCTGCTTCAGGTTGCCGGTGCCGCCCAGCTCGCCGAGGTCGATGCCCAGGTAGATGAACGAGGCGACCACCGCTGCGCCGATGCAGAGCAGCAGTGCCAGATTGATCAGGCGATTCATGCCAGCCTCCAGCGCAGCAGGCGGCTGAGTTGATCGGCGAGCAGCACCAGCACGAGGAACGTCAGTAACAAACTGGCCACTTCACCACCGGCGAACATGCGCAACGACAGATCCATTTGCTGGCCCAGACCGCCGGCACCGACAAAGCCCATCACTACCGAAGCACGGATTGCGCATTCCCAGCGGTACACCGTGTACGACAGCAGCTCCGCCGCGACATTGGGCAGAATCCCATAGCAAAAGGCTGCGAGCCGACCGCTGCCCGATTGCAGTAGCGCGTGGGCCGGGCGCTGGTCGACCGACTCGAAAATTTCCGCGTAAACCTTACCCAACATGCCGCTGTAGGTAATGGCAATGGCCAGCACCCCGGCAGTCGGGCCGAGGCCGACGGCGCGCACGAACAGCAGGGCCCAGACGATTTCCGGCACGCTGCGCAGGAAAATCAGTAAACCGCGTATGGGCCAACGCAGCAGTTGGCCCCAATAACTCGGGTGGCCGGCGCGGGAGGCAGCAGACAGCGACAGAGCACGGCTGGCCAACAGACTGGCGGGAACTGCCAACAGCAACGCCAGGGCCATGCCCGCCGTGGCGATGGCCAGGGTCTGCAGGGTGGCTTGCAACAGCAGCTCGATGAACTCCTCGCCATGAGCAGGTGGCCAGAAGGCGGATACAAACCGGCCCATCTCGCTCTGACTGTCACTCGCCACCAGCACGCTGAGGTCCAACTCGCTGAAGTGGATGCTCGGCCACAGCAAGGCAAGGGCCAGCAAGGTGAGCAGCAGGCGGGGTCGGGTGGCGGGATCTCGGGTATCACGGGTCAGCATCGGGGAATCTGCACACTCAAGGGCACCGGAGCAATCGGTGGGGACAGCAATTGTTCGTTGGCGTAGAGCTTGTCGAGCAACTCACGGTCGACTTCGCTGGCCTGAAGGTCGAACAGGATCTGTCCATCACGCAAGCCGATGATGCGCGAAAAGTGCGCCAGGGCCAGCTCCACTGCATGCAGGCTGGCGACCAGGGTGACGTTGTGCTGCCGGGCATGGCTACAGAGCACCGAAAGCGTGTGCTGGGCCAACACGGGGTCCATGGCCGATACCGGCTCATCGGCCAGCAACACCTCGGGCGCTTGGTACAACACGCGGGCAATGCCCACGCGCTGCAACTGTCCACCGGACAGTTGCTGGCATTGCGCGAACAACTTGTCACTCAGGTCCAACCTGGCCAATGCCGCGCGTGCGCCCGGAATATCCAGTGGATGCAGCAGGTTCAACAGGCTCTTGCCCAAACCCCACTGACCCAGCTTTCCGGCCAGAACCGCAGTGATCACGCGCTGGCGCGGTGGCAGGGGAGGCGATTGATGGATCAGGCCGATGCGCGCGCGCAGACGCTGACGCTGACGGGCCGAAAGCTGCCAGGCTCGCTCGCCGAGCACCTGCAACTCGCCGTTGCCCGGTCGCAGGGCGGTGGCCAGCAGGTTGAGCAGGCTCGACTTACCCGCGCCGGACGGGCCGATAATGGCGACCTGTTCGCTGGCACCGATGTGCAGATCCACGCCACGCAACGCCTGGACGCCGTTGGCGTGGGTAAGGCTGACCTGAGTCAGACGCAATGTCATTTGAGCAGTTCGGCGGCGAGGGCGGCTTCCTCGATGCCCATATAGTTCTCAGGCTTGGTTTCGATGAATCGGCTGGCGGCCTGCAGATCCAGAATCGCCTTGTCCGCAGGCTTCGCCGGATCGAGCGCCAGGAAGGCTGCCTTTATCTTGGCCGCCAGCGCTGGGTCGAGGGTCCCGCGCACCGTCCAGTTGTAGTCGAAGTAGGCCGGGGTGGTCGCAAACACTCTGACCTTGGTGGTGTCGACCTTGCCGGCGGCGACCAGTTTTTCCCACACGCTGGCGTTCAGTACGCCGGCGTCGACCTTGCCAGCCTGGACCCAGGCGACAGTGGCGTCATGGGCGCCGGAGTAGCCGACTCGGCTGAAGTAAGTTTCAGGCTTGATGCCGTCCTTCAACATGAAATAACGCGGCATGAGACTGCCTGAAGTGGAGGACACCGAGCCGAATGCAAAGGTCTTGCCCTTGAGATCGGCGAGGGACTTGACGGCAGGGTCGGCGGTGATGAATTTGCTGGTGAATTGAGCGTCCTGTTCACGCTGTACCAGCGGAATGGCATTGCCGGTTTTCAGGCGTGCCTGCACGAACGTGAAGCCGCCCAGCCAAGCCAGGTCGATGCGGTCGGTGGCTAGCGCTTCGACCACGGCTGGATAGTCACTCACCGGCACGAACTCGACCTTCATGCCCAGCTGTTGTTCCAGATAGGCGCCAAGCGGCTTGAACTTGCGGAGCAGTTCGGTAGGGGCTTCATCGGGAATCGCGCTGACTTTCAACGTATCGGCGGCCTGCGCCAAGAGGGTGCAAAATGACAGGGTCAAGCCGATGGCCAATGCCAGGGTGCGCTTGAGCATGGAAGATCTCCGGTGTATTAACGAAAGAATGTCGAGGCGCCAAGCATGCCTGGCGCTTTGTGAGGGTAGACGAAAGGAGCGATATTGACCGGTTTTGGCTCAATTGCAATCTGTTGCATCGACCGGTTGAATCCACAACTCAAAACGGTCAATTATCGGAGCGCATAACCCCGTTTGTGAGATCACCCTTGGCCAGCATCTGCATCATGATGTCTCTCGCCCCTCCGGCATTTTGCTAGTTACCGTCCGCCACTTTACGTTCTATCTCCGCTATTTTTCGCCTGAGCTCTTCAGCCTCCCGCTCCTGGTTTCGCGCTTCATCTAAACTTTCGGCGTCACTGTCGCTGTCCTCAAGTTCTCTTTCGACCACATCGTCGGGTTTGCCAGACGTATCGGCAGGCGGGACGTTCGAGGTCGTTTCTGATTCGTCGTCATTAACACGGTCATCATTGTTCATTTCACTCACCTCCATTGGCCTACACATTGGATTCAGCGGTATGGAGGGAGTTCGGGTTTTTCGTCACGGCTTTCAACTAGCCTGATCGGTCGCATAATGGTACCAGGGGGCGTTCTCAATTAGTTTCGGCGCGGCGGTGAAACTAATTGAGAACGCCCCCTAGGGCTTTTTGAGCTTCTACAGGTAGCATGACGCTTTATAAGGCGCACCAAATGACAGATTGGCTAACGTAACCGAGTGGGTCGAACATTGATCGAACGACGTCAATTCAGCGGAGGCATGAAGGGGAAAAACCTCCGCTATCTGAATGAAAACACTGGCGAGCCTGCTCGAATGACTCGGGCGGGCTTTTTGCTGCTCGAGCATTTCTCGCTGCCCGCGTTCACCCAGGCACTGGACACGATTGTCACCGCGAATCTTCTGCGCCCCGGCTTGTTCTCTTCCCGAACGTTTGGTTTGAATGAGGGGGAGGTCGTCAGCGATCTGGGCCTGGTCATTCGGCCGGATGCGCGCATCGACTCTTCAGCCATTCACGACCTGGACCTGCTGGTTATTTGCGGCGGCTACAGGACAGAACTGAAGGCGACTGATGAGCTCATCAGTCTGTTGCGAGCGGCGGCAGACCAAGGTGTCATTCTGGCCGGGTTGTGGAACGGTGCATGGTTCCTGGGCAGCGCAGGCTTGCTCGATGGATACCGTTGCGCCATTCACCCCGAACATCGTCCAGCACTCGCGGAAATCTCCAAGGCGACGCATGTCACCAGTGAGCCCTATGTCATCGATCGAGACCGGCTCACCGCGTCCAGTCCCTCTGGCGCATTTCATATGGCGTTGGACTGGATCAAGGAACTGCACGATAAAGCCCTGGTCGAGGGTATCGAGGACATTCTCGCTTTCGAGGAGTCTCGCTACCGGCGCATCAAACCGGCTGAAAATATCTGTGTGAGCGCGCCGTTGCGAGAGGTGGTCAAGCTGATGGACGCCAACCTCGAAGAGCCTTTGGAGTTGGAGCAGCTGGCGGTCTACGCGGGCCGTTCCCGGCGACAACTCGAACGCTTGTTCAAGGAGCAGCTCGGGACAACGCCGCAGCGATATTACATGGAGCTGCGCATCACCGAAGCGCGTCGACTCCTTCAGCACACAGAGCTGTCACAGGTAGACGTGCTGGTTGCCTGCGGCTTTGTGTCGCCCAGTCATTTCAGCAAGTGCTATAGCTCGTATTTCGGCTACAGACCTTCCAAGGAAAAACGACTGGTCAAATAGCCGCTTTTTGAGTCCCGGTGAGGATCACCCGACGGCGCAAAATCTGCCGTCGGGAATGGCCCGGTGGTAGCCGCTCGCTGGAGCAGGGCCACCGGACAAGTCCGCAGACTCAGCCCTTGGCCGCCATCGCAGTGACTTCCACACGCATACCTTCGACCGCCAATGAGGCCACGCCAACAGCGGCGCGAACCGGCCACGGCTTGGCAAAGAAGCGCTTGTAGACTTCATTGAAAGCGGCGCGGTCAGCCATGTCGGTGAGGTAGATGGTCAGATGCAGAACCCGGTCCATCGAACTGCCGGCAAGCTCCAACGCCACTTTGAGCGCTTGCAGGGTGCACTCGCTCTGCTCGGCGATGCCGCCCAGCTCCAGACTGCCGTCGGCGCGGGTGGGGATTTGAGTGGAGACCAGCAGGCCGCCGAAACCGGCGACGTCGGAGGAGATGGATTCCGGGTCTGGGTCGGGCAGAAAGGTGATGTCGTGGTTTGCCATGGGGGATCTCTTGTTTGAGGTGGTAGGTGAGTTTACAGCACGAGACTGTCTGCCAGCCTCATGGCCTGCTGAGTCGCGGCCTTGCGCGCACTCAGGTCAACGTCTTCCCCCAGAATGGTTTTCTCGACAATCACCGAGTGCACATCGCTCACGCCGATAAATTGCAGCCAGGCTTCCACGTAGGGCTTCTGAAAGTCGAAGCGCTCCGCTGGCGTGATCGACTGCGCCGAAAAATCCAGGCCGCGGGCGTACATCACCACGGCGGTTTTGTTGTGCAGCATGCCTTCCAGACCGCGTTCCGGGTCGAAGCTGAACAAAATATCTTTCTGCGACACCAGGTCGATGAAGTGTTTGAGTTTGTACGGGATGCTGAAATTCCACAGCGGTACGGACATCACCAGCACGTCTGCGCGGTGCAGGTACGCGGCCAGATCTTTCAAGGTGTTCCAGGCGTCTTGCTGCGCCGGGGTCAAGGGCGTGCCATTGAGCCCGGCATATTTGGCGTCCATTGCCAGCTCGTCGAATTCTGGCAAAACCATGTTCCAAAGATCGAGGGTGATGATTTCGGTGTCCGGGGTGTTTTCTTGATAGCGCGCAATGAAGCTGCGGGCGATTTCAAGGGAGGCCGACCGCTGTTTGCGCGGAGAGCATTCGATATGCAGAAGGGTGGTCATGGCGTGTCTCGGGCGGGGAAGTTGGATCATTGCAACATAGTTTTATTTGGAATATAAATCGTGAATTAATAAGCCATTAATCACGAATAGAACTATGTTCGATGTGCTGTTGTTAAAAACCTTTGTCACCGTCGTCGATGAAGACGGTTTCAGCCGCGCAGCCGAAAAGCTGCACCTGACCCAATCTGCGGTCAGCGGTCACTTGCGGCGACTGGAAGAACAGGTCGGTAAACCGCTGTTGAAGCGTACGACTCGCTCCCAGCAATTGACGCCCGATGGCGAGCGCCTGATCGCTTATGCGCGGACGATCCTCGCGTTGAACCGTGATGCCTGGGCGCAACTGACGCGCACACCGTTTCATGGGCGGGTGCGGATCGGGGTGTCGGAGGATTTTGTCGAACCGCGATTGCTGCGGGCTTTTCAGGATTTCGCGGCGCAGTACCCGGGAATGGAAATCGACGTGCAGGTAGGTATTCCTGGCACGTTGCTGAACCTGATGAAGCAAGGCGATCTGGAGCTGGTCATCGGTTCTCTGTGCGAAACCAGCGAAGCGGGGGTGCTACTGTGGCAAGAACCGCTGGTGTGGGCCTGGTCGGCGCAACCCGTCACCCGGTTACCGACACCGTTGCCGCTGGCGCTGTTTTCTGAGCCCTGTCCTTATCGTGAGATAGCGCTGAGGCGGCTGGCTCAGGCAGGGATCGCCCAACGTACGGCGATGTCATGCACCAGCACCGCCGGGTTGCGGGCGGCGGCGCTGGCTGGTTTCGCGGTGGCGCCCATGACGGTCAGTCAATTGGGGCAGGGACTGGCGGCTCTGGGGGCGGAGCAAGGGTTGCCGGATTTGCCGGATGCGCAGTTTCGGTTGTTCACCTCTGCTGAAGCGGATCAGGCGATTGTGGCAGCGCTCACTCAGCTCATTGTGGAATATTGCTCCACGCGAAGGGCTTGACGGTGAACAGAGTATCTACGGATCGCATGACTCCTCAGCCGGTATTGAACAACTGACGGATCAGGTTGGGCGTACTGCCAGTCCAGCGTTTGAACGAGCGGCGGAAGTTTGCCGCATCGTTGAAGCTCAGGTACTCGGCCACTGCTTCGTTGCTGAACCCCTTGATCTGGTAAAGGTACAGGGCCACGTGCTTGCGCACCAAATCCACCTGTTGCTGGAAACCGGTGTCGTGTTTTTGCAGTTTGCGCTTGAGGGTGGCAGGGCTCATGGCGAAGGTTTGGGCGGCTTGTTCCAGGCTTGGAGTGTGGCGCACGTGGCGCTGTAAATAGCGGTACATGCAGTCGAGAAAACTCGACGTGCAGCCCAACTGTTGCAGTTGCCCCTGAGCTTCCTGACGGGCGACCTGGCCAGCAATGGCCGACGCATCGGGCCATCGCTGGGCGAGAAATTCCCGGGGGATGCGCATCAGGTCCAGAGGCCGGTTGAACTGAGTGTGCTCACCCAAATGCACCCAATATTGCTCGACATAACGGGGCTCGGCATGGCTGAAACTGCATTCCCACGGCAGACGCTGGCCGCTCAGCGCGCGACTCATGGCCACCAGCGAGGTCATGCTCGCTTCCAGCAGAAAACGCCATTGCTCGCCGGCCCCGCAACTGTCCAGCCAATAGAGATAGGCGTGTTTTTCATCCAGCACCAATCGCGGCGTCATTAACGGGCTGAGCAGCGCCTGTTGCTGCACCAGGGTGTCGAGTGCCTGGTGCAGATTTTGTGCGTGGCGCAGGGCATGGCTGGCGGCGCCGTAGTGTCCGGGCAGCAGGCGCTGACCGAACAGAAAACTGCTGTCGTCGGCATCCAGCAGACGTCGGCTGTTGCCGATCAGCGCGAAAAACTGCAGGGGGCTGAGGCGGGTCTGGCCAGCCAGAATGTCTTCATGAAACAGCCCGGTGCCGCGCAGCAGACGATGACTGTCGATGTCCCGGGACAGCGCCAGATCGATCAGGGTTGCCGGCTGATAATGCCCGGGAATGAAACGGCTGTCGGTTTCGTACCAAGTGGTTTTCAGGGTCATGGCCGGGCCTCAGGCCGTTCTGGCCAGAGGCTGCTTGGCCCGGGCTAGCGCCAGGTTAAGGCGCTTGAGCAGGGTGTCTGGCGACTCGTTCAGCGCCATCACCACCGCCGTGCTCGCTGACAGCTGCAAGCGTTCGCCGTGCTGCCGGGTTTTGTGCGCCAGGCCCTGAACCGCCTGTTGCAGTTCCAGGGCCAGCAACCGTGCCTGGCTCTCGCCGGTGTTGGGCAGCAGCACCACGAAACGGTCGCCGGCCAGTCGGCAGAGCAAGTCCTGACGCCGCAGATTGAGCAGCAGCAAATGACTGAGCGCTTGCAGCACGGCGTCGCCTTCGGCATGCCCGAAGGCCTGATTGATGGCCGAGAAGTTGTCCAGGTCCAGCGCCAACAACGACAGCGGCTGTTGTTGGCCGTGACTTTCCTCAAGGCTGCCGGCCAGTTGACGCTTGAGGTAATCGGCGCCGCCCAATGGCGTGAGCTTGTCGAACAACCGATGTTCGCGGAACAGCCGCTCGCGTTTCTCCATCTGCGCGCTGATTGCCAGTTGTTCGCGGTGCCAGTGATAGATGCCGATGGTCAGCAGGATCATGCCGACCGGCATCGGCCCGGACTCGAGCCAGTGATCCCAGGTGATGCTGTCGGGCAATCGGATGAACTCGTCGAGGCTGTCGATCCACCAGGAAAAAAAGATCCCGCTCAAACCCAGCGCCAGGTAATTGGTGACGCGGCCGGCCGGCCGACTCTTGAGTACCAATCCCAGCCAGACCAACGCCAGCAACGCCGATCCACCTTCACCGACGATGTCCAGCCAGACCCATTCGCTGACCGGTTTCACCTCGCCGCAGGCCAGATGCAGAAGCAACCCCAGGTTGGCGGCCAACAGCAGCAGGGCGAGTTTCCAACGGTGAGGTTTGAGCACTGAGAACATGGCCGCGATCCTTTGGCGAAGAAGCAATGCGCGCCAGCACAGCAGATGTTTGTGACAGTCGGGTGACTGGGGTGTGAGGCAGGTGTGAGGTCGAATCAGCTCATGGTCCTGCGGGATTTTCTGGCGAGTGAGGACCAGCAAGCAGTAATGCGATCTGTAGCAGCTGTCGAGCCTGCGAGGCTGCGTTCGGCTGCGCAGCAGTCGTCAAACCAGAGATTGCGGTGTGGCAGGCAGACCGCGTCAACCTGATTCACGACTGCTGCGCAGCCGAACGCAGCCTCGCAAGCTCGACAGCTGCTACAACAGTGCTCCGCAGCTGAAATGGCTTGGCTGACAAGTCATTTCAGCTCACTTCCCTCCCCGAAACCCGGCAAAACCCCGGTTTGCCGCACCTCCCGCCAACCCCTGTCACAGAACCGTCATCCCCCGTCCCTAGCGTGCCCTCCCAGTTGCCGGGCCTCTTACCTGGCGTTAACGGACTCTTGGGGGAGGACATTCATGTACAAGCGCAGCAGCACCGCCGGAGTGGTCGGCTTCACGCTCACCGCCCTGGCCATGGCGATCGCCAGTGAACGCCTGAGCGCCGCCGAAACCGTGGCGAACACCGAACACGTCGAAGTGGTGGGCCAGGCGGCGAGCATTGATCAGGCGCTCAAGGAGCAGCGCAGTTCCGACAGCATCAAGAGCGTGGTGCATGCCGACGGCGTGGCGCAGTTGCCGGACGAAAACGTTGCCGAAGCGGTGCAGCGCTTGCCGGGCGTCAGCGTCGAGCGCGACCAGGGCGAAGGGCGATTTGTCAGCGTGCGCGGCCTCGGTCCGGATCTGAACAGCGTGACCATCAACGGCACACTGGTGCCATCGCCGGAAAGCGAACGCCGGGCCGTGGCCCTCGATGTGCTGCCCTCGGAATTGGTGCAATCCTTGTCGGTGATCAAAACCCTGACCCCGGACATGGACGCTAACTCCTTGGGCGGTACCGTGGATGTGAAAAGCCTCTCGGCCTTCGATCACAAAGGGCTGTTCTACACCGGCAGCAGCGAAGCCAGTTACGACAAGAATACCCACCAGACCAGCCCGAAATTTTCCGGCGCCATAAGTGATCGCTTCAGCCTGGGCGACGGCATCGACAACTTCGGCGTCGCTGCGGCGCTGAGCTGGCAGAAGCGCGACTTCGGCTCGGACAACGTCGAAACCGGCGGCGCCTGGGACTTCGAGCAAGGCGCCAAATTGCAGGAGTTCGAGCAACGCGACTACGACATCAGCCGTGAACGCTCCGGTGGCGGCCTGAACTTCGATTACAAACCCGACGACCTCAGTAGCTATTACCTGCGCACCCTGTACAGCCGCTACAAGGATAGCGAGACGCGTAATTCCACCAGCCTCGAATTCGCCGACCCGCTGGCGGCGGGGGAGTTGGGCGACGCCGAAGGCTCACGCAAACTCAAACAACGGGAAGAGACCCAGGAAATCCAGTCCTACGTATTAGGCGGCGAGCGTATGTTCGGCCTCTGGACCCTCAGCGGCCAGGCCGGCTACAGTCGCTCCAGCGAAGACAGCCCGGGCCACATCGCCAACGCTGCGTTCAATGGCACCGACGACTTTGCCGACAGCGGTTTCTACGACAACGACAAGCCGCGGCCCATCATCGGTCAGGGCTTCTACAACCCGGACAACTTCAGCCTCGATAAGGTCGATTGGGAAAAACAGAAAACCACCGACACCGAGAAAAACCTGCGCCTGGACCTGGCCCGCGACTACGACTTCAGCGGCTATGCGTCCCAGGTCAAATTCGGCGGCAAGGTCAGCCGCCGCAACAAAGACAACAACCTCGACGCCTGGGTCTATGAAGATTTCGACGATCTGGGTTTCAGCGATGAACAGCTCAACCTCAGCCGATTCCAGAAAGGCACCGTGGATTACCGCCTCGGCCAGTTCGGTCCGGGCATCAGCGGCAGCGCCATCAAGCAGTTGATCGGTGGCCTGAATCAGGCGGACTTCTATGACGAGACCGAATCGCGGGTCAACGACTTCAAGATCAGCGAAGACATCAACGCCGGCTACCTGATGAACACCATCGATATCGATGACTGGCGTTTCATTGCCGGCATGCGCTACGAAGGCACCGAGTTCGAAGCCAAGGGCACGGGCGCCACCGATGGCGAGTTCCAGTCCACCGAAACCAAACGCCGTTATCACCACTGGTTGCCGGGCCTGCACGCGCGCTATCAACTGGACAAGAACACCCAGGTGCGCGCGGCCTGGACCAAGTCCGTGGTGCGTCCGACTTTCGGCCAACTGGCACCGGGTTTTGTCATTGACGATGACGAGGCGACCTTCGGCAACCCGGACCTCAAGCCGCTGGAATCCAGCAACCTCGACCTGGGCATTGAGCACTACATGGGCCATGCCGGCACGGTCTCGGCGTTCGTGTTCTACAAAGACATCAAGAACTTCGTCTACAACACTGACCTGGCCGGCACCGGCGCCTGGGCCGATTTCTCCGAGGCTCATACGTTCGCTAACGGCGACAGCGCCAAACTCTATGGCCTGGAACTGGCCTACTCGCAGAAATTCGACTGGCTGCCGGCGCCCTGGAACGGTCTGCTGCTCGGCGCCAACACCACCTTCAGCCGCTCCGATGCCGAGATCGAAGGCTTTGACGCCGCCAGTGGTATCAACCGCAAGCGCAGCATCGATTTGCCCAACCAATCGGACACCGTCGGCAACCTGATGCTCGGTTGGGAAGACGACAAGTTGAGCCTGCGTCTGTCGGCCAACTACAAATCCGATTACCTCTTTGAGCTGGCCTCGATCAACGACAAGGCCCACGACCTGCACGTCGATGCCCAGACCTTCGTCGATTTCAGCGCGCGGTACTCGCTGACCAAAAACCTGCAAGTCAGCTTCGAGGCGCAGAACCTCACCGACGAGCCGTACTTCGTCTACACCGGCAACCGCTCCTACAACGGCCAATACGAAGAATACGGCCCGACCTACAAGCTCGGCCTGACCTTCACCCACTTCTAAGCCCCGGGGCGGCAGCCCGGTGTTGCCGCCGTGATGGATGCACGACAAGGACTTTGCCTGTTCATGAGTATTTCGTGGTTACCCAAACACGGTCTGCTGACCACCCTGATCAGCTTGACCATCGGCCAGGCCATGGCGGCCGCGCCGAACCTGAGCCTCACACCCTGGGCACCGAACCTGGCGGTCGACGCGGTGGCGTTTTTGCCCGCCGACCTCGGCCCCGAACGCCTGGCCGCCAGCGAGCGTGACGGCTTGCTGCTGCTCGACGCGCAAGGCAAAGAGCTGGCACGCCTGAAAGGTTCGTTCAGTAGCCTCGACAGCCGCGCCGCCGACCAACACGTCTTGGTGGCTAGCCTCGACAACGCCCGTCAACAAGCGTTGCTGGTCAGCCTCGATCCGGCCAAGCGCAGTTGGGGGCAACCGGTGTATCTGCCGACGCGGGATTACCCGGTGAACGGCCTGTGCCTGTACCGCGACGAAGCCAGCAATCTGTTCCTGTTTCTGGTGGGCGAGGAGGGCAAGGGTGAGCAATGGCTGGTGGGCAACGGCGCCACTTTGAACCCGCAACCGCAACGGGTGCGCGGTCTGCCGCTGCCGCCGTCGGCACAGTTCTGTCAGGTCGACGATGCGGCCAATCAATTGGTGGTCAATGAGGAGAATGTCGGTTGGTGGGCCTACCCGGCGCATGCCGAAGCCGATGTGACGCGCACACCGGTGGCCATGCGCGAACCGTTCGGCGAGATCAAACAGGCAGCGGGTACGATGGCCCTGGTGCCGGGTGGCATCGTCGCACTCGATCCGAAAGCTGCACAACTGCATCTCTATCAGCAGCAGGGCGAACGCTGGACGGCTCAGGCCACCTTGGCGTTGCCAGGCTTGAACGAGCCGGAAAACCTCGCTCTGCGCCCGACGGCCAAAGGCTTGCAAGTACTGCTGCGCGACGATGACGACGGTCGTCTGTATCAGGGCGAACTCGACTGGCAAGCCACGCCGGTGCCCTTGGCGCCGGTGCTGCCGAACGTAAAAGCAATCAGCCAAAGCGACCCGGTAGGGCGCCAGGGCGATGCCGCGGATGATCCGGCGATCTGGATTCATCCGCAGCAAGCAGCCCTGAGTCGGGTGCTGGGCACCAATAAAAAGCAGGGGCTGATGGCGTACGACCTGCAAGGCAAGCTGCTACAGGAGTTGCCGGTGGGGCGACTGAACAACGTCGATATACGGCCGAACTTCAAGCTCGGTCAGCAGACCGTCGACCTCGCGGTGGCGAGCAATCGCGATCACAACAGCCTCAGCCTGTTCAGCATCGACCGCACTAGCGGTGAGTTGCGCGAAGCCGGTGAGATTCCCACGCCGCTCAAGGACATCTACGGCCTCTGCCTGTTTCAACCGGCCAGCGGCGAAATCTACGCGATCGCCAACGGCAAGGACGGCACCTTCCTGCAATACCGCTTGAGCGCGCCGAACGGCAACGTACAGGGCGAGCTGGTGCGCCAGTTCAAGGTCGACAGCCAGCCCGAAGGCTGTGTTGCCGACGACCAGCACCAGCGCCTGTTTCTCGGTGAAGAGGACGTCGGCGTCTGGGCGGTGGACGCCCGCGCCGATCAACCGGCGACGCTCAGCAGCGTGATCAAAGTCGGTGCGCAGTTGCAGGCGGATGTGGAAGGGCTGGCGCTCTATCAAAGCGCGGCGCAGGACTATTTAGTGATCTCCAGCCAGGGCAACGACAGCTATGTGGTGCTCGATGCTGAACCGCCGTTCGCGTCTCGCGGCGCATTCCGCGTCGGGCTGAACGCGGCGGCGGGGATCGACGGCGCTTCGGAAACCGATGGCCTGGAAGTCACCTCGGCCAACCTCGGCGGTCCCTGGAGCCACGGCATGCTGGTGGTGCAGGACGGCCGCAAACGCATGCCCGAGCAAACCCAGAACTTCAAATTCGTGCCCTGGGCCGAGGTCACCAAAGCGTTGAAATTGCCCTGACCCGGCCAGTCATCAACCTGTCATCACTATTTCATCGAATAGCTCAACGGCCGTCGCGCATCGACAGCCCGAGAGCGCCAGACAAGGAGTTTCACCATGCAAGCGACACTGGAACACATGACCATCTGGGGCCTGATCAGTGATGCCAGCCTGCTGGTCAAAGCCGTCATGCTCATCCTGTTGTTGGCGTCGGTGCTCAGCTGGTACCTGATCATCCAGCGCAGCGGCGTGCTGCAACGTCGCGAGCGGCAACTGAACAACTTCATGCAGCGCTTTCGCAGCACTGCGGACCTGTTGCCGCTGTACCGCGAAACCGCACAGAGCACTGACAGCGAAGCCGGTGTCGAGCCGATTTTCCACGCAGGGTTTCAGGAATTCAGCCACCTCAAACAGCACTCGGGCAATGCGGCCGACGTGGTGCTCGAAGGCGTTGAACGGGCGTTGTACGTCGCCATCAGCGAGCAAGAAGTCCGCCTGGAGAAGGGCTTGCAGTTCCTCGCCACGGTCGGTTCCGTTAGCCCCTATATCGGCCTGTTCGGCACGGTGTGGGGGATCATGAATTCCTTCCTCGGCCTGTCCCAGGTGCAGCAGGCGACGCTGTCCACCGTGGCCCCGGGCATCGCCGAAGCGCTGATCGCCACGGCCATCGGCCTGTTTGCCGCCATCCCGGCAGTGATCGCCTACAACCGCTTTTCGGCGCACAGCCAAACCCTGCTGACTCGCTACTACGCCTTCGGCAATGAATTGCAGGTGCGCTTGCATCGCACCTTGCATGGCACGCCGATGAACCTGGCCGTCGCAGCCTGAGAGGAGAATACAGATGCTCGTCAGACCGCAACGCAAGCACGGGCCCAAGGCCGAAATGAACGTGGTGCCGTACATCGACGTGATGCTGGTGCTGCTGGTGATTTTCATGGTCACCGCGCCGATGCTGACCCAGGGCGTGAAGATCGAACTGCCCAAGATCGCCAGTGAAGCGTTGGCCACCGATACTCGCCAGCAAATCCTTACCCTGTCGGTGAAGGCCGAGGGTGGTTATTACTGGAACCTCGGCGGTGAACTGGATACGCAGCACCAGACCGACAGTGCGGTGGCGCTCGATGAGATGCGCGCCAAGGTCGCGCAGATAGTTGCCGAACGCCGTGACACTCAGGTTTACATTCGCGCCGACAAGGACGCCGGTTACGGCAGTGTGGTCGCAGCCATGGCGGCGTTGCAGCAGGGCGGTGTGAGCAACCTCGGGCTGGTGACCGAGGCCCCGCAATGACGGCGATGATCATGCCCAGTCCATCCATGACGTTGCGGGATGCTGCCCGCAGCGGGTTCTGGAAAAACAGTCTGGCGGCGAGCCTGGCGGTAGGGCTGCATGCCATTGTGCTGGCGTTGTTGGTGCACGGCTGGTCGCTGGAGAAACCACCGGTCGAACAGCCGGCGGTGTTGAGAACGCAACTGGTGATGCTGCCACCGGCGCCGCAGC
Source organism: Pseudomonas sp. TH37 (assembly GCF_016650735.1). Taxonomy (NCBI): domain Bacteria; kingdom Pseudomonadati; phylum Pseudomonadota; class Gammaproteobacteria; order Pseudomonadales; family Pseudomonadaceae; genus Pseudomonas; species Pseudomonas sp. TH37. Next base: position 351,307 of record NZ_JAEKFD010000002.1, read on the forward strand.
CACAGGCGACTGAACCGGTAGCGGCGCCGACGCCGCTACCGGAGCCAGTGGCCGAGGCGCCCATCCAGCCCGTCAAACCTGCGATCGATCCGCAGATCCAGGCGCAAAAACTTGAACAGGCCGTTCTTGCGCGCAAACGCGTCGAAGACAAAAAACGCGAACTTCAGGCCGAGCAACAACGCCAGCGTCAGGAGACAGAAAAACGCACTCATGACCTCGAGCAGCAACGCCAGGCCCAAGAGCAGGCCCAACGCGCCGAACAATCGCGCCTGGCCGCCGAACGCGCGCGTCAGCAGGCCACCCAAGTAGCTGCCGACAGCCGCCAATACCTGCCCCTGAGCAAGGACGCGCCGGACTATCCGCAACGGGCACTGGATAAAAACATCGAAGGCGATTGCACCGTGGAATACACCGTCAATCCCCAAGGCAAAATCGAGAACCCCAAGGTGCTGGACGGTTGCCATCCGTTGTTCATGCGTCCGTCGCTGGCCGCCGCCAACACCTTTCGTTACCAGCCGAGAATCGTCGACGGCCACGCGGTGGCAGTGCCGGCCGTGCGCAATACCTTTCACTACCGGATCAAGTAAGCGCTCCCCATAGCGGATCGGCGTGCGGCTATGCGGTCGTGAGATAGACTGATCAGCGGGCATCGAACGGTAGGGGTGACAGGTGGCGCGCTTCAGATGGATTCGCTGATCACGGCGGCGGCCCGTGCGCTTGCGGTGGGTGATCCCCTTGGCGCGCTGAACCGCATCGCCTTGCGCGACGACGCGCCAGCCCTCGCGCTTCGCGGCATCGCGATGGCGCAGTTGGGCGACCTTGTGCGCGCGAAGGCGCTGGTGCGCAGCGCCGCACGTGCTTTCGGGCCGAAAGAGGCGTTGGCCCGGGCGCGGTGTGTCGTCGCCGAGGCCGAGGCCGAGATCGCGCTCGCCTCGCGGGATCTGAACTGGCCAACCAAGGCACTCGACGCCGCTCGTGCGACGCTTCAGGCGCACGGCGACTGGGTCAACGCCGCCCATGCGCGGTACCTCGAGATCCGCCGCTTGCTGCTGATCGGGCACCTCGACGAGGCCGAACACCGGCTCGCCGAGCTTGATCCGACGCCGTTACCACCCGCATCGAGAGCAGCCTACGAACTGGTCGTAGCCGGCATCGCAATGCGTCGCCTGCAAACAAAAGCGGCGCGCGCTGCACTCGAACGGGCCGAGCGTGCCGCACAACACGCCGCTATCCCCGCGTTGACGGCAGAGGTCGAAAGCGCCGCCCGCATCCTCGACACACCGGCGGCGCGGCTGATTGTCGGCGGCCGGGAACAGCCGCTGCTGCTCGATGAAATTGAAGCGTTATTGGCATCCCCCACACTGGTCGTCGACGCCTGCCGGTATGTCGTGCGCGACGCAGGCTCGGCGGTTTCACTCGCCCGGCGGCCGGTGCTATTCGCGCTCGCCCGGGCGTTGGGCGAAGCGTGGCCCGCTGACGTGCCGAGGGAGACGCTGATTGCGCGCGCCTTTCGGATGAAGTTCGCGGATGACTCCCATCGCGCGCGGTTGCGCGTCGAACTCGGGCGGTTGCGCGCGGCGCTGCACCTGATCGCCGATGTCGTCGCGACCCCGCGAGGGTTTGCGCTGGTGCCGCACGTTGCGCGTGACGTCGTGGTGCTGGCGCGGCCTGTCGAAGAGCAGCATGCGACGCTGCTCGCCTTCCTCGCCGACGGCGAATCGTGGTCGAGTTCGGCCCTGGCATTGGCGCTTGGCGCCAGTCAGCGCACCGTGCAACGAGCCCTCGACACGCTGGCGGCTGTCGGCAAGGTGCAGTCATTCGGTCATGGCCGCGCCCGTCGCTGGATGACCCCGCCGGTTCCGGGATTCGCGACGGTATTGTTACTCACAGGGTTGCTGCCCAATGACTAGCATCCACTTCACCAACCCAGTGAATGCAGTCAGTGAACGAGGAGCAAGACATGAAACATTCAACAGCTGAAATCATCCGCGAATACGGACCTTTTCCAGGCGTCGACAGCGTGCACGGCGTCACCCATGACGGTCAGCAGGTCTGGTTTGCCTCCGGCGACAAACTCAACGCCCTCGATCCTGCGAGCGGCAAGACGCTGCGCTCGATCGATGTCGCCGCCCATGCCGGTACAGCCTTCGACGGTCAACACCTGTTTCAGATTGCCGAGGATCGCATCCAGAGAATCGACCCGCAGACCGGGCGTGTGCTCTCCACCATCCCCGCGCCCGGCGGCGGTGGTGATTCGGGGCTTGCATGGGCCGAAGGGACGCTCTGGGTCGGCGAATATCGCGAGCGCAAGATTCATCAGGTCGATCCCCAGACCGGGGCAGTGCTGCGCACCCTCGAATCCAACCGCTTCGTCACCGGGGTGACCTGGGTCGAGGGCGATCTATGGCACGGCACATGGGAAGGTGACGAGAGCGAGTTGCGGCGAGTCGACCCAGCCACGGGCGAGGTGTTGGAGAGCGTCCAGATGCCGGCTGGCGTCGGCGTGTCGGGACTTGAGTTCGATGGCCACGACCGGTTTTTCTGTGGCGGCGGCAACAGCGGAAAGGTGAGGGCAGTGCGCCGGCCTGAATAAGCCTTTGCGGCGCAAGTCTCGGGTCGTACCGCGGTGCGCGAATGGAACTAATCTACAGTGGCCGAGCGAGACCTTTTGAGGGCTCAAGCCATGCAACCGAAAGAACATCCGCGATACGACCTGGCGCTGTTGATCGTGTTTCTTTTGATCGTCGCAGCGCTGAAATCGTGGAATGGATAGGTGGGCAGTTCCTGGGAAAAGACACGGCGAAGGCATTTGTCGCTGCACAAAATGACCCATGGGACTCTCAGGCCGACATGGCACTGGCAGTGGCAGGTGCGTTCTTCACGTTATTGGTTGTCTGGTTCCGGCGACGGTTGTTTCATCGAAGCGCTCAATTAAATGCCCTCGAAAAGAATTCATAAAATTTATAGAGTGTTCTAATTGAATGATGTCGATAAGCCGCTAATGTAAAGTTGATGTAACACTTGGGGTGTGCGCGCAGTAGTTGTTTTTCCGACGAGTTGCGTTGAACTTATTTGATCCTGGATAGTATCGATATTATTGCAATGTGCCTGCAAATTGGCAGGTGTTTTTGTCTGATAACAAGACGCATTAAGGCGCGGTTGAATAGCGCTGTATATTCATACAAATGGCCTTTTTGTTTGGCTTTTTATAGTCGTAATTTATTGAATTTCAATGATATTATTTTGGTTATTTGATTAGTGTTTTATGTTATTGATAATTCCGAGTCATCCTGTTTTGTGGCGATATTTTGGCAGTGGTAGTGTCAAAAAATAACCCGGTAATTAGTCGGGCATTTTTCTGGCGGAGTGCTAGTGTTGGTAGTCTTGTGTTGGATCACACTTGGATGCTTCTTAGGGGGAGTGCATCATGTCGACTCCAAATCCTCGTATTGCAGTTTTCGGTAATAGGGTTGCCAGTTCTAATATCCCGGAACTTGAACACTTTTCGGATCTAAGCAGTTTATTGGCTGCGCCTGTATTCGATGTTCTATTGCTTGATATGCCAGCGGCTTATGCCGGGCGAGTGTTGCGTAAATTGCGCTCGACGCCGGCATATCGCTATCAGCTCGTTTACTGCTGTCGAGACCTGGACAGCTGGTGTGAAGCGCTGGGTGATGGCACATGCCCTGCCGAAACAAGCGAAATTAAAATGCTCTGGGAGATCTGGCGAGAACGCTTCAACCTGTTCCGGCAGGGGTCTGCGCCCGAGCGGTTTGAAAGTCGGGTGCTGTCGTGGCTGTGGTTGCGTGCCGACGCCCATGTGTATGCCCTGCGCGACCCCGAAGTCCCCCAGCATTATCGCTATCCGCTGCTCGAAGCACTGGCGGATGCCGAGCAGGTCAACCCGTTTGTCTGGCTCAGTCTGATGGTGCAGCACGACTGGCTGGAAGAGGGCGTGCTGGTCGATCGGGTACGTCTGTGTTCGGACTGTGGCTCGGGGCGCCTCAATTACATTGATGTGTGCGCCGAATGCCAGGCGATGGACATTTCACGGCAACCTTCATTGCACTGCTTCACCTGTGGTCACGTGGGCCATCAGGAGTCGTTTCTCAAGGATGGCGTGTTGCTCTGCCCCAACTGTCTGAACCGTTTGCGGCACATTGGCAGTGACTACGATCGCCCTTTGGAAAACTACCGCTGCCGCTCATGCCAGGCGTTTTTTGTCGACGCCGATGTGCAGGCGCGTTGCCTGGATTGCGGTTTGTCACACGCGCCCGACAAGCTGCGCATACGCGAAGTTCGAGACTTTCATCTGACGGAAGCGGGGCGGTTTCGTTGTCGCCAGGATTTCAACGATCGATCGATCGACCATTTCGGCCGCCTCAATTTATTGGGCGGCAAGGATTTCTTCGAGCTTTTGACCTGGCAGCTTCAGGTGGTGCGTCGTTACAAGCAGCCGGCGTTCTCGTTGATCGGCCTGCGCTTCGTCAACCTGGCCGGTACGCTGGCGCGTCTTGGTGAGCACCGCGGGCATGCCTTCATCGATAGCCTGACGGATCGGCTGAAGGAATCCGTCAGGGAAACCGATCGCTGCTCGCGAAGCACCGAAGAGTTCTTCTGGATCATGCTGCCGCACACGGATGGCAAAGGGCTGGAGTTCGTCGCCCAGCGCTTGAGCCGGGTCGCCGAATTGTTTTCCGCGCCGGAGGTCAGTGACATTTCCCTGCGTGTCGTCAGTTTCACGGCCCCCGGGGATTTGCTCGAGAAAGAAGACGGTGAGCTGTTGCTGGCCCGTCTTGCCAGTGAGTTGATTTAAGCCATGAGCCCGTTGATGGAGCAACTCTATAGCATGCTCAGTGCGATCATGGGGACGGACGGTTTGAGCCGGTTGTTCTACATGCTCTTCCCGTTGTTTCTGGTGTTTGAATTGCCGCTGACAATCATGGTGCTGCTCGGCGTATTGCGCTGGTTTGCCCGTCGGCGCAGCAGCGTGCCGAAGACCAGCCTCTATCGGCCCAAGGTCTCTTGCATCATTACCTGCTACAGCGAAGGAATGGATGTCCAGACCACGCTGTTAAGCCTGTGCGAGCAGACCTACCCCGGCCACATCGAGATGATCCCGGTGGTGGACGGCGCCACGATGAATCAACCGACGCTCAGCGCCGTTCGCCGTTTCAACGTGGACCCGCTGTTGTACCCCCGGCGTCATTTGCGCCCGATCGCCAAATGGCAAAGGGGCGGACGGGTGTCGTCATTGAACGCCGGTTTGTCCCATGCCAGCGGCGACATCGTCATGGCGCTCGACGGTGATACGTCCTTCGACAACAACATGGTCAGTGCCATCGTGCGCAATTTCGAAGACCCCTCGGTACCTGCGGTCGCTGGCAGCCTGCGGGTGCGCAATGTCTGGGGCTCCTGGGTCACCGCGATGCAGGCGCTGGAATACGTGTTGTCGATTCACATGTCGAAAATCGGCCTGGCGGAATGGAACCTGGTGAATAACGTCTCGGGTGCCTTTGGCGCTTTCCGTCGCAGTTTCCTGGTGAAAATCGGCGGTTGGAACACCCATACCGCGGAAGATCTGGACCTGACGCTGCGCATCAAAAGTTACTTCAAGCGACATGACTTGAGGATTCCCTTCGAGCCGGAAGCGATCGGGCATACCGATGCACCCGCGACGCTCAGGCAGTTTCTGATGCAGCGTTTGCGCTGGGACGGCGATCTGTTTTTTCTGTACGTCAGAAAGCACAACCACAACATCAACCCGGATTTACTGGGTTGGAGAACCTTCCTGATGATCCTGGTCAGTGGCTTCTTTTTTCAGTTGGTGCTGCCGTTCATCATCTTCATCTACACCTTGCTGGCGCTATTCATTCTGCCGGGCAAGACGCTGTTGTTTCTGTTTGCGCTGATCTACCTGCTGTACCTGATGATCACCATGCTGCTGTTCGGCGCCATGTTGTCGATGGTGTCCGACCGACCTCGACAGGACGTGACCCTGGGGTTGTTGGTGCCTGTCTTCCCTCTGTTCATGCTACTCATTCGGTGCTGGAGCGCAGTGGCCATGCTCAACGAGGTGTTTCGTCGAGGCCATGAAGAGACCTCGATGGCGCCGTGGTGGGTTCTTAAACGAGCCACGAGGTTTTGATATGCGATCCGTACTTCTAGCCTTGACACTGTCGCTGCCCCCTGCGGCGCTCGTTGCACAACCGCTGCCCCTTCAGGATTTGATCGACAAGCAGCAATCGGACCCCATGTTTCGCACCGGCGAGGCCGACCTGCGGCAACTGCGTTTCTTGCTGGCGTCCACATCAGCGGCAGCGCCGAAAGCAGGGGCAGAGGCGGGGACGAGTTCGGGCAAATGGTCCCAGGCCAGTTATGTCTGGGACAGCGAAGCGTTGCTCGATCCCGATCGGCGCGAGGCGGAGCTTCAGGCGCTGCGCAAGGCCGGGATGGACAAGATCTACCTCGGCCTCAAGGCTGCACAGGTCAATGACTTGGTCACGACTCGCCGACGGCTGGAGCAACTGCTTCAGGACGCGGCCCGAGAAGATCTGCAAGTGAGTCTGTTGCTCGGCGATTCGAGCTGGATCGAACCGACGGACCGTCACCAGCTCAGCGATTTATTGAAGAAATTAAAGGGGCTTGCATTCAGCAGCCTGCATCTGGACCTCGAGGTCGAACAACTGGGCATGCCCGTCCCTGATCAACGCCTGAAAAACTGGCTCGATACCTTGCGCATGGCGTCCAGCGAGAGCCCATGGCCCGTGGAAATATCCAGCCATCATCGTTGGTTCGCTGAACCGAAACCTGGGCAAACCTGTGTGCCTTGCGCACTTCCCGAGGCCGGCGTGCGTCAGGTCAGCCTGATGATCTACACCCGCAACCCGCAAAACAGCGCACGCATGACGGAGCAGATCGCCAAGCGCTGGCCGGCGCTGCAATTTCGTTTGGCCCAAAGCACAGAACCCGAATTGCCAGCCACGGAAAGCTGGGCGGGTGCATCGACTGACCAGTTGAAACACCAGGCCAGCGCCTGGCGCGAACAATTGCAACCGCGGGGGGTTGCCGGTATCGACTGGCAGGCCTGGCGAGACTTCCCCAAACGGTGAGCCGTCATGAAAATTCGTTTCGATAGTCGCAAAGAATTGAACCCCGCCCAGGAACAGGGCTTGAGCGTGCTGTACGCACCGAGCAAGCGCATGGCGTTTCGCGCGCGCTGGTATTTGATTCTGTTGCTGGTCGCCAGCCCCTTGATCTGGCTGGGTGGAAAGCTGGCATACAGCATGCTGATGATCGACGCGCCGGCGCAATTGCGCCTGCCGATTTACGAGGTGCGCGCGCGCGATGCCGGCCGGGTCGATCAGCTGTTTGCAAAGGCCGGTGAGCAAGTCCAGGCCGATCAAATGCTGGTCACTCTGGACAACCCGGAATGGCGGGCCCGACTGGCGCAACTGGCCGCCATGCCGACCAAAGCGACGGGCACCGGAAAAGGCACTGCCCAACTGGGCGGCCGCGAGCGTCAGTTGCTCAAGACCCGAATCGGCAGGGCGGAACAAAAGATCCAGGAATTGGAGTATTTGGTTGAACGAGGCGCGGCAGCTCGCGGCGAGGTGCTGGCAGCGCAGTCGGAGCTCGACGGGTTTCGAGCGGACTTGTTGGCGTTTGAACGCCGCGAGCAACTGGCGCGTCAGCCCACCCAAAGCGTTGAGCGCGAGATCATTCAGCAGAACGCCGAACAGCAGTGGTTGAAGACGCGTCTCGCCGCATTGTCGATCAAGGCCGGGCAGAGCGGCCGGATCGCGGAAGTGCTGGTGACTCCGGGCGAAAACGTCGGTGCCGGCACGCTGTTGATGCGCCTGGAGCGGCTGGAGGACCCGCTGCTATGGATTTATCTGGAACCGCTCAATATCAGTTACGCCGCTATCGGTCAGCCGCTGCGCGTGCGCATGCCGGATGGCCAATGGTTGGCGGCTCACGTGGTTCAGGCGGTAGACAGCGCCGGGCGCACGCCGACGGTGCTGCGCGGGCCGTTTGCTGCCAGTGAAATGGGCTTGCAGGTCGCCGCCCGGTTTGATGACCCACTGCCGTCGCGCTGGCGAATCGATCAACTGCCGTTGAATGTTCGCTTCCCCACCGATTGGCAAGAGATGTTCAGTGCCGGTCGGGCGTTGATGGAAAAAGTCGAGGAGTTCGTCGCGATGGATCGACCTACAACCACTACTCCAGAGTGAATTTGCCATGTCTGCTGATCGAATTCTTGTGACGGGTGGCGCGGGCTTCATTGGTTCGCACCTGGTCGAAGCCTTGCTTGAAAACGGCTATGGCGTGCGGGTACTGGATGATCTTTCAACCGGCAAACTGGCGAATCTGCCGGTGGATCGGGCGCATTTGAGCCTGACAGTCGGGGATGTCGCGGATGCGCCGACAGTGGAGCGCGCCCTGAAAGATTGCAGCGCGGTGGTGCATCTGGCCGCGGTCGCCTCGGTTCAGGCGTCGGTCGAAGACCCGATCGCCACCCATCAAAGCAACTTCATCGGGACGCTGAATATCTGCGAGGCCATGCGACAGGCCGGCCTGAGAAGGGTGGTGTTCGCCTCCAGCGCCGCCATCTATGGCAACAACGGCGAAGGCTCGGCCATCACCGAAGACACGCCCAAAGCCCCGTTGACGCCCTATGCCTCGGACAAACTGGCCAGTGAGCATTTCTTTGATTTTTACCGCCGCCAGCATGGTCTGGAGCCAGTGATCTTGCGCTTCTTCAACATTTACGGACCGCGCCAAGACCCATCATCGCCTTACTCCGGGGTCATCAGTATCTTCAGCGAAAGAGCGCAGAAGCACCTGCCCGTCACGGTGTACGGGGACGGTGAACAGACCCGGGATTTCGTCTACGTAGAGGACCTTGTAAAGGTCCTGGTACAGGCGGTGAAAGAATCGGAGCCGAGCGGCGAACCGGTCAACGTCGGTTTCAACCGCTCCACCAGCATCAACGAGCTGGCGGCCACGTTGAGTACGCTGCTGGGCCGGCCTCTGGCGTTGAATTACGCTGCCCCGCGCTCCGGTGACATCCGCCATTCCCGGGCCGATAACCAGCGTTTGCTTGAACGTTTTCGGTGCACGGAGCCGACCTGTTTTGCAGACGGTCTGGGCCAGTTGCTCAGAAGTCTGGAGAGCGGCGACCGCTGAGTACCCGGGGCGTATTACCGGATGGAACTGTTGCAGCAGGCGCACCGTCAATCGAGGACAGGGCCGCCAGACCTCAGCGAACAGAAACGCCGAGACGCAGGAAGCCTTTATCCTTCGACCCCATGACGGAGGGCCTCTCCATGAGGATCGCTCAGATCGCGCCGCTTACCGAACGTTGTCCGCCCCGTTTGTACGGTGGCACTGAGCGGATTGTGTCTTACCTGACCGAAGAGTTAGTACGACAGGGACACGATGTCACACTCTTCGCCAGTGGCGATTCGCAAACCTCGGCACGCCTGGAACCAGGTGCGCCCCAGGCCCTGCGGTTCGATCCACGCATCAAGGACGGGGCGCCTCATCACATTCTGATGCTCGATCAGGTCCTGCGTCAGGCGGATCAATTCGACGTGATGCATTTTCATGTCGATATCTTCCATTTTCCTTTGATTCGGCACTTGGCCGGGCGCAGCGTGACCACGCTTCACGGGCGTCTGGACATTGCGGACTACCAATCCTTTTACCCTCACTTTCCCGAGGTGCCGCTGGTCTCGGTGTCCAAGGCGCAACGCACCCCGGTGAAGGGTGACGTCAATTGGGTGGGCAATGTCTATCACGGCATTCCGAGTGATCTGCTGGCCTTCAACCCTGAACCGAGCGGCGACTATCTGGTGTTTCTGGGGCGTATCTCTCCTGAAAAGCGCCCGGACCGGGCCATCGAGATTGCCTTGAAGGCGGGGCTGTCATTGAAGATCGCGGCTAAGGTCGACAGGGCTGATCAGGTGTATTGGGAAGAAGTCATCGCACCGATGATCGCCGCCCATCCGAATGTCGAATTTCTCGGCGAGATCGATGAATCGCAAAAGGCAGACTTGCTGGGCAATGCTCGCGCCTTGATCTTTCCCATCGACTGGCCCGAGCCGTTCGGTCTGGTCATGATCGAAGCCATGGCTTGCGGCACGCCGGTGATTGCGTTTGGTCAGGGCTCGGTGCCGGAAGTGATCGACGAGGGCGTGTCCGGTTACATCGTCGATGGCGTCGCAGGGGCGGTCGCGGCGGTGCAGCGGTTGGCAGAGCTGGATCGGCGCAGGGTGCGGGCCAGGTTCGACGAACGGTTCACGGTCGAGCGCATGACCAACAACTATCTGGAGTTGTATCGCCACCTGACGGCGGGCAACACCTATGGCCATCCCTCCACGCCCTTTGATATTCCAGCCACCGCGTCGCTGCAAGAGCTGCGCTTGCGCAACCTGAAAAACAACGACACCTTCGCGGTGTTCGATCCCAATGGCGACGTGCTGTTTGCGGACGACAGCCCGCAAGGGATTTTCCATACCGATACCCGACACCTTTCCGGGCTCTACCTGACGCTTAACGGCGCGCGGCCGCTGTTGCTCAGTTCGACGCTGCGTGACGATAACGCGATGCTCACGTGCGACCTGACCAACCCGGATCTGTTCGACGCCCATGGTGAAAAAATCCTGCACCACGATTTGATCCATCTGCGCCGCTCACGATTCTTGTGGAATGGCTCCTGTTATGAACGGCTGACCCTGCGCAATTTCGACGATTCGCCCCAGCATCTGCAATTGAGAATCCAGTTCGCGGCCGACTTTAAAGACCTGTTCGAGGTTCGCGGCGCCCGGCGTCCGCAACGCGGCGAAGGGCACCGGGCAGAGATTACCGATGAAGAGGTGGTGCTTTCCTACACCGGTCTGGACCACAAACGGCGCATGACCCGCCTGCGTTTCGCCCCGGTGCCGGCCAGCCTGACCTGCGATTCGGCGTTGTTCGAGGTTCGGCTGGCCCCGGGGGAAAGCCAGTCGCTGTTCATGGACATTAATTGCGGCGTGCAAAATCCGCCGTTTACGGTGCGCCACGGGTTCTTCATTTCATTGCGCGATTCCCGACGCGAGTTACGCACGTTCTCTTCGCGGGCGGCCTCTGTGGTGAGCTCCCACGATGTGTTCAACGAGGCGGTCAGCCGCAGCGTTTCCGACCTCTACATGCTCATGACCAAAACCCGCGAGGGGCTATATCCCTACGCTGGCATTCCATGGTTCAGCACCGTTTTCGGACGAGATGCGCTGATCACGGCATGGGAGATGCTGTGGTTTGATCCCGGTATTGCCAAAGGCGTGCTCGGGCATCTGGCCGCCAACCAGGCAACCATCGTCGACGCCCACGCCGATTCCGAGCCCGGTAAAATCCTGCACGAGATAAGGCTGGGGGAAATGGCCGAATTGGGCGAGGTGCCGTTCCGACGTTACTACGGCAGCATCGATTCCACGCCGTTGTTCGTCATGCTGGCCGCCGCGTACCTGGAGCGCACCAATGATTTGGGCACAGTGCGTCAGCTCTGGCCGAATATTGAGGCGGCGCTGACCTGGATCGAGGAGTACGGCGACCGCGATGGCGATGGTTTTGTCGAGTATGGCCGGCAGTCCGCCGAGGGGCTGATTAACCAGGGTTGGAAAGACAGTCACGATTCGGTTTTCCATGCCGATGGGCAACTGGCCGTGGGCCCGATTGCGATTGTCGAGGTTCAGGCCTATGTGTATGGCGCCTGGACTGGTGCGGCCAAAATCGCTCGTCGGCTGGGTGATCCGGAGCGGGCTCAGCGCCTGAAATACAAGGCTCAACGCTTGCGTGAAGAATTCGATTCCCGCTTCTTCGACGAAGAACTGGGCACTTATGTATTGGCCTTGGACGGCAACAAGAAACCCTGTCGAATCCGTACCTCCAATGCCGGTCATGCCCTGTTCGCCGGCATCGCTTACCCGGAACGCGCGGCATCGGTCGTCGACGCCCTTATGGACCGCTCATCCTTTTCCGGCTGGGGCGTGCGCACCGTCGCGTCCTCCCAGGTTCGCTATAACCCGATGAGCTATCACAACGGCTCCGTCTGGCCCCACGACAATGCGCTGATCGCTGCCGGTTTCGCCCGCTACGGTTACCGTCGGGACGCGGCGCGGATTTTCGAAGGCCTGTTCGCCGCGTCGACCTACATCGATCTGCGGCGCCTGCCCGAACTGTTTTGCGGCTTTGCCCGGCAACGCACCCAAGGGCCAACGTTCTATCCAGTCGCCTGCATGCCCCAGGCCTGGGCCGCCGCTGCGCCGTTGTCGATGATTCAGTCGTGCCTGGGGCTGAGCTTCAGGCCGAGGAAACTCAACATCCTGTTCGACGAACCGGTGCTCCCGGCATTTCTGGACACCATCGCCTTGCGGCGTTTGGCAGTGGGTGCTGAATCCGTGGACTTAATGCTCCGGCGCTCGGGAGAAAACGTCATGATCGAAGTTCTCAATCGCCAAGGCCCGGTGCGGATCCTGAGTACCAGTTAGCAAGAGGGGCGCGAGCATGTCAGAAGGTGAACGCTTGTCCCGCCCGTGACGGATGCTGAGCCATTTCAGTCTCCAGCAAATGCTCAACCAGCACATCATTCAAAAAGCGGAACTGATCGTTGAGCCCGACCACTTCGTTACTGAAGTGGTTGGCCGCTGCCGGCATCAGCAAGGCCTCGAATTGCTCGTCGAATACTAGCGCGACTGCTTTGCGAGACACGACCTGCTGCGAATAGTAGTTGGTGCCGAATAGCGGAAAGCTCACGGCGAGGCTGACAGAATGGATCATGATTTCGGCTCCTCGGTTTGACCGATATCCAGCACCAAGCGGGAAAACAAGGTCAGGGTGACGGCCGTCAGGGCCAGGCAGGTCAGGAGATGGATCAACATGGTTTGCCCCTCCGGTGCGGGGTTGAAAATGGGGATGAGGTTAATGCTGCACCTGACGGTTTTTTTGCGGAAGGCATTCACGGCGATGGTGAATATTGATGTGAATGATGATGGCGATCTATAGGAGCTGGCGAAGGCTGCGATCTTTTGATCTTGCTCTCCGATGGCCCCGAAAACATCGCAGGCTGCGCCAGCTCCTACATTTGAATGCATTCCCCTGTGGGAGCGAGCCTGCTCGCGAAGGCGTCCTCGAGGGCATCATCCATTCATCTGACGGACGGAGCCCGGCCCCGACCTATACTCAAATCAGCACGCTCTTTAGCGTCGAACACTCCGTTCGACGAGGACTGTAGGACACCGCGATCTTGAACCTGCGTTCGCTGATCGTCGCTGTGTTAGTGATATTGGCGGGATGCGCCGCGCCCACGCGTGCCCCGGTAATCGTGGTGCCAGTAGTGGTGTCCCAGAGCACCTGGCAGCAGGTGGACCGAGAGATTGTCGCTGCTTCGCAACAGGCCACCGAACAGGCCAGGGTCTACGCCCGCGGGTCCATGGAGCATTGGCGCACCCGGGTTTATCAGCAAACCGAAGAAGTCTTCATTCCGTGGTTCAGCAGCTACTGGACCCAGGAATGGCTGTCGATGAAAGTCAGTTGGTACACCATCAATGCCGGAGACGAGCAGGATGCGACGACCAAACGCCTGGCGGCCTATCTGCTGGAGCAATATCACCGGCGAGTACTGGAACCGGTGGCGGTGGAGATCGATCCCGACGCGGTCCTCGGCCAGGCGACAGAGTTTTATGTGCAACTGATGGGGCAGCAACTCGAAGTTATTTCCAAACGTCATGGCGTGCCAATGGCGCAGCTCAACGGTCGCGTTCAGAAAATCCCGGCTATTTCGCTGGGCCCGCCAAGCGCCCGTGACGCTTCGCTATATCAGGTGGTGCATGCCGAACTGAGCAAATTGCCGGCCTACCAGGCGCTGATCGAGAAGATCCACACGGCGGGCGGCGAGAAGGGCATTGCTTCGACGGATGCCGGCATGGCGCCAGTGGCCAAGCGTGCCAGCCGACGAATACAAGCCGAAATGGCCCCCGAGGCGCGGCCAGTGCCGTGGCGGCAGTGGCGGGGAAGGCGGCCGGGGCGTTGATTTCCGTGGGGGTGGCGGGGGTGCGCGCGATTATTCAGGCTAACGACCGGCCCGATAGCGAGGCACTGATTCGCAGCAGCCTGGGCAATTCGTTCGACAAGGCATGGGTGAAGCTGGTGGATAACCCCGCAACCGGCGTCATGGCTGGAACGCTGTACATGGCCAGGCAGATCGAGGGCAGCCTGGCCGCCACCATCGAACAGTCAGTCGAGCAGTCAGTTGAGCAGCCAGTCGATCAGTCAGTTGAACAGCCAGTCGATCAGTCAGTTGAACAGCGAGTCGAGCCGTCGGTCGATCAGAACGCGGGATCTGTCGATTGGAGCCACGCTGATTCGACTATCCAGCGGATCACCCCATAACCCAAGGAGAACGATCATGGCTTACGTTGATGGCTTCGTCGCGGCAGTACCCACCGCCAACCGCGAAAAATTCAAGCAACACGCGCAATCCGCTGCCGCGATCTTCAAGGAAAGCGGCGCACTCAGCCTCGCCGAATGCTGGGGAGACGACGTACCCGATGGCAAAGTGACCTCGTTTCCCATGGCGGTAAAACTCAAGGAAGACGAAACCGTGGTGTTTTCCTGGATCGTCTGGCCGGACAAGGCCACCCGTGACGCCGGGATGGCGAAACTCATGAGCGATCCGCGGATGCAACCCGACGTCAATCCAATGCCGTTTGACGGTCAGCGCATGATTTTTGGCGGTTTCGATATGATCGTGAAAGCCTGACGGGAGCCGCAGGATCACTCCGGCGTCGGGGCGGTCCTGCAACTCTTGCGGTTACGAATCTCGCTGTCCGAGGGGCGCTCCTTGATGAACTCGAAGCGCGGCTCGCCTTCGTTGTAGTGAACCAGCCAGCCCCATTCCAGCTCGGACTCATCCTGGCCGGGTTTCGGTGGCACGGCCCACCATGGCTCTTTGCTGATGATCTGACGCATGGCGTCCTCCCGTCGATTCGGTTGCTTCAACTATAACGCGCATGCCGGGAGGTGCCAGAAATGCACTTGCTGGTGTGGTATCCCTTTGTAAAATCAAAGGGTCCCCGAAGCCTTGAGGTGGCAGACATGAGCGATGAAACCCGTGTGCCGTTCAAACGGCTGTTCTTCGCCCTGAACTGCGCCCCCGAACAACGCCGGGCCATTGCCCAATGGCGCAACGCGCTGGAGCTCAATGTCGGGCGCCCGGTGCCGGCGGAAAACTTTCATCTGACGCTGCTGTTTCTCGGCACGGTGGGGATGGCGCAGATAGCAGGCGTCTGCGAGGCCGCCGCCAATGTCCAGCTGCCCGGCATGCCGTTGACGGTTGTGCTTGATCGACTGGAAGTCTGGCGTCGCTCCGGGGTTTTGTTGCTGGCGCCCGAGCAAGCAGAACCGCAATTGTTGCGGTTGGTGTATGCGCTGGAGCAGGCCATGTTGCCGTTTGGCTTTGAAGACACCCGTCGGGAATTTCGCCCGCATTTAACCCTGATGCGCGACTACCGGTCACCAGTCCCCGAATCCGCTACGCCACCAGAATTTTTCCTGCGCGCCGACCGCTTCACCTTGTTCGAATCCCATAAAGGTCGGTACCGGGCGCTGGCCGAATGGCCGCTGATTTCTACACAAAAAAAGGCGCCCGAGGGCGCCCGAAATTCACCTTAACCGAGGAAGCCAGGTGAAGCCGTTCTTCTTCAGAGGAGTGCAGCGGTGGTAAGGCGCTGCGTGAACGGAAAATGGTTGAAACCTTGCCACTGATCGTTCCCACGCCCTGCGTGGGAATGCAGCCCGGGACGCTCCGCGTCCCCTTCCAGAGCCGAACGCGGAGCGTCCGTGGAGACATTCCCACGCAGAGCGTGGGAACGATCAGATTGATGTTGGATGTGATGGCCTCATCGCGAGCAGGCTCGCTCCCACAGGGGAACGGCGTCATCAACAAATCTGCGCTCCACCACGGACTCCTGTGGGAGCGAGCCTGCTCGCGATAGCGATGTCAGGTTGAACAGTGATGCCGAGTGAATCACTTACCGAGCTTCACCCGCGTCCAGCCCCGGGTCATCACCCGCTGAATACCGATCGGCATGTCAGGAATCGCATACAGCGTCGCCATCACCGCTTGTGGAGGATACGAACCCGGGTCGTCGCGAATCGCTTCATCCACCAATGGTGTGGCCGCCGCATTGGCGTTGCTGTAGCCAACGCTGTTGGTGACTTCGGCAATGATGTCCGGGCGCATCAGGAAGTTCATGAACAGGTAGGCGTTGTCGACGTTGGCCGCATCCCGTGGGATGGCAACCATGTCGTAAAAGCTGCCGGCACCTTCTTTCGGGATGCTGTATTCGATCTTCACCTTGTCGCCGGCTTCCTTGGCGCGGGCCTTGGCTTGCAGCACGTCGCCGGAGTAACCGACAGCGACGCAGATGTTGCCGTTGGCCAGATCGGAGATGTACTTCGACGAATGGAAATAAGCCACCGATGGGCGAATCTTCATGAACAGCGCTTCGGCTTCAGCGATCTGCGCCTTGTCCTGAGAGTTCACCGGGTAGCCCAGATAGTGCAGGGCGGCCGGAAGCATTTCCGTCGGTGAATCAAGAAAGCTGATGCCACAGGCTTTGAGCTTCGCGGCGTTTTCCGGTTTGAACAGCAGGTCCCAAGAGTTCACCGGCGCATCAGTGCCCAGCACTTCCTTGACCTTGGCCGGGTTGTAACCGATGCCGATCGAACCCCACATGTACGGGAAAGCGTGGCCATTGTCAGGGTCGCTGGCAGAGGCGTTTTTCAGCAGCACCGGGTTGAGGTTTTTCCAGTTCGGCAGCTTCGATTTATCCAGCGGCTGATAGACGCCAGCCTTGATCTGCTTGGCCAGGAAACTGTTGGAGGGCACCACAATGTCGTAGCCGGATTTACCGGCCAGCAAGCGTGCCTCAAGGGTTTCATTACTGTCGAACACATCGTAGGTCACGCGAATGCCGGTCTCGTCTTCGAACTTCTTGACCGTGTCCGGGGCGATGTAATCCGACCAGTTGTAGACGCGCAATACCTTGTCATTGGCCTGGGCACCGGTAGCCATAGCGCCCAATAAGGACAGTGTCAGCAGATTCCTGCCAAACATTTTCATCGGTACAACTCCATTTTCTTTTTTATTCAAATACGCAAAGCAAAAGTGCAGTAAACACAAAACCTGTGGCGAGGGAGCTTTTTGTGGCGAGGGGGCTTGCCCCCGTTCGACTGCGAAGCAGTCGTAAAACCAGCGAATTGGGTGTGCTTGATACACCTCGGTTGCAGGTTTGGGGGCCGCTTCGCGACCCAACGGGGGTAAACCCCCTCACCACAGGATGGTGTTCAGTTAACTGCACCGCAGCACTAGGCCGTCGCTTCAACCCGCTGGTTTTTCGGTTGCTGCCAAGACTCGCTGGCGGTCTGGTCCATCGCTTCCTGGATCGCCCGTTTGCGCGTGGCTTCGGCCTTGCGGCTGAAGTACCAGACCATGAACGTGACGATCGACACCGCCAGCAGAATCAGACTGGCCACGGCATTGATCTCAGGCTTCACGCCCAGACGCACCGCCGAGAACACTTCCATCGGCAACGTCGTCGAGCCTGGCCCGGAAACGAAACTCGCCAACACCAGATCATCCAGCGACAAGGCAAACGACATCATGCCGCCCGCTGCCAGCGACGGCGCGATCATCGGGATGGTGATCAGAAAGAACACCTTGAACGGACGCGCACCCAAGTCCATGGCCGCTTCTTCAATCGACAGGTCCAGCTCACGTAAACGCGCCGATACAACCACCGCCACATAGGCTGCACAGAACGTGGTGTGCGCGATCCAGATCGTCACCAAACCACGCTCCTGCGGCCAGCCGATCAACTGCGCCATGGCCACGAACAGCAGTAACAGCGACAGACCGGTAATCACTTCCGGCATCACCAACGGCGCCGTCACCAAACCACCAAACAGCGTGCGACCCTTGAAACGCGTCACACGGGTGAGCACGAAAGCGGCGAGGGTGCCCAACGCCACGGCAGCAATCGCGGTGTAGCAGGCGATTTCCAGCGAGCGCACCACCGAGCCCATCAGTTGCGAGTTGTCGAGCAGGCCGACGTACCACTTCACCGACCAGCCGCCCCACACCGTCACCAGTTTCGAGGCGTTGAACGAGTAGATCACCAGAATCAGCATCGGCAGGTAGATAAACGACAGACCGAAAATCAGCATGAACTTTGAAAATCCGAAGCGTTTCATCCCCGTCCCTCCATCTCTTTAGCCTGGCTGCGGTTGAACAGCAGAATCGGCACAATCAGAATCGCCAGCATCACCACCGCCAGGGCGGATGCCACCGGCCAGTCGCGGTTGTTGAAGAACTCCTGCCACAGCACGCGTCCGATCATCAGCGTTTCCGGGCCGCCCAACAGTTCCGGAATCACGAACTCACCGACCACCGGAATGAACACCAGCATGCAACCTGCGATGATCCCGTTCTTGGCCAGCGGCACGGTGATTTTCCAGAAGTTGTTGAAGTTGCTCGAACCCAGGTCTGACGCGGCTTCCAGCAGGCTTTGATCGTGCTTCACCAGGTTGGCGTACAGCGGCAACACCATGAACGGCAAGTAAGCGTAAACAACCCCAATGTAGACCGCCGTGTTGGTATTGAGGATCTCGATCGGATGCGACGTGAGCCCGGTCCACATCAGGAACGCATTGAGCAAACCGTTATTGCTGAGAATGCCCATCCACGCATAGACGCGAATCAGGATCGCGGTCCAGGTCGGCATCATGATCAACAGCAGCAAAACGTTCTGCGTTTCCTTGTTGGCCTTGGTGATCGCGTAGGCCATCGGGAAACCGATCACCAGGCACATCAGCGTGCTTAAAAACGCGACCTTCAATGAGCCGAAGTAAGCTGAGATGTACAGCTCATCTTCAGTCAGCAGCGAGTAGTTGCCGATGTTCAGCAGCAGCTGAAATTTCTGTTCGGCGAAGGTGTAAATCTCGGAGTAGGGAGGAATGGCCAGCGCCGCTTCCGAGAAGCTGATCTTCATCACCAGGAAGAACGGCAACAGGAAAAACAGGCACAACCACAGGAACGGAATGCCGATGACCAGTTTGCGGCCGCTGGGCACCAGGCGCAGGAACTGCTGATTGAAGGTTCTCATGAGCGCAGTACCACGCCGCTGTCGTCTTCCCACCACACGTAAACCTGATCGTCCCAGGTCGGGCGTGCGCCACGGCGTTCGGCGTTGGCCATGAACGACTGGACGATCTTGCCCCCGGGCAATTCCACGTAAAACACCGAGTGGCCGCCGAGGTAGGCGATGTCATGCACCTTGCCTTCGGACCAGTTGTAGCGGGTCTCGGGCTTGAGGGTGCTGACCAGCATTTTTTCCGGGCGGATGGCGTAGGTGATCGACTTGTCCTGCACCGAAGTACTCACGCCGTGGCCGACGTAGATCTTCTGTTGCAGATCCGGGCTGTGAATGATCACGTGACCTTCCAGATCCTCGACCACGGTGCCGTCGAAGGCGTTCACGTTGCCGATGAACTCACAGACCATGCGGCTGACCGGTGCTTCATAAATGTCGACCGGGCTGCCGATCTGGGCGATCCAGCCCAAGTGCATGATCGCGATGCGTTCGGCCATGGTCATGGCTTCTTCCTGATCGTGGGTCACCATCACGCAGGTCACGCCGACCCGCTCGATGATTTGCACCAACTCCAGTTGCATCTGCGAGCGCAGCTTTTTATCCAGTGCACCCATCGGTTCGTCGAGCAGCAACAGCTTCGGCCGCTTGGCCAAGGAGCGCGCCAGTGCCACACGCTGACGCTGTCCGCCGGACAACTGATGGGGTTTGCGTTTGGCGTACTGGGTCATGTGCACCAGCCGCAGCATCTCTTCGACACGGGCGTCGATTTCGCTGGCGGGCAAGCGGTCCTGCTTGAGACCGAAGGCGATGTTCTGCTCCACCGTCATGTGCGGGAACAGTGCGTAAGACTGGAACATCATGTTGATCGGCCGTTCGTACGGTGGCATGTCGGTGATGTCGACACCGTCGAGCAAAATCCGCCCTTCGGTCGGGCGCTCGAAGCCGGCGAGCATGCGCAGCAGCGTCGATTTACCCGAGCCGGAACCGCCGAGCAGGGCGAAGATTTCCCCTTGATGGATCTCCAGGGACACATCGTCCACGGCGGTGGTTTCGTCGAATTTCTTGGTGACGCGGTCGACTTTCACCAACACCTTTTTCGGTGCCTGGTGACCTTCAAGAGCCTTCCTGTAGATGCTGGAGGCGTTTGCCATATGAAACTCCCAACAGGTTTCAGTCGTCGGGCCAACGCGGCCTGACTTAGTAGTTGATTGCAAGCCCAAGCCGTACGGTGCCAGTCAATTCAAACGAAGATCCCTGTGGGAGCGGGCTTGCCCGCGAAAGCGGTGTGTCAGGTAACGATAATGTCGACTGACACACCGTCATCGCGGGCAAGCCCGCTCCCACAGGGGTTTGCGTTTGAATCACTGACCCGTACCAGTCGGGCTTATTCGGCACCGCCATCCTGGCTGCCTGGTCGTACTTGTTGTTATTGCGGTTCATCTATTACGTGAGCGACCGGCGCGCAAAGGCACGCCCGCCAGACTCACGGGGGCAGTTAAATCGTGGAGTACTTTTTGAAGTCAGCGCGTATTACGCAGCGCCGCCCGTTGCCGGCACGCTTCGCCAAACGCCTGGAAAATACTCAAATAGGGCGGATTCGAAAGCACCTGCCATTCCGGGTGCCATTGCACGCCGACGGCGAAGGCCTTGCTGTGCTCGACGGAGATCGCCTCGATCAAACCATCTGGCGCGACAGCTTCAGCGCGCAGGCCGGGAGCGAGCTGGTCGATGCCCTGGCTGTGAATCGAATTGACCTGGAACATCTGTGGCAGGTCCAGCGCTTCGAACACGCCACCTCGCTGCACGTTGACCGCATGAGCAGGCGCGTATTGCACAACCAGGTCCGGGTGATCCGCTTCGCGATGATCAAGGTAGCCGGGTAGGTCGTGCACCTTCTGATGCAGGCTGCCGCCGAACGCCACGTTCATTTCCTGAAAGCCCCGGCAGATGCCGAGCACCGGAACACCGGCGGCAATAGCTGCGCGCAATAAGGGCAGGGTGGTGGCGTCCCGTTGCGGATCGTGATCCGTGCCGGGGGCACTGGCCGGGCCTTGATAGTGGAAGGGTTCCACATTTGATGGCGAGCCGGTCAGCAACAGACCGTCGAACTGCGCGAGCAGGTCATCGATTTCGGTCAGATCGCCTAAGGAAGGAATGACCACGGGCAACCCCAAAGCCGCGACGCTGACAGCGCGCAAATACTTGTCGCCGCTGACGTGGTAGGGGTGCAGGCCAATCTGTTTGACGCACGCAGTAACGCCGATCAATGGCTTGAATGCCATTTTTATCACCTCGAAGTTTCACACTTGAACGAGCTTTTCCGGAGCTTAGCCTTGTTGATTTTAATTAACAACTCTCATGTAAAAAATTCTAAACGCCAGGCGTCTGATCTTCAGGAATTACGTGGCGCGCAAGACTGATCTGGCACTCATGGCCCCAAAAAAGGCCCGTAAATAAAGGTTGAGAGGTCAAGTGTTCGCTATTGACTTCACTTTGCCGTTCGGGTTGACTGGGCTCGCAACAAGGTAGTGAACATAATAATTAACAGCTAATAGGTGCATCATGTCGGTCCCTCTGCGTGCCGTTCAACTCAACGAAGCAAACGCATTCCTTAAGAAATATCCTGAGGTTTTGTACGTCGACCTTCTGATTGCGGATATGAACGGTGTGGTGCGCGGCAAGCGCATCGAACGCACCAGTCTTCATAAGGTTTACGAAAAAGGCATTAACCTCCCGGCGTCACTGTTTGCCCTGGACATCAACGGTTCTACGGTGGAAAGCACCGGCCTGGGTCTGGACATCGGCGACTCGGATCGCATCTGCTTCCCCATCCCCAATACCCTCAGCATCGAACCCTGGCAGAAGCGCCCGACCGCGCAGCTGTTAATGACCATGCACGAACTCGAAGGCCAGCCGTTCTTCGCTGACCCGCGTGAAGTGTTGCGTCAGGTGGTGAGCAAGTTCGATGACATGGGCCTGACCATTTGCGCGGCGTTCGAACTGGAGTTCTATCTGATCGACCAGGACAACGTGAACGGTCGTCCGCAGTCGCCACGCTCGCCGGTGTCCGGCAAACGCCCGCACTCGACTCAGGTGTATCTGATCGATGATCTGGACGAATACGTCGATTGCCTGCAAGACATCCTCGAAGGCGCGAAAGAGCAGGGCATCCCCGCTGACGCTATCGTCAAGGAAAGCGCCCCGGCGCAATTCGAAGTGAACCTGCACCACGTCTCCGACCCTATAAAGGCCTGCGACTACGCGGTGTTGCTCAAGCGTCTGGTGAAGAACATCGCCTACGACCACGAGATGGACACCACCTTCATGGCCAAGCCGTATCCGGGCCAGGCGGGCAATGGTTTGCACGTACACATTTCGATTCTCGACAAAGAAGGCAACAACATCTTTGCCAGCGAGGATCCCGAGCAGAACGCCGCACTGCGTCACGCGATCGGCGGTGTGCTCGAGACCCTGCCGGCGCAGATGGCGTTCCTCTGCCCGAACGTCAACTCGTACCGCCGTTTCGGCGCGCAGTTCTATGTACCGAACTCGCCAAGCTGGGGCATCGACAACCGTACCGTTGCGGTACGCGTGCCAACCGGTTCGGCGGACGCCGTGCGCATCGAACACCGCGTTGCGGGTGCCGATGCCAACCCGTACCTGCTGATGGCGTCGGTGCTGGCCGGTATTCACCACGGCCTGACCAACGAAATCGAACCGGGCGCCCCGGTGGAAGGCAACAGCTACGAGCAGAACGAGCAAAGCCTGCCGAACAACCTGCGCGATGCTTTGCGTGAGCTGGACGACAGCGAAGTCATGGCGCGCTACATCGACCCGCTGTACATCGACGTGTTCGTCGCGTGCAAGGAAAGCGAACTGGCCGAGTTCGAAAACTCCATTTCGGACCTTGAGTACAACTGGTACTTGCATACGGTTTGATGGGTCAAACACCGTCAGTCAAGGATGAAAGGTGGGCGTACACAGATCATGTGTACACCGCCCACCCTGTGGGAGCGGGCTTGCCCGCGATGGCGTCATCACCGCCAACATTAATGGCGCCTGATACACCGCAATCGCGGGCAAGCCCGCTCCCACAGGGATTGCATTTCAAATCTTTAACTGACTGGCAGTCAGCCCAACGATCAACTATTCCTCTGCGTAGAGTCACAACCATGACAAACACTCGCAGCGACTGGGAGCAACGCTTCCAGTCCCTCACACTAGAAGGCCGCGCATTCATCGACGGCCAATACCGCCCGGCACTCAGCGGCGATACCTTCGAATGCATCAGCCCGGTCGACAGCCGCTTCCTGGCGAACATCGCCAGCACCGACGAAGCCGACGCCAATGCCGCCGTGCAGGTTGCACGCCGCACCTTCGAGTCCGGCATCTGGTCCAAACTGCCCCCGGCCGAGCGCAAGCGCGTCCTGATTCGTTTCGCTGATCTGATTCTGCAAAACCAGGAAGAACTGGCGCTGCTCGAAACCCTCGATATGGGCAAACCGATCAGCGATTCCATGAGCATCGACATCCCAGCGACCGCCAACGCGATCCGCTGGAGCGCCGAAGCCATCGACAAAATCTACGACGAAGTCGCCGCCACACCCCACGACCAACTCGGTCTCATTACCCGCGAGCCGACAGGCGTCGTCGCCGCCATCGTGCCGTGGAATTTCCCGCTGATCATGGCCAGCTGGAAGTTCGCCCCGGCCCTGGCGGCAGGCAACTCGTTCATCCTCAAGCCTTCGGAAAAGTCACCGCTGACGGCGATTCGCATCGCGCAGTTGGCCCTCGACGCCGGCATCCCCAAAGGCGTGTTTAACGTCCTGCCAGGCTTCGGTCACACCGTCGGCAAGGCGCTGGCGTTGCACATGGACGTCGACGTGCTGGCCTTCACCGGCTCGACCGCGATTGCCAAGCAACTGCTGATCTACGCCGGGCAAAGCAACATGAAACGCGTCTGGCTGGAGGCGGGCGGGAAGAGCCCGAACGTGGTGTTCGCCGATGCGCCGGATTTGCGCGCGGCAGCACAAGCGGCGGTCAGCGCGATTGCCTTCAACCAAGGCGAAGTCTGCACCGCCGGTTCGCGCTTGTTGGTGGAGCGCTCGATTCGCGAGCAGTTCATTCCGCTGCTGGTGGAAGCGCTGCAAGCCTGGAAACCGGGCCACGCCCTCGATCCTGAAACCACCGTCGGCGCGGTCGTCGATCAGCGCCAACTGGACAACGTGCTGCGCTACATCCAGATCGGTAAAGACCAGGGTGCGCAACTGATCGCTGGCGGCAATCGTACCCTCGAAGGCACCGGTGGCCTGTACGTGGAACCGGCAATTTTCGACGGCGTGACCAACGCCATGACCATCGCCCGGGAAGAAATCTTCGGCCCGGTGCTGTCGCTGATCACCTTCGACACTGCTGAAGAAGCCCTGCAGATCGCCAACGACAGCATCTTCGGTCTGGCTGCCGGTGTCTGGACCAGCAACCTGAGCAAGGCCCATACCTTCGCTCGCGGCTTGCGCGCCGGCAGTGTCTGGGTCAATCAGTACGACGGCGGCGACATGACCGCGCCGTTCGGCGGGTTCAAGCAGTCGGGTAATGGTCGGGACAAATCGCTGCATGCGTTCGACAAATACACCGAACTCAAAGCGACCTGGATCAAGCTCTAACACTTTTACAGCGGTGGTTGCCGGTACACGCCGGCGGCCTTCGGAGAAATGTATGAAACAAGCACATGTAAACAGCTACTACGCCGCAACCCGCAACTTCACCGGTGACTTCCCGGTGCTGGAACAAGCGGTGGACTGCGACGTCTG
Organism: Pseudomonas sp. TH37; assembly: GCF_016650735.1. Taxonomy (NCBI): domain Bacteria; kingdom Pseudomonadati; phylum Pseudomonadota; class Gammaproteobacteria; order Pseudomonadales; family Pseudomonadaceae; genus Pseudomonas; species Pseudomonas sp. TH37. Next base: position 376,310 of record NZ_JAEKFD010000002.1, read on the forward strand.
CGTGATCGGCGCCGGCTACACCGGTCTGTCCTCGGCGCTGTTCCTCAGCGAAGCGGGCTACAGCGTCACCGTACTGGAAGCCGCCAAAGTCGGCTTCGGCGCCAGCGGTCGCAACGGCGGTCAACTGGTCAACTCCTACAGTCGCGACGTTGATGTGATCGAAGAACGCTACGGCGACAAAACCGCCGAAGTGCTCGGCAGCATGATCTTTGAAGGCGCCGACATCATCCGCTCGCGCATCAAAGAGTACGACATCAAATGCGACTACCGCCCCGGCGGCATCTTCGCAGCGCTGAACAAAAAGCAACTCAACGGCCTGGCTGAGCAGAAGAGCAGCTGGGAGCGTTACGGCAACAAAAACCTGAGAATGCTCGACGCGGCTGACATCAAGCGCGAAGTCGGTTGCGACAACTACGTCGGCGGCCTGCTCGACATGCAGGGCGGCCACGTCCACCCGCTGAACCTGGCCCTCGGTGAAGCCGCCGCGATCATCAGTCTGGGCGGCAAAATCTACGAACAATCCGCCGCCGTGGAAATCACCTACGGCGAACCGATCACCGTGCGCACCGCCAAAGGCGTGGTGCGGGCCAAGTACCTGCTGATCGCCGGCAACGCCTACCTGCCTCAAGACCTCGACAACCGCGTCACGCGCAAAAGCATGCCCTGCGGTTCGCAAATCGTCGTCACTGAGCCGCTGTCCGAAAGAGTCGCCCGCAGCCTGATCACCAACAACTACTGCGTCGAAGACTGCAACTACCTGCTCGACTACTACCGTCTCACCGCCGACAACCGTCTGCTGTACGGCGGCGGCGTGGTCTACGGCGCCCGTGAGCCCGACGACATCGAGCAACTGATCAAACCAAAAATCCTTAAAACCTTCCCGCAACTCAAGGACGTGAAAATCGACTACCGCTGGACCGGCAACTTCCTGCTGACCATGTCCCGCATGCCGCAATTCGGCCGCATCGAAAAAAACGCCTACTACATGCAAGGCTACAGCGGCCACGGCGTCACCTGCTCGCACCTGGCCGGCAAACTGATCTCGGAAATGATCCGCGGCGACGCCGAACGCTTCGATGCTTTCGCCTCCCTGCCACACATGCCCATGCTCGGCGGCCGCACCTTCCAGGCCCCACTCACCGCCATGGGCGCCGCGTATTACGCGCTACGCGACCGGTTCGGCATCTAAGTAGAACCTTGCCGGCGGCCATCCCAAAAATGTGCCGCCGGCTAATGCCAGTCATAGCAGGGCACCGCTCCCAGAAGGGAATTGGTGACATACACAAATCTTTCGAACAACACCGATCACTGTGGGAGCGGGCTTGCCCGCGAAGAGGTCAGCACCTCAACATCAATGTCACCTGACACACCGCCATCGCGGGCAAGCCCGCTCCCACAGGGATTCAGGCCGAACACCAAATGTGTGGTCAACCCGGACCAACTGTGGGAGCGAGCCTGCTCGCGATGAGGCCCTATCAGCCGCCATCGATGTCGCCTGATACACCGCCATCGCGAGCAGGCTCGCTCCCACAAGGAAACTGGCGACATACACAAATTTTGCGAACAACACCGACCACTGTGGGAGCGGGCTTGCCCGCGAAGAGGTCAGCACCTCAACATCAATGTCACCTGACACACCGCCATCGCGGGCAAGCCCGCTCCCACAGGGATTCAGGCCGAACACCAAATGTGTGGTCAACCCGGACCAACTGTGGGAGCGAGCCTGCTCGCGATGAGGCCCTATCAGCCGCCATCGATGTCGCCTGAAACACCGCCATCGCGAGCAGGCTCGCTCCCACAAGGAAATTGGCGACATACACAAATCTTTCGTACAACACCGATCACTGTGGGAGCGGGCTTGCCCGCGATGAGGACAGCACAGTCAACATAGATGTCGGCTGACACACCGCCATCGCGGGCAAGCCCGCTCCCACGGGTTTCGTAAATGGGCGGACGACTATCATTCACCTATTTGATTTATCTGCCGTTTATCGAACCTGCTGAGCAACACCAACAAACGTGATTTAATACCCGCCTTTCACGGTTCCGGGACGGGAAACGGCGTAACCCGCGGCCACCAGTCGCCCGCCACCCACCCCCATTACCCCTTAAGTATTCTTCGCATAAGGCTGTCATGGACACGGGCTCACGACTCAAATTAGTACGCGAAAGCTACAAACTGTCCCAGCGCGAGCTGGCACGGCGTAGCGGCGTCACCAATGCCACCATTTCCCTGATCGAACAGAATCGCGTCAGTCCCTCCGTCAGCTCCCTTAAAAAACTGCTCGAAGGCATCCCCATGTCCTTGGCGGACTTCTTCACCTTCGACCAACCGCCTCGCGAACACCAATACGTGTTCCGCGCCAATGAACAGCCGGATCTCGGCCGTCATGGTCTGCGGTTGTTGCTGATTGGCGCTTCGGTACCGAGTCGGCAGATGCGGCTTTTGCGCGAGCAGTACGCGCCTGGGGCGAGTTCTGGCGAAGAACCCATCGTGCATGCTGAAGGGGAGGAGTGTGGGCTCGTTACCCGTGGCACGGTTGAGCTCACCGTTGATGGGCAGATTAGTGTGTTGAATGCCGGGGATGGGTATTACTTTCCGACGACGCTGCCGCATCGATTTCGCAATATTGGGGCGGATGAGGCGGAGATCATCAGCGCCAACACCCCGGCGAACTTCTGATACCGATAGCGAACATCAAACCTGCAGCAACCGAAGGCTGCGTTCGGCTGCGAAGCAGTCGTAAATCCGGGTACTGTTCCTAATCATTGCGCTCCACAATTGACAACCCGGATCATCCAAAACACTATCGGCCCATGACCTACACACGCCGCATGAACATGATGTGCTCCTACATGACCGCTTCCGGCGGGCCATGAGGTCATGCGTTCACAGAATTTGACGTAATCACCCAAGGCCCCGCCAGAAATGGACGGGGCTTTTTAGTTCTCCGTCTACCGATGGCTAACGGAGAATGAAATGTTCGAGATTAGACGCGCCACGCACAGCGATGCCCAAACGGCGTTCGACATTCGCCTTCAAGCGATACGGCATCAATGCATCGGTGCCTATACCACGGAGCAAATGCTGGCCTGGACGGCAGGAGCAGCCAAGGACGGATATAGCGACCTGATGGATAAACACTTTTATCTGGGCTGTATTCAGGGGGAGCCGGTGGCGACAGGAATGCTTGATCTGGAGAGGAGCGAAATCGGCGCGATCTTTGTCCTCCCGAGCTTTATGCAACGAGGCATTGGCTTGAGAGTCTTGGACTACCTTGAATCCCTGGCACGGGATTTGGGGCTGAGGGAAGTCAATCTCGACGCCACGTTGAACGCAGCTGACTTTTACCGGCGCTGCGGTTTCGTGGGTGACAAACCTGCTATTTACCATTCGCCCTCCGGGCTTCAGCTGGCTTGTGTTCCGATGGTGAAAGGGCTAGACAGAATTGATTGCTTCACCGACAGGAGACCCGGAGGAGCTCGTGCAGCCCGCAATATTCCTGATTGCCACGATTGACAGTCCTAACGACTTGTAGGAATTTAGCCGCCCGCAGGTAAGGCATATCTGCTGACGGCCAAAAAAATGGCCGTTATTCACCACACAAGGGATTGTCTATGCAAGGTTCAAACACCGTTGCTCAACAGGTGTGCGGTCAGCTGGTGCACGAGCATCAGAACACTCCACACATGAACATTGCCCAGCAAATCCTCGAATGCCTGTTTCGACGTCGTAGCCTTGCCCCGGGGGAGGATCACGAACTTTCATTACAGGTGCTGGAACCCCATCTGGCGAAAGTAATGCAGGCGGTCGAGAGCGGTCGCAAGGTCGAAATGGTCTTGCCAGCCTTTCCCGGCAAGTCGCCCAGCCGCAAGAAAACCCTCAGCCATCTACCCGATCTTGCTGAACATCACGCAATCGACGAGTTACATCGCCTGTGCAAGGAGATCCAGGAGATCTACGCACCGGGAGCGCTGATTCATATCTGCTCCGATGGCTATGTGTTCTCTGACTTGGTGCATGTTCCCGATGCAGACGTTAAGGCCTACACCGACTCTATCCAGGACTACGCCGAACAGCACTATCCCGGCACGTTCGCCCATTTCGACCTCAGGGATGCCTATCCTCCGCTTGATTGTCTGGACGCCATGCGTGAGGAGATGATGATTGAGCACGGTCAATCATTGGTCTTGTTGCAGCAGCGTTTCAAGGATGATCCGCACATGATGTTGATGTACTGCGGTATCCATCGCTTTCTTTCCGAGGATTACTCGGGGCTCAAAGTATTCGCCGGCATGAGCCTTAATGCGGTGAAGAAAATCGCCAAGCCGGCCTCGCAGCGGGTGATCCAGCGCAGTGAAGCCTGGAGTGCGCTGTTACAGGCGCGCTACCCGAATTGCCTGCGCCTGTCGATTCACCCGCAACTGGCGGTGTCGACGAAAATCGGTATCCGGTTGGTGCCAACCAGTGACCTGTGGCGTACGCCCTGGCATTCGGTGGCTATCAAGCGGCGAGGTGTGGTCACCCTCGAAAAACGCAGCAATGTCGATGAGCGCTACCACCGCCTGGTGTTTCGCAAGGGGCGTCCTTGTCACTACGCCAGTGCTCAATGATGACGTCTCGGTTGCGGGTCGAAGCCGTACTCTTCGATTTGGATGGGACCTTGGTCGACACCTTGCCTGACATCACGTGGTGCCTGAACCAAGTGTTGCTCGAACACGGTTGCCCGGCGCAGACGGCGCAAACAGTGCGGGGTTACATCGGCGGCGGGGTCACGGCGATGATCGAGCAGCTTGCCACGCAGTTCGGCATAGCCGATGCGGTCGCCCTGCACCAGCGCTATGTGGCGCTGTATCAAAACAACCTTGTTCAATTTTCCCGGCCATTCAGCGGTGTGCTTGCCTTGCTTGAAGGCTGTCGCCAGTTACACGTGCCGTTGGCAATCGTGACCAACAAGACTGAGGACATGGCTCGGCAAGTAGCCGATGCGCTGCTTCCACAGAATACCTTCGGGACGATTCTGGGGCATCGCGCGGGCAGGGCGCTCAAACCTCAGCCGGATGTGGCATGGGAAGCCGCCCGGCGATTGTCGGTTGATCCGCAACGCTGTTTGTTCGTCGGTGACACCGAGATCGATCTGAAGACCGCCCGTGCTGCAGGCATGTACTCGGCGGCGGTCACCTGGGGATATGGCCTGACCCCAGCATTGCAGGCCCAAGCCCCGAACTTCTGCTGCGAACAGCCGGCCGGGTTGCTGCGCATTCTGCAGCAAGTCTGCGGAACAGCGCATGCGTTCACCGAACATGGCGACACTGTTAAATCCTATTGATACACACACTCTCAAGGAAGTTGTTCTATGGAACATAGAGACGCATGGATCGCTGCCGTCAGCGATTTGCTCGCGGGTTATCTGCTCAAAGGCACGGATGATTGTTTCGACACACAAGGCAGAGCGCATCTCGCGCTACGCCTGGGGCATTGCTTCGATCAGAGCCTGCCGGTGCGTCTGGTACTGCCAGGTTTTCCCTGCAAGTCGCCGAACGCCACTGACCAGACATTCGGCGTGTTGCCGGATTATGGCGAAGTCATCGCCATCGAGCGCCTCGACCAACTCGGCCAAGCCATCGCCGCGTTGCACGCACCGGGCTGTGTGGTGTCGATCCTCAGTGACGGAACGACCTTCAACGACATCGTCGGGGTGGCCGACGACGTTCGCGAGACCTACAACCGGGCGTTGCGTGAACTGTGCACCACCCATACGATTCAGTGGGTCAGCATGGAAGACCTGTTCCCTCAGGCCCAAAGTGCCGAGTCGGTTCGCGCCAGCCTGATCAAGCAGGCCCGTCTGCCCTGGAAAAACCTTGGGGATCTGATCGAGCAGAGCCGGCACGATGAATCCCTCAGCCAGGCACATGACCACCTCTGCAGCCACCTCTACAACGACCTGCGTCTGTGCCGTGAAGACGGGCAGAGCGAGGACGAGTACCTGCAGCAAATCAACTTCAAAGCCTACCAAATGATGTTTCGCGGACAGGCATTGAATGCGGCAGTGGATCGTTTCTTCGGCGATGACATTCGATTGTCGGTCCATCAATACAGCAATGCCGGGCCCAAATTCACCTTCGGCTTGGCCGAAGGGCTGACCCGTGTCGACAGCCCCTGGCATGCCGTGCCGGTGTGCAACATCGATGGCAGCCAGAGCCTTCGCGCACGCGCTCAGGTCGACCTCGACCACCATGTGCTGGTCACTTGGCAAGGGCGGCCGTGGCTCTACCACCAAACAGAAAACCCGCAGGCCAAAGGCTTCGAATACGAACTGCAAAAACTTCCGCTCTTTGGCCTGGTAGTGCGAGACCCGTTGGGGCTGGGTTTCGAACGACTGTCCACGGGCCTGCTGGAGGCACTGGTGGAAACCTTCGGTTTCGTCTGCCTCAAGGGCTGCCGCTTCGACGACCAGGACAGTTTTGCTCGCAGCTGCGAACGTTTCGGCACGCTGTACGAATGGGCCTTCGGCGCCGTGCACGTGGTCAAACCCGCGGACAAACCGCAAGGCGTGGTGCACTCGCTAGAGAAAACGCCTTTGCACTGGGACCTGAACATGCTGCCCGACAGCGACGCACAGGTTCAGCGCAATCCGAAATTCTGCGCCAGTAAATTCATGCTGTATTGCAAGACAGCGCCGCAACCGGGCGAGGGCCAGACCACCATCGTCGACAGCCGAAACGTACTGCGCAAAGTCGGGCAGCAAGTCGCCCGACAATGGCAGGATGTGAACATCACCTACTACACCAAAATGACCTACTTCGGTGGCTCACCGCGCATGTACAGCCTGGTGGATCATCACCCCCGCAGCGGCGAACTCATCCTGCGTTACCAAGAGGGCACCGACTCGACACTGCAGACCCTGAGCCAGTCTGTGCAGGACCATGACGAGGAGGCTCAACAGGCGTTGTTGGAACAGGTCAACTCGCTGGTTTATGACCCGGATTGCATGATTGCCCATCAATGGAGTGAGGGGGATTTGGTGCTGATTGATAACTATCGGACGTTGCATGGTCGGTTGCCGATGTCGGCGGGTTCTTCGTCGCGGGAGTTGTGGCGGGTGCAGGTTTACTGATTGGTGTTGTCTTGCGGGCCCTGGAGATAGGGCTTGCGAGAAGTCTCGAATCATCAGTAACCGTTTCGTCATGCTGCCTACACGATTCGGGGAAAAAACACACTGGACCAGAGAATGGCCTGACTGCTCGTCTGTATTCACATGGATACAGTCGAGCAATGAATTATCTTGTTCAGCAAACCACAATCTTCGTGGCATGGCATGCCTCGATTCGCGACTTGCGGGCCAAGGTTGCAATCGCTCGTCGCATTGACCGTGCCTCTGCGGGTAATCTAGGCGATATCAAGCCGGTAGGTGATGGTGTCTCCGAAATGCGCGTGGATGTCGGCGCTGGCTATCGGGTTTACTTCACTATGAGAAATGGCGCAGTCATCGTTTTGCTGGCCGGTGGTGACAAGTCTTCGCAAAACACCGATATCCGACGGGCGAAAAAATTGGCAAGGGAGGTTTAAAAATGGGCCACACGTTGACTACCTTCGACATGGCGGCACTACTCGACAGCGACGAAGCCATCAGCGAGTACCTCTCTCAGGTACTGGCAGACGGCGACAACGAAGAATTTCTTCGTGCTATTGGCTACGTGGTAAAGGCCCGTGGCATGACACAAATTGCCAAGGATTCTGGAATGGGCCGCGAAAGCCTGTACAAGGCTTTCGCGCCAGGCGCGAAACCACGTTTTGATACGGTTCTAAAGGTCATCCATGCCCTTGGCATTGATCTCTGCGCACAACCGGGACATGCGGCAAATCACTCGATTGTCTGAGCGCGACCTCGAAAAAGGTGACAGATCTATTTAAACAAATGGATCTGTCACCTTTTTGATTTTACGGCGTATCAAAACCACGCTGCTCAATCACCCGAAACACATCGCTCACATCCTGGACCATGATCCGGGCGATGTTGGTGACGGTGTTGATGTCGTGCTCGGCGTAGTCGGGGAGGCTGGTGCAGGCCATGAGGTTGAGGTATTTGAGGACGGCGTTGAGGCGTTCGCTGAGGCAGTTGTGGAGTTCGCGTAGCGGGGCATCGGCGTCGATGAGGAGGACGGGGTGGTCGGTGGCGTGGTGGGACATCGGGGTGTAGTGGCGGAGCGGGTTGTTCGTGGTCATTGGTAGTTCTCTAAGAAAGTAAATAGAGGTGCCACCTTTTCGCTGCGAAACAATTGGGTGGCAGCTGTACGCGGGTTCGCAGACCGAGAGATGACCTAAACCCGGCAGACTCGAAAGTCTCCCACGCACAACCGCCATGAAATGAAACGCGGGCGAATTTTGCCAGAATTTTCATTCGACGGTGAAGGCCATCTCTCCTTGGGGCTGCGAAACCCTATCGCTAACTGCGGTCAGCGACAGACCCACTCTAGGCAGCCATTTTGGTAGCCGCAACCGGGCTGTAGGACCACACGCGGTCACTGTGGCGAGGGGGCTTGCCCCCGTTCGGTGGCGCAGCCGCCGCAAAACCGGGTGCTACGGTGTGTCTGAGGAAACGGGCTAGTAGGGTTTGGAGCTGCTTCGCAGCCCAGCGGGAGCAAGCTCCCTCGCCACAAACGGTTATTTCCTACGAGATTCTCAGACTTCAAAATCCTGGCCGCGTGTTCATCGAACGATCAGGCGCGGGATTTTCGGCGGTGAGGTCGCTTGCTTCCGTTCAGCGCCGCCACCGTCGTAGACTGAAAGCCAACGGGAATTCAAGGATGGAACGCGCCCATGATCGAAATCGGCAGCCGCAACAACGCCCCTACGGCGCAGCACACAACTCAGGACATTTACCTCTTCCACATCGACCTTTCCTGCCCTGACAAGCCTTTTTGTTTCGAACAGTCCATCGGTGGCGGTCATTGCGAGCAGGGTGGGGCGGCGTGGTTGGCGGTGTCGGAGCTTGAGGCTTGGCTGGGTGAGTGGCGTCTGCATTTGCAGAAGTCCGGTTGTGGCTGGGTCGCAGAGCTGGTGGAGAGTCATCCGGGCGTCGATCAGGCGACGCTGGTGTCGATGATTCTCGAACGTCACGCTGAGGGCGCGAAGCCTGTGGGGCGGTGGAAGGCGATTGCAGTTTGTTTCAAACGCAACATTCATTTCAGCGGCCGTTACGGCGTTTAACCCGAGGAAAATCCCATGAGTCAAACACTGGAACGCGCCATTGCCATCGCCGCCGCAGCGCATGAGGGGCAGGTGGACAAGGGCGGCGCGCCTTACATCTTGCATCCACTGAGAGTCATGCTGCGGGTGAACACGCTGGAAGAGCGCATCGTCGCGGTGCTGCATGACGTGGTCGAGGACTGCGGCATCAGCTTCGATGATCTGCGTAACGAAGGCTTCAGCGAAACGGTGCTGATGGCAATTGCGTCGGTGACCAAGGTGCCGGACGAGTCCTACGAGGAGTTTGTCGAGCGTGCGGCGCAGAACCCGATCGGGCGGGTGGTGAAACTGGCGGATCTGGAAGAGAACAGCGACTTGTCGCGGATTGCCCAGCCGTCCTGGGAGGATCTGGAGCGCGTTGAGAAGTATCGGCGGGCATAGGGGTGTTGCGTTCGTAGAGTGGAATTCCAGATTTACTGCGTGCTCATGCTTATAAAACGCCCTTTGCCGGCGACGCATCGGGCTTGGCAATCCAGCCGACATAAGTGAGCCAGAGACCGATCAGCACGGCGACGCCGAAGCCGACTTGCACCAGCAACGGCACCCTCGCCGATACCGCCACGCCACGTTCAATCAGTTGCGGCGCGGCCAGGAGTACAGCGCCGCGAAGCGCCAGGAACCAACCGAACAGGGAAATCACAACCGCCGCGGCGTTCGACCAATATTGATGGAACGCGATGATCAGCAGGCCACCGAACAACAGCAGGGCGCCGGCAAACCACACGGTGAGCGGGCTCGCGAAGAAGTCGGCCGCCAGTGGCCCCATGTCTGGCGCCCGCACGGCGATGATGCCGGGCACGATGAGCAGCCAAGGCCCAATGACGCGTGCGAATGCGCGGGTGCGCGCTCGGGATTCTGCTGTGGCGGGCATGGGAGTTCCCTCGATCACGTCGCTCGGTGGTTAGGGGAACTCTAGACTCCATTTGCGGGCCTATCGAATATGCCAAGCAAAATGGAAAAGACAGAAACTCCCCAGGAACCGAAGGCGATGTCACGCCGTACGGCCATCACTTATGGGATCGGCCTGCCGCTTGCGCTGCTGGTATTGATCTTCCTGCCGGCTGGCACCATTGCCTGGCGGCCCGGATGGGTATTGCTGATCGTTCTGATTTTGGCTTTGGGCGCGTCAGGCCTTGTCCTGGCGTGGGTCAACCCTGTGATCTTTCGCGCGCGCAGCCGGATTCAGCCAGGCACTAAAAGTTGGGACAAAGCGCTGCTGGCGCTCATATTGCCGACGATGACGGCGGTCCTGCCGGTCGCGGCGATCGATGCCGGGCGTTTCCATTGGTCGGCGGTACCGGCCTGGTTGGTGCTAGGCGGCTACATCGCTGTGCTGGCGGGCATCGCGGTGACGGGCTGGGCGCAGGCAGTGAATCCGTTCTTCGAACCAGGTGTGCGCATCCAGGTCGAGCGGCATCAGCGCGTGATCGATCGCGGCCCTTACCGTTTCGTGCGTCACCCCGGGTACATCGCCGCACTGTTCCTGTTCTTCGGCATGGCCCTTGCGCTGGGTTCGTTCTGGGCACTGGTGCCCGCCGCGCTGGCGTCGGCGTTACTCGTCTTGCGCACGGCATTGGAGGACCAGCTGTTGCGGTCCGAGCTTGCAGGGTATGACGATTACACCCGTCGAGTCCGGTGGAGATTGGTCCCCGACCTCTGGTGAAGGCCAGGGTTGGATAGTGGTTTCCGAGCGGGAGGAGAGGAGCGCCAAGGCTGGCCGCCCCTTCATGACTTCACACACTGGGCCGGCAAAAAACAACGCTTTTGCTCGCCTGTTACGTTCATATTCAGGTCGAGGAGAACAGCATGAAATCCCGGATCATTGGGCTGCGAGTGGCCGGCACCGTCTACGCACTGATGGCCTTGGCGCAACTGGGGCGCCTGATTATTCGCCCCGAGGTTCTCGTTAATGGGTATCCCATGCCCCTGTGGCCAAGCGTGCTCGCCTTGGTATTGCTCGTAGTATTGAGCGTCTGGATGTGGTCGCTCACACAGTCGCGAGCAGAGTGAGATTCAAGACGATATCTACGCCGATCGGGTAGGCATTTGGATTTGGATGCCATACACGATTTTTCCATTCAACGATTTTTGAAATCGTGGTCTGTCCCGGGATTTCCTTTCGGGTGGTAAACATGACAGTGGTGTTCGAAACTGACGCTCGTGAAATACCGGGACAGACCACAATTTTTCCGTTCAACGAATCGTGGACTGTCATGTGCTGAAGATCAAAAGATCGCAGCCTTCGGCAGCTCCACAAAGGCGTAATCAAGTCCGTCTTGCGGCGTTAGTATTTTTCCATTCTGCAGTCATCCCCCTAGAAAAGAATCGGTCTAAAAACTCCGACCCAGCCTTCGAACGATTTGCTATTCTGAAGCTGTAGGTGAAGACGCAGACTGATGCGCAAAGGGATAGCGAGGAAGCGTGGGGCGCGCTCCCAAGGGTACACGGTTAGAAAGATCTCCGCGCTGAGATCCAGCCCTTATGCCGTGTGAGGCAGAACAGCCGAAAGCAACAATTTTCTGTTCTGTGAGAGGCCCGATAAACCTTGTAAGCCAGAGACCAGCGCTGGCCACCTACATCGATTTCAGAAGCCCGCCTTGTGCGGGCTTTTTCGTGTTTGCGAGCCGGTTAAATTATTTCAGCCCGACGCGTTCTTTGTAGCAGCTGCCGAAGGCTGCGTTCGGCTGCGAAGCAGTCGTAAATTCAGAAATTGCGGTACATCAGGCAGACCGAGTTCACCGGATTCACGACTGCTTCGCAGCCGAACGCAGCCTCGCGAGCTCGACAGCTGCTACAAGCCTGACGCAGGCTTCGACAGCTGCTACAGATCGCATTACGGCTTAACTCACGGCAATCGCTTTTGCGTTTGGCGCATGTACGCTTGGTTTCTCACGCTCTGCCTGTCCAACGTGAGCCGCAAAGCCAGACTGATCCGAAGCAACTTCCGCGCGCAATGTGAGTTGCGGAATGTCATACGCCCCAGCATTCTGCGGTCGGAAAGGAATCGGTGCGGTCTTCCATAGGTCATCAAGCCGTTGGCCGAGCGCGTCGCAGGTCGTCGAAAATCTCTCCTCATCCATTCGGCTGGTGCGATAGATCACGAACGGTGGCAGCACGTCGAAGCCGGGGTAAAACAGTACGCCGTGCTGGATGGGGAATAACAGATCATCGATGGGCCCATTGATGCCCCGAGGGCTGTAATGAGACTCCCATCCACCTGCAGTGACGATCAGCATCGCCCGTTTGCCCGCCAGCGTACCTTCCCCATAGCGGTTGCCCCAGCGCGCATCGGAGTGTTCCCCCACGCCATAGGCAAACCCATAGGCATAGACGCGTTCCACCCAGCCTTTGAGAATCGCCGGCATCGAGAACCACCACAGCGGAAACTGCAGAATGACGGCATCGGCCCAGAGCAGTTTTTCCTGTTCGAGGACGATGTCCTGGCTTTGTCGACCCTCTTCAAACGCATGCTTTGAGTCCAGCGAAGGATTGAACCGCGATTCGGCTGGCCGGCCAGGACTGTCATCGGCATCCAGTGAGGCTTTCCAGTCCATCGCGTATAGATCGGAGACCTGCACCTGGTGGCCGGCGGCCTCCAGGCGTTTGACAGTAAAGTCCTTGAGCGAACCGTTCAATGATTTGGGTTCGGGATGGGCATAAACAAGCAGAACTTTCATGGCTGAGTCTCCAGTGTCAGGAGCCAGCAGAATCAGACTTTAGCCGGTATATTGGAAATGAATAACCAATATGCCAGGTATTACCATGAATAATCTGCGACGCCTGGACATCAATCTGCTGCTGACCCTTGATGTCTTGCTCTCGGAACACAACGTGACCCGTGCGGCGCAACGCCTGAATTTGTCTCAACCGTCGGTGAGTGTTCATCTCGCCAAGTTGAGGGACATTTTCGGTGATCCGCTGTTGCTGCCAGGACCACGGGGCATGCGGCCCACGGCCAGGGCTGATGAGTTGCGCGAGCCGTTGCGTCAGGCCCTGGAAGCCCTGGAGCGCGCCGTGTCGCCCGCCAGCCCTTTCAACCCGGCCGAGGCACGGCAGACGTGGAATGTCATGGCGTCCGACTACGGTGAGACGACTATCGTTTTGCCTGCGTTAGCCGGGCTGCGTTCGGCAGCACCGGGCACGCGTTTGGCGGTGTTTGACCTGGTTCCGTCACAGATCGCCAAGCAAGCGGAGCAGGGGGCAATCGATCTGGCTTTTCACACCAGCGAGGACGCGCCCCTCGGGTTGCGACGTCGCGCGTTGTTTACCGAGCAGTATGTTTTGGTGGGCCGTGCCGGGCATCCGCAGTTGAAAAAGCGGCCGACACTTGCGCAATTCTGCGAGCTCGACCACGTGATCGTGTCACGGGATGGTGGAAGTTTTCAGGGTGTCACCGACCAGGCGCTTTCGGCGGTGGGCATGACGCGCCGGGTGGTGCTTTCAGTCCCGCATTTCCTGTTTGTGCGGTCGGTGGTGGAGAGCACAGACATGGTGGCGATGCTGCCGTCGCGGCTGGTTCGCGATGCGGGGGCGCTGGAGGTGGTCGAGCCACCGCTTGAAGTCCCGGGTTACGAGATGTCGATGCTCTGGCCCGAGCGTGTTCATCGCGACCCTGCGCATCAATGGTTGCGCGAGTTCATCGTGAGTGCGTTGTGAGGGGCATCAGTTGACCACAATCCTGTGGGAGCGGGCTTGCCCGCGATGGCGGTTGCACATCCAGCATTGATGTCTCCTGACACACCGCCTTCGCGGGCAAGCCCGCTCCCACAGGTTTCGCGTGTGCCATTTGACCCGTTTTCCCTTCTGCTGCCGGTTGTGTTCATCCCGGTGTTTGGCTAATCTCGCACAAACACGCAAAAACAGGCAAAACCATGCAAGCCGAGCATTCCTCCGCCGAACTCCCGCAGCTGCGCCGTCAGAAAATCCTGCTGATCCTCGAACGCGACGGCAAGGTCATGGCCTCCGAATTGAGCCAGCATTTCGCCGTGTCCGAAGACACCATCCGCCGGGACTTGTCGGAGCTGGCCAGCGCCGGGCTGGTGCAGCGGGTACACGGCGGGGCGCTGCCGCGGCCCAAGGACACGGGCAAGGATTACTTCACCCGGGTTGGCGAAACCGATGAAGTGAAAACCCGGCTGGCCCAACTCGCCGCACGCCGGGTCAAAGATGGCCAGATCGTGATTTTCGATTCCGGCAGCACCACACTGCAGATCGCACGCTCGCTACCCGCAGACATCTGCATCACGGCCATCACCGCGTCGCCAATGATCGCGATCACCCTCGCCGAATACAAAGGCATCACGGTTATCGTCGCCGGTGGTCAGCTCAACCCCGCAACGATGTCTTCCAGTGGCCATGAAACCCTGCGGCTGATCGAGGGCATCAAGGCCGACCTGGTGTTCACCGGGGTCTGCGCCATTCATCCGGAAGTCGGCATCAGCTCGCTGCATTTCGATGAGGTGCCGGTGAAGCAGGCGATGCTCGCCAGCGCTTCCCATGTGATTGCCGTCACCACCGCGGACAAACTGGGGGCGGTGGAGCCCTTCGTTGTTGCGCCTTGCAACCGCGTGCATACCCTGATCACCGAGCGTCACGTGGCCTCGGGCAATGTCGAGGATTATCAAAAACTGGGGATCGAGGTGGTGCAGGTAGACGCTTGAGTGTCATCGCGGTCAGCGCTGCATGGGTTACGCTGATAGCTACGACGGGAGGAATGCAGTCATGACTGAGCGCCATATGATCCACTCGGAAACGCTATCGAACGGATGCACGATCAAGGTTAAGGCCGAGATATTGAGAGACGGTTCGCTGGGGATGTTCATCGGTGTCTACTGGCCGGACGGTTCGGCCATCGTTGAGGACAACCATCCGTCGCCGCATCTGCTGGACATGGAGGCCGCGCTGGACTGGGCCATCGAAAAAGCCAAAACCATCGGCAATAGCCAAAGAACGCTGTAAGGCCCGGCGATAACTGAATCATTGATTGGCTGGAAGGTCGTAGCTATGGGTTTGAACGCACTGCGATTTATTTCGCGGGAAGCGTCACCTCATCCCCGCAGCTCTGACCTTTTAGGACGTTCAAATGAAGCGCACCGCGATAATGACCCTGGCCATTGCAAGTACCCTCCTGTTGGGAGGTTGCTTTCCTCACTGGGAAGATGACGACAGGTACGATCGGGATCACCGCCGTGAATACCGTCGCGACCATGACCGAGGCTATGACCAACGTGATGGTCGAGGGTATGACCGGGATTACGACCGTCGTGATGATCGCCGTCGTTATCGCGATCGGGACCGCGATGACCGGGACGACGATTGATACTTGCCGTCAGCCTTCAGAGCGGAGGGCACCACCGCTCTGATCTGCCGTTGGTTATGCGAGGCCCAACCATGGGAATTCTGCCTGGACATTTCACTTGGCGCCTCGGCCAATGGCTGATCGCGTCGAGTATCGGCCTGACCGCCATAACGCTCGATGCACAGGCGCAAACCCCACCTCAAGCCACTCAGGAAATAAACAGCTTGCTGGACTTTGTCGAGCACAGCGAGTGCCGGTTTGTGCGTAATGGAAGCGAATACCCGGGCGCTGAGGCCCGGGTACATTTGCAGAAGAAGCTGACGTACCTCGAAGACAGGAACAAGGTCAACAGCGCAGAAGACTTCATCGAACTGGCGGCCAGCCAAAGCAGTATGAGTGGCCGCGCCTATGAAGTGCGCTGTCCGGCAGGCGTACAACCGGCCAGCCTCTGGCTGAAGACTGAGCTACAGAGGCAACGGCAAAGTCATTGATTCCCTCTTGATAGGCTAGCGCAGCAGATGCACCGTCAGCCCGATCAGCCCGCACCCCATCAGTACTTCGATCACACCCCGCTTGAAGCGGAACAAGGCAATGGCCGCTGCAATGGCGATCAGCGCCGAAGGCCAGTCGAGTGGATCGCCGAAGCCGTTGGGCCAGAGCACGTGGTAGCCGAAGAAACACGCCAGATTAAGAATCACGCCGACCACCGCCGCGGTAATTGCGGTCAGCGGCGCGGTGAGCCTGAGTTCGTTGTGGGTCGACTCCACCAGCGGACCGCCAGCAAAGATAAACAGGAACGAAGGCAGGAAGGTGAACCAGGTCACCAGCGTGGCGGCGAGGGCGCCGGCCAGGAACACATGATCGGGGCCGAACACCTGATGAACATAGGCGCCGATAAAACCAACGAAGGCCACCACCATGATCAGCGGCCCGGGGGTGGTTTCGCCGAGCGCCAGGCCATCGATCATCTGCGTGGGTGTCAGCCAGCCATAGTGACCGACAGCGCCCTGATACACATAGGGCAGCACGGCATACGCGCCGCCGAACGTCAGCAACGCCGCTTTGGTAAAGAACCAGGCCATCTGGGTCAGGGTGCCTTCCCAGCCGAACAGCGCGGTGAGAATCCCCATCGGCAATACCCACAAAACAACACCCACCAGCAACAGGCGCAGCAATTTAAAACTGCTGAAGCGGGCGTGCTCGGGAGTCGGGGTATCGTCGTCGATCAACGCCGGGCCGAAGGATTTTTTCGCAGCGCCGTGGCCCCCGGTCTGGAACCTTTCAGGCGTCAGACGTCCGCCGACATAACCGATGATCGCGGCGCCCAGCACAATCAACGGGAAGGGCACATTGAACACGAAGATCGCTGTGAATGAAGCCGCGGCGATTCCCCACAGCCAGTTGTTCTTCAGGGCCCGCGAGCCGATCCGGTGAGCCGCCTGCACCACAATGGCGGTCACGGCCGGTTTGATCCCATAAAAAAGCCCGGCCACCACCGGCACTTCGCCAAAGGCGATGTACACCCAGGACAACACGATCAGGATGAACAGCGAAGGCAGCACAAACAGCGCGCCGGCAATCAGGCCACCCCACGTCCGGTGCATCAGCCAACCGATGTAGGTCGCCAGCTGCTGAGCCTCCGGCCCGGGCAGCAACATGCAGTAGTTGAGGGCATGCAGAAAGCGCCGTTCCGAGATCCAGCGCCGGCGCTCCACCAACTCCTGGTGCATGATCGAGATCTGTCCGGCCGGCCCGCCGAAACTGATGAAGCCGAGCTTCAGCCAGAACAGAAACGCTTCCCGCAAGCTGATGGCCGCAGGCTTCGACAGGTCTTGTTCGACGGTCGAAGAGGGGGCTTTATTCAAATGACGATTCCTTATTCAACTGTCGATTCAGGCCTTCACGGCGTACCAAACATCGCCGTCCAGTAAATCCCCGCGTCACTTTTCGGGTCTACCGCATAGGCCGCGCCCAGCTCGCGAAATTGTGGGTTCATCAGGTTGGCGCAATGGCCTGGGCTGGCCAGCCAGCCATCGACCACTTTGCGCACGGTGTCTTGCCCGGCGGCGATGTTCTCGCCGACCTGCTGACCAGCGTAACCTGCCAGTTCAGCTCGATCACCCGGCGTGCGACCATCGCGGTCCTTGTGATCGAAATAGTTATTGTTGGCCATGGCCCGGCTGTGGGTCTCGGCTGCGGAGCCCAGTGTGGCGTTCCACGCCAGCGGCGTCGTGGCGGTAAAGGCTTGGGTGCCGCACTGGCGCGTTTGAGCGCGGGCGCTGTTCATCGCTTCAAGCAGTTTTTGTCCCTCTGCCTGCCAGTCGCCCAAACGCCCGGTCAACAGCGGACGCGCCAGCACGATGCGCCACTCACGGCCATCGCGGCTGACGCCGATGTCTACGAATTGCGGGTCCAGCACCACTTGGCAGAAGCTCTCCTGAATCGCCTTCATGGCGGACGGTGCATCACGCGGGCCGGACAGGCTGATCGCTTGCACATTGACCATCGGATAAGCCGCGCGGGCCAGTGCCTGCTGCAAGTCGCCGATGCTGTTGGCGGACAGGACGAGGCGCGGATCGCTCGCCAGCGGCGGCAACTCCGAAGACGCCTGGCCGCCGCAGCGCTGCGCCTGGCTACGGTAAACGTTGATCGACTCGACCAGCTGCGTTTCATCGGTCGCCGAGGCGGCGACGCTGAACACCAGCCCGAATGACAACACGGCAAGATGCAAAACGGATGACAGGCTGCGCATGAAATTCTCCCTTGAACGGACTAGGGGGGCGTTCTCAATTAGTTTCCCCGCCGCGTTGTCGCCTTAAAGCGGGCCAGGCAAGGCGCAGGCCGCTGGAAATGGTTGTTCCCTTTCCAAGGCCTGCAACGCAGGCTGGCCCGCTTTAAGGCACAACCCGAAGGGCCGGGCCTGCTGTTGTGCAGGGCTGCGTTGCTCGAAGCTTATTTGGAATGACCAAACTACGCTTCTCGCGCCTTGCCCTGCACAACAGCAGACCCGGCGCGGCGGGGAAACTAATTGAGAACGCCCCCTTTGCCCATGATGCGCGATTTCACCCCTGCGAACGCAATGCCTTTTTGCACTGAAACGCGTTTATTGTCAGGCGGCTGGAATGACTTGCGACGACTACAATCACAGCAGGTCAGC
Source organism: Pseudomonas sp. TH37 (assembly GCF_016650735.1). Lineage (NCBI taxonomy): Bacteria > Pseudomonadati > Pseudomonadota > Gammaproteobacteria > Pseudomonadales > Pseudomonadaceae > Pseudomonas > Pseudomonas sp. TH37. The sequence continues at coordinate 395,015 of NZ_JAEKFD010000002.1, forward strand.
GCTACAACATCGCCGTTTCATTGCTCAAGCCAGTGTCATCGGAAGGATCGATAATGCGATTAAAATGGGTAGTCACCTGCTTCGCAATCATCCTTCTAGGAGGCCAGGTGTTGGCGACTGAGCAGGAGCAAAAACAGGAAGTGGCCGAAGACAAGGCGCAGGTCCTGGAAGAGAAAGCCGCCGAGAAGGACAGCGAGCTTCCGGTGCCCAAGTCCGCGGTCATCACCCCCTCCGAAGCGCAGGCGGTCGATCCGGCAGGCGCAGCCCCTCTGGACGATGCAATCACCTGCTTTGCACGCAGCATCTATTGGGAAGCCAAAGGTGTGGCACCTGCCAACATGGAAGCCGTCGCCAGCGTGGTCATGAACCGGCTCGGCCAGGAGGGTTTTCCCGATACGGTGTGCGCCGTGGTCAAGCAAGGTTCTGAAACGGGCTCCTGCCAGTTTTCGTGGTGGTGCGACGGACGTGCGGATCAGGTAAAGGAAGACGACGAATATGCCCTCGCCAAGGAAATCGCGCGCAAGGCACTCAACAAGCAACTCACGGACCGAACCCATGGTGCTTTGTATTTCCACGACAGAACGGTGAAACCTGCCTGGGCGAAGAAATACACCAGGACGGCCGAGACCCGGAAGTTTCTGTTCTATAAACCTCGTGGCGGGACGGCGAAGTAGGTGCGAGTCGCTGGCGGAGCGTGCTGCCGGTAGAATTTTACGGATTCTTTACGGTGGATATTCTTCCTCGCAACGATACTTGCCGCGTTTTTTTGGTCATCAATATGCCTGTAATTTTTCGTCCTTATCAAGCCGTTGGATCTCATGGCGGCCGAGTCGAAACGTCTACCCAGTGCCCCCGCAAACCCTATTTTCCTCAATTTTCGAGAAGCGACCCATGAGCGAAACAGCAATCCCTGCCCATGAAGAATCCCACTCCAAAACCTCGGGAGTGGGTTTGCTTGTCGCCGCGGTGGGCGTGGTTTATGGGGATATCGGCACCAGTCCTCTTTACACCCTCAAAGAAGTGTTCGCCGGTCACTACGGAGTCCAGGCCAATCACGACGGTGTACTGGGTATTCTGTCGTTGATTTTCTGGTCACTGATCTGGGTCGTCTCGATCAAGTACGTGCTGTTTATCCTTCGTGCCGACAACCAGGGCGAAGGGGGCATCATGGCCTTGACGGCACTGGCACGTCGGGCCGCTGCGCCGTATCCCAAAATGAGCAGGGTCCTGGTGCTGCTTGGCCTGTTCGGCGCGGCACTTTTTTACGGCGACAGCATGATCACCCCGGCCATCTCGGTGCTCTCTGCGGTTGAAGGGCTACAGCTTGCGTTCGATGGCATCGAGCATTGGGTGGTGCCGCTGTCCGTGGTCGTCCTGGTAGCACTGTTCCTGATACAGAAACATGGGACGGCGCGTATCGGCATCCTGTTCGGCCCAGTCATGGTGCTGTGGTTTGTGGTGTTGGGTGCACTCGGCATTTACGGCATCTTGCAACGGCCGGAAGTTCTGCAAGCGCTGAATCCCGCGTGGGCGGTGCAATTTTTCGTGGTTCATCCGGGCATTGGCGTCGCCATCCTGGGCGCCGTCGTTTTGGCATTGACCGGTGCTGAAGCACTGTATGCCGATATGGGCCATTTTGGTCGCAAACCCATTGCTCGTGCCTGGTTCATCCTGGTGCTCCCCGGCCTGGTACTCAACTACTTTGGCCAGGGCGCGCTGATCCTCGGGAACCCTGAAGCGGTACGTAATCCGTTCTATCTATTGGCACCTGACTGGGCGTTGCTGCCGATGGTCGCGCTCTCGACACTGGCCACCATTATCGCCTCCCAAGCGGTGATTTCCGGCGCGTTCTCACTGACTCGCCAGGCCATTCAGCTGGGCTACGTACCTCGTATGTTTATCCAGCACACCTCCAGTCAGGAGCAGGGGCAGATTTATATCGGCATGGTGAACTGGGCGCTGATGGTCGGCGTTGTGTTGCTGGTCATCGGCTTTGAATCGTCCAGTGCGCTGGCGGCGGCTTATGGCGTGGCGGTGACGGGGACCATGCTGATTACCACCATTCTGTCCTCGGCCGTTGTATTGCTGCTGTGGAAAACACCTCGTTGGCTGGCTATTCCGATGCTGTTGGGTTTTCTCCTGGTGGACAGCCTGTATTTCGCCGCCAATGCTCCGAAGATTTTCCAGGGCGGTGCGTTCCCGGTGATTGCCGGTATTGCCCTGTTCATATTGATGACCACCTGGAAACGGGGCCGAAAGATCATTGTCGAGCGACTGGACGAAACCTCGCTGCCGCTGCCGTTGTTCATCAGCAGCATCGGCTCGCAACCACCCCATCGTGTGCAGGGTACCGCGGTATTTCTGACGGCCAGGGCTGATGCTGTCCCGCATGCCCTCTTGCATAACCTGTTGCATAACCAGGTTCTGCACGAGCAGGTGGTGTTGCTCACCGTAGTGTCTGAAGACAGCCCGCGTGTGGCTGCGGATCGGCGATTCGAGGTCGAAGCTTATGGTGAAGGGTTCTTTCGAGTGAGTCTGCACTTTGGTTTTATCGAGGAGCCCGACGTACCTCTGGCGTTGAGCCTTTGCCATTTGAAAGAGCTGGATTTCAGTCCGATGCGCACCACTTACTTCCTCAGCCGAGAGACGGTCATCCCGACCAAACGCATCGGCATGGCTCGATGGCGCGAAAGCCTGTTCGCGTTTTTGCTGAAGAACGCCAACAGCAATCTCAAATACTTCAAATTGCCGCTCAATCGTGTGATAGAGCTGGGCACGCAGGTTGAGATGTAGACGGCAACAGTCAGTCAAACGCACATCCATGTGGGAGCGGGCTTGCTCGCGAAAGCGGTGTATCAGGCAACATTAATGTCGACTGACACTCCCTCTTCGCGAGCAAGCCCGCTCCCACAGGTTCTAATGGCCTCAGTGAGCCGCATGCATGGGAAGCGCAGTTTCCTCAGGCGCTTTGAGCCGGGCTCATGGCCGGGTAATCGATATACCCCTGAGCGCCCGGTGCGTAGAACGTGTCTTTGTCCGGCACATTAAGCTCGGCGCCTGTGCGAAAACGCTCGGGCAGATCGGGGTTGGCGAGGAATGCGTTGCCAAACACCACCGCGTCAGCCTGGCCCTCGGCGAGAAGGGATTGGGCGGCGTTTTGGTCGAGCCCGCCACCGATCAGGTAGCTGCCATCGAACAGGGAGCGGAACAAGGCGTGGTAGTCGACGCTGGCGCCGAACAGGGCTACGTGCAGATAGGCGAGATTCAACCCGCGCAATTGCTCGACCAGCCAGGTGTATGTTTCTTGCGGGTTGGCATCGACGATGTCGTTGAAGTTCATTTCAGGGGAGAGCTTGATGCCGACGCGATCGCTGCCAATTTCCGTCGCGATGGCAGTCAACACTTCCAGTACAAAGCGAGCACGGTTTTCAACCGATCCACCGTACTCATCCGTGCGCTGATTGCTGCTCGTCGAGAGAAACTGTTCAGGCAGATACCCCGAAGCGGCATGCAGCTCGACACCGTCGAAGCCGGCCTCAATGGCCAGGCATGCGGCCTGACGGTAGCCTTCGATGACCGCGGCAATCTCGACCACGCTCAGCGCATGTGGGGTGACGAAGTCCTGAAGGCCTGAGGCTGTCCAGGTCTGGCCGGCGGGTTTGATCGCGGAGGGGGCCTGTGGCAGGGCGCCGTCAGGCAACAGCGAAGGGTGCGATATGCGTCCGCAGTGCATCAGTTGCATGAAGATCCGACCGCCGCGAGCATGTACAGCTTCGGACACTTGCTTCCAGGCGGCCACTTGCTCGGCGGTGTCGATACCGGGAGTACGCACATAACCCTTGCCCAGGGCCACAGGGAACACCCCTTCAGAGATGATCAACCCAGCACCGGCGCGCTGCGCGTAGTAGGTCGGCACCAGCTCGGTAGGCACCCCGAAATCATCGGAACGTGAACGGGTCATCGGTGCCATGACCATGCGGTTGGACAGTGTAAGGCGACCGATCTGGACTTGAGAAAAAAGCGAATGCATTGCGGTACTCCTCGATAAACGATGTGGCTATCATTGATCAATCCGAATCCGGGATAAACCGGGTAAAACTGAATTGACTGATCCACTGATGGAGCAATGACATTGGAGTTTCTCAACGACATGGCGTTGTTCGTCGAAGTCGTGAAGGCGCGCAGTTTCCGTCGGGCGGCGGAGGCGATGGGGATGCCGAACTCGACGCTGTCGCGCCGGATAAGTGGCCTGGAGAAGGAAATCGGGCTAAGGCTTTTGCATCGCACCACGCGCAAAATCGAGCTGACCGAAGCGGGGCAGTTGTACTTCGATCGCTGCAAACGCATCGTCGACGAAGCCCGGCTTGCGCACGAGCAGCTCGGCGAAATGCTTGCCCGACCCAGCGGTGTACTCCGGGCCTCGCTCCCGGTGGATTTCGCCAATATCTACCTGGCACCGCTGATCGCGGAGTTTGCCCGGTTGTATCCGGGTATTAGCTTCGAGTTTGATCTGACCCCGCGTCAGGTCGATCTGGTGAGTGAGCCGGTTGATGTGGTCATTCGCATGGGCGAGCCCGCGAGTTCGAACCTGATCGCCCGTAAGCTCGCCAGTTTGCGCCGCGGCCTGTATACCTCACCCCGTTATCTCGAACTGCACGGTGATCCGATTCATCCCACGGACCTTTCCAGCCACGAATGCCTGCGTATGCGCGGCACGCGCGCTGACCGCTGGATACTCTCCGGCAGTGAAGGGGAGGTGGAGGTTGAGGTTGGCGGTCGATTCGAACTCAACAGCGTGGGAATGATTCGACGTCTGGCGACGCTGGATCTGGGTATCGCGTTATTGGGGGAAGGTATCGTTGCGCAAGACATCGCCGATGGCACACTGCGCAGAGTCTTGCCGCAGTGGCAGGCTTCACCCGTCTCGGTTTACGCCCTCACCGAGACGCGGCTGTTGCCAGCGAAAACCCAGCGATTTATCGAGTTTCTACGTGAGCGGCTTCAGGATGCGTAGCGTTTCCGGGCTGCTTATGGGGTGGGCTCTTTCTCTAATCTTGTGCAAAATCACGGGTACGACGTACTCACCGCGTATTGATCGCAGATCCTGCATCAAGCGCCCTGAAATAATGATGTTAAGCACGTATTGTGGATTATCGACCGCGCTAATGCAGTGCAACGAGAACCAATACAAAAAACCATTTTGAGATAAATGATGTCCTTGAGCCCAACATCCAGTCACCCATCAACCGCCGGCGGTAACAGCATGATCGAGGTCACCGAGGTTTCCATTGCCCAACTGCGTGCTGCGCTCGAATCGGGCCAGACGACGGCGGTTGAGTTGGTCCAGGCCTATCTCGCCAGGATCGATGCCTACGACGGTGCCGACACGCCCACCGCCCTCAACGCAGTGGTGGTTCGCAACCCCGATGCGCTCCAGGAAGCGCAGGCGTCCGATGCCCGTCGGGCCAAGGGCGAGACGCTGGGTCCGCTCGATGGCATTCCCTATACGGCCAAAGACAGTTATCTGGTGAAGGGGCTCACCGCCGCCTCTGGAAGTCCCGCCTTCGCGAACCTGATTGCTTATCGCGACGCGTTCACCATCGAAAGGCTTCGTGCTGCTGGCGCGATTTGCCTGGGCAAGACCAATATGCCGCCCATGGCCAACGGTGGGATGCAACGCGGGGTCTACGGCCGTGCGGAGAGCCCGTACAACGCTGACTATCTCACCGCCCCCTTCGCATCGGGCTCATCGAACGGCGCCGGTACCGCAACCGCCGCCAGTTTCGCGGCGTTCGGCCTCGCCGAAGAAACCTGGTCGAGCGGACGTGGCCCGGCATCGAACAATGGCTTGTGCGCCTATACGCCTTCGCGCGGAGTGATCTCGGTGCGCGGGAATTGGCCGTTGACGCCGACCATGGACGTTGTCGTGCCGTTTGCCAGAACCATGGCCGACCTGCTCGAAGTGCTCGACGTGGTGGTGGCGGACGATCCCGACACACGAGGCGATCTGTGGCGGATGCAACCTTGGGTCCCCATCCCGAGTGTCGCCTCGGTGCGTCCCGCTTCCTATGGGTCGCTTGCCGCGAATACCGATGCCCTCGCCGGAAAACGCTTCGGCGTTCCACGTATGTACATCAACGCGGATCCCGAGGCAGGCACCAGCGATGCGCCTGGTATCGGTGGTCCGACGGGCCAGAGAATCAACACCCGTCCCTCGGTTATCGGGCTCTGGGAAGAGGCTCGCAAGGCACTCGAAGCCTTTGGTGCCGAAGTGATCGAGGTCGATTTCCCGCTGGTCTCCAATTGCGAGGGCGATCGTCCTGGTGCACCGACAGTGTTCAACCGCGGCCTGGTTTCCAAAGAATTCCTTCACCATGAGTTGTGGGATCTGACGGCCTGGGCGTTCGACGATTTTCTGCGGGCCAACGGCGATCCAAAACTCAATCGCCTGGTCGATGTGAACGGGCCGCTGATTTTCCCGCACGACCCAGGAACGCTGCCCAACCGTGAGGGCGACCTTGCCGCTGGCATGGACGAATATGTGCGGATGGCCGAGCGCGGCATCACCCCTTGGGACCAGATCACCACGGTGCCTGACGGACTACGCGGCCTTGAGCAGACCCGTCGAATCGATCTTGAGGACTGGATGGATCGGTTGGGGCTCGACGCAGTGATCTTCCCGACGGTGGCCGACGTGGGGCCGGCGAATGCCGATGTCGATCCGAAGTCTGCGGACATTGCGTGGAGTAACGGTGTCTGGGTCGCCAACGGCAACCTCGCCATCCGCCACTTGGGTGTTCCCACGGTCACGGTGCCGATGGGCGTCATGCCGGACATCGGCATGCCCGTCGGGTTGACCTTCGCTGGTCGTGCCTATGACGATTCGACGCTGCTTCGCTTGGCTTCGGCGTTTGAGTCGACGGGGACGAAGCGACTGATCCCGCCTCGAACCCCGCCGTTGTCGGGTGGCCAGAAATAAGAAGGGCGGGATTGGGGCAGAACACGCTCCAATCCCGCTTGGTAACTGGTAAACATAGACCTCAAGGACGCGCGATGATATTGCAACACAGGCCAGTGAAGGCTGATGACATCAAAACTATCTGTAGCTTTCCCCTTGACGCTCGGGAACTGTTTTATATGTTTCCGAAAGCTCAATACCCTCTCACTGAAGCTCAGCTGTCTAACGCTATTACTCAACGATTCGACTCTACGGTTGTCGAGACCGGGAATAGCGTCGTCGGCTTTGCTAACTTTTATCGGGCTGAAACGGGTGGGGTTTGCTGTATCGGCAATGTCGTCGTTGCCCAAGAGGCACGAGGTAAAGGTGTGGCGACCTTCATCGTGGAGACGATGACAGCTCTGGCGTTCAATCGCTATGACGCCACAGAGGTCCAGATCTCATGTTTCAATGAAAACACAGCAGGCTTGCTGCTTTATCCAAAACTGGGCTTCTTGCCTTTTGCTGTCGAAGAGCGATCTTCTCCGGATAGTCGTAGATCAGCACTCATCCATATGACCCGCAGCAGAGCGGGCCGACCATAATACTCACCTTGAAAGCCCGGTTAATGCAGCTGCTTACAGGTATTCAGTCGGCTGCTTTGGTTCTGGTGAGTTCCCATACCTGAGTCCGGTCTGGAGCTTTGCATGAAAGTTGGCGTGATTTCCGATACCCATGGCTTACTGCGCGCCGAAGCCCTTGCTGCCCTGGAGGGTTGTGAACGGATAATTCACGCCGGCGACATTGGCAAGCTCGAAATCCTTGATCAACTGGCATCCATTGCCCCGCTGCACGTAGTACGCGGGAACAATGATCTGGACGCCCCTTGGGCAGAACATCTCGCCGACCGCCTATGTTTCGACCTGAATGGATGGCAGACCTTACTGGTTCATGACATTGCCGATGTCCCCGCCGTGCTTGATGCAGGCATAAGGCTAGTGATCACCGGCCATTCGCATAAGCCACGCATAGAATGGCGCGGCGAACGGCTATACCTCAACCCAGGCAGCGCTGGCCGGCGGCGATTCAAACTACCGGTGACGCTGGCTCTACTCGAGGTGCTTACGTGCTCGATCGAGCCGCGCCTGGTCTCGCTATTGGAATGACATTCCTTGGATGGTCTTGGCAAGGCATGCAGTTTCATCTCATATATCTTTGCAGCGAAAGCGGTTTTAGTTCTTCTATGGATATCGGAGACCTTCATTCATCCATTACCCTTTCTTGCGCTGCCTCTACCTTGTTTTTAGGTTGATAGAGTCCCGGCGCGCCTGTATATCCGGTACGTGAAGCGGTATTGCCAGTCGCTCCCTGTAACTTTGCATTTTCCTCTTTTAACCATTCATCCATTGCTCTTTCTTGCTCTGCTGATACGTTGATTTGAGGTTGATAGAGCCCCTGCGCGGCTGTATGCTCGGTACGTGAATCGGCATTGCCAGTCGCTCCCTGTAACTTTGCTTTTTCTTCTTTTAACCATTCATCCATTGCTCTTTCTTGCGCTGCTGATACCTTGCTTTGAGGTTGATATAGTCTTGGGGTGGCTATATATCCACTGCCGTCATAACTTGGCTCGTCGTTTTTAACGGTGCCATCCTTCAAATGCTCCGTTGAACTAGAAATTTCTCTTGAATTTCTATCGTCTTTTTTAGTTTCAGTCGCAGCCTGGCTTGAGTTCTGACTGACAGAGTTTTCACTCGATTTAACGGTGTTTGCGGTGGGGGTATCACTAGCAGTGTTAGATTTCAGGGGAGGGGTAGCGGGAGCAGAGACGGTGTCTACTCTAACCTTTGATTTATTTTTCTTCCCCAGTTTATTACTATTTTTTTGTATTTTCTTAGTCTTTGAAAAAGCAGAGTTTAGTTCTTTTTTGTTTTTGTGAATAAGATTGTCAATCGGAACATAGCTAATAATTTGGTTGGGTTTTCTTTTGATATTTGAATTATAAAACTTCACTTGCCTTTGTGTTAGCTGAATATCAGCAATAGGCGGCAGCCGAGTGAGACCAATAATCGCCTCTCGAGCAATAGCATATGTAAGTTGGTCAAAGCTGTAAGAAAAACTATTACTGGATTTTGGTATGGCAGGGGACGGTGCCATTATTTCAATGGCACTCTCATGCTTGGAGAGTATTTTTCCGGCCACTAAATCTTTATATGTGTAAACAACATTGCACTTCGATCGAATTCCACCCCAAGCGTTGCTTATAGACACTGAAGATACTTCTGCACTTATTTCAATGCGGCCACTGTAAATTCCAAATTCGATAAAGCGATTACTGTTATGAATTTCTTTCTGGGTCGCATTCTTGATAGCATTCCCCCAGTTTGAAATTTGTAATTCGTTTGAGAAATCATTGTCTATATCTACATTTTTTTTGGTTTTTATTTCTGCAGGAAGCACAATAATATCTACATTGTATGCAAGGTCATAATAGTCAATGTCAGGAACAATGCTCTTGTCTCTTTCGCTTGAGATTTCTGAATAATTTCTTATGTCAGCACAACTCGTAACTCCGAAAAAGCTAAAAGCCAGCACGAGTAAGGCCGTTCTTTTTTTTATCGACATGTTACTCTCCTATAATTGTTGATTTAGGGCTTGCTTTGTCGCTGACGCATAACAGTGATTAAACCGAATTCGGTGATAACGAAATAATAGAGGTCTCTAGATAACTCTGCGTTACCAATTCCGGCTTTTTTTAAAAGTCCATATAAATCATAGGCCTAAATTTCACGCCCAACCCCTCAGCTGTAATCGCGCGACTTCTTTTTTTTTGGCGCCAATATAACTAGCCGATGACAGACCACGATCAATAGGGGGTCGAGCAGACTGAATGTAGGCTTTGGCTTTGGGAGGCCGATTCCTGCCTGTCATGACTGGCCGAAATCCACAACCCTGAGCGGACACTCGTCAATATCAACTCAGGGTCAAAAGCTGCTTGCTCCGCTATTGCAGCGGAACATACACATCAGTTTGCCATTGATCCTGCGGTGTCTCGGGATAGACGCTCAGGTAATGAAAGAACAGCGGCTGGTCACGAAGTTCCTCTCCACTGGCGGGAAGCCAATCGCGGTAAATCGGATAGATCGTTTCGCTGATGTGATCCGGTGACCCCGCGTGTCGCACCACGACGCAGCGACCGCCAGGAATGACGATCTCGTGCACGCCAAACTCATTCGGCGCCACGGCCTCGTGAATCTCGCCGCAAATGGCGAAGCGGAATGCTTGTGGAGGTGTCGTATCGGGGTTGCCATAGGGAATGCCAAAGGTGCGACTCGATGCCACCGGCGACTGTCCGCTCTGCATACGCCACTCGATGAACTTGCGCACGCTCTCATTGACGAGCCCGGCTGGCCCGCAGTGTTCAAGCGTTGCGACCCTGACTTCAGGGAATTCCACGATTCGTACTTGCATGATGATAGTCCTGGAAAAGTGAGGGATTGCGAATACCGCATTCCAGACCTGCCAGTTCGGTTCCTTCCTGAATGCACTCGGCGTCATACCGAACGCCCGCCTGAACGCCCTGCAAAATGCCTCGGGACTTTCAAAGCCGGCACCAAGTGCGGCGTCCAGTACCGAGTGATCAGCGAGGGCGGCCAGGCGATGTGCCGCGCGTCGTAGCCGCATCAGTTGCACATAACGTGAGACAGGCACTCCTACGAACGCGGTGAATTGTCGATGGAAGTGAAACGCCGAAAAGTTCGCCACATGGCTCAACGTCTTCACCGACAGGTCACCTTCGAGATGGGCATCAATGTAGGCGAGTACGGCGTTGAAGCGTTTTGTGTAAGCGAAGTTGGTCGGCATGTCAGACACTGGGAAAAGGCTCCTGGAAGTACGGTCGGCAATAGAGTCGACTATAGCGGCGTGAACGCGCCTAGCCGCGTTTGCTCAAGGCACGTTTTGGGTTGGCCAATGCGATCGCTTCCAAATTGTTTGGGCTATATATTCCTTGCAGGAATGCAACACATAAAATTAATGAATTTTTATTATTGCTGGGTGTGGCGTAGCTTGATTTAAGGACATGGAGAACCGCCTTGAAATCATCCTCTCTCAACGCTGCTGAAAAATTTGATACCTCACGAGCCAATGAGTACGGACGACAGAGCCGTATTGCACTAGCAGGATATGACGCCTGCCAAGACTTGGCTGCGTGCATGCTGGCGGCAAGTCTTGGCAATACAAGCTCGGCAAAAATACTGGTGGTTGGCGCTGGCGGCACGGCGCAGGAGATTATTGCTATGGCCAAGCTTGAGCCGGGTTGGCGCTTCACTGCCGTTGATCCATCCGAGCCGATGCTGGAGGCAGCAAAGCAGCAGTTAGGGGCAAACAACTTGCTTGAAAGAACGGCCATGCATCTTGGGCATGTTGAAGACTTGGCAGCAGACGAGTCATACGACGCAGCCACCTTGATCGGTGTACTCCATCATCTCGATGGGGATGATGCCAAGCGACAAATTTTACGATCCATTGGGACTCATCTAAAGCCGGGTGCACCGCTGATTGTCGCGGGGAATCAATATGCTTATGCCAGCCAGCCGTTACTGCTTGCTGCCTGGGGGCAACGGTGGCGGCAGCATGGAGCCAGCCCGGATGAAGTGAAGGTCAAGCTTGGGAAAATCCTTCAAGGCGCTGATCCTCCACCCTCCGAGGCGGCGGTTCAAAAACTTTTGCATGACGCCGGATTTGGGGACGCTACACGTTTCTTCAGCAGCCTTTTCTGGGGGGCCTGGTTGACGTGCAAAGCGGCCTGAACATGGAAGCGAAAAGCTACTTCTGGCCGATATCTGCTGGTTACAGTTTTCTAGTCCAGCGCTTGGCTTTAGCACCAGCCACATCCAACATGTCTAAGCGCCCAACCCGACGCACCGCTGGTTAACGCTTCAGAGCCGCTTCGATCGCCGCGATGTCGATCTTACTCATCCCCATCATGGCGTCGAACGCGCGCTTGGCCGCCGCTCGATCAGGATTGGCTATCGCGGCTGTCAGAACGCGTGGTGTGATCTGCCATGACAGTCCCCACTTGTCCTTGCACCAGCCGCATGCACTTTCCTGGCCGCCGTTTCCGACAATCGCGTTCCACAAGCGGTCCGTTTCGGCTTGGTCGTCGGTTGCAACCTGGAATGAGAAAGCCTCGTTGTGCTTGAACGCCGAACCTCCGTTCAGCCCGAGACAAGGGATGCCCATCACCGTGAACTCGACCGTCAAGACATCGCCCTGTTTACCCGCCGGATAGTCGCCAGGCGCGCGAAGGACAGCACCCACAGCGCTGTCCGGGAACGTCTCGGCGTAGAACTTCGCAGCGTCCAACGCGGTGCCGTCGTACCAGAGACAAATCGTATTTTTGCTGATCATCTTGGTTCTCCAAAATTGGGACTGATGCGTGCATTCTAGTAGCGTAGGCAGCCGGACAATTTTGGCAACTTGCGTACCTTGGGAGGGCGCGCACGCCGTAGATGGCCGGATGCGTACGTCGACGTCCCTAACGGCTGCGGCTTTAACAACAGGCCACCTTGCTTATGGCCCCAAGGTAGCTTTAATAAATGGTGATCGCCCTGAGCAACATTTGTTCCGTTCGAAAGGAGCAGAAAATGTACAAATTAAGAGTCTTTGTGGCGTCAAGCGCGCTCACACTCGCCGCATTCATGACGTTACCCGTGTCGAGCGCTGAGCAACCGATGGCGGGCCACATATCAGTTCTACCCTCCGATCTCAAATGGTCTGATGCGCCATCGGTCGCGCCTGGCGCCCAAATCGTAGTCATTGAAGGCGACCTGAAAACTGCAGATCCGTTTACCTTTCGGCTCAAGCTACCGGCCAACTCTAAAATAGGTGTCCATACTCACCCGGTAGTGGAACGTGTCACCGTAATTTCCGGCACTTTTCACTTGGGAGTCGGCGACAAATTTGACCCCGCCAAAACCAGGGCCTACACGCCGGGCGGTATCACGATCATGCCTGTTGGTATGCCGATGTATGTATTCACCCAAGAAGAAACTGTCGTGCAGATCCATGGGACCGGCCCGTGGGGTATCAATTTTCTCAATCCCGCGGATGACCCCAGGAAGAAGTGACCTTATCTATCTGATATTCCGACCATCACGCAGGCGCATGGGGGAGCACACGCGCCAGCCCCTGCGACCAATCTGATTTATTCCCTGACTGCACGCATTGAATGAAATCGATGCTGGTTCTCTTGAGTTCGGTTGCAACCCGAAGCGACCGGAGCTCTTCAACCCAGACTGACTGTCGCTCCTGGAGCTTGGGGCGGTGAGGAGACGTTCCCGGGTGCCCGATGATGGCCGAAAATTGCCGGGCATCGAGAACAATCGCCATTGTCAGGGCCAGCGCAAATCAGTCCGCCAAACGGAGCCAAGGGCAGGCGCAACACCGTCTAATCTGAGTAGTACGCGAGCACAAACATGCCTCACGCCTCTTGCTACAGGGGAAACGGGATGACCGGAACAACAGCGTGCCAATGCTCGTCATGGGTCCTACTCTCCCTGCTAGCCATCAATCTGGTGCTGACGAGTGGATGTTCAGGCAAAGCTGCCACGGCTCGCTATTCAGCCTCAAACATAGGCTCAAGCTGCTATGCAAAAGCGCTACCCACCGCCGGCGAGGGTGGCCTGGCTTGGGGTTCCACCTTGAACATGGCTCGCGAAAAATCCCTGGCTAATTGCATACGTTATGCCGGCCGATCCGGTGGCACGCCGGATACCTGCCACGTGGTATTGGCGGAGTGCAAAAATTAGAAAACGGCTCGTTGGATGGAACGAGCCGTTTTTGTGACGGTGCTTATCGGAGGAAGTGCACGGATGTCAGACCGGATTCAAAGGTGATCCGCATCAATCACAGCCTTGGCGAACGCCTGCGGATCTTCCTGCGGCAGGTTGTGGCCGATGCCGCCGCTGATCAGCCGGAACTCGTATTTACCGGTGAAGCGCTTGGCGTAATCCTCGGGGGCAGGGTGCGGCGCGCCGTTGGCATCGCCTTCAAGGGTGATGGTCGGCACGCTAATGGAAGGCGCCGTAGCCAGTTTCTGCTCTAGCGCTTCATATTGGCTTTCGCCTTGAACCAGCCCCAGGCGCCAGCGGTAGTTGAATACGGTGATGTCGACATGGTCGGGGTTCTCCAGAGCCTTGGCGCTGCGGTCGAAAGTGGCATCATCGAACGCCCATTTTGGCGACGCCAGTTGCCATATCAACTTGGCGAAGTCGTGGGTGTTTTTCTCGTACCCGGACCGACCGCGGTCGGTGGCGAAGTAAAACTGATACCACCATTGCAACTCGGCCTTGGGTGGCAACGGGTTCTTGCCGGCCGCCTGGTTACCGATCAGATAGCCGCTGACCGACACCAGCGCCTTGACCCGTTCTGGCCACAGCGCCGAGACGATGTCGGCCGATCGCGCACCCCAGTCATAGCCACCGAGCACGGCCTGTTTGATCTTCAGCGCATCCATAAAGTCGATGACGTCACTTGCCAGCGCGGCCGGTTGACCATTGCGAACGGTTTTATCGGACAGAAAACGCGTATCACCGTAGCCACGCGCATACGGCATCAGCACTCGATAGCCCTTTGCTGCAAGCAATGGCGCGACCTTGTCATAGCTGTGAATGTCGTACGGCCAGCCGTGCAAAAGAATGACTACCGGCCCATCGGCCGGGCCTGTTTCGGCGTACGCCACGTTCAACAGTCCGGCGCTGACATGCTTCAGCGGGCCGAACGGGGAGGGTGCCACATGAGTGGCGCCGGCGCTGATCGCGTCTGGCGGCACAGCTGCGGTCTTTTGTGCGTGGGCCGCACCGAGAGTGCTGAACAGGGTGAGCGCGAGGATCGATGAGCCGACCAGACGGCGGCGAGTTTTGCCGGTTTTGTTCTGCAGTGCCATCTTCATGGTGATGTCTCCGTTGCAAGCCGTTGGCCAGGGGTTCCGGGTGCTCCCCTTCAAACCTGGCTTGCATTTGAACGCGGCGACGTATCTGGCGTGTGTCGAATCGCAGGCCAGGTGAAACCTTATGTACCGGGGGTTCATCCAGACACACCGTGATACACGGTCGGGCCTGACACGCGGCTCAACCGGAAACGACGCCGACAGAACGACAGATCGACCCAGTCTTGAGCCGATCTATCAATGCCGGTTAGAAGTGCCAGTGCTCAGCGCGAACGACACGACAGAATGGGCCCGCCAGGGTTGCATTGTGATGAGCGACGATATTTTCGGCCTTCAACGCAGGCGTGTCGGTGCAGGTATGACCATCGGCGATCAGCACTGCATCGAACCCAAGATCTCGTGCAGCGCGGCAGGTGCTGTCGACACAATACTGGGTCTTCATTCCGGCAATAACCACGCCTTCAGATCCACAAGCTTTTAGCCGATCGGCCAGGTCAGTCATGGCGAAAGCGTTGGGTCGGCTTTTTTCGAAGACCACTTCGTCGCCTTGTAGCAGGAGTTCCTGCACCAGTTGCGTCAACGGGCTTCCAGGTTCGATAGGCGAACCAGGCGGACCTACGTGGCGAGCAAGAAAAACTGGCGCGCCTGCTTTCCGGGCTTTGCTCAGCAGGCTATTCAAAGTGTTCAGCAGCGCTTCGCCCGCCCATGGTTTATCCGGGCCATGAAACAATCCAACCTGCATATCGAGAATCAACAGTGCATACATAGTGCTTTTCCTTGCGTTTGGACCAGCGACACAAGGGCAAAAGAAAAGGCCCTATCCATCGCTGGCGGGCCTTTTGAAGTTCGTGCGTTATTGGCTCACGACACCTCTCACGACCCGCCTCGGGCGGTCGTGGTAGTGGTGGTCGAGGCAATGCGTGGCTGATTCATAGAGCTGACAGTATCTGCCCGGTACCTGGTTGGCAAGAGGGCGCATCCATGCGCCAAACGACCAGTCTTAGCGCTTGATCAAGGAAATCTTGGTTCCTTCGATGCTGATCCCGGCCATTAACCCCTGCTGGTCGAAAATGAACGCGTAGGCATCGTCCTTCACAGTCGTACTGGACAGATTCTTCGCCACCCCTTCATCAACCATTACAACGGTGGGTCCTACGCCGATTTCCCAACCCTTGGTTTTACGGACATAGTCCACGGCTTTGTCGGTCATCAGGAAAACCGCATAGCCATACGATTGGGCGCCTGCTTGCAGCCCCCAGGACCCGGTTACGGAGTTGTAATAATTCTCTACTTTCTTATCCTTCAACAACACGCCTTCGCCATAGCTGCCGCCAAACACAAGGCCCGCCTTGATGATTTTCGGGAAGACAAGAATCGCTTTGGCTTTGTGCGAAATGGATTCGGCAAATGGCGTGGACTTGTAGAGAGTTTGCAACGCTTGCCGAGAATCGACATCCAGATCCTCGGCAGTTGCCGCACCTGCAGTGTTTAAGAAGCTGGCCGATGCCAGTGAGGCTGTCGCAAGGACGATCGATAGGAAGAACCGCATTGACTGAGTCATTTTAGTACTCCGATACGGGAGCATTGGATGTGAGCAGCAGTCAACGCCTGCCTTCGGCAGAAATCCGAGCCTGCTGAAATTATCCCGCGCACCCTTAAGTGTGTGAGCTACTGGCTTCGCCCTTGAATGAAGCAGGCCAGAGGCCTTTGAACATTGGCGACGTCATCACTTGCTTTGACCTCTGTGTATCAGCCGGGTTCGTCGTCAGAAACTGCGATGGCGAAAGTAGATACTGTTAGTTCTGTGGAATGTCGCAGGCAATGGGAAAGAACACTGTTTTACTGAAGAACTCGGTCAAGTTACCAACGCCGCAGCAGACAACTGTAAACAAAACGGACACCTGACAAGGCGCCCACTTTTATTGACTCCGCCGCCTGCGCTGGCAAGCGTCGGCCGATCACATCCACCAAGTCACGTCACGCAATGGCGCCGTCGTGCCGCTTGATTTTAGAGGAGATGCAGCATGGACCGATTCACCGGCGGTTGCCTGTGCGGCAATGTCCGAATTGAGGCGTCGGGGCTCCCATACCGGGTCGGCCTTTGTCACTGTCTCGACTGCCGCAAGCATCATGGGGCGCTTTTTCACGCCTCCGCGGTGTTCCCTCAGGATGCGGTAATGATCGAGGGTGAAACACGCGACTACGCCGGGCGGTTTTTCTGTCCCCGCTGCGGCTCGTCCGTTTTCGCCCGCACCGGCGATGAAATCGAAGTGAACCTGGGGGCCCTGGATGCCCCTGACCAACTGAAGCCAACCTACGAAAGCTGGATCATCCGTCGCGAAGCCTGGTTGCTACCGTTTCCGCTCACGCGACGATACGAGCGCGATCGTGACGCCACGGGTCGCTTTGAGGAGTAGGTCGCACGCACGGCGCGAAGGTGCTCGGCCACGGTCAGCTAAATCCAATGGGGCTATCTTCTTCGGACTGCTTCCAGTACCGGATAGTGACTGTCAGGAGCAAACGGAGCCGATTTTTCTTATCGTGCTGGGTGGGTTATCGATTGAAGTCAGGATGATACGAACAGCCATAACCACACCTACGAGAACGGCAGCAAGACCTGACGCTTCTAGAGGTGTTGGCAGCCGGCTATGAAACAACAAGCCAAGTAGGGTGGCGAACAGCGATTCAAGGGAGATCAGTTGCCCAGAAAGCACCATGGGAAGGCGACGGGATGCTGCGTTCCACGCCCAGGCCCCGACGAGTGAGGACATTACCGCAATAACAAGGCCCCAGACGTACAGATGTCCTGCAAGGGAAACACGGAAACCAAGCGTTGGCAGCTTGAGAAGATCGAGTACCTGCACAACCGGTAACAAGCACAAGGTGCCCATTCCGGCGCCTGCCATCATGAGGCCGGTCCAGATACCTGACGCATTGGCCGGGAGTTTCCCCAGGGCACCCTGATTCAGCCAGCTGAATGCGAGCCACAAGACAACGGCGCTGATTGAAAAAACCAACCCCATTAGCCATGAATCGTCGCCTGTTACGGGTTGATTGATACTGCTGATGTTCGACAACAAAAGCCCACCCGTCAAAAACGTCAGCGGTATCGTCAGTCTGCGCCATGGAAGCGTTTTTTTCGCGGCGTTGCTGAGCAATGCCAGCAAGACTGGCACCATGCCAATAAACGCTGGGGTCAGCACGGGTCCGCCAAAAATGACACCGGCGGCAATACAGGTGCTGTAGCCGAGGTATCCGATCACCCCCAGACCTGCGGCGAGAAACTGCTGATCGCGACGCAGTAACCGTAGCTGGGCGCGACAGAGCACCATGACACTCACGCCCAGCGCACCGGCGATCAGAAACCTGATGACCATCAAGTCGTAGATGCTGTAGGCGCCAGTGACGTAGGGCGCTACGAAGTTCAGAGCCCAGCTCAGGGTCGCGACCACGGCAAGGGTCACTCCGGCGATGATGTTTGAGTGAGCAATGGTCATCAGGCGTATCCACGAGGTATTCAGCTCATGTTGCACAGCGTCAGGGGTATGCTACAAACAAGTTCTCGGTCCTGGATGCATAACGTCTGATTATGAATACGCTTGGGAAGTCATTGCCGCCGCTTGCCAGTTTGCTGCCCTTCGAAGCGGCTGCTCGACTGGAAAGTTTTTCAAAGGCCGCCGATGAATTACACATCACGCAAGCTGCGATAAGCCGCCAGATCCGCGGGCTTGAAGATAATCTGGGACTGAAGCTTTTTTGCCGGCGCAACCGCGCGGTCTTCCTGACGCAGGAGGGGCGTGAGCTAGGGCGCGTGGTGAGCACCGCGTTGCAAAGTATCAGCGACAGTGCCGTCACTCTTCGTCAATCACCTCGCAAAAACCGTGTCGTTTTACTGTGTCAGTTGTGCGAAGCGTTCTATTGGTTAATGCCGCGCCTGTCGACGTTTCACCAGCAACACCCGGAAATCGAGATCCAGGTCGCGACATCCACCCGACCATTGACTGAATTCAATGACCATTTTGATGTGGCCTTACAAAGTACCGGACGCCCCAGTGGCTTGCATGTTCTGGCGTTCACTGCCGCAGATGAGGTGTTTCCAGTGTGCAGCCCCCATTACCTGGCTGTCCGGCAATCACTGGAAATCAGCGATCTTCGCCTCCACACGCTTTTACACCATCGCGCCACGCCGCCTCACTTGATGGAATGGGAGAGCTGGCTGCAGGTGTTTGGGCAGACATTGGAAGGTTATCCTCAGGGCTCCGTGTTTGATAGTTACCCCCTAATGCTTCAGGCCGCCGTCGAAGGACATGGAATTGCAATGGGGTGGCGCCGAACCGCCGAGAGGCTTATTGATAGCGGTGCGCTGGTGAGACCTTGCGCAGAATGTGTTCCTTTACCTGATGCGATATCGGTTTTTAGACAACATGATGGGGAAGATCGGATCGAGGTGCGTGCGCTGATTGAGTGGCTTGCAGAGGAATTACGTAGTGAAAGCTGACTGCTCAATTCCCCTGTTTATGACGGGAGCGAAAGTCACGCTCCTACGCAAATTTCAGGTCTGCTGACTAGCCAAGCGCTGGCAGTTTTTACTAGCAACGCAGACTTCAAAACAGTGCATACGTTTTCACACAGCCTGGGCTGATTGCTGCCCGTCACCAAGGGCAGCAATCAAACTGCTTGAATGTCTGTGTCGCGATATAACTCAATGAACAAAATTGACCAACCACGCTACCGGTTTGACCCTATTTATAATGCTGCTCAAACACCGCCACCTGCTCCGGCGTGATCAGCTGAAAGGGCACCCAGACATCCGTCTCGACCGGCTCACCTTTGATCATCTTGATGGCCGCTTGCAGCGCGCTGGTCGCTTGCGCTTTGGGGTCTTGAAAGACGGAGGCTACGAGCATTCCGCGCTTGATGGCCGCGAGGCCGTCAGGCAGGCCGTCGATGCCGACAATTGCAATTTCGCCCTTGGCTTTGCCGGCTTGCTGCAGTGCCATGGCGGCGCCGATGGCCATCTCGTCGTTGTTAGCCACGATGGCATCGAAGCCGGTACCGGCCAGCAGCCAGTTGCTGGTCAGGTCCATCCCTTTGTTGCGCTGCCACTCGGCACTTTGTTGTTCGACGATCTTGATCCCGGGATAGTCCTTGAGCACCTGTTTGACGCCTTCGGTGCGGTCGTGTGTTGAGTTTTGCGCCAGGTCGCCCATGATGATTGCGATGTTGCCTTTGCCCGCCATCTTGTCAGCCAGGTAGCGCATTTGCAGTTGCCCGGCCTCAACGTCATTGGACGCCACCGTGACCACGCCTTTGGGCAGGACGCGTTCGTCCGGATGGCGGTTGACGTAGACCAGCGGTATTTTCGCTTCGACGGCGGCGCGAGTCATGTTGGCGGTGGCTGCGGTGTCCACGGGCAGGACGATGACGGCATCCACTTTCTGGCCGAGAAAGCCCTGAATCTGATTGAGCTGGCGAACCACATCGCCCTGGGCATCCTCGAACTGGATCTGGACGTTCTCCTTCTTGGCGGCATCTTCCAGGCCGCTGCGCACATAGGTCATGAAGTTGTCGTCAACCCTGGCAATGCTGACGCCGATGCGATAGCTGGCGGCAGCCCATTGGCTGAAGAGGAATAACAGCGTGGCAAAAAGAAGTGTGCAGCGACGCATGATGGTTTTTCCTTTTGTTGTTATGAGTCGAAATTTATCAAGATCAAAAACGTAGGGGCTGGCCGATGCCAGTCAGTTAAGCCGTAATGCGATCTGTAGCAGCTGTCGAGCTTGCGAGGCTGCGTTCGGCTGCGAAGCAGTCGTCAAACCAGAAGCTGCGGTGCGTCAGGTAGACCGTATCAACCGGATTCACGACTGCTTCGCAGCCTCGCAAGCTCGACAGCTGCTACAAAGAGTGCGTTGCAGCTGAAATTGCTTAACTGACCGGCATTAATGACTGGCGCTCTCTGAATCAAACCCGCCGAGAGCGCCAGCGTCCTCAATCCAGCGTGAAGGCTTGCCGAAAGCGTTCAAGTGCCGCTTCGCTGTCGCCGCTGGCCCAGCCCTCAAGCCCGACGACACCGGTGTATCCCATGCGGAACAAGGCTTTGGCAATGGCCGGATAATGGATTTCTCCGGTGCCGGGTTCCATGCGGCCGGGGACATCGGCGACCTGAATTTCCCCGATGGCGCTGCCGGCGCGCTGGATCAGTTCGATCAGGTTTCCTTCGCCGATCTGGGCATGGTAAAGGTCCAGGTTCATCTTCAAATGAGGGCTGCCCACGGCCTCGATCAGCGCCAGGGTATCGTCGGCGCGAGCGAAGGGCGTGCCGGGGTGATCCACCTCGGTATTGAGGTTTTCCAGCAAGAATACCCGGCCTGCGTCTTCGCCCAGGCGAGCGATTTTTTCCAGGGTCTTGCAGGCGCTCAGCCACATGCGTCCGGTGGTGTGGGCCACGGGTTTGACCGGCAAGCCTTTGTCGCCCAAACCGGTGCCATGCAGGTTGAGACTCGGGCAATTCAGTTGTGCGGCGACGGCCAGCGATTCTCGTGCGCTGTCGAGCAGGTGCTGGATGCTTTCGGGGTCGGTCAGGTTGCCCGAGATGTAGCCGGTCATCGAGGTGAAGTCAGCGCCCGTGGCGACAAGGGCCGGAATATCTTTCTTCGTCCAGTCCCAGAGTTCAGCGCTGAAACCCAGCGCGTGAATGCGTTTGACGCGCTCTGTGAACGGCAGATCGAGGAAGACCATCTCGGCACTGATCGCCAGTTTGAACGGTGTGAAACTCATGAATGGGCTCCTTGCACGCGCACAGGTTTGCCCTGTTGGAAGGACTCGATACACGCGCGGGCAATGGCCAGTGCAGCCCGGGCATCTTCACCGCTGGCGAGTGGTTTTTCGCCGGTGCGCAGGCAATCGACAAAGTGATTGAGCTCGGCCACGTAGGCATCACGCAGCAGGTCGGTGTCCATGCGCTGGGTGTCGGCCTGGATGCCATTGGCCAGATAGCGCACAAGGTCAGAATCATTGAGGCCGCCCATGGTCAGCATGCCAGCGCTGCCGAAGACTTCCCCTCGAACATCGTAGCCATACACGGCCTGGAAATTGGCCTCGGCCGTCGCGATGGCACCGTTGTCGAAACGGATCGTGACCACTGCGGTGTCGAGGAAGCCCTTGGCCTTGTAGTCCGGTGCGATCAGGGCATCGGCCATGACAAAAACTTCGACCGCTTCGGCACCGGGATTCAGGTAGCGCAGGGTATCGAAGTCATGGATCAGGGTTTCGAGGAAAATCACCCACTGCGGCGAGGCGGCCGGGTTGTTCAGCGCCGGGTCGCGGGTCAGCGAGCGCAGCAGTTGCGGGGTACCGATACGGCCGGCGACCACGTCCAGGTGGGCAGCCCGGAAGCTTTTGGCAAAGCGGCGGTTGAAGCCGACCTGCAGCGGCACGCGCGCATCGGCAGCTGCGGCGATGGCGCGGTCGGCCTCGTCGAGGGTGATGGCCATGGGTTTTTCACAAAACACACCTTTGCCGGCGCGGGCCGCACTGATCACCAGTTCGGCATGGCTGCGGGCGGGGGCGGCAATCAAGACAGCGTCTATTTCCGGGTCATCGAGCAGTTGCTGTGGATCGGTATAGACCCGTTGCACACCCAACTCTGCGGCCAGGCGCGCGGCTTGACCGGGTGTAGGGTCGGCGATGGCGGCCAGGCAGGCGCCGGGAATGTGTCTGGCGGCAGTCAGGCCGTGAAAGCTGCCCATGCGGCCAGCACCGATGAGACCCAGGCGGATGATCTTGGACGTACTCATGAAATGACTCCCTTTTATTGTTGTTCAATGACTCGCAGCAGGAATGTCCTCGCTGGCGTCAATCAAGAGAGCAAGGGCTGTGCCAATGTATAAGTACATGATATTTAAGGAATTAATTAATATTGATTGAAAGATGTGTTCATTCGCATGACATGTCTACACTGACATGTCTAAAACGTGAACATAGAAGCGGATCGATGATGGTGAACCCACAGCTAACAGCCTTCAGCGCGCAAGACCTCGATTACATCACCGCTCTCGGGCCTGCATCGTTGAACGAAGGACCAATCGCCGAGCTGGATCAGGCTTGGCTGGCTTGCCTGAAAGGGCGCGTCGATCGACCTGCCGGGGTCAGGCAGGTTATCTGGGACTCTTGGCTGCGCAGCGTCAGTGCCGGCCTCGATCCTGAGGATGGCGAATACCGGTTTGTCGCCCCGACCGTTCTGGCTGCAACGCTGGCGGCCAATCGTGCCTTGATCGCCGCGGCGGCGGAGGTCATGAAGGGATTGCTGGCTTACAACCCCAGGGGCCATATCAATCTGACCGATGCCGCAGGCACGACCCTGTATTTCTGTGGCCTGGACCTCACGCCTGTGGGCAGTCGGCTGCTGGAGTCGGTGCAGGGCACCAACTGCACCGGGCTGGCGATTGCCGAAGATCGCTTGGTGTATGTGCTGGCCGAGGAAAACTTCGGGATTGGCCTGCGTCGGCGGCGCATGCATTGTGCTGCCGCGCCGATCAGGGATGCGCAGGGCAGGACGCTGGCCATGCTGACCTTGACCGCCGAGCCGGGGTGGTTTCATTTCCATACGCTGGGCACCGTCCAGGCAGCGGCCGAAGCGGTCTCGCGGCAGATGGCGCTGCAAGCTCTGCTGGAAGAACAGCAAACCGTTCTCGAAGTGCTCAACGAGGGCCTTGTGGTGCTGGATGAGCGGGGCTGCATCAAGGCGCTCAACCGCTATGCCCGCCAATTGTTTCGTGTCGGCCGGGATCTGTTGGGCAGCCCGTTCCAGCGTCTGGGCCAGAGCGAACTGACCGATGAGATTCTGCTGCGCGGCGGGGAAGGGCAGCAGTTAGAAGGGATAAGAGATCTGGATTGCACGTTTGAGTTGCATGATCGCAGCCTCTTGGCGTGTCTGGTGTCGGTGTGCCCACTGGAGCAGGGTGGGCGCATTGTTTCGTTGCGCGAGAACCGGCGCATCCGGGAAATTACCCGGCGGATTATCGGCACTCAAGCCAGCTACACCTTCGAGACCATTCAAGGCAGTTCGCGAGCCATACAAGACGCGTTGCATTTGGGGCGGATTGCCAGTCGCAGTGACTCGACCACGCTGATCCTCGGTGAGAGCGGTACCGGCAAGGAGCTGTTCGCCCAGGCGATCCATAACGCCAGCGACCGTTGCAGCGGTCCTTTTGTGGCCGTCAATTGCGGGGCCATTCCGCGAGATCTGGTGCAGAGCGAACTGTTTGGTCATGTCGAGGGCGCCTTCACCGGATCGGCCCGTGGAGGCTCTGCCGGGAAGTTCGAATTGGCCGATGGCGGAACGATCTTCCTCGACGAAATCGGTGACATGTCTTTCGATGCCCAGGTCAGCCTGCTGCGCGTTTTGCAAGAAGGTGAGGTGACTCGCGTGGGCGCGAAGAAATCGCAGCAAGTGGATGTACGCATCATCGCCGCCACCCACCGCAACCTGAGCCAGGCGGTTGCCGATGGCGCCTTCCGTGAGGATCTTTACTACCGGCTCAATGTGCTGAACCTGACGGTTCCGCCGCTGCGGATGCGCCGGGAAGATGTTCCATTGCTGGCGCGACATTTTCTCAATCGTTGCACCCGCTCGCTGCGCAAATCGGTGCAGGGCATCTCGCCAGAGGCATTGGATATTCTTTCGGCCTACAGCTGGCCGGGTAATGTTCGCGAGTTGGAAAACACCATCGAGCGCGCGACCAATCTGGCGGTGACCGAACTGATCCAGCCAGCTGATCTACCGCTTGAAATCAAGCAAAAGCTGCGTCCGCCGGTGCCGGGAAGTGTGCCCGAACCCCTGGCTGCCCTGGACCTTGGCACCCATGAAATGAATGCGATCATCGCGGCCCTCAGGGATACCCGCGGCAACATCCGCTTGGCCGCAAGGCAACTGAATGTTTCCCGTGGTGGGTTGTACAACAAGATGAATCGGTTCGGGTTGAGCGCCGATGCTTTCCGTTCGGAACCCAACTTCTGACTGAAAAAAATGACCCTGTAGTGAGGGAGCTTGCTCCCTCACTCACTACAGGTTCAGTGTCGGGCGTTCTCTGAGGTGATGATCTGCAGTGGAATATGGATTCGATGCCGTATCGGGTCGAAGTCCGGCGTGGTCTGCAGCTCGACCAGCAAGTCGACCAGCGCGGTTGCCAGTAATCGCGGCTGGGAGTCGATCACCAGGCTGATCAATCCCTGATCCAGTGCTTGTCGCGACAGTTCGGTCGACTCCTGCAGAATGCAGCACAGCGACGGCTGCTTCGGCAGTTGCGACAGGGCATTGATGACCCCGTCGCCGCCACCGCCGACCACGCACAAACCGCGCAAGTCGTCATGCCGCGCCAGCAGGTCCAGCGTCGCCTCTTCGGTGATGTCGCAATTGTCCAGATTGATCACTGCTTCCAGCAGCCGCAACCCTGGGGCGCGCTCCGCCAGGTAGCTGCGCAACCCCTCGACCCGCGCCTGATGGCCAAGAAAACGGTGGCCGCCGAGCAACACCCCGACGCTGCCTTTACGGGCGCCACACGTGTGAGCCATCAGCCAACCCATGGTACGTCCGACCTCGTGATTATCCTGGCCGACGTAAGGCTCATCCGCCGCCTCATGAATGTCGGACAGCATTGCGATCACCGGCACGCCGGCCTCTCTGATCTGCGCGATGGCGGCATTGATCAGCGGATGCGCGAAGCTGACCACCGCCAGACCATCGCACTGCACCGCCAGTTGTTCGATCTGGGCAATGATCGCGCTGGGTGTGCGATCGAAAACGTACTCGAATTGAATGCTCAGGTTGGCGCCAGCCTGACGTTGCGCCGCCTCGTTGATAGCGGCGGCCACGTTGCCATAAAACGCTTGGGCGGTACCGAGCAGCAGGATGCCGAAACGATAGGTGGGACGACGTTCGCGGATCCGCTGACCGATCAGCCTCGCAGCGAAGTAACCGACCGCTTCGGCGGCCTGGAATACCTGCTCGGCGGTGTCCGGGTTGACCGGAGCCCTGGCGTTGAGCACCCGGTCTACGGTAGCGACACTCAAGCCAGCGTGTTCGGCAACGGTGGCGATGGTTGGGCGTTTAGTGTTGTTCATGACAGGCCCCGCAAACGCTTTGATAGAAAACTATCAAGCTTCAATGGGGCTGGATGATAGCTTGATAGGGAATGTATTCAAGGGCTTGAGGGTGATTTCTGCGCTCTCTATATTTTCCCCAGCGATGTGATCCCGCGTCGAAAAGTGCCTAAAACAATCAAGCTTGCGGAGAACAATAAAATGCCTGAACAAAACGCAGCCTTTGAAAACCCCGGTAAACCCATGCCTCGGGATTATCGATTGACCGGTCCCGAAGCCGCCCGAGCGGCGCAAAAAGGCCTGGTATCGGCAAGTTGGTACCAATCCCCCATTTCTCGTAAACGCATGAAGGAATTGATGCAGCGCCGCGATGGCCCGGCCTTGCTTGATACCGCGATCTGGCTGTCGGCGATGGTCGTCACCGGGTTCGGCGGTTACTGGTTCTGGGGCTCCTGGGCCTGCGTTCCGTTTTTCTTCGTCTACGGGATGCTCTACGGCACGGCGTCCAATGCCCGTTGGCACGAAGCGGGTCACGGTACGGCGTTCAAGACCCGCTGGATGAATGATGCGGTCTACCAGCTGTCGAGCTTCATGTTCATGTTCGAACCTCAAGTCTGGCGCTGGAGCCACGCACGGCACCACACCGACACCGTTATCGTCGGCCGCGATCCGGAGATCGTCGAGCCACGTCCGCCAAGCCTGATCAATATGGTGCTGAGCCTGTTCAGAATGCCTTATGCGTTGAAGACGATGTGGTCAGTCTGCCGGCATGCGGTAGGGCGGATGGGCGAAGAAGAGCAGACGTTCATCCCCGAATCCGAGTGGCCCAAGGTGGTGAGGGACGCACGCGTCTGGCTGGTGATCTATGGGCTTACCGTGGGCGCTGCGCTTTATCTGCAGAGCTGGTTGCCGCTGATGTTTATTGGTCTGCCGACGCTCTATGGCGGTTGGCTGTCCTACCTGTTCGGCCTGTCGCAGCATGTTGGCCTGGCTGAGGACGTACTCGATCACCGCAGCAACTGCCGCACGATTTACATGGGCCGGGTGCTGCGCTTTATGTACCTCAACATGAACTATCACCTTGAGCACCACATGTATCCGATGGTGCCTTTTCACGCGCTGGCGCAGCTTCACGAGGAGATTCGCAACGACTGCCCGCCGCCTTACACCAGTCTGTTCGAGGCCTTCAAGGAGATCCTCCCGACCATCTGGAAGCAGCGCAAAGCCCCGACTTATTTCGTCTCTCGTCCTTTGCCACAACGCGCAGCGCCGGCCGCCAACGTCCAGTCAGAACCTGAAGTAACGCCGGCCTGACACCTTCCTGCCTGTACCACTACAAGAGAAAACGCCATGACCGATCAATGGATCGATGTATGTGCCGTGGACGATATCGACGATGAAGATGTCATTCGTTTCGACCATGGCCAGCACACCTATGCCGTCTACCGCTCCGCCGACAGCGAGTTTTTCGCAACTGCGGGCCTGTGTACCCATGAGTCAATCCACTTGGCCGATGGCCTGGTGATGGAGCATGTCGTCGAGTGCCCCAAGCACAATGGGCGTTTCGACTACCGCTCCGGCAAAGCCCTTGGCGCACCGGTGTGCGTCAACCTCAAGACCTATGAAGTCCGGGTCGAGGCGGGGCGTGTGCTGCTCGCTATCACGGTTTAACTGCGCGGAGTCTGTGCCATGAATCCTGCCAATGCTCCATTGATCATCGTCGGCGCCGGGCATGCGGGTGGCCGCGCGGCCCTGACCCTGCGCGGCGAAGGTTATAGCGGCCGCCTGATTCTGATAGGCGACGAGTCCCACCCACCCTATGAACGTCCGCCGCTGTCCAAGGGGCTGTTGCAGGGCACGGTCGATCTGGCGGGTTACAGCCTGTGCGACACCGCTCAGCTCGCCGATCTGGACATAGAACACCTGGCGGGTAACCCGGTAAAATGCCTGGATCCGCAGCAGCATCGTCTGCAGTTGGCCGACGGCAGCTGGCTGCATTACGCGCGTCTGTTATTGGCGACGGGAGGGCGGTCGCGCAGACTTGCCTCGGTGCCCGAGCACCTGCTCAATGTGCTTTATCTGCGCACCCATGACGAGGCCCTGGCACTGCGTGCTTCGTTGCAGCCTGACGCCCGGGTGGTGATCATCGGCGGCGGCTTTATCGGACTCGAAGTCGCCGCCACCGCCCGTGCCTTGGGTTGCACAGTGACTTTGCTTGAGGCCGGACCACGTTTGGCGGGTCGGGTGTTGCCGGAGCAACTGTCCAGTGTCCTGCTGGAACTGCATCGCAGTCAGGGCGTGGATGTCCGGCTGAATGTGGCCATTGAGGCGGTGCAGGGCACTACTCACGTGGAGTCCGTGCAACTGGTCGACGGCGAGTTGCTGCCCTGCGACCTGGTGGTGGTGGGTATCGGCATGCAACCCAACACTGAACTGGCCGCGGCCGCAGGACTCGAGGTCGGCCAAGGCATCCGCGTCGATGCCCAACTGCGCACCAGCGCGCCGGACATCTTTGCGGCGGGCGATGTCTGTGAGTTTCGGCTGCATCCGCAAGGGGTTTTCCAGCGTCAGGAAACCTGGCGCAACGCCGAGAATCAGGGCCGTCACGCCGCCCTGAATCTGTTGGGCGGTGAGTTGCCCTTCGAGGTCATTCCCGGTTTTTGGTCCGATCAATACGACTGGGGATTGCAGACCGTGGGCGTGATCGCAAACACAGAACCCACTGCGAGCCGGACAACCCCCGGTGGCGGATTCCTGTTGTTTTACCTCGATGCCGAGCAACGTTTGCAAGGCGCTTGCGGTTGGGGGCAGGGGAATAGCGTCGCCAAGGACATCAAGCTGTGCGAACGGCTGATTGCCCACCATAACCCCCTTTCGGTGAACGCTCTGGCCGACGCCGATGTACCGCTCAAACAACTGCTGAGGAACTGACATGCGTGAATTCCTGGTCTTTCAGTCCCAGTGGGCCATGCAAGATCACCGCGGCCAATGCGACCTTCCCCTGGAAGCGCAAGTGGAGAAAATCGCCGCCGCCGGCTTCGACGGCATCACCGACCATTTCTGGGTCGTGCCACATGCCGCACGTCTGCATGCCGCCGCCAAGGCGCAGGGCCTGCAAATCGAAGGGCAGGTGTTCCCCCGCACCGTGGATGATCTGGCGGCAGCGATCGATGTCGCGTCCCGCTTCGGCTGCCACCACCTCACGCTGCAAGCAGACGTGAGGCCGCGCACGTTGAAGCAAGCTATCGAACTGATCGAAGGCTGGCAGCGTCTGGCCGAGCAGGTGGACTTTCCTGTTCTGCTGGAAACCCACCGTTATCGCCTCACCAATGACCTGTTGTTCACCCTCGACATTCTCGCTGAAATGCCCGATCTCAAACTGTTGGCTGACTTGTCCCACTATGTCGTGGGCCGCGAACTGCCAGAGCCGGCCACTGCCGAGGACGACGAACAGATCCACACCGTCCTGCGCCACAGTTGGGGTTTTCATGGTCGTGTCGCCAACGGCGAACAAGTCCAGGTGCCCCTGAGCTTCGCCCAGCATCGACCCTGGCTGGAGCGTTTCCTGGGCTGGTGGCGCTATGGGATCGAAGATTGGCTGGCCCGACCGAACACGCCTGACAGCCTGTCCTTCACCTGTGAACTCGGCCCGCCGCCTTATGCCATTACGGGTGCCGACGGACGTGACATCACCGACCGCTGGGCCGAGGCGCTGATGCTTAAGGATGTGATTCGTGAGGTTTGGAATGACTGTCGGGCACGGTCAAATGATGGGGGCTGATTTAACGTTGTGTTAGTACGCCCGGGTGCTCACTACCTTACCGGTGGCTGCATCCTCCAGCCATACTTCCAGCCGATTGAGGCCCACGTACCTTGAGCGTGCCATTATTTTCTGGCCGGGTTTGCCGTCGAACTTCAGGTCCACGAACAGGAAGTGACGGGGTAGACGGTATTCCAGTTGGATGGTGTAGGTGCCCGGCTTCAGCACCGCTCGCTGCGGGGAGTCGTTCTTGTAGTAGTACGTGGAGAACGGGATGTTGCCGACTTTTTTGTCGTTGATCTTTATGATGTTCAGGTCCGGCTGGAGATCGGCATAGTGACGCTGGACCCTGCCCGCATAAGTATCGGTTTCGACCACGGTATAACGCGACTCGTCACCCACCGTGACGGGATCGATGTTGGAGTACGCGGGCATTTCCGCACAACCGTGCAGGCACAACAGTGCGATGACAAACGGCAGGAAGATCTTTCTCATTAATAGAACCTATTATCATCCAAAAAAGTTAACGGCATTTGTCGTGTTCGGGTTTGGCAGACCGTTCAGACGTGATTGCCCACCCGGCTAAACCCGGGACGACGCGCATCTGCAAAATAGCCGCACAGCGCTGCCATACATTTGATTCAGAAGCGCTCGATACCGCACTCTTGGTGCTGGCGGCCACCCATGTAGCCGCTGCATCTAGAAGCGTGTCTTGGCCTCAGTCTCGATGACTGCTTAACGCACAACATCCACTGCAGTGAACGTGTACACGCTATTCGATTTGTCCCACGTCGACTCCAGCGTCAGGGAAACCCCCAAGTCCTCGATAAAGGCATTGGAGGTTTTACTGGTGCCCTGTTCGCACTCAAGCGCGATGGCATCACCGGTCAGCGAGGCGAATACTTGCCGGGCAGGGAAGCGCTGACCCACGGTGCAAGTCGTCGACAGCTTCATGGGTTTGTCGGTTGGCCGGGCAGGTACTTCTTCCATGACCAGGCGAGCGCTCAACGTCTGGCCGGGGCTCCAGCTCGTCGGGGCCTTAACCTCAAGTTCGCGGGTGAGCAACACGCGTCCATCGCCTACGCCGTTCATTTTCGACTTCAACTGAATCAGGCCCGCCTGGGTGAGACGCTCGACGTGGAAGGCTTTGCTGTAGATCTCATTCTTCTTCAGCAAACCGCCGTCTGCGGTGTACTCAACCGTTACCGGACGATCCTTGATGGCATTGCCGGTCCTGGTGGCGTAGGTGTAGCTCAACGTTTTGAATTTCGGTTTGAGCAGAGGCGAGTCGAGGCGCTTGAGCACGTCTTGCGGTACGGCGATATCAGCAAAGCTCGTCTCTGGTTGTGGCTGAGGATAATCAGCCGGCGCGATGTCCGGGCGCAGTTGGGCGAGCATCGCACCGTCAACGGCGCCTTGCACGGAACAACTGACCCGCGACTGAGTGCCCTGTTTGCCTTCCGCCTCGACGATCAAGATGCGTTCCGCACGTTTGCTACCCGGCGCCGTGCCTGGCTGCGGCCGGATGACTCGCCATTGGTCACCGATCTTGAGTTCACTGCGCACATAGGACGAGCCTACATTCTGCAGTTGCCCGGGTTGCTCCATCAGCGGCGCGAGGCGCTTAGCCACTTCGTCTATGCCGCCTTCAACAATGAAGCCCCAGAAATAGTAGTGACCCAGTTGGCCGAGGTCGCTGCTCTCGTCGACATAGGACAACAGTTTCATACCGGCAACGATCGGCGTACCGCGCAGAGGCACCGAATTTTCCGGGCTGTTGCCGCGGTTTTTGACGGTTATCCACGCCGCATCTTTTTCCTGCTTAAGCGGCGCAAGCGCCCCCCAGGCATCGCGGTGGGTGTTCAGGCTGGCGAAGAAACTGGCATCGCAGCGGGTAAAAGCCTTGAGCGTTTCGGTCAACGCGGCATCGCTGGCTTGGGCGACGGTGGGCAGGAGCAGAGCGCAAGCGAGGATCAGAGCAGGGGACGGCAACTTCATCGAACGTGATGTCCTTATCAGTGGGCTGTGCAGAGTGGCGGCATATGGCCATTATCCAGAAATTGGTGGAATTTTCCACTACGCTTTGGGTGTGGTATGGGCCGGATGAGTACAAGTGAGTTCTTGCAGTGTGCGAGGCAATTGCGGGACTTACCTTCTTGGCGATGAACGCCGACGCGCAGCGAGACGCAATCCCTTACGTCGAACGCCTTCGCAATTGCGCTGGACTGACTCCAAGGCGTTGTTTGAAAGCGGTCGTCATGTGCGCTTGGGAGTTAAAGCCGCAGGTGAGTGCGATCTCCGACAGGCTGGCTGTCGAATCGCGCATCGATGCTCGGGCCTTGGCCAGGCGTCGGTCGATTAGATAGCTATGAGGGCTCTTGCCCGTCGCGTTCTTGAATGCGCGCATGAAATAACCTTCGGACAATTCAAGCAACCCCGCCATTGCCTGTATACCCAGTGGGCCGTCGAGGCCAGCATCTATGAATTCATCGAGCAGGCGCATCCGGCTGCCGGTTATAGAGCCTTGGGGCGGCGCCGACGCGTCGATGCCCTCCGCCCGTTCAGCCAATGCGAGTGCCCAGGCTTCACAGTCGTCCTCCACGGAGGCGTGCAACAGCGCGCGGCGCATTCGCAGGGCGAGGTTAACGGCTAGCTGATCAATGCGATTGTTGAATGCCCGGTCACCCAGCAATGAAATACCGTCGGTGCGCATGACCCGCAGGTATTCACCGCCCTTGGGTGACTCGGACAACACATCGCAGCCAGCGGGGACGAACGCCAGTCCATTGGGCATGGCATCGAAGGGGCGCACTCGGTCGCTGCCGATGGCGTGCAAGCCTCGTTGGCTATCGAAGGCAAAGCCGATCGCTGCCTGGGTCGCAACATATCGGGTCGCGTAGGCGGCGCCGGGTAGCAATTCGATCGCCCAGGGCCCTGCCTCGACACGACGAATCGGTTCAGGTACGAGCGAGGTCTGCAGACGGTTTCGAAGGCTCATGAACACCATAGTAGTGAAGAGGGGGCGTAAAAGTCAGGTCAGTTTTTTGAAAGCCGGCGTGACGTGCCCGTGCCTAGACTGGGAAAAGCCTCAGGAAGACAACTCATGCACAAACTGACTCGCGACGATCTCGAACAAGCTGCCCGCCACATATACCAAGTCATGCCTGCCACCGCCCAATACCCTTGGCCACTGCTGGCTGAGCGGTTAGGTTGCACTGTCTGGGTCAAACACGAAAACCACACACCTACAGGCGCTTTCAAAGTGCGGGGTGGCATTACCTTCTTGCACTGGCTGCGGCGCGAACACCCGGGCGTGAAGGGCATTGTCTCCGCTACGCGCGGCAACCATGGTCAGAGCCTGGCGTTGGCGGCAAGCACGCTGGGTTTGAGGGCTTTGATTGTCGTGCCGGAAGGTAATTCGCTAGAGAAGAACAATGCCATGCGCGGCTTTGGCGGCGAAGTGGTTGAGTGTGGTCGCGATTTCGACGAGGCCCGTGAAGAGGCTGCGCGTCTGGCGCAGGTGCATGACCTCTACCTGGTGCCGCCGTTCCACACCGAGTTGGTCAAAGGTGTGGCCACGTATGCGCTGGAGCTGTTCATCGCTGCGCCGGATCTGGATACCGTCTACGTGCCGATTGGCTGTGGATCGGGGATTTGCGGGGTGATCGCCGCCCGCGATGCGCTCGGCCTGAAGACCCAAGTGGTGGGCGTGGTTTCCAAAGAGGCAGCGGCGGCGAAGTTATCGTTTGAAGCTGGGGCAATATGCGAGACCGCCTCGGCAAATACCTTTGCCGATGGCTTGGCCGTGCGCAAGCCAGTTCCCGATGCGTTCGCCATTTACGGGTTAGGTGCGACGCGAATCGTCTCTGTCAGCGATGGCGAGATTGCCGAGGCCATGCGCGTGTATTACACCGATACCCACAACCTCGCTGAAGGGGCAGGTGCGGCTGCGCTGGCAGCGCTGATTCAGGAGCGTGAAATGATGCTGGGCAAAAAGGTGGGTGTGATTCTGTCGGGCGGGAATGTTGACCGGTCGGTGTATGCGAGCGTGATTGCGAGCTCAAGTTTTAAGTCTTGATACTGCTGGCGAATCACAGGGGCGTCCCCGAGCAGGTCACGAAAACGGAGCATTCTTTCGATTTGACTACCAGGAATGCCAATGGCAGCCAGCCTGTTCTAGATCGATGACGACTCAGACATCTCCACCAGCAGTTGCCCAAATGTATTGGCCGCAGGCGTCTTTCCTGTGACGCTCCATATCAGTCTGAAATCAGCATCCAGCAGCGGTGGCAGGCCATATTGCCCGTCAATCACCACCATGCCGGGTTCTAGATCTCCCAGCGGTAGCGCGGTGACGGCAAGCCCCGCCAATACCGCCGCCCGCAGTCCTTGTTGACTTGGAGAGGTAAAGGCGACCCGCCAATTCACGGTGGAACTCGCCAATGCCTCTACGGCCACTTGGCGGTGCATGCAAGGCGCTGGTGCAAACGCCAGCGGCAAAGGGGCCTCGCCGGTAAAGTCGAAACCCTGCGCCGCGGCCCAGACAAATCGGGTTTCGCGCAGCACGGTACCGTCGGCCTGACTGCCCGGCAATGCCATGACCACGGCCAGATCGAGCCCATCGGCATCGACCTGCGCGCGCAGATCGAGGTAGGTGCCAACGGTTACATCCAGACGTACCGCGGGAAATTGTCTGGCGAACCGAGTCAATAACGGCGGCAGGCCGTCGCCGATAAAGTTTTCTGGCACACCGAAGCGCACAGTCCCGGATACCGATGACGTTTCGAAACGCCGGGAGAGGGCGTCTTGTGCTCTGAGGACATGTTCGGCATGACGCAGAAAATCTTCGCCATCTTCTGTCAGCGTCAAACGTCGGGTGGTGCGCACCAGTAGGGTGGTGCCGGCCTGTTCTTCCAGCCGCCGGATCTGATGACTGATCGCTGACTGGCTCAAGTGCATCCGTTCTGCGGCACGAGTGAAACTACCGGTCTCCTTGATTGCGACAAAAGCACGCAACAGAGCTGGGTCGAAGTCCATTTAGTCAACTCATGATGAATATTAATAAAACTTACGAAATTAAATCATTTCTGTCATTTTTTAATTACTTCCAGAATGCGGCCAGTCACTTGGAGTTATGTCTGGTGATGCTGGTGAGGCTATCGCGCCAACTCCCCTTGGGGCGGCCTTGCCAGTGCCCATCAACTTGATCTGGAAGATCACGATGCAGTTCTCTTCTTCGCAAAAAGGATGTTTTCACAATAGCCGCCGTTTGCTTGGCCTCGCTGATGTTCGGCCTGGAAATCTCGAGCGTTCCGGCAATCTTGCCCACACTTGAATCGGTTCTGCGCAGCGATTTCAAAGATATGCAGTGGATCATGAATGCCTACACCATCGCCTGCACCACGGTGCTGATGGCCACCGGCACACTGGCGGATCGGTATGGGCGCAAGCGCGTGTTTGTCATTAGCCTGGTACTTTTCGGCATTACCTCTCTGAGCTGTGGATGGGCGCAAAGCACCAGCGTGTTGATCGCAAGCCGATTTCTGCAAGGCATGTCCGGTGGTGCGATGCTGATTTGTCAGGTGGCAGTGCTGTCTCACCGATTCCAGTCGGGAGCTGCGCGCGGCAAAGCGTTCAGTGCCTGGGGGATCGTGTTCGGCATCGGTCTGGGGTTCGGTCCGATTATCGGCGCAGCTATCGTGGCGTTGTCGAGTTGGGAATGGGTGTTCCTGGTGCATGCGCCAATTGCCGTGCTCGCGCTGGTGCTGGTGATCGCCGGTGTCGATGAGTCACGCGACCCGCAGCGTCGCAGGCTGGATGTGCTGGGCATTATTTCGCTATCGCTGGCAGTGTTGGGTCTTTCCTGGTTCATCACTC
Organism: Pseudomonas sp. TH37; assembly: GCF_016650735.1. Classification (NCBI taxonomy): domain Bacteria; kingdom Pseudomonadati; phylum Pseudomonadota; class Gammaproteobacteria; order Pseudomonadales; family Pseudomonadaceae; genus Pseudomonas; species Pseudomonas sp. TH37. Next base: position 430,637 of record NZ_JAEKFD010000002.1, read on the forward strand.
AGGGAGCGGGGCTGGGCTTCTCCAGTGGTTCGGCCATCGCCAGCCTGGTTGTGGCAATGGTCAGCTTCATTGTCTTTGTCATCGCACAGCGACGCTATGTCGATCCCATGTTCGACTTCTCTGTATTTCGCATCCGCCGTTTCTCGGGTGCCTTGCTTGGGTCGGCAGGTATGAACTTCAGCTTCTGGCCATTCATGATCTACCTGCCTCTGTACTTTCAAAATAGCCTGGGCTACGCCAGTGTCGGCACCGGTCTGGCACTGCTGGCGTATACGCTGCCGACGCTGGTTATCCCTCCGTTCGGCGAACGGCTGGCGCTGCGCTATCGACCTGACGTGGTGATTCCCGCAGGTTTGTTCACCATAGGTCTGGGATTTCTGCTGATGAAATGGGGCAGCAGTGTCACGCATGCCAGCTGGCTGACGATGCTTCCTGGCTGCCTGATCGCCGGGATCGGACTGGGGTTGACCAATACGCCTGTCACCAATACCACCACTGGATCGGTGCCCAGTGAGCGTGCTGGCATGGCATCGGGCATCGATATCAGCGCTCGTATGATCAGCCTTGCAATCAATATCGCGCTGATGGGATTCATCTTGGTGGAAGGCATCCTGTCTTCCCTGCGCGAGCAGTTATCTGGCTCCTCCGATGATGTTCAACTGAGGTTGCTGGCGGAGAATATTTCAGCCGGCAACAACGCCGTGTTGGCACAGACTGGCCAGGGCACTACGATTCCGGTCGATGTCGCCAACGCAGCTTTGGCCCATGGGTTTGGCTGGGTGATGCTGTATGGCGGTATTGCGGCATGGGTGCTAGTGGCGGCGAGCTGGCTGGTCTTTCACGCAACTGGGCCGTGCCAAGATGGCCGAGACCATGTATCCAGCGAAAAGGCTGGTTAAGACTCGAGCTCTTCGCAACGCCATGCTTGGAGCACAGTGTCGATTGCATTTGATCATGGCTGGGCAGTCCTGCTTCACGCAAAGATTCACGGAGCTGATTCAAATCGCTCGGCCCTACTTTAATCATCCGCATCGTTGCCCCATTAACAGGTTTTTGGCACTCAATGTTTACTGGCTCAATCCTGGCACCGCCCCTAAGGCTTACGCAACAGAAGCAACAACAACGCCGCAGCCGCCAGTCCCGCCCCGACGACGAAGGTGCTGGCTGAGCCCGAAGTCTCCCACAGCGCGCCGGCCAGCACACTGGCGATCAACAGGCACACGCCGCTGATCAGATTGAACAGGCCGAACGCCGTGCCCCTGAGATGTTCGGGCGCGGTGTCGGCGATCAGCGTCGCGAGAATCCCTTGGCTGAAACCCATGTGCAGGCCCCACAGGGCCACGCCCGCCAGCATGCTCATGATCGAATCCGCTTGCGCCAATAACAGGTCCGCCAGGATCAGCAGGACTATGCCGATGCATAGCACTTTGGTGCGGCTGATCCGGTCGGACAACCAGCCGGCAGGGTAGGCGGACACGGCATAGAGCAGCGACATGACCACCATCACCATCGGCACCCAAGTGGCCGTCAGGCCTGTTTGTTGCGCCTTCAAAACCAGAAAGGCTTCACTGAAACGGGCCAGCGTGAAGAGCCCGCCGACGATCACCACCCACCAATAATCGCGCGAAAAATCCCGCAGGACCTTCCAGTGGATAGGTGAGCGAAAGGTGCGTTCGCCAGCGGCAGCGGTCGGTTCTTTTACCCCGCCGACAATCAGCGCCACCGATATCACCGCCGGGATCACCGCGAACCACAACACCAGATGGATCTGCCCGAGCCAGAGCATCAGCAAGATGGCCAGAATCGGACCCAGAATGGCGCCCACGGTGTCCATCGACTGGCGTAAGCCAAAGCAGGCACCGCGGATTTCGGCGGGCGCGATATCGGCGACCAGCGCATCTCGCGGCGCACCACGAATGCCTTTGCCGATGCGATCCAGAAAACGCGCGGTGAACACCACCTCCACCGAATGCGCGAGAGGAAAGAGCGGTTTCGACAAGGCTGCCAGACCGTAGCCCATCAACAGCAAGCCTTTGCGCCGGCCGATAAAGTCGCTGATGGCGCCGGAGAAGATCTTGGTCAGCATGGCGGTCGCCTCGGCGATGCCCTCGATCACCCCGACGGTCAACGCGCTCGCGCCCAAGGTTGTGACCAGAAACACCGGCAGCAGGCTGTGTACCAGCTCTGAAGACAGGTCCATGAACAGGCTGACAAAACCCAGGGCCCAGACCGTGGAGGGGATACGCAGTGAAGCCAGTCTGGGTTTTGAGCGGTTGTCCATGCGGGTTTCCGGGATTGAATGCTCACCGATTGTTTATGTCGCCAACCCCGGCGATCAGGCCTTAAAGATTCTGACTCAAAAAGAGCAACGTATTGCCATGCGCCTCGACCGCCGCCCGTTGGTTGTAGCTGTCACGGTGTGAGCAGTTGAAGCCATGTTCGGCCCCCGGATAAACCTCGATATCGACGTCATCGTTGAACTCGAAACGCTCGGCGATTTGCTTCACGGCGTCGATGGGGATGTGGCTGTCCTGTTCGCCGAAGTGCATCAGCATCGGCACCTTGAGTTCACCGGCCCGATCCAGCTGGTTCTGAATGCCGCCGCCGTAGTAGGCGATCGCCACGTCGACGAAACCGTTGGCCGCAGTGTTGTACGACAGCATGCCGCCGAAACAGAAACCGATGGAAGCGATTCTGCCGTCGAGCCCTGGTTGTGCTTTCAGGGCGTCGATGGCCAGTTTGATGTCGGCCTGCGCTTTTTGGGTGTCGGTGGCATTCATCAGTTCGACGGCGCGTTTCCAGCCTGCTTCGTCGTAGCCCAGTTCGATACGATGGCCGTTGCGCCAGAATAGATCCGGCGCGATGACCAGGTAGCCGTCGGCGGCGTATTGCTCGGCGACCGAGCGGATGTGTTCGTTGACGCCGAAGATTTCCTGAATCAGCACAATCCCCGGACCTTTACGGGTGTGGGGAATGGCCAGGTAAGCGCCGAATGTGCCGTCGGCGCTGGTGATCTCGATCCATTGGGTGGTTACGCTCATGATGGCTCCTTTACATAAGTTGGGTGGGGTATCGAGACGCTGGCGTATCAGCGCTGACTGCGCCGCCAGAAGTATCGAGCCAACAGCGCGTCCACGCTGAGTTTGCCGGCCCCCGAGAGCAGCAACGGCATGAGGGCTGCGAGGTAGATCAGCGGCAGTTTGAAGTTGCCATGGCCTTTATTGCTGATGGCATAACCCTGGGCAAGTTCACTCAATGTAGACCAATCGGCCGGCCAGTGAACGGCAGCGGTCGCAACGATCGTGACCACGGTCAGAATAATCGCCGAGACCCGCGTTCCCAGGCCCACCAGCAGAGCGAGGGCGCAGATCAATTCGGCCCACATCGCCAGTTCCCAGTTCAGCGTGGCGGGCACGTGGTTGAAGGGAAACGGGAAGTTGTGCTGGATGTCGGCGAACCAGTTCTGGCCGTTCCATTTTTCCAGGCCTGACTCGAAAAATTCCCAGGCCAGAAACACCCGCAAGGTCAGGGGCGCGATCCAGCTACCGACACGGTCGAGGTTCAGGTGCAGGCCTTTGATGGCCGATGAGAGAGAAGTGTTCATGGGCGTGAGCTCCGGGATTTGATCGGCGGGGGCCAATCGACAGGTGCATTCATTGTGGGAGGCGGACTGTGGCGAGGGGGCTTGCCCCCGTTCGGCTGCGAAGCAGTCGTAAACCCGTTACATGCGGTTTAACTTTTAAATGCCGGGGCCGCTTCGCGACCCAACGGGGGCAAGCCTCCTCGCCACACAAGCCCGCTCCCACAGGGAATTGTGGTGTTCCAGGGATTTCATTCGGTCAACAGCGCATTCCTGACCGACCGTTTGTACTTCAACGCAATCTTGCCCAGCAGCCGAATGACGATTGCCGAAAACATCAGGCCGAACGGCAGGACGTACCAGGCGCTCATGGGGATGCGTTTGAAGTTGGAATAGGTAAACACCGCCGCGAGCACCCACATGCCGCTGACGTGCAGGGCTTTCCAGGCTTTGGGGCCGATCAGGCGCGCAGTGGTTTTGAATGAGGTCAGTGCCATCAGCAGGATGAACAGGTAACCGACCGAGCCCGGGATGTTGCCGACCGTGGTGCGGCCGGGCCAGAACTCGGGGTTCAATTGGCCGTAGCTGTAGATCAGGATGGCGTGTACCAAGTGGGAAAACGCAAAGGCCAGGCCGATGAAGCGTCGTTCGCGCACCAGCGATCGGGTGAAAGGCGAGGGCACCAGCACAGCCAGCGCGGAGGCGGTGAACGCAGCGAGAAACAGTGCAAACGAAGTGCGTGCGGTGGCGCGAATGGCGCTGCGCGTGGCTTCCACCAGATCCGGGTTCAGCAACAGAATCAGGCCGGTCACCAACAGCACCAGCAAGGACAGCAGGCCAAACAGCGACCAGCTGTGGTAACGGGGAACTTGGGTCATCATGACAACACTCCTGAGCAAGGGCCGACCTGGTTTTGTCGGTGGTCAGCGGACGGCAGGAGTGTTTCAAGCGGGTGTGTGGGGGGTATGTCCGAAAGGTCGCCCGGTGCAAGTTCATGTATCCCGGGCCGCGACAGATACATTCTCATACAAAACTGTGATTCAGCACCGACCAGCAGCGTCTAGCGACAGTGTCCCCGCAATCCTATGGGGCGAGACTTCGGAACCCGGCATGCAAGCGCTGTTGAACGAGATCCTTGACGCAGTCCGACCGTTGATCGGTCAGGGCAAAGTGGCTGACTACATTCCCGCCCTCGGCACGGTGCCGGGCAATCAGTTGGGCATTGCCGTGTATGGCAATGACGGCGAGTTGTTTTGCGCGGGAGACGCCGACACGCCGTTCTCGGTGCAGAGTATCTCCAAGGTATTCAGTCTGGTGCAGGCCATCGACCATTCCGGCGAAGCGATTTGGGAGCGCCTTGGCCACGAGCCGTCCGGGCAGCCGTTCAACTCACTGGTGCAGCTGGAGTTCGAGCGCGGGCGCCCGCGCAATCCTTTCATCAACGCCGGTGCGCTGGTGATCTGCGACATCAACCAGTCGCGTTTTGCCGCGCCGGCGTTGTCGATGCGCGATTTTGTCCGGCGTTTGTCTGGTAACCCGAATGTCATGGTGGACGGCAAAGTCGCCGAGTCGGAATACCAGCACCGCGCGCGCAACGCGGCCATGGCTTATCTGATGCAATCGTTCGGCAACTTCCATAACGACGTCGAAGCCGTGCTGCGCAGCTACTTCAGCCATTGCGCGTTGCGCATGAGTTGTATGGATCTGGCCCGAGCGTTTTGCTTTCTGGCCAACGACGGTTTCTGCAAACACAGCGGCGCCCAGATCCTCAGCGCCCGCCAAACCCAGCAAGTCAACTCGATCATGGCCACCAGCGGGCTGTACGACGAAGCGGGCAATTTTGCCTATCGCGTCGGTCTGCCGGGCAAGAGCGGCGTGGGCGGGGGCATCGTCGCGGTGGTGCCGGGGCAATTCACGGTGTGCGTCTGGTCTCCGGAATTGAACGCTGCCGGCAACTCCCTCGCTGGCATGGCCGCGCTGGAATTGTTGAGTCAGCGGATTGGCTGGTCGGTGTTCTGATGGCATTTCTTGACTAGCGCTCGATGACCGCTACCGTGAAGCAGGCATTCTTTGACTCACCCGAACGGGTGAAGGGGCGGGTGACTTCATGGTGAATTTCGGTTCCGCGCTTCTAGTCTTCAATGACCCGGACACTCATATGCGCAAAGGGTTGTCTGCCGTGGTCCAGATAGGCGACACCCTGTGGGTCGCCAATGATGAATCCTTGAGTCTGGAGCGCTTCACCTTGCGTGAGCGCGTCGGTGCGGGCGAGTTTCTGTTTGACCAGCACAAACAATTCCCGTTGGCGTCCCTGTTGACGCTGCCGGTCATCCCGACGATTGGCGAAGAATTCGTTGAAGCAGACCTGGAAGGCATGAGTTACGACCGCGACACGGGGTATCTCTGGGTTGTGGGGTCTCATAGCCTGAAACGGAAAAAACCCGATAGCACCAAGTCCCTGAAGAAAAACGCCGAGCGTCTGGCAACTGTCAGCAGCGATGGCAATCGTTTTCTCCTGGCCAGGATTCCGGTGGTCGAAGAAAACGGGACGTTCACTTTGGTGAAGAGCACCGCCGGCGATGATCGGGTTGCCGCCCAATTGGCCGGCAATCAACTGGGTAACGAATTACTCGATGAGCTCAAGGACGACGAGCATGTGGGGGCATTTCTGCACATTCCCGGCAAGGACAACGGGTTCGATACCGAAGGTCTTGAGATCAACGGCAAGCGTGTTTTTATCGGGTTGCGAGGGCCGGTGTTGCGGGGCTGGACCATTGTTCTGGAGGTCGAACCCGAAGACCATCCCGATGCTGCTCACACACTGACGCTGAAAAAAATCGGGCCCAAGGGGCGCAAATATCGAAAGCATTTTCTCCAGCTGGATGGACTCGGCGTCAGGGACTTATGCATCGATGGTGACGACATGTTGATCCTGGCCGGGCCGACGATGAACCTCGACGGGCCTGTCAGCTTATTTCGATGGCACGACGGCGCCAGGCCAACAGACGAAAGTTTTGTCTTCAGCGAACAATTGACGCCGGTTCTGGAGGTTCCTTACGGACAAGGAGAGGATAAAGGCCGCGATCATGCCGAAGGAATGACCTTTGTCAGCACCTCCGGTGTAGAAGAGCCCTTGCTGCTGGTGGTCTATGACGCAAACGCCGCGTGGCGCAAACAGGGGAGCAATCGCCTGGAGCAAGATGTATTTCGACTTGCGAAAAAGTAACCGCCACTGCACCCCGGTGAATGACGCTCCACGGATTTTCCTATACATTTTCTGGCCGCTCTCCTGCATGGTGAAACCGTTTCATGTCTCTTGCGCTCGAACGTCTAGTCGCTGGCACGCCAATCCCTTTTGCCGGTAATCGTGTCACTGTCGTCAGCCCCGAACTGGCGGCGCGCTTTCAGCCCGGCGACCATCTGCTGGTGGAGCAGGTCAGCGGCGAGTTGTTGCTGATCCCGGTGGCGGACCAGCAAGCGGCGGCGGTCGCCATCGAACGCGCTGAAGCGGCGTTCGCTGCGATGTCCGGCGTCTCGGATCAGGCCATCAGCGAGTTCTTCGATCACTTTGCCCAACGCCTGGAAACGCCTGAATGCTGGGCCTTGATTGCGGTCGCCAACCTGGCCGACATCGAGCGGGCCAAGGCGCGCGGGCGCTCCACCACGCGGTTGCTCGCCGATGAGCGCATGCGCGGCGACATGATCGCCGGCCTCAGGGCCTGGCGTGATGCACCGGCCACCCGCGGCAAGGTTGTGAGTTGCGTCGAACACGACGGCTGGAAAGTCGAGCAAGTGGTGTCGCCGCTGGGCATCGTCGCGTTCGTGTTCGAAGGTCGGCCGAATGTCTTTGCCGACGCCGCCGGTGTATTGCGTACCGGTAACACCGCGGTGCTGCGCATTGGCAGCGATGCGTTGGGCACCGCCCAGGCCATCGTCACCCACGCATTGAATCCTGCATTGGCTGATGCCGGATTGCCGACCGGCGCAGTTTCGCTGGTGGAAAGCGTCAATCACGCCGCTGGTTGGGCGATGTTCGCCGACCGACGCCTGTCATTGGCTGTGGCCCGTGGTTCGGGACGTGCGGTCAGCCAGTTGGGCAGCATCGCGCAACAGGCCGGCACCGCGGTCAGCCTGCACGGCACCGGTGGCGCGTGGCTGATCGCCGACAAGGACGCCGATGCCCAGCGCTTTGCCGCCGTGGTGCGCAACTCGCTGGACCGCAAAGTCTGCAACACCCTGAACGTCTGCCTGATCCACCGCGACCGCGCAGCCGAGCTGGTGCCGCTGTTTCTCGACGCACTGCAACAGGCCGGCACCGCTCGGGGCCAGGGCTGCAAGTTGCATATCGTCGAGGGTAGCGAGCAGCATTTGCCAACCGATTGGCAGACCGCGAGCGTCGAGGTGTACCGCGCCGAAGGCTATCAGACCGAAGCGTTGGCCGAACCGCTGCCCGAGGATCAATTGGGCCGCGAGTGGGAATGGGAAGAAACCCCGGAAGTCAGCCTGAAGATCGTCGACGACCTGGACCAGGCCATCGCTTTGTTCAACCGCTACAGCCCGCAGTTCACCGTGTCGCTGATCAGTGAAGATGCACTGGCGCAGGAGCGTTTCTACAACGCGGTCAACACGCCTTTTGTCGGCAACGGGATTACTCGTTGGGTCGATGGACAGTACGCGCTGAACAAGCCAGAGTTGGGGCTTTCGAACTGGGAGAGTGGGCGCCTGTTTGCGCGCAGCGCGATTCTCTCGGGGGATGGCGTATTTACCATCCGTAGCCGCATGACGCAGACGGATCTGTCGGTCAAACGCTGAAACGGCACTCCAGAACAGCCGCGTAAACCTGTGGGAGCGCGGCTTGCCCGCGAAGAACGATGACGCGTTATACCTGAAAAAACGCGGTGCATTCTTCGCGGGCAAGCCACGCTCCCACAGGATATTCGTCGCTCTTATATCTTACCGGCATCAGGGAAAGCCCCCCGACCGCAGGCAACGGCCGCACTATACTTAATGTGTGTCCGTGTCTGCGGTGGGGCGGGCGGCGCATCTGTTTACGTGAGGGAGAGTTGCGTCATGAAACTTCATTCCTTTCAACATTACTCTCATGATCTGGAAGCGGTCGTTCACGATGCGTGGATTACCACCAGAGTGAAGTCGGCCCTGGCATTGGCCGACTCAACCCTTGGCCTGCATGTCCATGTCAAAACCCATGCGGGCAGGGTGGCATTGAGCGGCCGCGTCAACACCCACAGGCAGTGTGAGCATGCTGTTGCTCTGGCCCGCTCGGTTCATGGTGTCGTCGACATCGATGCCAGCGAACTGCTCACTCATGTGTTCACGCCGGGCAGTTTTCCAGAAGCGCCCAATGCTGAAGACACGCCTGAACGTCGGCCACCATCGTCAGCAAAGACGGACGACAAATGACAAGGATGATCTTGTGAGTATCACATTCCCGGTCGGGAACCGAGGACGGGTGTAGTCGCGCGCGTGCTCACTTTGTAACGCTGGCGCAGCTCGGGCAGACGAGCCCTTCAGGCGGCTTTGACCGCTTGGCCATACACTGCACAGGTGTCCGGGTGCTCGGCCAGCGACACGAAGTTGCGACGGCTGGCATCCAGAGCATCGACCGAACCGGTCTCGATGTCATAAACCCAACCATGCAGATTCAGCAGGCCTTTTTCCTGGGCCAGGCGCACGCTCGGGTGAGTCTGGATATTCGCCAGTTGGGCGATGACATTTTCCCGGACCATCGAACTTACCTTGGCTGCGTCGCTGGCGTGAGGGCGGGAATCGTTGATCACCTTGGCCGACTCGGCGTGTTGCAACCAGCCGCTGACGGCGGGCAGGTGATCCATGCATTTGCACTGGGCGATGGCGGTCATGGCGCCACAGTCCGAATGCCCGCAGATGACGATGTCGGTCACGCCCAATACCGCGACCGCATATTCGACCGTGGCCGACACACCGCCGGGATGCGGACTGTAAGAGGGCACGATATTGCCGGCATTGCGCACCACAAACAGTTCGCCGGGCTCTTGCTGGGTCAGCAGTTCCGGCACCACACGACTGTCGGAACAGGTGATGAACAAAGTGCCGGGATGCTGGGTGGTGGCCAGGTGTTTGAACAGGTCGGTACGTTGGACAAAGGCTTCGTTCTGGAACTTCAATAAACCTTCGATGAGCGCTTTCATGATTGCGTCCTTGTGTCTGAGTCGGGTAACTGTTCTGTAGCAGCTGTCGAGCCCGCGAGGCTGCGTCCGGCTGCGAAGCAGACGCATAGGTCGGCGAGGACTTCGTCCTCGAACGCAGCCTCGCGGGCTCGGCAGCTGCTACAGGTATCGCGTTCTAAAGGTGGCCAGTGGGTGCGGGCCGATATCAATTTAGAACGGACGCAATGGCAAGAACTTGCCGTCCAGAGTAATCACTGCGCGAGAACCACCTTCCGGGTCTTCAACTTTCTTCATGTCCAGCTTGAAGTTGATCGCGCTGATGATGCCGTCGCCGAATTGCTCGTGAACCAGGGCTTTGAGCGTGGTGCCGTAGATCTGGATCATTTCGTAGAAGCGGTAGATGGTCGGATCGGTCGGGACACCCGCGAGGCTGCCGCGCAGCGGAATGATCTGCAGGCGGGCCACGGCGTCGGCGTCCAGTTCGAGTTTCTCGCCGATCACCTTGGCGGCGGCTTCCGGCAGCGGATGCTGGCCGAGCAGGGCGGCGGTGACGTAGGCCAGGCCCAGGCCGGTGCCATCGCTCAAATCCTGCCAGGACAGATTCTTGCGTGCCTTGGCATCGAGGATCGAAGTGGTCAGGGCCAGACTCGGGTCCTGGTAAGCGTGGGACTGTTGCATGGTGTGACTCCTATCGGTTGTGGCTGGAAAGTGGAGCAATCTTCGGTCGATTGATCCATAGCGTCCAAGACCGATATACAATGCTTCGCATAAGCCCTGCCTATAGATGGTGTGCCCCATGCTGCTCCGACATTTGCGCTACTTGCTGGCAGTCGCCGACCACGGCGGCTTTACCCGCGCCGCCGAGGCATTGCACGTCTCCCAACCGACGCTGTCCCAGCAGATCCGGCAACTGGAGGAAACGTTGGGCGTGAGCTTGTTCGACCGCACCTCGCGCACAGTCAAACCGACCGATGCGGGGCTGGCCTATATCGAAAGTGCCCGTCGGGTATTGGTAGAACTTGAAGCAGGGAAACGCGCGCTGCATGACGTGAAGGACTTGTCTCGCGGCACTTTGCGATTGGCTATGACGCCAACGTTCATGGCGTATCTGGTGGGGCCATTGGTGCGCGACTACGTGGCGAAGTTTCCGAACATCCATCTGCAGATTTTCGAGTTATCGATGGATGACATCGAGGCCGGATTGCTCGATGACTCGCTGGACATCGCCATTGCCTTTACCCCGGTGAGAAGCCCCGACATCGAGTGCGTGCCGGCGTTTGTCGAGACGTTGGGCGTAATGGTCGGGCGCAGTCATCCGTTGTACGAGCGCCAGAGCCCGCTATCGGCTAAGGAGGTGGCGCAGCTGGAGTTCGCGTTGCTGACGCCGGACTTCATCACCCGATCCTCCATCGACGGGTATTTTCGGCAACAGAACATCACGCCCAAGGTGGCGATCGAGGTGAACTCGGTGAGTACGCTGTTGGAGGTCATTCGTCACGCGCCGATGGCCACCATCCTGCCGGAACCCATCGCTACTGCGGAACGGGCATTGCGCAAAATTCCGCTGCAGGGGGAGGCGCCCAACCGAGGGGCCGCGCTGCTTCGGCGCAAAAACAACTATCACAGTGCGGCGTCGGTGGCCTTTATGGATCTGGTGTTGGGCGCGGCTGCGGTCGAGTCGGCGAAGTCAGTCATCCACTGATTGGCACAGCCCATTGGGAGCCTTGCCGGTGGAGGACACGGTCACCGAATCGTCATCGGCGAGGATGATCGAGATCGTGATGCCCGAACCCCTGGCTTCGAAGTGGCGATCGTTGATGGCTTTGGTTACCGCCTCTTTGCTGTTGATCAATACCGGACCGTCCTGATCCGCATGGACGACAACTTTACCGGGGCAGTCCACATCGAATGAGGGAATGCCAGGGAGGGTGTTCGCATGGGCAACATTTGCCATCGCCAACACTATGAATGTCAGGATTCTGTTCATCGCAAGCCTCCAAGGATCCAGCAGGGCATACGGTTAACCATAGCTTTGTTTGGTGCGCACGAGACAAACGAAAAGGCCCCGCTCGATATTCCGAGCGGGGCCTTCTTTCATTACTGAGGGGGGATATCAATACAACCGATCAATCACCCGAACTTCGTTCTGGTTCTGCATCGATGCCCACGCCTGTTTCAGCGTTTGCAGCACATTCCCGATGAAGTCTTTGTCGGCCGCGGCTTTCTTGCCGACATAACCCTGGCCGCGACGGTACATCTTCAGTCGGGCGAGCAGGTTCTGGTTGCTCCGGTCGAACTCTTCTTCGTGGGCATGGGGCGACAGGCAGTCGATATGAACCTGGCCCGATTTGCTGATCCACAGAATATGGCTGTCCTGGCTGTCTTTTTGCGCAGCGAACAAACGAGCCAGTTCATCGATAGTAGGTTGATTGTTCAGATTCATTGTAAGCCCCTTGACCATTTGGTGATCTTTCAAAGTTGATTCGCTAATACAAGTAGCCCATCGGTTAGTTGATCCCTGGCACCGAAACCAGGACGTCAGCGGTCGGCCGTCAATACGACGGGGTCTCGCGTCTGTTGCATGTAGTCGTGTTGAATAACTGCTACGCAATAGCGTCACAACGAAGAGAAGCAGCGAAAACCTGGAGGCCACTGCCGACGTTTTCAGGGTCGGCCACAAGCTTCATGAGGATTGATCGCTAGCGATTCTCGTCCTTTGTACTGGACGTTCAGGCCAGGTCAGCTTCTTCAATCTGCCTTGTGGGCAGCGTGTATCCGGGAAAAACAGCTCGGCGGTCAGACGAGCTTGCTCAAACGTGTTACCTGCACTCCCGATCGGGGAGATGTCTGCATCATGCAAGGGCAAATCGGAGGCGTCAACGGTTTTGTAGTGATTATTTTTGCTCACTACATATTGTCGGACAAAGTGGTTTTGGAATTAGAAAGTCGGGTGTAGCTAGCGATTGGAGGCTGTGATGTCACAGAATCGCCAAGATCGCAGCCTTCGGCAGCTCCTACCCCGGCCCTGTAGGAGTTGCCGAAGGCTGCGATCTTTTAAAGCGGTAAACGGTGCACGGATAACCGTCGATCGGCAGGTGATGCAGGGTGAATTCACCGCCCGTGAGATCAGGTATCACTTTGGCCCAGAACAGCCGTGCAGGCTGGTTGGCATCGATGTGGAAAATCTGCCATTGACCGGGGAGCCGGTTCAAGAGGGCAGAGACGACAAACCTCGCGACGCCTTGGCCACGAAAGCGTCGACTGACAAAAAAGTAGCCGATGTTGTGCTCCGCGCCGACGATATGGGTTTCGTTATCCACGGTCACGAAACCGGCAAGCTCGCCGTCGACCTTGATCAGAAATGGCCTGGTTGCCGGGTTGCGCCAGTAATCAAGCTTGGGCTGGATGTTGAAGAAGCCATGTTCTCCGAGTTTCAGCGGCAGCCATTCGCTGAAATCGTAGAGGTAGAACTGCATCAGGTTTTCGATGGTTTCCAGTTCGTCGCGCTGAGCGGCGTGCAGTTCTATTGAGGGCTGGCTTCTGATTGTCGTCATGGTCGTACCTTTTCAGAAAGCAGGGCTGTTGCCTGATGCCAATCAGTGTAGGAGCTGCCGAAGGCTGCGATCTTTTGATCTTGCCATTGCCTGTACCCGATCAATCAGCAAAGCCAAAATCAAAAGATCGCAGCCTTCGGCAGCTCCTACATGTCCTCTTCACGCCCTCAGCCTTTGTTTCAACTTGGTTTCGCCGCACGTTTGGTGCCGGTCGAGGGCTTGCGTTTGGCCGGTTTGCGTTTGTTTTTCCACGGTGTGGCGCCGCGCCCGGCCGGGCTTGCCGGCCCGCTGATGGTCAGGTTCAGGCCGGCGCAACGGGCCACTTGCTTGCTCATCCATGCAGCCTGTTTGGTGACGAATTCTTCCAGGCTCATTTCACCGCTCTGCACCATGTCCAGGGCCTGTTCCCAGATTGCCGTGGTTCCGGGATCGGCTATGGCGCGCGGCACGGCGTCGATCAGGCTGAACGCTGCTGGCGTCGCGGCCAGGGCCTTACCGTTCTTGATCAGGTAGCCGCGGTCCAGCAGGCCCTGGATGATCGAGGCGCGGGTGGCTTCTGTGCCGATGCCGGTGGTGTCCTTGAGCTTTTGCTTGAGCAGCGGATCTTCCACCAGTTTGGCGACGTTCTTCATCGCCTTGATCAGATCGCCTTCGGTGAACGGCTTGGGCGGTTGGGTCCAGAGGTCCTTGAGCTTCACATCGGCCACCGCGCAGTCACGCCCTTCGACCAGTGCCGGCAGTGTTTGCGGCGTCGGTGCTTCGCGCCCCTTGGCAGGCGCGAGAGCCTCGGGCAGGGCGCGTTTCCAGCCGGGCTCGACAATCTGCTTGCCCACGGCGCGCAAGGCTTCACCGGCACAGTCGAAGTCGGCCTGAGTCCGGTCGTACTCATGGTTGGGCAGGAACTGCGCCAGATAACGCGCACGAATCAGGGTGTAGACCGCCCGTTGCTTGCCCACCAGTCGCTCGAGGTTTTTCGCCGCCGCCGTGGGGATGATGCCGTGGTGAGCGCTGACCTTGGCATCGTTCCAGGCCCGTGAGCGGCGCTGGGGCTCCAGGTGATCGTGCAAGGCGTTCAGGGCCGGGTCGGCTTGCCGAAGCGCCGCCAGAATACCCGGGGCTTCGCTGTGCTGACTCAGGGGTAGGTAGCCGCAGTCGCTACGCGGGTAGGTAATGACTTTGTGGGTTTCATACAGTGCCTGGGCGATATCGAGGGTTTCCTGAGCACCGAGCCCGAGCTTCTTCGAACAGACTTCCTGCAACGTGCCCAGGTCGAACGGCAAAGGCGCGACTTCGCGCATCCGCTCGGTGCGCAGTTTGATCACCCGCGCGCTCGCCGCACCGCCAATGGCCGCAGCCGCTTTCTGAGCCAGCGCCTGATTCAGGCAGCGGTCCTGATCGTCGCAAACGTCGGAGGCCGCACGCCATTGGGCGGTGAACGCGGTGCCGTCGTGCAGCAGTTGCACATCGATCGCCCAATAAGCGACCGGGACGAAATCGGCAATGCTGCGGTCGCGGTCCACCACCAGGCGCAAGGTTGGTGTCTGCACCCGACCGACCGGCAATACACCCTGATAGCCGGACTGACGCCCCAGCAGGGTGAACAGCCGACTCATGTTCATTCCGATCAGCCAGTCGGCCCGGGAGCGCCCCAATGCCGAATGATAAAGGCTGAACGTCTCGGCCCCAGGCTTGAGCGCCGCCAGGGCCTTGCGGATCGATGCGTCGTCCAGCGCCGACAGCCACAGCCGCCGGATCGGCCCGCGATAACGGCAATGCTCCACCAGTTCCCGGGCGATCATCTCGCCCTCACGGTCGGCGTCGGTCGCAATCACCAGTTCACTGGCCTCGCCGAGCAAGCGTTTGACCGCCTTGTACTGGCTGGCCGTGCGCGGTTTGACGGTCATCTTCCACTTTTCGGGAATGATCGGCAGATCCGCCAGCACCCAGCGCTTGTAACGCGCGTCATAGGCATCCGGCGGTGCGGTTTCCAGCAGATGGCCGATGCACCAGGTCACCGTGACGCCCGTTCCCAGCCAGCAGCCGTCGCCCCGGCGCTTGGCGCCGAGCACGGCCGCGATGTCTTTGGCCTGGGAGGGTTTTTCACAGAGGTACAGCTGCATAACCACCATCATCAATCAGTGTCCGAGAGGTGCACAGAATGGCGGCTGATGAGCGATGGAGCAATCTTTATCTGTATGGATGTACAGCTTAAGCTGTTGCGCTTGATGACAGCGGTCAATCCACCACAAACAACCTGGCGCCAATGGCGGTGGATGAGCGATGCGCTTCGGCATTGTCCGCCACTTGATAGCTCATGCCCGGCGTGAGAACGAAGACTCGACCATCTTCCAGTTCGGTGTGCAGTTCTCCCTCCAGGCAAAACAGCACATGCCCCTTTGAGCACCAGTGATCGGCCAGATACCCCGGCGTGTATTCGACGATACGCGCACGAATCGCGCCGAACTGCCGGGTACGCCACAGGGCGCTGCCAGTCTCGCCCGGGTGTTCGGTGGGTTCGATTTGCGACCAGTCGGTGGTGCCGAAGGGGATGTTGGCAATGTCCATGCTGCTCTCCTGATGGGGCGTGCTGTTTTGGGACCTCACTGTAGCCCAAGCAAGCTCCGTTCGGCTGTGAAGCAGTCGCGAGGCCGAAACATGAGGTATACCTGTCGGAGCGCGGATACAGCGCAGCAGCGACAGAGGATCCTACTCTATGAAAGCCCCCGGACCCGGTAATCCCATCGCCATCAGCCCTCAACCCGGCTGCGTGGTGGTGAAGTTCCATGGCATTCAAGTGGCGTCATCCACTCGGGCGCTGGTCATGCATGAGGCCAATTATCCTCCGGTGTACTACATCCCCCGGGAGGACATCGCCGAACAATATTTCGCCCGCACCGACCACACCAGCTATTGCCCGTACAAGGGCGATGCCAGCTATTTCAGCCTGCAAATCCCCGGGCATGAAGGTGCCAATGCGGTATGGAGTTATGAGCACCCGAAGGTGTCAGTCGCGCAGATTGGCGGGTATGTGGCGTTTTATCCTGAAGAAGTGACGTTTGAGGTGCTTGATACCTGAGGTTGTAGCAGCTGCCGAGCCGGCGAGGCTGCGTTCGGCTGCGAAGCAGTCGTGAATTCGGCTAGCGCGGTCTGCCTGACGTACCGCAATCTTTGGTTTTACGACTGCTTCGCAGCCTCGCTGGGGCTCGACAGCTGCTACAGCCGAACGCAGGCTTCGCCAGCTGCTACAGATCGCATGACGGCTTGGCTGATTGGCGAGGAGCAAGTCTCCTCGCCACACACAAACCTCCTGCTAGCCGTCAGTTCTTGTCCAGATCCACATTCTTGGTCTCACGCAAACAGATCATTCCCACCACTAGGCTCACCCCGGTAATCACCACCGGGTACCACAGCCCATAGAAAATATCTCCGGTGTACACCACCAGGGCAAACGACACCGTCGGCAGGAAACCACCAAACCAGCCGTTGCCGATGTGGTAGGGCAGGGACATGGAGGTGTAGCGGATACGGGTCGGGAACAGTTCGACCATCAGTGCCGCCAGCGGGCCGTAGCACATGGCAGAGATGATGATCAGCGCGACGATCAGCGCCACGATCATTGGTTTGTTGATCTGTTGGGTGTCGGCTTGTGACGGATACCCGGCCAGGGTCACCGCGCCGTGCAGGGCAGCTTCATCGTAGCCATCGATTTTCACCTCGCCGATGCTGATCTGCACGGCGCTGCCGGCCGGAGCCGCTTCGCTGTCGTAGGGCAGGCCTTGTTTGACCAGGAAGGTTTTGACCTTGTCGCACGGGCTATCAAATTTAGCCTTGCCGACCGGGTCGAACTGGAAGGTGCAGGTGGCCGGGTCGGCCAGCACGGTGATCGGTGCCTGGCGGCTGGCCTGGTCGATGGCCGGGTTGGCGTAATGAGCCAGGGTCTTGAAGATCGGGAAGTACAGTGCGGTGGCCAGCAACAGGCCAATCATCAGCACTGGTTTGCGCCCGACCTTGTCCGACAGCCAGCCAAAAAAGATGAAGAACGGTGCGCCAATGATCACGCTGACGATCAGCAGACTGTTGGCCAGGGCCGGGTCCATTTTCAGGAATTGGGTGAGGAAGAACAGCACATAGAACTGCGCCGCGTAAAAGGTCACCGCTTGCCCGGCGTTGATGCTGAACAACGCAATCAGCACCACTTTGAGGTTGTCCCATTTGCCGAAAGAATCGCGCAGCGGCGACTTGCAGAGCTTGCCTTCTTCTTTCATTTTCACGAACGCAGGCGACTCATGCAGGCTCAGGCGAATCCAGGTCGAGATGCCCAGCAGCACGATCGAAAACAGAAACGGAATGCGCCAGCCCCAGACTTCGAACTGGTCACCGGTGAAGTGGCGGCAGCCGAGCACCACCAGCAGCGACAGCAGCAAGCCGAGGGTGGCGGTGGACTGAATCCAGCTGGTGTGGAAACCGCGTTTGCCCATCGGCGCGTGTTCGGCGACGTAAGTGGCCGCGCCGCCATACTCACCGCCCAGCGCCAGACCCTGAAGCATGCGCAGCACCACGAGGATGATCGGCGCGGCAATGCCGATACTCGCGTAAGTCGGCAGCAAGCCGACGCAGAACGTCGCCAGGCCCATGAGGACGATGGTCGCGAGGAAGGTGTATTTGCGCCCGATCATGTCCCCCAACCGTCCGAACACCAGCGCACCGAACGGCCGCACGATGAAGCCGGCGGCGAAGGCCATTAGCGCAAAGATGAACGCCGTGGTGTCGTTGACCCCGGCGAAGAATTGTTTGCTGATGACCGCCGCGAGGGCGCCGTAGAGGAAAAAGTCGTACCACTCGAACACCGTCCCGAGGGACGAGGCGAAGATGACTTTCTGGGTTTCCTGACTGGTGCCGGCGCTGCGGATGGCTTCCAGGGGCTGAACATGTTCTGACATATCGGTATCCCTCACAGTGATTGTTTTTGTTGTTCCACTGGTGTTGCGTGTTCCTTGCAGGGGTAATGCTCGATGTCCGTGAATCTAATGCAATCCCTGTGGGAGCGGGCTTGCCCGCGATGGCGGTGGTTCAGTCAACAGTGATGTTGAATGTCACACCGCTATCGCGGGCAAGCCCGCTCCCACAGGGTTGGTGTTTACAACAGAGTTGAGGATCAATTGCGCGGCTTTCTCGGCAATCATCAACGTCGGCGAACAGGTGTTGCCCGAGGTGATGCGCGGCATGATCGAGGCGTCGGCGATGCGCAGGCCGGGAACACCGTGGACGCGTAGCTCGGCGTCGACCACAGCGTCCGCATCGTTGCCCATCCGGCAGGTGCCCACCGGGTGGAAAATCGTCGTGCCAATCCGGGCGGCGGCTTCGTGCAATTGCTCTTCGCTCTGCAAGCTGTCGCCGGGCAGGTACTCGACCGGTTTGAACGCTTGCAAGGCGGGTGCGGAGACGATGCGACGAGTCAGGCGGATAGCGTCGGCTGCCACTCGCAAGTCTTCGGGATGGCTCAGGTAGTTGGGCTGAATCAGCGGCGCTTCCCGCGGGTCGGCGGAGCGAATGTCGATCCGGCCACGGCTTTGCGGGCGCAGATCGCAGACCGACGCAGTGAAGGCGGGGAAGGCGTGCAGCGGCTCGCCGAAACGCTCCAGCGACAACGGTTGCACGTGGTATTCGAGGTTCGCCGACGTCTGCTCCGGCCCCGAACGGGCGAAGGCGCCGAGTTGGCTCGGAGCCATGGACAGCGGGCCGCTGCGGTCATACAGATAGCGCAGGCCCATGCCCATCTTGCCCCACAGCGTGCCGGCAATCTGGTTCAGGGTGCGGGCGTTTTCCAGTTTGTAGATCAGCCGCAGTTGCAGATGATCTTGCAGGTTGCCGCCCACGCCAGGCAGTTCATGGGCAACGCCGATGCCCAGTTTTTGCAGCAGCGGGCGAGGGCCGATACCGGAACGCTGGAGGATGCCCGGTGAACCGACGGATCCGGCACACAGGACGATTTCCTTGCGCACCTTGAAGGTTCTGGCCTGGCCTTGCCAACGCGCGCTGACTGCTGAGGCGCGGCCGTTTTCCAGCAGCACGCGGTCCACCTCGACGTCAGTCAGCACCGTGAGATTGGCGCGTTGGCGGATTGGTTTGAGAAACGCCTTGGCCGCGTTCCAGCGGATCCCGGCTTTCTGGTTGACCTGGAAATAGCCGCAGCCTTCGTTGTCGCCCTGATTGAAGTCATCGATGCTGGCGATGCCGCTTTGCTCGGCCGCCGTGCGGAAGGCATCGAGGATCGGCCACGACAGCCGCTGACGCTCGATCCGCCATTCGCCGGCAGCGCCGTGGAATTCCGAGTCGCCGGCAAAATGGTTTTCGCTTTGTTTGAACAGGGGCAGTACGTCTTGCCAGCTCCAGCCGGCATTGCCTTCGGCCGCCCAACCGTCGTAATCACCGGCCTGGCCGCGCATGTAGATCATGCCGTTGATCGAGGAACAGCCGCCGAGCACCTTGCCGCGTGGGTAGCTCAGGGCGCGGCCTTGCAGGCCCGGTTGCGTTTCGGTCTTGAAGCACCAGTCGGTGCGCGGGTTGCCGATGCAGAACAGGTAACCGACGGGAATGTGAATCCACGGGTAGTTATCGCGGCCGCCGGCTTCGAGCAGCAACACGCGATGCTGCGGGTTGGCCGACAGTCGATTGGCCAGCAAACAACCGGCCGGCCCGGCGCCGACCACGATGTAGTCGTATTCATCAAGGGAAGTCTGCATCCCTGACCTCGTATTGTTGTTCTTGTTGTCGGTCATCCTAGTTGTTAGCTTTCGTTAAAAGAATGTTAGTTTTTACGCAGCTGCTGTGCGTTTTTAAACAGCGTCGTTAACGGCATAACGTCAAGGATGGTTCATGTTCGACTGGAATGACCTGCGGTTTTTTCTCGAATTGCAGCGCAGCGGCCGCTTGCTCACCGCCGCTCGCCGTTTGAACACCACTCACGCCACCGTGGCCCGGCACATCGAAGCCATCGAAAAAAGCCTCGGCACCGCGCTGTTCGTCCAGCATGCCCAAGGCTACGAATTGACCCCGGCCGGCGAAGCGCTGCTCAAACACGCCGAAGCCATGGAAAACGTCGCGCTGCTGGCTCAGGAAGAAATCACCCAGTCATCCGCGCCGCTGGGCAAGATCCGCGTCGGGGTGACGGAAGGGCTGGGCATCATGTTCCTCGCCAGCCGCATGAACGGGCTGTTCGAACGCTATCCAGGACTGGAAGTGGAACTGGTGGCGGTGCCGCGCTTCGTCAGCATCCTCAACCGTGAAGCCGAGATCAGCATCCACCTCGAACGCCCGGCCGCCGACATGCTGGTCACCCGCAAACTCACCGATTACCGACTGGCGCTCTACGCCAGCCAGGCCTATCTGGACCGCGCGCCACCACTGCGCAGCCGCGAAGACCTCGGTCGGCATGCATGGATCGGCTACGTCGACGACTTGCTGTTCAGCCAGGAACTGATGTTCCTCAACAGCTTCTGCCGCAACCCTCAGGTGGTCTTCCACAGCACCAGCGTCATCGCCCAGCAACAGGCCGCGCGCTCAGGGTTGGGGATCGCCGTGTTGCCGTGCTACATGGCCAGCGCCGATCCCCAACTGGTGCCGTTGTTGCCGGATGAAAGCATCCAGCGCAGTTATTGGATCAGTACGCGGCGCGAGCTACATAAGTCCGTGCGGCTGCGGGTGTTGTGGGATTACGTGGTGGAGTTGTGTGAGCGCGAGCAGGATCTGCTGCGAGGCTCCATTCCCCTGTAGGAGCGAGGGGTTATTGCCGGGAAAGCGTTTGGCGTCCAATCTATGGCATGACGACAAGGAGCGTTATCCGACACTCCGTCGCGATAAAGGGAGCTTGCAACATGACCGACGATACAAAAACAAAAGGCCCGGCGTCGTATTTCCCATCGATCGAGAAAAAATATGGCCAGCCAATCAACCACTGGCTGGATCTGCTGGAAACAGTAAGCGGCAAGAAGCATATGGAAATGGTGGCTTGGCTGAAGGCTGAACACGGTATGGGGCACGGGCATGCCAATGCTTTGGTTGCCTACTATTTGGCGAGTTCACCAACCTAACCTATAGCCCATTTAAACAAGAAAAACCGCGATCGTTTAAATGAAGCTTGCCGTTACCATCCAGAGGCTACAACGCCTTGCGCCACCCCCTACACGTAAGACAGAATCCGCCGGCTTGTGCGTCTAGGAGCCGCTCGGTAACTTGATTCCTGTCACTGCTCATCAGTGATCGGGTTTAGTAGCCCGTGGCTAAATCTAAGACGTACGACGCTTCTATCAGTCGGGCTTTGCGCCTGCATTTTGATGGTAGCTGTACGTAGGGCGTCCTTGGGCGCGCCGGCTTCTTAGATTCCCCGGTCTACTAACCTGCGTACAGCTGCCACCCCTTCTTTAGTAGAGAAGTGATGGGAGCCCACATCAGGAATCTAAGACATGTTCAAAGTTACGCCAAATCCGCCGGACACCGATCCGATATCCCCGTACGAACCCGATTCGAAAAAACTCAACGAGGCCGCCAAACGCGCCCTCGACTTCCACTTCCCGTCGAATGCCGACATCAAAGCCACCGCGCGTAAACCCAGCAAGCTGTTTGCCGTAGACCCAGAGGCGACTACCGAAACCCTGGCGGTTTTTTTGGTCGAGACGCTGGCCTCGGTCGATGTGATGGTCCATCAGTTGGTGGATCATCTAGAGGGTGAATCGCGTCACGCCCTACTGGGTATTTCAAATAGCATCATGGTGGCGGAGATCACTGCGAACCGGGTGCTGGATCACATTAATACGCCTTAGATGTGTGAGCTCCATTCTCTTGTAGGAGCGAGCGGTGCGGCGATCCTACAAGGGAGTGTGTTTTGGCGCACATTCAGCCATTGGGCGGCAGCTCGCGGGTGGTCCGCTGCACAGAGCTGTGGTTCTGGCCATCGGGAATCGACAGGGTTGCCCGCAGCCCGCCTTCGGGTGGGTTGACCAGCGTAATCCGCCCACCCAGCCGCGTCGCAATGGTGCTGACGATGGTCAACCCCAACCCCGCGCCTCCGGTGTTTCCGCGGCTGTAAAAACGTTCGAACAACCGCGCGCGATCTGCTTCGTCGATGCCCGGTCCCTGGTCCTGGACGCTCAAGTTGTAGAACCCTTCCTCCTGGCTCAATTGCACGGTGATGACGCCATGTTCCGGTGAAAAATTCGCGGCGTTGGTGACCAGATTGTTCAGGGCGATGTCGATGGCGGCGGCGTCGGCGAGGACTTCAAAGGGCTGGTCATCGACGTCGAAGGCCAGTTCGAGGTTCCTGCTTAGTAACCAGGGCGTGAGCTGGGCCAGGCTGGCGCGCACGGTTTCGCTCAGGTCGATGCTGTGCAGCACCGGCTCTACAGCCTTGGGTTCGAGACGGGCCATGGTCAGCAGCTGATTGACCAAGCGGCTGGTGCGGTCGACCCCGGCAATCAGAAACGCCAGGGACTCACGACGCTCCTGTTCCGTGCCGGCTTCCTGCAGGTTTTGCGCATGCACCCGCAGCACTGCCAGCGGCGTGCGTAATTCGTGGGCGGCGTCGGCGATGAACCGCCGCTCGCGGCCAAGTACTTCTTGAATTTGCGCGAGCATGCGGTTGAGCGCTGCTTGCATCGGTTCCAGTTCGCTGGGCAACGGGGTCAGTTGCAACGGCTCCAGAGAACCGCTGTGCCGTGCCCGCAACGTTTCCGCCATATTGGCCAAGGGTTTGAGCCCCCAGCCAATGGCCAGCCAGACCATGGCCGCCAATATCAGGCTGCCCAGCACATTGGGCCACAGGGTATGGCGCACGATCCGGTCTACCAGGTCCGCACGCACGTCGTCCCGTTCACCGACCCAGATGCGCAGGTCATTCTGTTTGTCTTCGAGCATGAACACCCGCCAATGGCGGTTGTGCAGATCCACTACATCGCTGAAACCGGATTTCGTCGGCGGGGCCGTGAAGGAGGGCGCACTGGCGGTGTGTACCAGCACTTCGCCCTTGCGATTCCACACCTGAAAGGCAATTTTGCTTTCATAGGGATGACCATCGACTCTCGGCACCGCTTCACTCAAGGCCTTGTTGAACGCTTGATACAGTTCGGCGTGTTCATTGCTGGCCAGCGGCATGCGCATCACACCCTGCAGCAGCCGGGCGTTCTGGGCCAGTTGGGCGTCGTAGACTTCGGCAATTTCGTGATTGCTGTCGTGCAGGTTGAGTACGCTGATGATCGCCAGGCCAGTCAGCATCAGGCCGATGATCAGCGTCAGGGTGCGACGCCGGATCGAAGTCATCGACGCTCCTCCACCAGGTACCCGACACCGCGAATAGTGCGGATCAGGTCGGTGGAGAACTTCTTGCGCAGGTGATGGATATGCACTTCCAGGGTGTTGCTTTCGGCTTCTTCGTTCCAGCCGTAAAGCAGTTGCATCAGGTGATCGCGGGTCATGACCCGGCCCGGAGGCGAAAGCAATTCGTGGAGCAGTTGATACTCCTTGGGCGTCAGCGCCACTGGCTCGCCTTGATAGCTGACTTGCTGGGTGCCCGGGTTCAGGCTGATGCCTGCGTGCTCGATCAACACTTGGGCGCGACCGGCGCTGCGTCGCAACAAAGCCCGCAGGCGAGCCTTGAGTTCGGCCAGGTCGAAGGGCTTGATCAGGTAGTCGTCGGCCCCGGCATCCAGCCCGGCGATGCGGTCTTCGGTGGCATCCCGGGCGGTGAGGATCAGTACCGGCAGGTTGGAGCCGCTTTCACGCAGGCGACGCAGCACTTGCAGACCGTCCATGCGCGGCAGGCCGAGATCGAGCACGGTGAGGTCAAACGTCTCGCTGAGCAGTGAATGCAAGGCACTGCTGCCGTCTTGCAGCCAGTCGACGGTGTAACCCTCACGGCCCAGGGCCTGATGAATGCCCTCGCCGAGGGCCACGTCATCCTCGATCAGTAATAAACGCACGCGGACTCCTGTCAGTTGAGTTTCTTGTTCACGTCCACCAGTAACGCTTCGATCTCTTTGCGGCGCCCGGCATCGGCGCTTTCCCGACCAGGACGCGGGGCCGCTTGCAAGGCTTTTTGCAGTGCTTGCTTGGCTTCACCATAGCGCTTTTGACGGTAAAGGTGATCGCCCCAAAAATAAAGACTGTCGATGCCGGCCGGGTTCAGCTGCAAAGCCTGCTTTAACAGTTGTTCGGCCTTGTCGGCATCGCCGAAACCGAGGGGCCAGCCGGGCACGCGATCATACAACGCCGCAAGGCTGGTATAGGCCGAGCCTTGGAGGGCCTTGGGATCAATGGTGAGGGCTTTTTCCAGGTCGACTTTGGCTGCCTTGACCTTGCTCAGGGCGCCGAGGCCACCCTGGGCTCCCGCCCAACTGCTGGTGACAATGCCGGACCAGATCCACGCTTCGGCCAGGGATTGGCGTTCCTGGGTGAACGCCGAGGCCTGGGTCGCGAGTTTTTCGAAGGCCGCGGTGCGCTGTTCGGCGGGCAATTCGTATTGGATGTGCGCCCAGCTTTGCTGAATGCCATTGAGGCGCTGCTGATCGGCGGCGTCCAGCGCCCAGACGCTTTGGCTCAACACGCCGAACAGCAGGCAAGTGACGATTTTTTTCATGGTTTGAGGCTCTCGTTATCGGGCTTCTGACTGAGGCGACGGATCAGCGGCAACTGCTTGCGCAAACCACGGTCCACCAGATGCGGCAACAGACTGTTCAGGCGGACGAAAAAGCGTTCCGGCCAGCCCAGGTACAAATCGCGCCGGTCACCGGCAATCGCGTGGATGACCGCCGTGGCAACGGTTTGCGGATCGTCGACATTGGCTTTGAGCGCATCGTTCAGCGCCTGGGCCGCCGGACTGTTCATGCTGGTGTGGGTCGCCCGAGGAGCAACGTAAAGCACGCTGACCCGGGTGTCGGCCAGCTCCCGGCGCAGGGCTTCGGAGAAACCGCGCAGGGCAAACTTGGTGGCGCAATAGCTGGCGTAACCGGGGTAGCCGATGGAGCCGTACGTCGAGCCGACGTTCACCACCATGGCGCTCTCAGCCTGCTTGAGCAGCGGCAGCAAAAGCTTGGTCAGGCAGATCGGCGCGCTGATGTTCACCGCCAGCATCGCATTGATCTCGCTGTCATCGAGCTGTTCGAGCATGGCGAAGTGATTGACCCCCGCGGCGTTGATCAGCAAGTTGATGCCGCCGATGGCTTCGGCCGCAGCCAGCACTTTGTGTCGGTCGCCGGGGACGGTCAGGTCAGCGCCGACCCAACACAGGTGCAGCGGGTAGCGTTCGAGCAAGGGCTCCAGCGACTCCTGGTGCCGGGACACTGCCAACACCCGCGCGCCACTGGCACACAGGGCGCTGGCGATGGCCAGGCCGATACCGCCGCTGGCTCCGGTCAAAACCACACGGGCTTCATGCAGCTGCATGCAGGTTCTCCCCATCGCGGGGCAGGCCGCGGAACATGTCGGTATAGAGCTTGTAAACGACCTTCGAGGCATGAATCACCGCGGCTTGATCCGCCGGGTCCTCGAGTGTGTTCATCAGCCGGCGGTAGGTCTGCATGTGTTCGATATCCAGCGAGCCGTGGGAGCTCAGGTAGCTGAAGGCGGTTTCCGGCAGCGCCAGGCGTTCGCGTATGCTGCCGGCCGCGTGGGTGGCCAGGGCAATGCTGGTGCCTTCCAGCACGTTGACCATGCCGAACAGGCCGACCGGGTTGTCTCGGGCAATCAGGTCGTAGAGGAAGCTGACCATCAACTCGATCGGCAGCGATGGACGGCCGTCACGCACCGCCTCTCTGTCACCGCCACAGGCCGCGATGTCGTCGAGTACCCACTGTTCGTGGCCGTACTCCTCGTCGATGTACTCGCACACCGCTTTGCGCAGCCACTCCAGCCGCTGCGGCAGACGGGCGCCGCACGCCATCATCAACGGCACGGTATGGCGCACGTGGTAGTAGGCCTGGGCGAGGAAGGCGCGGTAGCTCTCCAGGCTGACCTTGCCCTCAAGGGCATCGCGGATGATCGGCAGGTTGAACAACTCGTGGCGTTCTTGCTGGGTGGCTTCTTGCAAGGTGTCGAAAAAACTCATGATGCGGATTCCTCGGAAAAAACGAAGTCAGTGAGCTGCGCCCGGTAACGCTCGACGATGGCGTCGCGGCGCGGTCGGCCATTGGCGGTCAGTAAGCCGTTGGCGGTGGTGAGTGGTTGATCGAGACGGGTCCAGTGATGAACCTGGGCGTAATCGGGCAAAGCCTCGTTAGCCTGGGCCACGGCGGCGGCCAGTTCTTCATCGGTGCAGTCCGGCCGATGGGGCCAGAGCAGGGCGTGATTGGTCGGCATCGCTTCGCCGTAGACGAACGCCTGAGCGATGTGATGACGCTGAGTGAGTTCGGCCTCGACCCATTCCGGATTGACGTTGCGGCCGAAACTGGTGACGAACTGATGCTTCTTGCGCCCGTTGAGGTAGAGAAAGCCTTCCGGGTCGAACTCGCCAAGATCGCCGGTCGGCCACCAATCATCGCTGAAGGGCGCTTGCCCCAGATAGCCGAGCAGGGTCGAGCCCTTGACCAGCACTTCACCATCGTCGGCCAGGCGAATCTCGACATGGGGCAGGGGCCGGCCGACGCTACCCGGGCGGCGCGCGCCCGGGCGATTGAGGCACACCACCGACGAGCATTCCGACAACCCGTAACCCTCGTAAACCGGAATGCCGATGCGCTGGGCGCGATGCAGTAATTCTTCGCTAACCCGTGCACCACCGACCGCGGCAAAACGCAACGATTGGGGGTTGAATGCTTTTTGCTCGGCGGCGCTGACCAGCATCAGCAGCAACTGCGGCACCAGGATCAGACTTTCCGGTTTCCGCGTGGCCAGACAACCCAACAGCCGCGGCACATCGACACCGCTGGCACCCTGAATGCCCAGGGTTTTCTGGCTCGGTACGCTCAAGGTCGCGCCGGCATACAGCGCGGCATAACAGCCGAGGTTTTCCAGCAGAATCGCCAGGGGCAGCAGCGCCAGGTGATGCCGTGGATCGGTGGGTTTGCTTGCCTGATCCAGTTCACGGGCCACCCGCAAAAGGCTCTCGGCGCTCAGGCACACACCTTTGGGCGTGCCGGTGGTGCCTGAGGTGAAGGTCAGTTTGGCGGTGCCTTCGGGTATCCGGTTCGGGCCGCTGAAGGTGCGACGCCAGAATTCGCCGGTCTTCTCGTAGCCGGCCGCCTGCAGTTCGGCTTCCAGTTCCGGTTCGGCAATCACCAGTTCGGCCTGGCTCTGTTCCAGACAATGACTGCGTTGTGCCGGGCTGAAGAAAGGCGGCAACGTCAGGCAGGTCAGGCCCTCGAACAGTACGGCCAGGTCCCAGAGTATCGCCTCGGTGCCGTTGTCCAGGGCCAGCGCGACCACTTTGACGTGCTCATCGCGCAGACGCTGTTGGCGGTACATGACCTCGGCGTACAGCGTGGCGTAGTCCAGTTTCAACTGATCGCCCCACAAGGCGATGGCGTTGGTCTTGCGTTCGGCGTGATTGCGCAGGGTCTGTTTGAACCGCTCCATTTCAGGCGACATGGCTGGACTCCTCAAGGGACGTCGGCAACCCCAGGCGATTGAACAGACCGATGTTGCGCAAATGGATGAAACCGGCGCGGATGTTGCCGACATGCACCCATGGCTGACTCTCGTAATAACTGCCCCAGAGGTGACGGTCGTCGCCCAGCCGCGCAGGGTCGGCGGCGCAGAGCGTGACCGGCTTCAAGCCCAAGCGATGAAAACTGTTCACCAGCCCGATGTTGCCGGTGAACGCCACCCATTCCAGCCCGCCCAAGGCCAACAGGTAGGTGATGGCGATGATGCTCAGGCGCGCGCTACCGGTATCGCTGGCGGCAAGGTTCCCGACCTCGACAATACCGGCCCGGTCCACGGGTTGACCGGCAGCGTCGCTGATCAGCGGATCAATCGCCTCGTCCAGGTAACGCTCCAGAAACAGCGGTTCGGCGCTGGCCAGTCGTACGCCGGCCGCCGCAGACAGCGCGCCTGACGCATCGCTCATGCCGAACAGCTGCGGCATGAATTGGCGAATGTCGGCGCCGTGGGCCTTTCGAAAACGCTGCTGGATAAAAGCTTCGAAGACCGGACGCTGGGGATCGTCCGGCAAGGCTCTGGCCAGACTCATCTGCGGGGTTTCGGCTTGGCCGAAGTGCAGGGGCAGAGGGATGTTCCAGTCGAAATCGGGCATGGGCAAGAACGCCTCCCTGGGTAAGTTTGGGAGGAGTATCAAAGGCAATTCTTAACGGAGTCTGAAGGTGACCTTCAGATTGTCTTAAGACGGGACGGGCAGGGTGGCGCCGGTCGGTTCGACGAAACCGGATCCCGGCTGTACGAAATGAGTCGGCAGCCGCCACTGATCTTCACGAGGCCCTGTATGACCCGAGATTCAGCAGTACACCGGTATGGAAAACTCTCGATTACCTTGCACTGGCTGATGCTGGCGCTGTTCGTCGGCGTTTATGGTTGCATCGAGATCAAAGGATTGCTGCCCCGTGGACATGCCTTGAAGGGCCTGTTTCTGGGGCTGCACGGCGTATTCGGGTTGAGCATTTTTGCGCTGGTCTGGGTTCGCTTGCTCGGGCGCCTCACGCCCCGGCCACCGATTACCCCGGCGCCGGCCACCTGGCAGACGGGCGTCTCGCACCTCATGCATCTGGCGCTATATGGGCTGATGATCGCTACGCCGCTACTGGCCTGGTTGATGCTGGCCGCCGGGGGCAAGCCGATGCCGTATTTCGGCTTTTTCTTGCCGGCGCCGGTTGCGGTTGATCCCGATCTGGCCAAGCAACTCAAGTATTGGCATGAATTGCTCGGCAGCACCGGCTACTGGTTGATTGGTTTGCACGCAGCGGCGGGGTTGTTCCATCACTACTGGGTCCGCGACAACACGCTCACCCGCATGCTGCCGGGCGGCTCTGGTGTGGGTGTCAATGAGCGTCAGCGATAATTCGGAATTGGGTGCTGGCCAAGCGTTCGCCATTTACCAGAATGTGCACCGCGTGCTGGCCGGCATAGTGCCTGCGGGTGGTCAGTTCCTTGATGTGCTGACTGCGGCTGATGGCTTCGCTGGCATTGTCGGACAGCGTGAGGGCTTTAAGTTTGAACACCTTTGCCGAGGTGCTGCCGTTGGCTTTGACATAATCGATAGCGTAATCGATCACCAATCGCTGACTGTCCGGGACCGTGGACTTCACTCTGAAAGACAGGGTGATTTTCTCACCCAGGCGAATCACCGCCGGTTCGACCTTCACGTCAATGATCTCAACTTCGGGCTTGCCACCCGCGCCAATGATTGCCAGCGCCCGCTTGTTACCTTGTTTGATCAAGCTGCGCAGAGCGTGTCTGGCGATCCACGCCGTATGCTTGTTGTCCAGCGACCAACCCTCGATCAGCGCCAGCACCCACTCGGGATGATCCTTGGTGATGTCGTTGAGGTGGTTGGCCACGGATTTGCGCACGTAGAGGCTGTCGTCGGCCTTGAGGTTGTCGAGGATCGTAGCCGCCAGTGTCGGGTCGGCCTGGACCTGTTCCAGACGGAACGACCATGGCAGGCGCGGTCGGCTACCTTCGCTCGCCAGGCGCCGGACGTGTTCGTTTTCATCCAGCGACCAGACGTGCATCAGCGCCAACGAGCGTTCGATATCGCTGCGCAGAAAGTGCCGAATCGCGAATTCCGATGAGCCGAAGGCAGTGAAATATTTGAGCGCATTCATCGACAGATCGAACGTGTGAGCGCCGTAGGTCGCGACGTAGTGCGGCAAAAACATACTGACGAAGGCGCTGTTGAGGCGCGGGGCGAGGGCGCGCAGGACGTCGAGGGATTCTTCATAACCGAGTGGCAACACCGCGTGCAGACATTCACTGACGCGGGCCATGCGTTGCATGACTGACAACTCCGCCAGATCGGTTTTAGCCAGTTTCAGGAAGGCCTTGGCATCGAAGCCAGGATAGACCGCGGTCATCTCGGTGGCGATGTGCGCGAGGCGTTCGGCGTTGAAGATTTCCTTCAGGGCGGGGGAGGTTTGGTCAGCCATTGTGGATTCCTTGGTCGTTGTTATTTATCCAATACACCGTGTCATCGTTCATCGCGAGCAGGCTCGCGAAGAGGCCATCAGATTCACCTCAAACCTTACCCGCTTCCTCCTCCAACTGATCCGACTCAAACAGTTTTGCCAATTCCGCCCGCGCTTCCTGCGCGGTCTGCATCACCTTGGCCGCATCGTCATACACCGCGTGCTGGGCTTCCAGCACCTGTTCATCGTGGTGGGTAAAGCGCTTGATCCGCGCATCCGCCTGGGCCTGGGTCAACCCTAGTCCAACCAGGGTCCGCCGGGTCATTTCCAGGCTGGAGTAATAGGTTTCCCGCACCGCCTGAGCCCCGACATCCACCAACCGGTGCACATGCTGGCGGTTACGCGCGCGGGCGATGATTTTGATGTGCGGATAGAGCTTGTGCACCACCTCGGCCGTCTTGATATTGGTGTCCGGGTCATCGGTGGCGATCACGAAAAACTCCGCTTGCTCGACCTTGGCCGCGCTGAGGATTTCCGGGCGCATCGGGTCGCCGTAGAACACCGGGACGCCGCCGAAGCTGCGGGACAGTTCGATGGTTTCCACCGACGTGTCGAGAGCGACGAACTTGATGTTCTGCGCCCGCAGAATCCGCGCCACGATCTGCCCCATACGGCCCATGCCGGCGATCACCACGCGTGGCGTATCGGTATCGATTTCGCGGAATTTTTCCGGCACCACCACCGGTTGAACCTTGGGTGTGACCAGTCGTGCGCAGGCCAGCAACAACAGCGGTGTCAGCGCCATCGACAGGGTGATGGTCAGCACCAGCAAGTCGTACAGGCGCGGCTCGAACAAGCCCTGATCCCGGCCGATCTTGAACACCACAAAGGCAAACTCACCACCGGCCGCCAGCACGATGCCCAAGCGAATCGCATTGACCTTGCCCAGGCCCCCGGCCAGTCGGCCGACCACAAACAGCAACGGCAGCTTGATCGCGATCAGCAACACAGTCAGCCCCAGCACCACAATCGGTGCACTGAGCAGCAAACTCAGATTGGCGCCCATGCCGACACTAATGAAAAACAGGCCCAGCAGCAGGCCCTTGAACGGCTCGATCTGCGCCTCCAGTTCGTGGCGATATTCGGAATCCGCCAGCAGCAAACCGGCGAGGAACGCGCCAAGTGCCATGGACACACCGACCAGGTCCATCAGCCACGCCGTACCAATCACCACCAGCAACGCAGTGGCGGTTGATACCTCCGGCAAGCCGGTCTTGGCCACCACGCGAAAAACCGGTCGCAGCAAATACCGCCCGCCAATCACCACCACCGCGATACTGCCCAGCACCCGCAAACCATGGTTCAGATCATCGGCGGCAGTTGTAGTGTGATCGCCGCCGGCCAGCAGCGGCACCATCGCGATCAGCGGGATCGCGGCGATGTCCTGAAACAGCAAAATCGCGAACGCCAACCGCCCATGGGGGCTGGTCAGCTCCTTGCGCTCGGCCAGGCTTTGCAAACCAAATGCGGTGGAGGACAAGGCCAGCCCCAGGCCCAATACGATGGCACTGTTCAGGGATTGCCCGAACACGAACAACGCCAGCACACCAATCACCGAACCGGTCAGCAACACCTGCGCCAGGCCCACGCCAAACACCGATTTACGCATCACCCACAAACGTCGCGGCGACAGCTCAAGGCCGATGATGAACAGCAACAACACCACCCCGAGTTCGGAGATGTGGCTGACGCTTTGCGGATTACCGATCAAGCCAAGCACCGACGGCCCGATGATCACCCCGGCAAACAGATAACCCAACACCGCCCCAAGTTGCAGGCGCTTGGCCAAGGGCACGGTGAGCACCGCCGCGAATAAAAAGACGACAGCGGCTTGCAATAGATTGCCTTCGTGGGGCATGGCGAAACTCCTGGGTGGGGCAGGCGAGAGCGGCGCTCGCCCGATTTTCAGCGGGGCGTCAGGATAAAGGCTGGCGTCCGTTCAGTCAGCAACGAGGTGGCTGAACGAGCTCAGGGCTCAGTGGGGCCATTGTTCAAGCAGGATTGAAACGAACTTCTCCGCCGCTGGCGATAACGATGCGCCTCGACGATACACCAGGCCGAGTGTCCGGTTCACGACGGGGTCAGTCAGCGGAATGCTCACCAGTGTTGGGTGATCCGCCGCCGGCATTGCGAGGCTCGGCATGGCGGAAACCCCAAGTCCGGCTTCGACCATGCCCAGCGAGGTGGACAAATGCTGCACTTCATAAAACCACTGCGGACGCCAGCTCAGGCCCGACAGGGCGTGGTCCAGCAACATGCGGTTGCCGCTCAGGCGTCCGACGCCGATCAACCGGTAATCGCTCAGTTCTGACCAAGTCACGGACGTCCGCTGGGCCAGTTCATGGTCACGACGGCACGCCAGGACGAAGGGTTCGTTGACCAGTGAAACGAATTCGATGTCCGGGTGCTGGCCGCTCATCATGTTGATGCCGAAGTCGGCTTCCCCCCGCAACACTGCTTCGAGCCCTTCATTGGCGCTGAGGTCGAGCAAGCGGATGCGGATTTTCGGATAGCGCTCGTTATAAAGACGAATCACCGACGGCAGGAAGTAAAACGCAGCGGTTGGAATGCAGGCCAGGGTCACCTGACCGATTTGCCGTTCGGCCAATTCACGGATGTTCAGGATCGAATCGTCGAAGTCATCCAGTAATCGACGAGCCTTGGGCAGGAAGTCGCGACCGACGCTGGTCAGGCTGACCTTGCGTGTGGTGCGATCGAGCAACGTAGTCCCTAAACCCTCCTCGAGTTTTTTTATCCGCCGGCTCAAGGCTGGTTGCGACAGATGCAGTGCATCGGCAGCTTCGTGAAAACTCCCCAGTTCGGCGATTTTCACGAAAGATCGGATGTCTTGAAGTTCATATTCCATGTTTTATCTCGTTGGGGAGGGCGTTGGGCCACGTTCTGAACGTTAAAACTTTCTTTTGTGAAGCGCAATAATTGCTCTGATCTTTGCATTGGAAACACAATTACTTCCCTGTCACTCTTGTTTGCAAGACATCAATTACCCCGATTGATTAACAAGAGTTAGTGGCCATGCAACGAATTCCTTGTGTGCTGATGCGCGGTGGTACCTCAAAGGGACCGGTATTTCTCGCTTGGGATCTGCCGGTTTCGGTTGAAGAGCGCGATGAGCTGTTGCTCTCGGTGATGGGCTCCGGTCACGAACTGGAGATCGACGGCATCGGCGGCGGTAGCCCGCAGACCAGCAAGGTCGCCATCGTCAGCCCTTCGTTACATCCCGATGCCGATGTTGATTACTTGTTCGTTCAGGTCATGGTGTCCCAGCGTCGGGTGGATACCGCCCCGAACTGCGGCAACATGCTCTGCGCGGTCGGGCCGTTTGCCATCGAGCAGGGCCTGGTCAAGGCGGTCGGTGAGCTAACCCGCGTGCGGATTCGCAATCTCAACACCGGCACCTTCGTTACCTCTGACGTGCAGACACCAAACGGCAAAGTCAGCTATGAAGGAGACACCGCCATCGATGGCGTGCCAGGCAGCGCGGCACCGGTTCAACTGACATTCCTCGACGCCGCAGGCAGCAAGACCGGCAAGCTGTTTCCAACCGGCAGCACCCAGGACTGGTTCGACGACATTCCGGTGACCTGCATCGACATGGCCATGCCGATGCTGATCATCGAGGCGCGTCACTTGGGCAAACGCGGCGATGAAACTCCGGCCGAGCTGGACGCCGACAAAGACTTTATGCACCGTCTCGAAGCTCTGCGGTTGCGGGCCGGCATGGCCATGGGGCTGGGCGACGTCAGCGACAAGGTCATCCCCAAGCCTGTGCTGGTTGCACCGGCCAAGGCCGGTGGCACGTTGCAGGTTCGTTACTTCATGCCGCACAACTGCCACCGTGCACTGGCCATTACCGGTTCCATCGGTCTGGCCACCGCATGTGTCACTGAAGGCAGCGTTGTGGCACACATGCTCGGTCATACCGGTGGGCCGCGTCTGCAACAGGTGCGGATCGAGCACCCGAGCGGCGGCATCGATGTCGTATTGTCCTACACCGGTGAGAACGGTGAGACTATCCGCGCCTCTGTTGTTCGTACTGCCCGAAGGCTGTTTTCCGGCTTTGTTTATGCCCCGGTTTCCCAACGGCTCGCTGGGTAGTCTTCCCGCGCAGTCACTGTCGTTTTGCATCAGAACAATTCTAAAAATGGGTGATGCCATGAAAGTTGTTAAATCGCTCTACTTCCAGATCCTCTGCGCCGTGTTGCTGGGCGTCGTGGTCGGACACTTCTGGGCTCAGCAGGCCATTGCCCTCAAGCCGTTGGGTGATGCCTTCATCAAGCTGATCAAAATGATGATTGCGCCGGTCGTGTTTTGCACCATCGTCACCGGCATCGCCGGGATGAACGACAAACGCTCCCTTGGTCGCTTGCTGAGCAAGACCATGCTGCTGTTTCTCGGGCTGACGGTGATCAGCCTGATCATCGGCCTGGTTGCGGTCTACGTGTTCAAGCCGGGCGCGGGCATGAACATCGATCCGAGCCATTTGAGTACGGCGGGCCTGTCTCAATACACCGAGTCTGCGGCGAAGCTTGGGGTGGTCGAGTTTTTCATGCACATCATCCCCGACACCTTTATAGGTGCGTTCAGTAAAGGTGAAGTGCTACCGGTGTTGTTTATCGCGGTGCTGTGCGGTTTCGCCCTGTCTTCCCTGGGTGAACGTGGCAAGCCAGTGCTCGACGTACTGGAAGCGGCATCGCAGATGGTCTTCAAGATTTTTTCCTACCTGATGCGTTTTGCGCCGATCGGTGCCTTCGGAGCACTGGCGTTCACCGTCGGACAGTACGGCATCACCTCGCTGGGTTCGCTGGCAAAGTTGATCATGACCTTGTACGTCGCCTGCGCCTTCTTCGTCTTTGTGGTGCTGGGAAGCATTTGCCGCGCCCACGGCTTCAGCCTGTGGAAGCTGCTGCGTTACCTGCGCGAAGAGTTCCTGGTGGTGTTGGGAACGTCCTCCACTGAGCCGGTCATGCCACGCATGCTGGAGAAACTCCAGGCCCTGGGTTGCAGCAAGGGTGTAGTGGGGCTGGTGCTGCCGACGGGATACTCGTTCAACCTCGATGGCACGGCGATCTACCTGTCTTTGGCGGCAATTTTCATTGCCCAGGCCTGCAACATCGACCTGACCATGACCCAAACCTTGACCATGCTGGCGATCATGTTGCTGTCGTCCAAGGGCGCGGCAGGGGTGACGGGCAGCGGTTTCGTGGCACTGGCTTCCACGCTCACGGTGATCCATGACATTCCGCTGGCAGGCCTGGCGCTGTTGATCGGGATCGACCGTTTCATGTCCGAGGCACGAGCCCTGACCAGCCTGGCAAGTAACGCCGTGGCGACCGTGGTGATCTCTATCTCCGAGAGCGCCTGCGACCGTCAGGTCCTGCTCGATACCCTGGACGGTAAAACACCGGTTGTCCCGGGTGTGGATCAAAGCTGGGACCGCGTCGGGACCACCACGCACATTTAGTCCTGCGTAAACGCTGCAAACACTAACCTTTTAACTACCTGCTGCCGGGCGTCGCCGATCGCGTCGCCTGGCGGGCTCGAGGTCGTTCGCCTGCGCATCGGCCACGCATTCCATAACAACAAGAGAGTCGTCCTATGCTCGCCTTACTCGGCTTGGCCATGGTGGTTGTGTTCACCTTCCTGATCATGACCAAGCGTCTGTCACCGATCGTTGCATTGACCATTGTTCCGATCGTCTTTGCAGTCATCGGCGGTTTTGGTGGAACCACCGGCAAAATGATGCTCGACGGTCTGAAAATGGTTGCCCCGTCGGCAGCGCTGCTGCTGTTCGCAATTCTGTTTTTCGGTTTGATGATCGACTCGGGGCTGTTCGATCCGCTGATCCGCAAGATTCTCAAGCGGGTCAACGGCGACCCGATGAAAATCGCGGTCGGCACTGCGCTGCTGTCGCTGACTGTCGCCCTGGACGGTGACGGCACGACCACTTACATGATCACCTGCGCCGCGATGCTGCCGTTGTACAAGCGCATCGGCATGAACCCAATGATTCTGGCGACCATTTCCATGCTGTCGCTGAGCATCATGAGCGGCATGACCCCTTGGGGCGGCCCGGCGACCCGGGCGATTGCCGCGCTGGGGCTGGATGCCGGGGCGTACTTCATTCCGTTGTTGCCGACCATGGTCGGCGGCGCCGCGTGGGTGGTGTTCACCGCGTTCCTGCTGGGCCGCACGGAGCGTAAACGCATCGGCAATACCCAACTGCAGAGCGGTGGCGGCGATTGCTACATCAAAGCGATTCTTGAGGATACGCCGCACAAGCGTCCGAAACTGGCCTACGTCAACCTGTTGCTGGTAACTGCGGTGATGGTTGCGCTAGTGATGGGGATCATGCACTCGGCGATCCTGTTTCTGATCGGCTTCGTGCTGGCGCTGCTGATCAACTACCCGCAGCTGGATATTCAGAAGGAGCGCATTCTCGCCCACTCTGGTAATGCCATGACCGTGGTACTGCTGGTGTTCGCCGCAGGCATCTTCGCCGGGATTTTCTCGGGTACCAAAATGGTCGACGCCCTGGCGCAAACACTGGTGGACTGGATTCCACCGTCCTGGGGGCACCTGTTCCCGCTGGTGGTGGCGATCACCAGCATGCCGTTGACCTTCGTGTTGTCCAACGATGCCTATTACTTCGGCGTGGTACCGATCCTCGCCAACGCGGCGGCGGCCTACGGGATTGATCCGGTGGAAATCGCCCGAGCGTCGATTCTTGGCCAACCGGTGCATCTGATGAGCCCGCTGGTGGCGTCGACCCTGTTGCTGGTGGGGATGGTCGATCGCGACATCGGTGATTTCCAGCGCGCCACCGTCAAATGGGCGGTACTCACCTCCCTGGTGGTCACCGCGCTGGCTCTGCTGACCGGTGCCTTGACGCTGTTCTCCTGATTCACCCCTGACTCGCTGCTGATAGAACTCCACGCTCCCGACGGCGGGCGCGCGGCCATGTGCATCCTTAAAAACAACAATATGAGTAGTTCGACATGACCCATTTTCTGACTCGCGGGGCTTTTCTTCCTCTTCTGGGCGTGTTGCCGATGGCCACTGCCGGTGCGAGTGATTTCATCGACGACAGCAAGTTGAAGCTGCAACTGCGCAACGTCTATTTCAACGAAAACTTT
The DNA here is from genome assembly GCF_016650735.1 of Pseudomonas sp. TH37. Classification (NCBI taxonomy): domain Bacteria; kingdom Pseudomonadati; phylum Pseudomonadota; class Gammaproteobacteria; order Pseudomonadales; family Pseudomonadaceae; genus Pseudomonas; species Pseudomonas sp. TH37. The sequence goes on from NZ_JAEKFD010000002.1 coordinate 468,215, forward strand.
CGCGATGAACATGGCTTGAGCGCGCGCTCCGCCAGAACCGCCAAAAGTGAGCGCACCGAGTGGGCCCAGGGTTTCCTGCTGGATTTCCAGTCGGGATTCACCCCCGGCACTATCGGTTTCGGGGTCGATGCATTGGGCCTGCTGGGTGTCAAACTCGATTCCGGGCGTGGCCGCAGTGGCACCGGTCTGTTGCCGGTACACGATGACGGGCGCGCCGCCGATGAGTTCGCCAGTGCCGGGGCTGCGGCCAAGGTCAAACTGGCCAAGACCACCCTCAAATACGGCACCCTGCTGCCCAAAACTCCGGTGCTGATCTACAACGATGCGCGTTTGCTGCCGCAAACCTATGAGGGAGGACAAGTCACCAGCACCGACATCGAAAACCTGACCCTGACTGGCGGTCATCTGGACCGATTCAAACTGCGCGATTCGACCGACAGCGTGTCGATCGTTCCTGACGGTTACTCAGGCGACAAAGGTGGCGATTTCACCTACGCCGGTGGTGATTACAAACTCGGCAAGAACACCCGTCTGAGTTACTTCTACGGTGAACTGGAAAACTTCTATCGCCAGAACGTTGCCGGCATCCAGCACGAACTGCCATTGGGGCCCGGGGTGTTGACCGGCGACTTGCGCTATTTCAACAGCAATGACGCGGGCCGTGCCTACGCCTCGAAAATCGATAACGACATGCTCAGCGGTCAACTGTCCTACGCGGTGGCGGGGCACACCTTTGGTGGCGGTTATCAACAACTCAGCGGTGACGCCGGGTTGCCGTACATCAGCGGTGCGACGGTGTACTCGTTCAGCAACGTCGGCATCGGCAAGTTCATCGAAGAGGACGAGAAGACCTGGATGCTCAGTTACGCTTACGACTTTGCGCCGATGGGCATGCCCGGGCTGACATTCATGACCCGTTATCTCAAAGGCAACGATGGCAAGTCCGACACCAACATCAAAGAGTCCGAACGCGACACAGAACTGGCCTATGTGGTTCAGAGCGGCACGCTCAAGGGGCTTGGCGTGAAGCTGCGCAACTATGTCTACCGTTCGGACTTCGCGCGTGGACGTGACAGCAACCGGATCTATTTCACCTACGACATTGCTCTCTGGTAGGCGCGCCGGGGCGCCTGCATCAGACCCGGCTCACCGTCTGATCGCCCACCCGATACTGATTATTCCCACTGCGTTTAGCCTCATACATCGCCAGGTCGGCAATGTGAATCAACCGGTCCATGCTCGGTGCATGGTCCGGGAACACCGCCACGCCGAGGCTGCTGCCGATGTGGCGCTGGTCGTTGCCGATGGTCACCGGCGGTGCGAGTTCGACGAAGATTTTCTGGCAGATGCTGCGGGCTTCGTCTTGCAGGCTGTTGCCTTGGGGAAGGCCTTGCAGAATGACCACGAATTCGTCGCCACCGATCCGCGCGACGGTGTCGGTTGAACGCAGGATCTTCTTCAGGCGGGTAGCGGTTGCGACCAGCACGCGGTCGCCGGCCGCATGGCCATAGTGGTCGTTGATTGCCTTGAAACCATTGAGGTCGACAAACACCAAGGCAACCCGCGTGGCGCTGATGCGGGCCTGTTCCAGGGCATCGGACAGGCGTTCTTCGAGCACCAGGCGATTGGGCAGGCCGGTCAACGGGTCGTAATGGGCCAGGTGTTGCAGGTAACTGGCGGAGGCTTTTTCTTCGGTGATGTCGCGTACCACGCCCATCATCTTGATCGTTGCATCATGGGCATTCTTGACCACATTGCCGGTTTCCCGTAGCCAGAGGATGCTGCCGTCCGGCCAGACGACGCGGTATTCCTCGTCATGGTTTTCACCGGTTTCCAGGCAACGCAGTTCTCCGGCGCGGACCTTGACCCGGTCGTCCGGGTGCACGCAGGCGCAGAACAGTGCGTAGGAGGGCATCACCTCGCCGATCTTGAACCCGAACATGCCGTAGATCGCATCCGACCAATAGAGCTTGTCGGTATCGACCTCCCAGTCCCAGGTGCCGATCCGGGCGAAGTATTGGCTGCGTTTGAAGCGTTCGGCGTCGCCTTCCTGGTGGATGCTTTGTCCCTCGGTGAGGCTGTCGATCAGCGCACGGCACTCGGCCAACTGCTTTTGCAGCCAACGCTCGCGCAAGATCAGCGCGACGATCAAGACAAGCATCATTGAGCCGATGGCCGTGTTGGTCCAGAGCTGACTCATTGAGGAATTTCGATCATGGTGAATCGAACCGTGGGGGAGGTGGTGGGTATATTAGTTCACGGCCACTGCCGGAGACAGACCGAAACGGTTGCCAACAGCCTGTATTTCTGGGAAAACGGCGCCCATGAAGCCTGTTCGGGCAAGCGCACAGTAGAGTGAATGTAATGAATGATGAATTGCAGGTAATCGACCTTGAAGTGGGCGACGGCAAAGCCGCTGTCAAAGGCGCGCTGATCACTACTCAATATCGGGGTTGGCTGGAAGACGGCACTGAATTCGATTCTTCCTACAGTCGGGGTAAACCTTTTCAGTGCGTGATTGGTACGGGACGGGTGATCAAGGGATGGGATCAGGGGATCATGGGCATGCAGGTTGGCGGTAAACGCAAGCTGCTGGTGCCGGCGCATCTGGCTTATGGCGAGCGGACGATGGGGGCGATTACGCCGAATTCGAATCTGATTTTCGAGATTGAATTGCTGGAAGTGCTGACGCGGGATGATTGATGGCTGTGTGAGCTGAAACGACAAAACCCGCTGTATCTGTGAGGACACAGCGGGTTTTTGCTCTCTGTGGCGAGGGAGCTTGCTCCCGTTGGGCTGCGCAGCGGCCCTGAAACCTGTGCATGCGGTGTGTCAGGTAATCTTCGCCCGCCAGTTTTGCGGCTGCTGCGCACCCGAGCGGGAGCAAGCTCCCTCGCCACAGTTCGGTGTTTGGCTCGCGGAAAAAGTGTTCTTTTGCTAAGCGGCGAATCAGGTGAATGCCTCAATGTCATCAAGGGTGTCCGCAACAGTCCCTTCCAGGGAGGGGAATTTTTCCTTCACTTTTTCAAGGGCCGGGAGTACAGAACCCAAGTCGAGATCACCCTGTCTGCGGGCTATGTGACCGAGCGCGGTGATGGCCGCTGCTGCAACCGATTTGGATTCACTCTCGAGGTACTTCAGGCAGGTGTTCTGAGCCCAAATCTTGTCTTGCTCATTCAGGCCGATAGAAACCAATGCAGCGGCAACGTTCGTTTCTACGTCGCTCGCTAGCAGCTTCGACGCTTCTTCGTGGCTCATTGATGGATCTTGGTAGAGAAAGCCCACTGTTTAACTCCCGTCTCAGTTGTACCTACTCCCGCACCCCTATGAATAGGTCCAGTTCGGTCGGTAACTGCTCATTGAGAGCTATAGCGATTTGTTGGATTTGCTCGCCGGTTAGTAACCATTCCCCATCCGCGCTTTTATCAAGGCTTTTCCAGCCAAGAGCACCCATTACCGCGACTTCAAACTCAGGTCGAACTGTAAGGTCGTATTTTAAGGAGTCATCCTCGCCATCACCTTTTAAAAATCCACTAATCCATAAAAACATAAACAGCCTCTCAATTATTTTGGGGTGGTTCTGCGGGGTTTTGCGGGGTCTATCTGTTCACCTGTTTCGTGGTTGAACTCACCAAGATGCTTACCTTGCTTGTCATACATCTCTATTGCGCCTGTCTTGCTATCCCATTCATATATTCGCCCCTTTCGGTCTTTCCACCGACTGCGCTTACTCCCCCCGCCCTGAACACTGCTTTTTGATTTAACAGGAAGGGCATCTGGAAATGCAGGTAATGCCAGCGGCGGCCGGTGGTACTTAATATCACCGCCGCCAGCAGATCTTGAAACCACAACATACAGCGGTTGCACACCGGAATCAGCCGGGAAAACAAGAATGAAGTCCTTGTACTCAGGCGGGTAGATCGGGTTGACGATGATGTTATCTGCCTGTTCGGTAGGCGGATAAATCCAGATCTGAGGTGCTTGTGGTGCGGCCTCTAGCGGGGGAATCGCTGAGGTGCTGGATGGGTCAACCGCTGGCGTCCATACCAGAGTTATCCCATCGCCAAAGTCAGCCACCTGCTGAGAACCCTGACTCTTGAACCGGACTACAGGAATCATTTCCCAGTCACGGCGCTTCTGGGTGTTGTACCCGTAACCCTTCAAGGTGCCATCAGATTGTTGCTCGACATGCAGTCGAACCCGTGTTCGGCCTTCCTTGAGCGATTTGAGCTGCTCTTCTGTGTACAGGGAGCTGTCGCCCAAGCTCGACGGCCACAGCAATGCAACCATTCCTGTCAAGGCGCCAGCAGCAACACCGGCCGTCACGACACCTGCACCACCAGCCGCACCCGTGCCGGTACCAGCAGCACCAACTCCGCCCAGAAGAAGCGTTCCCAGTGCAGCAGGTAACGCGCTACCACTGATTTTTTTGAGCGGGATATTTCCCGCTGCATCCTTTTCGCGGCCACCCAGCAGGGAGAATTTTCCGTAGTCGGTCAGTTTTTCGACAGGGACAAACCCGGCTGGGTTGTCGTGGTTGATTACTCCGTCGGGGAGGTTGCAGCTTTTGGCGAACACGCAACCCATTGAGCTGGATTGACCCAGCTGTTGAGGCAGCCTGACAAAACGGTCTTCATAGGCCTGCTGTCGGGCCAACATGTCGTCATAGGATTTTTGTCTGGCGTCGCGCTCTGCCAGTTCGGTGGCGGTCATGTAGCGGCTGGTGATGTGGTGCCCGTCGCCCGATGGTGGGTTTTGAATCCGAGGTATGTCTGTTTTGCGAGCCATGAGCGTCCTTGTTTCATCTTTTGAAAACGATGCGGACGCTATATCAAAGGGCATTTGATAGATGTAGGACTGGTCTGAAACTCTGGCCATCGTTACAAATTAGGCTTGTCGCTATAAACGGAAGAAACCCGCTATCTATGTAAATAGAAATGGCGGGTTTTTCGTTATCCGTGGCGAGGGGCTTGCCCCCGCTCGGGTGCGCAGCGACCGTAAATCCGGTCATCGGGGTTCTTCATGCATGACTGCGTGCGCCAGTTTTGCGGCTGCTGCGCACCCGAGCGGGAGCAAGCTCCCTCGCCACAGTTCAGTGTTCGGCTCGCGGTTAGTTCACCCGCGATGTAGCCTGTTGCGCATGCCAGAAATGGCGCGTTGTTTGTCTGACGCCTTCGCGAGCAAGCCCGCTCCCACAAGGGATTTGTGTCGATCAGAAATGTCGTGAACATCGACGATCGAATGTGGGAGCGAGCCTGCTCGCGAAGAATGATGACTCGGTCTGTCAGGTATTCGGCAGGTCGGTGAACAAAGGAATGCGCCCATTCAGGGAAGGGCGATAGTGCCAGGTCAAACGGTCCAAAGCAGGTTTCATCGCCAGGATCTCAGTCAGCGTGGCTCTGGCGATATGAAGGGCCAGAACCTGCCCCGGACATTGATGACGCCCCGCGCCGAAAGTGAAGCTGCGGCGGTTCGGGCGCTCGAGCAGGAATGCATCGGGGTTGTCATTAATCTGCGGATCGCGATTGGCCGAGGCCAGCAGCACCAGGATGACGTCGCCGGGGTTCAGGTTCACGCCGTCAATTTCGCACGGCGCGGCGACGAAGCGGCGGGTGTTTTGCACCGACGGGTCGAAGCGCTGTACTTCAGCGATCAAGTCATCAACTTGAGCCGAATCCAACTGTGGGTTTCGGATCAACGCCAATAGCGCATTACCGATCAGCCCGGCAGTGGCTTCATGGGTCTGGGAGAACAGGCCGATCAGGTTGGCGATCAAGGTTTCAGCGTCGGTCGATGTCGCCGCGAAACGCTGCCGGATACCAGCGAGCAGGGCGCTTCGGTTGCTCGGGTCGTCCAGAAGCTCGATGAAATAACCCTTCAGCTGTTCCGCCGCGACATGGGCGGCGTCCAGTTGCGCCTGATCGCTGAGAGGAGACAGGCAGGCGACGAAGTCTGCGGTCAGCTCGCTGATGGCCCGGCCCTGAGCCGGAGAAAACCCCAGCAACGCCGCCACTACGCAGACCGGTCCGCGAAACATCGCCGCGTACAACCCGTTGGCGCCCGGGGTAATCAACCGAGCGCCGACCAACGCATTGACTTCGTTCACGTCAATCAACGCCAGCCCCGGCTCAATCGCCGCCCTCGGGCAACGCTGCCGTTCGCCCTCGTTCATCCGCATCAACTGACCGAAGACCTTGCCGGCCATGCCTTGAGCAATTGCCTTGGGCACCGGCTCATGGGACGGCCGGACATGGCAATCCGGATGCGCCAGCACGGCGGCAACGGCTCGGGCGCTGCTGGCCACCCACAGTTTCAGTCCTTGATGAAAAGCCAGCCCACCCTCTGCGCGCAGTTGTGCGTAGTAGGGGTAGGGATTGGCGTGAGTCGCAGCGATGATCGGGTCCATGGGTCGCAGCCTTATCGGTGGTTGGAAAGTGTTGCTACTATCTCCAGTCCGAAAGGGCCTTGATTCGTCCGGGAGCGAAATATGAACGCAGAACAACACGACATCGGCGTCTCTCAAGTGGCGGCAGCGATTGCCGAGCCGGCCCGGACGAAAATCCTCTGTTCGTTGATGGACGGCCACGCCCGCACCAGTACCGAGTTGGCGGCGGTTGCCGAAGTCAGCGCCTCGACCGCCAGTGCTCATCTGGCCAAGCTCAAGGAACTGGCGCTGGTGCGTTTGCACGTTCAAGGCCGTCATCGCTATTACAGCCTCGCGGACAAGCGCGTGGCCCAGGCCCTGGAAGCGCTGATGGTGATCGGCCAGAACGCCGCGCCGACGTTCAACCCGCGCACCCCCGACCGCCTGCAATTCGCCCGCACCTGCTACGACCACATGGCCGGTACATTGGCGGTGCTGCTGCATGACCGGATGATCGAAGCGGGGTGGTTGCTGGAAACTGATGAGCAGGTTTATCAACTGAGCGACAGCGGCGAAGCGTTGTTCGAAGGGTTGGGGATCGACGTCAAAGACTTGAGCACCTTGCGCCGCCGCTTCGCCTGCCCGTGTCTGGACTGGAGCATGCGTCGGCCACACCTGGGCGGTGCCTTGGGCGCGGCGTTGCTGCAAACGGCGATCAAACGCAAATGGGTGACGCAGGATCTGGACAGCCGGGCGCTGGCGTTGACGGCGGTGGGGCGCAAGGAACTCAGTAGCCGGTTCGCCGTTGAACTGCCGGTTCAGGCGACGACCGCACAACCCGCGGCCACCGAGAACCGGCGCCGCGCGATCGTCAGTCCTGCGGCTTAGCGACTGCTCGAGGCCATGAGCACGCCAAAGCCGGCGAAGGTCACGCCCGAGACTTTCGCCGTCAGCCAGGAACCTTTTGGGCTCGACAACCAGCCTTTGGCGGCATTGGCGAGCAAGGCATAGCTGCCATGCACCAGAATCACCAGTGCGGCATAGGAGGCGACCAGTTTGAAGAACTGGGCGTAGAAGTGCGCCGAGGTGTCGATGAATTGCGGGAACACCGCCAGAAAGAAAAAAACCGCCTTGGGGTTCAAAAGCTGCATCGAAGCCGCTTCGAGGAAGCGATAGCCAGGGCTTGAGGGACGCGTTTCAAGCAGCGTACTGAAACGATCCGAGCGCCAGCTTTTGTAACCCAGGTACAACAAATAGACTGCCCCTGCGTATTTCAACGCGGTAAAGGCGTTTGCGGAGGTGCTGAGTATCAGACCAACACTGGTGGCGCTGATGGCGGCGACAACGAACGCCCCCGACGCGATCCCCAGAATGCCCGGCACGGCTCCCGTCCAGCCGTGACGCACCGCGTTGGAGAGGGTCAGGACCACGCCAGGCCCCGGGCTCAAAATGGTCAGGGTGGCGAAAAGTATAAAGAGTCCGTAGCTGTTCATGTCGTGCTCCGTCAGGTGGCGCTGGCTGCGTGCTGGCAGAGTGGCGTGACGACGAGGGCGTGACAAACGCTTTAATTAAAGCGCATAGGTGACTAAATTAGACGCATGAAAAATCAACTACCGCCTCTTAATGCTGTTCGCGCCTTCGCCATCGCTGCTCGTCATCAGAGCTTCAGGCTGGCGGCCGAAGAGCTGCATGTCAGCCACAGTGCCATCAGTCGGCACATCAAATTGCTTGAGGAATACCTGGGCGTGCTGCTGTTCGAGCGGCGTATCCGTCAATCGGTGCTGACGCCGGCCGGCCAGCGCTTTTATGAGCAGGTCAGCGCCGGGCTGTCGCAGATCGCCAACGCCGCCGCTGCACTCAAGCAACATGCCTCGCTGCCTACCGTGAAGATCAATGTACGTCCGTCCTTTGCCGTGCTTTGGCTGACGCCCAGGCTGGCGGATTTCATTGCGCAGCACCCGGACATCAAGCCGCAGGTGATCACGCAAACCCAGGCACCCGATCAGGCACGCGACGGGTTCGATGTCGTCATTCGCCGTGGTCGTGACGACTGGGCGCCGGCGATTGAGGCGCGAGCGCTGTTCGAAGACGAACTAATGCTGGTCGCGGCGCCATCGCTGATCGAGCGCCTGCCACTGGAAGACCTCACTTCGCTGAGCAGCCACACGTTACTGACCGCCAAGGCTCGTCGCGAAGACTGGCACCATTGGGCGATGCACTTTGGTCAAAGTCTGTCAGCCACTCAGGTCACCCGGCAGTTTGATCACATGCACCTGGTGCTTCAGGCCGCCGTGGAGGGGCAGGGCATTGCTTTGTGTCCGACCTCTTTGCTGGGCACCCATCTTTTGAGCGGACAGTTGATCTGCCCGTTGCCCGAGTTGCGTATGCCGTTGCCGCGTTATTACTACGGTGTTGCGCCGGACGTGACGGTGCAGACGCGGGTGTTTGTGGAGTGGTTGTTTGCCCGAATTGCTCAGGATGAGCGGCGTTGGCAAACACTTGGTGCTGTGACCGCTACGCCCTGAAATTCCAGACAATCTCCACCACCCGCACCGCCAGCACCAGGTAGACCAGAAACAGAATGATCTGAAACGCCGTGTGATACGGCAGCCTGGATAGCCGGCGCAGGCCGTCGCTGACATTGAGCAGCATCAGCACCGCTGACAGCAGGATCAATCCCCAGCCGGCGAGGCTTGAGGTGAGAAACCCCATAAACAAGTACTGATCGCTGTGCAACGCGTTGGTGCCCGCCGCGAACAGCAGGGCGCATACCAGCAGGTTTTTGATGTTGTCGAACACTTGCGTGGTGAAATCGGTGTCCAGCAAGGCCAGATACTTTCGCCAGAGTTTGCCCATGGTTTTAGTGGCACCTGTTGATGGCTATTGAACGTGGCAAGTCTAGTGACGTTTTCCACGATACGCGGACGAAAAAAAGCCCGGCCTTCAATGTGATGGCCGGGCTTTTGTGTTCAAACGGGCAGTAGCGTCAAATCAAACCTTGACGATCCAGCCCGCTGGCGCTTCGACGTCGCCGGTCTGTACACCGGTCAGCTCTTTGTAGAGCTTCTGGGTGACCGGGCCGACTTCGGTTTCGCTATGGAACACGTGCAGCTTGTCGTTGTAGCTGATGCCGCCGATCGGGGTGATCACTGCAGCGGTACCGCAAGCACCGGCTTCCTTGAAGTCGGACAGCTTGTCGATGAACACGTCACCTTCAACCACTTCCAGGCCCAGACGGGTTTTGGCCAGCTCGATCAACGACAGACGAGTGATGCCCGGCAACACCGAAGGGGAGTTCGGGGTGACGAACTTGTTGTCGTGGGTGATCCCGAAGAAGTTGGCCGAGCCGACTTCTTCGATTTTGGTGTGGGTCAGCGGGTCCAGGTAGATGCAGTCGGCGAAATGCGCCTTCTTGGCCTGGGAGCCCGGCATCAGGCTGGCGGCGTAGTTGCCACCGACCTTGGCCGCGCCGGTGCCTTGTGGGGCAGCACGGTCGTAGCTGGAGATCAGGAAGTTATGCGGGGTCAAACCGCCTTTGAAGTAGGCGCCGACCGGGATGCAGAAGATCGAGAAGATGAACTCGGGCGCAGTACGCACGCCGATGTTGTCACCCACGCCGATCACGAACGGGCGCAGGTACAGCGCGCCGCCGGTGCCGTAAGGCGGGATGAAACGCTCGTTGGCGCGAACCACTTCCTTGCACGCTTCGACGAACTGTTCGGTGGACACCTGCGGCATCAGCAGGCGCGCGCAGCTGCGTTGCATGCGTGCGGCGTTCTGGTCCGGGCGGAACAGGTTGATCGAACCGTCCTTGCAGCGGTAGGCCTTCAGGCCTTCGAAGCACTGCTGGCCATAGTGAAGGGCAGTGGAGCCTTCGCTGATGTGCAGCACGTTGTCTTCGGTCAGGGTGCCTTTGTCCCACTCGCCATTACGCCAGTGCGACAGATAGCGCTTGTCTGTCTTGATGTAGTCAAAACCCAGCTTGTCCCAATTGATGCTTTCGTTACCCATGACACCCTCTATCACTTAACAACCGCCGAAACGGTTCAAGGCTTCTGACATTTTTCTGGATGGGGACAACAATACTTCATTCCGGGCCCATTTCGCAGCCCGGAATTCGATCTCTGCGACCATCGATGCACCCGATGTAGCAGCTGTCGAGCACCGCGAGGCAGCGTTCGGCGACGAAGTCGTCGTATTCCGGCTGACTCGCTATGCCTGAAAGCACGCGGTGGCAGGTTTTGCGACGACTTCGTCGCCGGACGCTGCCTCGCGTTGCTCGTCAGCTGCTACAAGGGTTTGCGTCTGGTTTTAGAGGTGCAGCGCGTGACCAAGGGCACGCAACGCCGCTTCTTGCACCGCCTCACCCAGCGTTGGATGCGCGTGGATGGTGCCGGCGATGTCTTCCAGACGAGCGCCCATTTCCAGGCTCTGGCCAAACGCCGTCGACAACTCCGAGACGCCCACACCCACCGCCTGCCAACCAACAATCACATGATTGTCACGGCGCGCCACGACCCGCACGAAACCGCTTTTCGATTCCAGCGTCATCGCCCGGCCATTGGCGGCGAACGGGAAACTGGAAACGATGCAGTCCAGCCCCGCAGCCTTGGCCTCGTCCGGGGTCTTGCCGACCACCACCAGTTCCGGGTCGGTGAAGCACACGGCGGCGATGGCGGTCGGGTTGAATTCGCGGTGTTTACCGCTGATCAGCTCGGCAACCATTTCACCCTGAGCCATGGCCCGGTGGGCGAGCATCGGTTCGCCGCTCAAGTCGCCGATGGCGTAGACGTTGCGCATACTGGTCTGGCAACGGTTGTCGATCTTGATCGCCGAACCGTTCATCTCCAGATTCAAGGCTTCGAGGTTCCAGCCTTGAGTGTTGGGTTTGCGACCAACGGCCACCAGTACCTGATCGGTTTCAAGGTTCAAGGTGTCGCCGTTTGGATCACGAACTTGCAGCGTATTTCCTTGTGAATCAAAGCCTTCAACGCTGTGTTTCAAGTAAAGCTTTACGTCGAGTTGCTTAAGCGCTTCGTGTACCGGATGGGTCAGTTCGGCGTCGTAGGCCGGCAGGATGCGATCCTGCGCCTCGACCACACTGACCTCGGCGCCGAGCTTACGATAGGCAATTCCCAGCTCCAGACCGATGTAACCGCCACCGACCACGACCAGTCGTTTCGGCACGCTTTTCGGCGCCAGGGCTTCGGTGGAGGAGATGATCGGCCCGCCAATCGGCAGCATCGGCAGGTTCACGCTTTTCGAACCGGTGGCCAGCACCAGGTGCTCGCACTGAATGCGCGTATCGCCAACTTCGACGGTTTTGCCGTCGATCACTTTGGCCCAGCCTTGAATGACCTGGACCTTGTGCTTCTTTAATAGCGCCGAGACGCCGGTGGTCAGGCGATCAACGATACCGTCCTTCCACTCGACGCTCTTGCCGATGTCCAGGGTCGGCGCCGACACGCTGATGCCCAGCGCCGAGTATTGGCTGTGGTGCCGTGTCTGATGGAACTGTTCGGCGACGTGAATCAATGCCTTCGACGGAATGCAGCCGATGTTCAGGCAGGTGCCGCCCAACGATTCGCCTTCCACCAGAATGGTCGAAATGCCCAGTTGACCAGCACGGATCGCCGTTACATAGCCACCAGGGCCGCCGCCGATGATCAGCAACGTGGTGTTCAAAGTTTGCATGCCTGCTCCACTAATAATTAGTCCACAAACAGGGTGGCGGGTTGTTCGAGCAAGCCACGAACGGCCTGGATGAATTGCGCCGCGTCCATGCCATCGACCACGCGGTGATCGAAGGAGCTGGAGAGGTTCATCATCTTGCGAATCACGATCTGGCCTTTGACGACCATCGGCCGTTCGACGATTTTGTTCACGCCGACGATCGCCACTTCCGGCAGGTTCAGCACCGGGGTGCTGACGATGCCGCCCAGGGCGCCGAGGCTGGTCAGGGTGATGGTCGAACCGGACAGCTCATCGCGGTTGGCCTTGCCCGTGCGCGCAGCAGTCGCCAGACGCGAGATTTCCGCGGCGCTGTCCCACAGGCTGCGGGTTTCGGCATGACGCACCACCGGCACCATCAAACCGATGTCGGCTTGCGTGGCGACGCCCACATGCACCGCGCCGAGACGGGTGATGACTTGCGCTTCGTCGTCGTAACGGGCGTTGATCTGCGGGAAGTCGCGCAGCGCCACGACCAACGCGCGGACCAGGAATGGCAGCAAGGTCAGCTTGCCGCGGGTCGCGCCGTGTTTTTCGTTCAGGTGTGCGCGCAGTTCTTCCACGGCAGTGACGTCGATTTCTTCGACGTAGCTGAAGTGGGCAGCACGCTGGGTGGCGTCCTGCATGCGCTGGGCGATCTTGCGGCGCATGCCGATCACCGGGATTTGCTCTTCGTCGTTGCGCTGGGCGTAAGCGGCGGTGGCGGTCGATGCGTTCGACTGACCCTGAGCCAGCCAGGCTTCGAGGTCTTCGTGCAGCACACGGCCGGCAGGGCCGCTGCCACGCACCAGACGCAATTGAATGCCGAGGTCCAGCGCATGTTTGCGCACGGCCGGGGAGGCCAGCGGGCGTTCATCGGCCTCGCGAGCAACCATCGGGCCTTGGCACGCAGCGGCCGAGCGAGGCGCCACAACCGGTTTGCTTTCAACAACCGCTTCAACTTTAGGCGCTGCAACGGGTGCTTCTTTAACCGCTACTGGCTGGACCGACTCTTTAACGTTGCCCGCGCCTTCAACTTCAATGCTGATCAAGATGCTGCCAACCGCCATGACTTCGCCAGGCTGGCCGCCCAGCGCAATCACCTTGCCATGCACCGGGGATGGAATGTCGACCATCGCCTTGTCGGTCATGACATCGGCCAGCACCTGATCCTCGACGACCATGTCACCGACCTTGACGTGCCACTGAGACAGTTCAACTTCTGCAATGCCTTCGCCAATGTCCGGCATTTTAATAACGTGCGTGCCCATTCAGACCTCCATAACCCGATGCAAAGCCGCGCCCACTCGGGACGGGCCAGGGAAATACGCCCACTCTTGCGCGTGCGGGTAGGGGGTGTCCCAACCGGTGACGCGTTCGATCGGCGCTTCCAGGTAGTGGAAGCAATGCTCTTGCACCAAGGCGACCAGTTCGGCGCCGAAACCGCAGGTGCGGGTTGCTTCGTGAACGATCACGCAACGGCCGGTTTTCTTCACCGACTTGACGATGGTGTCCAGGTCCAGCGGCCACAGGCTGCGCAGGTCGATGACTTCTGCGTCGATACCGGTTTCTTCAGCCGCGACTTGCGACACATAAACCGTGGTGCCGTAAGTCAGGATCGTCACATCTTTGCCCGGACGAGCGATGGCGGCAACGTCCAGTGGCACGGTGTAGTAACCGTCCGGCACTTGTGCGGCGGGGTGTTTCGACCACGGGGTTACCGGACGGTCGTGGTGGCCATCGAACGGGCCGTTGTACAGGCGTTTTGGTTCGAGGAAGATCACCGGGTCATCGTTTTCGATGGAGGCGATCAGCAGGCCTTTGGCGTCGTAAGGGTTGGACGGCATGACCGTGCGCAAACCGCAAACCTGGGTGAACATCGCCTCGATGCTCTGGCTGTGGGTCTGGCCACCGTAGATGCCGCCGCCGCATGGCATGCGCAGGGTCATCGGCGCGGTGAACTCGCCGGCCGAGCGATAGCGCAAGCGTGCGGCTTCGGAAATGATCTGGTCCGACGCCGGGTAGACATAATCGGCGAACTGAATCTCGGCCACCGGCCGCAAACCGTAAGCGCCCATGCCCACGGCGACGCCAACGATACCGCTTTCGGAGATCGGTGCGTCGAATACGCGGGAAGTGCCGTATTTGTTCTGCAGGCCCTCGGTGCAACGGAACACGCCGCCGAAATAACCGACGTCCTGGCCGAACACCACGACATTGTCGTCACGCTCAAGCATCACATCCATGGCCGAGCGCAGGGCCTGGATCATGGTCATGGTGGTCGTGGTCATGGCGGTTTCCAACTCGATTTTATTGTTGTGATCGTTCATGTCAGATCCCCAACTCTTGACGCTGGCGCTTCAAGTGCTCCGGCATCTCTTTGTAGACGTCTTCGAACATGGTCGCGGCGCTCGGAATCTGGCCGCCGGCGAGGGTGCCGTACTGCTCGGCTTCTTTCTGCGCAGCGATCACTTCGGCTTCCAGTTCGGCGCTGACGGCGACGTGTTCCTCTTCGGACCACTGACCGATTTTGATCAGGTGCTGCTTGAGTCGCGCAATCGGGTCGCCCAACGGGAAGTGGCTCCAGTCGTCGGCAGGACGGTATTTGGATGGATCATCAGACGTCGAGTGCGGGCCGGCGCGGTAGGTGACCCATTCGATCATGGTCGGGCCGAGGTTGCGGCGTGCGCGTTCGGCGGCCCAGGCAGAGGCGGCGTACACCGCGACAAAATCGTTGCCATCGACCCGCAGGGAGGCGATGCCGCAACCGACGCCGCGTCCGGCGAAGGTGGTGGCTTCACCGCCGGCAATCGCCTGGAACGTCGAGATCGCCCACTGGTTGTTGACCACGTTGAGGATCACCGGCGCACGGTAGACGTGGGCGAAGGTGAGGGCGGTGTGGAAGTCCGATTCAGCGGTAGCGCCGTCGCCGATCCAGGCCGAGGCGATTTTGGTGTCGCCCTTGATCGCCGAGGCCATGCCCCAGCCAACGCCCTGAACGAATTGAGTGGCGAGGTTGCCGGAAATGGTGAAGAAGCCGGCGTCTTTGACCGAGTACATGATCGGCAGCTGACGGCCTTTGAGCGGATCGCGCTCGTTGGACAACAGTTGGCAGATCAGGCCCACCAATGGCACTTCACGGGCCATGAGGATGCTTTGTTGACGGTAGGTGGGGAAGCACATGTCGTCGATGTTCAAGGCCAGGGCCTGGGCGCTGCCGATGGCTTCTTCGCCAAGGCTTTGCATGTAGAACGACATTTTTTTCTGACGCTGGGCGACCACCATGCGGTTGTCGAAAATCCGCGTCTTGAGCATGGCGCGCATGCCTTTACGCAGGATCTCGACTGGCACGCCTTCGGCCCATGGACCGAGGGCATTGCCCTGGTCGTCGAGCACGCGAATCAGGCCTTTGGCCAGATCAGCCGTGTCGGCCGGTTCAACGTCGATTGGGGGTTTGCGCACCAAGCCTGCGTCAGTCAGATGCAGGTAGGAGAAGTCGGTTTTGCAGCCGGGGCGGCCCGAAGGTTCGGGAACGTGCAGGCGCAGCGGTTCGTACGCTTGGTTCATGGCTTCTACGCTCGATCTTGTGAATTTCTTGTAGTGAGCTGGCAGTCATTCTTCGGTAAAAGAATTCTTGTCCTACAACAATCATAGGCCGGCCCAAGAAGAATATTTCTCTCTGTTTCGTTGCGCTTGAGGTCATTTGAGGATAAAAAATCTGCATAAACATAAAAAACAGGTGGTTTTGTCTCATGCGCAAACTGGACCGTACCGATATCGGCATTCTCAACAGCCTTCAGGAGAACGCGCGCATCACCAACGCCGACCTCGCGCGCTCGGTGAACCTGTCACCGACGCCGTGCTTCAACCGGGTCAAGGCGATGGAAGAATTAGGGCTGATTCGTGAGCAAGTGACCCTGCTGGATGCCGACCTGCTGGGGCTGCATGTGAATGTGTTCATTCACGTCAGCCTGGAGAAACAGGTGGAGGAGGCGTTGCAGCATTTCGAAGAAGCGATCTCGGATCGCCCGGAAGTGATGGAGTGCTATTTGATGGCCGGCGATCCGGACTATCTGATCCGCGTGCTGGTGCCGACTATTCAGTCGCTGGAGCGCTTCATGATGGACTTTTTGACCAAAGTGCCGGGGGTGGCAAACATCCGTTCGAGCTTTGCGCTCAAGCAGGTGAGGTACAAGACGGCGCTGCCGTTGCCGGCGAATGGGTTGACCCTGGCCAACTGAAAATCGCAGTTGTAGCAGCTGTCGAGCACCGCGAGGCAGCGTTCGGCGGCGAAGCCGTCGCAAAACCTGCAACCGTGTTCTTTCAGGTAAACCGCGTTGGGTGGATTACGACGGCTTCGCCGCCGAACGCTGCCTCGCGGTGCTCGACAGCTGCTACGGGTTAGTCCCTGTAGGAGCTGGCGAAGCCTGCGATCTTTTGATCATGATTTGCGATCGCGAGGTCAGAGTTGATTCAGGGGAATTTTCAGGT
Organism: Pseudomonas sp. TH37; assembly: GCF_016650735.1. NCBI lineage: Bacteria > Pseudomonadati > Pseudomonadota > Gammaproteobacteria > Pseudomonadales > Pseudomonadaceae > Pseudomonas > Pseudomonas sp. TH37. Next base: position 484,779 of record NZ_JAEKFD010000002.1, read on the forward strand.
AAGTCACGCCATTCTCTTCCGCCGGCGGCAAATTCCCCGCCCGCACGTTCACTTGAATCGCCGGCAACAACAGCGTCGGCATGCACAACCCGGCGTCGCGCTGGGTGCGCATGGCGACGAAGGTGGCCTCATCAATGCCGTCGTGAATATGGATGTTGCTTTTGCGCTGCTCACCCACCGTGCTCTGACATTGCGGGGCGCGGCCCGGGGGCGGGTAATCGTGGCAGACGTAAAGCCGCACGCTGGCGGGGAAGGCCAACAGTTTGTGGATCGAGGCAAACATCTGGTTGGCGTTGCCGCCGGGGAAGTCGCAGCGCGCGGTGCCGACGTCCGGCATGAACAACGTATCGCCCACCAGAATCACATCACTGTCGATCAAATAGGCCATGTCCGCCGGGGTATGCCCGGGTACATGCAGGGCCGTGGCCTTGAGGTTGCCGATCCGGAATGACTCGTCTGGCGCAAACAGGTGATCGAACTGTGAACCATCGACGCTAAATCCCGGTTCGAGGTTGAACAGTGCCTTGAACACGTCCTGAACCTTGCTGATCGACTCACCAATCGCAATCTTGCCGCCCAGTTCCCGCCGCAGATAAGGCGCGGCGGACAGGTGATCGGCATGGGCGTGGGTTTCCAGCAGCCATTGCACCTGCAACTGATGTTCGCGCACGAAGGTGATGATTTTGTCGGCCTGGACGGTCGTGGTGCGTCCGGCGGCGGGGTCGTAATCCAGCACCGGATCGACAATCGCGCAGTGCCCGCCATCGTGTTCGTAGATCACGTAGCTGTAGGTCGACGAGGCGGGGTCGAGGAAGGCTTCAATCAACGCAGACATGGGGACGAACCTGTGGAAAGGGGCGGGAGGACAATAACCGGTTGCAACACTTTATGTTTAAACATAATGTCCGCAGCTTAAGTGACGTCGAAGGCATCCTGCAAATGCAATCCAGTCTGACCGAATGTGAAGTCGCCCAGCTCCGGGCCTCGGCTTCCAAAGCTTGCGCGCTGCTCAAGGCTTTGGCCAACGAGGACCGCTTGCTGATTCTCTGCCAATTGACCCAAGGCGAGCGCAACGTCGGCGAACTGGAAAAAATGACCGGCGTGCGCCAGCCCACACTGTCCCAACAGCTGGGCATCCTGCGCGACGAGGGATTGGTAGTCACCCGTCGTGAAGGCAAGTACATATTCTATGGTTTAGCCAGTCACGAAGTGATTCAGGTGATGAAGACGCTGTCCGGCCTGTACTGCGGAGCGGTGCTGAAAAGCTGGGGCTGAGCCTGATGCCGGTCAGTTAAGCCGTAATGCGATCCGTAGCAGCTGTCGAGCCCCAGCGAGGCTGCGTTCGGCTGCGAAGCAGTCGTCAGTCCGGCTAACGCGGTCCGCCTGACACATCACAATCTCTGATTTTACGACTGCTTCGCAGCCGAACGCAGCCTCGCTGGGGCTCGACAGCTGCTACAACCCGGCGCCATGCGTGCAATAACAAGGAATGAATGATGAACGATCAACACTGGGGCCCATCCATCAGTGCCGACATCGTGGTAATAGGCGGCGGGACCGCCGGCATTGGCCTGGTTGCCAGCCTGCTGAAACGTGATCCGGGTTTAAACATCACCGTTATCGAACCCGACAGCCAGCATTACTACCAACCAGCGTGGACGCTGGTGGGCGGTGGTGCTTATGCGGTGAAAAACACCGCGCGCCCGATGTCCTCGGTGATGCCGCGTCAGGCCACCTGGGTGCAGGCGTCCGTGACTGACATCGCCCCCGACAGCAAACAACTGACCCTCGACGATGGCCGCACCGTCAGTTACCAGAACCTCGTCGTCTGCCCCGGTTTGCGCCTGGCCTGGGAGAAAATCGAAGGCTTGCAGGACTCCCTCGGCCAGAACGGTGTGACTTCCAATTACAGCTATCGGCACGCGGCCTACACCTGGGAACTGGTCCAGGGATTGCGCGGCGGAAAAGCGATCTTCACCCAGCCAGCGATGCCGATCAAATGCGCTGGTGCACCGCAGAAAGCCTTGTATTTGTCCTGCGATCACTGGCGTAAAACCGGGGTTCTGAACACATTCGACGTCGAGTTCAATCTGGCTGGCGCTGCGTTGTTCGGCGTGGCGACATTCGTGCCGCCGCTCATGAAGTACATCGAAAAGTACAACGCCCGGCTGGCCTTCAACTCCAATCTGGTCAAGGTTGACGGGCCATCGAAAACCGCGTGGTTCGAGGTCAAGGACGCTGCAGGTGTCGTGACCTTGCAAGCAAAAACCTTCGACCTGCTGCACGTCGTGCCGCCTCAGGTTTCGCCGAATTTCATCCGCCAAAGCCCGTTGGCCGACGCCGCTGGCTGGTGCGAAGTGAACCCGCATAGCCTGCAACACGTACGCTATACAGACGTCTTTGCCTTGGGCGATGTCTGTTCCACCAGCAACGCGAAAACTGCCGCCGCCGCACGCAAGCAGATCGTGGTGGTGGCGCAAAACCTGCTGGCCCTGCGCAAGCAACAGCCATTGCCACTCAAGTACGACGGCTATGGTTCCTGCCCGCTAACGGTGGAGAAGGGCAAGGTGATCCTCGCCGAGTTCGGTTACGCCGGTAAATTGCTGCCGACCTTTCCCCTCGACCCGACGGTGCCGCGTCGTTCGGCCTGGTTTCTCAAGGCGACCCTGCTGCCGTGGTTCTACTGGAATGGCCTGCTCAAGGGCCGTGAATGGCTGACCCATCTGTCTAAGGTTGACTGAGAGAACTCTATGTTGCTGGCCAGTTTTTTCGGTGTGGTCATGGGGCTGGTGCTCGGTTTGACCGGCGCTGGTGGCGGGATTCTTGCGGTGCCGGCCCTGGTGCTGGGGCTGGGTTTGACCATGACCCAAGCGGCGCCCGTCGCCTTGTTCGCGGTGGGCAGCGCGGCGGCGATCGGTGCGATTGACGGTTTGCGCCATGGCCTGGTGCGCTATCGGGCTGCGTTGTTGATTGCATTGCTGGGCGCGGTGTTTTCGCCGGTGGGCATCTACTTCGCCCATCAGTTGCCGGAAAAGATCCTGATGGTCCTGTTCAGTCTGCTGATGGTCATGGTGGCCTGGCGGATGCTGCGCCGGGAAAAGCACGACGACGGCCCGAGCGACCACGGGCATGCCAACTGGGGCCAGAAGAACTGCATGCTCGATCAGCAGACCGGACGCTTTTCCTGGACCGCCAAATGCACCGCAACCCTGGCGGCACTCGGCGCGGTAACCGGCGTGGTCTCGGGGCTGCTCGGGGTGGGTGGCGGTTTTCTGATTGTGCCGGCGTTCAAGCAACTGACCGATGTGCAGATGCGCGGGATCGTTGCCACGTCGTTGATGGTGATCAGCCTGATCTCGGTAATCGGCGTGGTCGGCGCGTTTCATGCCGGGGTGCGGATCGATGGTTTGGGCGCGTCGTTCATTGTCGCCAGCATCGTCGGGATGATCCTCGGTCGAAAACTCAGCGCGCGGGTGCCGGCCCGGGCTCTACAGATCGGTTTCGCCAGCGTCTGCGTGGTGATCGCCGTTTACATGTTGTTTAGAGCGCTCGTCTAGCGGATACCGGTTCCTGTGGACGCCAGTCCGGTCCACAGGCTTACATCCTAAGTTCCGGGCCTGTCCTGCGGGCGGTCTTACACCGAATTTGCCGCGCTACACCGGCCACCCCAAAGCACCTGACAACCGCCCCCAAGGCAGCGTATGACGCCGCCGGTCAGCTTTCGATAATCGCCTCCGACATCAAGTCCCCCGTTGCGGAGCGCGTCATGCACAACAATAAGAACTTCAAGCATCGTTTCTTGCCGGCCTTCATCGCCAGCCTGTCGTCCCTTGGCCTGAGCTCAATGGCCGAGGCCGAGATCATGCTCTACGACAAGGACCAGACCACGTTTTCCACGGATGGCTACATCAACGCCTTCTACGTGAACAGCGACGTGGACCGGGCCGGCGAGCAGTACGACCGGCGCCAGGCGCGGGTGAAGATGGGATTTCTGCCCAACTACCTGGGCTTCAACATGGGCAAGCAGGTCGATGACCTCAAGCTCGGCGCCCGCGCCTCGTTCTGGGTGACCATCAACGACAGCGAAACCAACGGCACCGACACCGCCATCGACGTGCGGCAGTTCTACGGCACGGTGGCCAATCCAGAGTGGGGCGAGGTGCTGATCGGCAAGGACTTCGGTCTGTTCGCCCGCTCCAACATCCTGCTCGACGAATTGCTCGCCGGTTATGGTCAGGTCAGCGATACGTTGGGCCTGGTGGACGGCGGCGGGGTGTCGTTCGGCAACATCGGCAGCGGTTATCCATACCCGTTCCCGACGTCGCAGATTACCTATCGCACCCCGGTGATGGACGGCTTGCGGGTGGCGGTCGGGATCATGGACCCGGTCGACACCAACGACAGCAGCGCGACAGGCAAGGCGTATCAGGAGAACCCGCGCACCGAGAGCGAGATCACCTATCAGTTCGACGTCGGCGGGGCGAAGATTTACAGCTGGCTCAACGGCAGCTACCAGACTTCGGACAACACTGACTCCAGCGTCGAGTCCGTCACCTCCAAAGGCGTCGGCTACGGCGTGCAGGCGAAGATGGGCGGGCTGTCGCTGACCGGCTCCGGTTTCCAGGCCAAGGGCATCAACCCGTTCTTCACCAACAACGCTGGCGAGCCAACCCTGCGCAATGTCGATAGCGACGGTTACCTGTTGCAGGGGTCCTACAAACTGGGCAAGAACCGCCTGGCACTGTCTTACGGCAAGACCGAGGACGATGGCAACGGCGTGGTCGGCAGCGGCGCCGATTACGAGACCCGCGGCATCGCGCTGTTCCATGACGTCAATGACAACCTGAAGCTGGTGGCCGAGTACAACCAGTTCGAAATCAACGGCCACGACACCAGTGCCCAGAATGAAGACACCGATACGTTTGCGGTGGGGGCGGTGTTGACCTGGTAACTGGTGGCGACATAGATCAACTGTGGCGAGGGGGCTTGCCCCCGTTGGGTCGCGAAGCGGCCCCGATTCTGGTCGCGCATCGGCCAATTTTGGGGACTGCTGCGCAGTCCAACGGGGCGGTGCGGCGGTCCGACAAGCCCCCTCGCCACAAAAGCTCCAGCCACGCAATCGTGCAAATCCCCCTCTCATCCCATCGAACCACCCACCCACTACCCAAGTAGCATTCGCCGCCGCCCGCAGGCTTCGTACACTCGTGCCTCATACAGGCGCACCGGCGAGGGGCGAGGATGGAGCAGGTTCAGAACGACGGTGTGGTCAGTGCCATGTCCCAGGCCACCGATGCCCAGCAAGCGGCTCAGGATCTGGCGCGACAACTCTTGCACCCCCACTTGGGCTTTGTGCTGTTCTTCTGCTCCGCCGAGTACGACTTGCAGGCGCTGGGGCAGGCGTTGCAACAGAGCTTCGGCGGCATTCGCCTGGTGGGCTGCACCAGCGCCGGGGAAATCACCCCTCAAGGTTATGGCCGCAGCTGCGTGACGGCGGTGGGCTTCGATCATCGGCACTTTTCCATCTCCACCGAACTGATCGACGAAATGGAACATTTCAGCCTGATCGATGCCCAGCAAATGGTCGAGCGACTGGTCAGTGGCTGTCGCAGCAACACCTTGGCGCCAATCAAGGGCAACAGCTTTGCCCTGACCTTGCTCGATGGCTTGTCCAGCCGTGAAGAGATGGTTCTCGCGGCCCTGAGCGCGGCGTTGGGCGACATTCCGCATTTCGGCGGTTCGGCCGGCGACGACAACTACCTGACCCACACCCATGTGTATTTCGGCGGCGAGTTTCACAGCGGCGCGGCGGTGGTGGTGCTGGTCAATACCTGGCTGGACTTCGAAGTCTTCACCACACACCACATCCTGCCCAGGGCCGAGAAACTGGTGGTCACCGCTGCCGACAGCGCCTCGCGCCGGGTGTTCGAGCTCAACGCCGAACCGGCCGCCGAGGAATACGCCCGGCACATCGGCGTGGCGGTGGCTGATCTCGATTATCGAATCTTTGCCGCGCATCCGTTAGCGGTGCGAATCAACGATCAGTATTACGTGCGGGCGATCCAGCAGGTTCATCCAGACCTGAGCCTGAGTTTCTACTGTGCGGTGGAAAACGGCATTGTCCTCACCGTCATGACCCCTGGCCCCATGCTGCCGAATCTGCAAAACCTGTTCGACGGTTTGCAGGAGCGTCTCGGCGACCTGTTGCTGACCATCGGCTGCGACTGTTTTCTCAGGCGCCTGGAACTGGAAGACGGCGGCAATCTCGAGCAGATCGGCGCGTTTCTGCGGGACCAGCGGGTGATGGGTTTCAACACCTACGGAGAACAGTTCAATGGCATGCACATCAACCAGACCTTCACCGGGGTTGCCATTGCCCGAGGCCGCTCCCCTGGACAGCGCTGACCTTCAGGCGCAGATCGCCAGCCTGCGCCACGAAAACCACAAACTGCAGCGCATCAATGGCGCGCTGATCGAGCGCATCGAATCCGGCATCACCCGGGGCAATGACCCGTATGCCGCGTTCCAGCATTCGGTGGTACTGGCTGAGCAGGTGCGTGAGCGCACCGATGCCCTGAACCAGGCCATGGCCGAACTCAAGGCCGGCAATCATTTGCTCAGCGAAGCACGGCTGCGGGCCGAAACCGCCCATCAACACTTGATCGACGCCATCGAGAGCATTTCCGACGCTTTTGTATTGTTCGATGCCGAGCAGCGGATCGTGCTGTTCAACAGCCGTTTCAATGCGTTCTGGGGCAACAGCCGGGTGCGGATCAACGCCGGCATGCGCCTGCGCGAGGTCAAACGGCTGATGACCTCGACCGGACTGTTCAGCGAAGAACCCCGCGGGCATGCCGACGAAAACCTGCTCTATCGCCTGCACAACGGACGCTGGCTGCAAGTCAGCGAACGGCCGACTCAGGAAGGCGGGCGGGTGATCCTGTTCACTGACATTACCGACGTCAAACTCAGTGAAACCCTGCGCCGCGAGCAGGCCGTGGCGCAGAAGTCGCACTTGTTGCAACGGGCGGTCGACAACCTGTCCCAAGGGGTGGCGATGGTCAACGCCGAGGGCATTCTGGAACTGTGGAACCGGCGTTTTCTGGAACTCAGCGGCCTGGCCCCGGTGGCGGCTCATCGACCGTTCGCCGAAGTGATTGCCGACAGCGAACTGAACCTGCTGACCCCGGCCAGTCGCGATCCGAACGGGCGGCACGTGCAGGAATGCGAGCAGCGCCTCTACGATGGCCGGGTGCTGGAAATCCGCACCCATCCGTTGCCCACCGGCGGTTTCGTCAACACCTTCACCGACATCACCGAACGCTACCAACACGCCGAAGCGCTCAGCGAAAGCGAGCGCTGGATTCGTCTGATCACGGACCATGTGCCGGCGCTGATCGCCTACCTCAATGCCGATCTGGTCTATGAATTCACTAACAAAGTCTATGAAGAATGGTACTGCTGGCCCCGGGGCGTGATGCTCGGGCAGAGCCTGCGCGAAGTTCACAGCGAACAGCATTATCAACGCCTGGAAGCCTACGTGGCCCGGGCCCTGGCCGGCGAGAGCGTGACGTTCGAGTTTGCCGAAACCAACATCAATAATCAGGAGCGCTACATGCTGCGCTCCTACGTGCCCAATCGGCTGGCCACCGGGGAAGTGGTGGGGATTTTCGTGTTGATCCGCGACATCACCGAGCGCCGCCGTACCGCCGAAGCGCTGCATCAGGCCTATCAGAACCTTGAGTTGCGGGTGCGCGAACGAACTACCGAGCTGACCACCCTCAATGACCAATTGCTGCGCGAAATCGATGAGCGCCGCCGGGTGGAGTCACGCTTGCGCGAGGCCAAGCTCGAGGCCGAGCAGGCCAACCTGTCGAAGACCAAATTTCTCGCAGCGGTCAGTCACGACCTGCTGCAACCGCTGAATGCCGCGCGGCTGTTTACCAGCGCCTTGCTGGAGCGCCGGGAGCCGGTGGCCAACGAGATTCTGGTGCGCAACGTCAGCAATTCCCTGGAGGACGTGGAAAACCTGCTGGGCACTTTGGTGGATATTTCCAAACTCGATGCCGGGGTGATCAAGGCGGACATTGCGCCGTTCGCCCTGAGCGAATTGCTGGAAAACCTCGCGGCTGAATATACCCAAGTGGCCCGCAGCGAAGGGCTTGAGCTGCATTTCATCCCGTGTTCGGCGCTGGTGCGCAGCGACATTCAGTTGCTCGCGCGGATCCTGCGTAATCTGCTGAGCAATGCCATTCGCTATACCTACAGCGGGCGCGTGGTGCTCGGCTGCCGACGTCATCATCAGCGGCTGACCATCGAAGTCTGGGACAGCGGCATGGGCATTGCTGAAAACCGTCTGGAGGAGATTTTTCAGGAGTTCAAACGCGGTGACGTGCAGCGTCCGGATCAGGATCGCGGCTTGGGCTTGGGCCTGGCGATTGTGGAGAAAATCGCCCGTATTCTCGGCCACCGGATTCACGTGCGTTCATGGCCGGGCAAAGGCTCGATGTTTTCCGTCGAAGTGCCGTTGAGTGCCACGGCGCCGAAGGCGTTGCCGAACCTGCTGATGAGTGAGCCGATGCTCGAGCGCCTGCGCGGTGCGCGGGTGTGGGTGCTGGACAACGACGCGGCGATTTGCGCCGGGATGCGCACCTTGCTTGAAGGTTGGGGCTGCCGGGTGATCACGGCGCTGTCGGAGGAGGACCTGGCGCGGCAAGTGGATAATTATCACGACGAAGCCGACCTGCTGATCGCCGACTATCACCTGGATGACGAGAAGAACGGTGTCGACGCCGTGGCCCGCATCAACGCCCGTCGCGCTTCAGCGATCCCGGCGATGATGATCACCGCCAACTACAGCAATGAACTCAAACAGCAGATCCGTGAACTGGGCCACACCCTGATGCACAAACCGGTGCGGCCGATGAAACTCAAGACGGCGATGAGTCATTTGCTTGGTCGGCCTTGAGTTTTCTGGTGTGTTCACTGACGCCATCGCGGGCAAGCCCGCTCCCACAGGTTTGTGGAGATCCTGTGGGAGCGGGCTTGCCCGCGATGGGGGCGATTCGGTCTAACTGTTGCCCCCCAGAATCAGCGCCGCAAATACGACCCGAAATCAATATCCCCAGCACTCAAAATCGCCTGCACCCGATTGTGTACATTGAGTTTGCGCAATATCGCCGAGACGTGGGCCTTGACCGTGGTTTCGGCGATTTCCAGGGTGTAGGCGATCTGCTTGTTCGATTCGCCCTTGGTCATACGCTCAAGCACCAGTAACTGCTTGCGGGTCAGCGCCTGGAGCAGTTCCGGCGGGAAGCTTGGGGTGTCATTCATCCGGCGATGAGTGCCGCTTTTTTGCGTGCGGATGATGTCCGGCGGCAGGTAGACGTTGCCATTGAGAATCTGCTGGATCGCCTCGGTCATCTGCACCCGCGGCGAGGACTTGGTGATGAACCCCACCGCGCCATAGGTGATGGCTTGCAGCACGATTTGCTTGTCCTGCTCGGCCGAGACAATCACCACCGGAATGGTCGGTGCCTCGTTGCGCAGGTTGATCAGGCCATTGAGGCCGTGCATGCCGGGCATGTTCAGGTCGAGCAGGATCAGGTCCAGGTCATCGTGTTCCTGAGTCAGGGCCAGGGCACTGTCGAGATCGGCGGTTTCCATGACCTCACTGCCGGGGAAACCGTCGCTGATGACGTTATGAATGGCTTCGCGAAACAGCGGGTGATCGTCGGCAATCAGAATTTTGTACATGGCCTTTCACCTCATTATTTTTTTGATCAGGGTGTGGCAACAACTCGCAAGCGCTCAAGTCAGGGAAAGGGCTCGGGCCGGGCCGGCGTCACGGGCAGATTCGCCGCTTGCCACGCATCCAGCCCGTCGCGGTACCAATACAGTGTCTTATAGCCTATGGACGCGGCGCGTTTTACCGCGTTCCAGCTCAACCAGCAATCGGAGCGGCAGTAAAAGACCAGCGGTCGCGTCAGGTCGCCCGCCGTCAATTGTTGCAGGTGACGCGCGAAATAATCCTGCCACGGGGGCGTCAGGTCGCCGTCACCGGTATTGGCCAGCCAATGGCTGCCGGGCAGGTTTTCGTGGGCCTCGTCTTCGATGAAACGGCCTTGCAGCCATTGCCGGCGGTAGACATCGATCAGCAGCGGCTGCGGTGTGTGCTTGAGCAGGTTTTGCAGGGCAGGCGTGTCGATGATACTCGCCCCCTGGAACTGAGTCGGGGTCGGGCTGCGGTATAAACCGATGCGATAACCTTCGGCGGAGAACAGCGCTGTTTCAGCCTGCGCAACGCCCAGCAACAGGCTCAGCGACAGCGCAGCGAGAGAAGGGCACAGCAGAACACGTCGTGCACGCGGCATGGGGGTTCAGTCCTTATAGTTATGAACCCATTACATGCCAGTAGCGGTGCGTTGTGAATGCGACGATAGACAGGTAAACCAGTACTAAAGTAGTAATTTTGCCCTGTTTTATGGGGCCTGCGTTGTACACCTATGCTGCGTTCAATGAAGATTCCTGTGGGAGCGGGCTTGCCCGCGATGAGGCCATCACATCCAGCACTGATGTTGGCTGACACACTGCCATCGCGGGCAAGCCCGCTCCCACAGGGATTAGTGTTGTTATCCGGTTTTGCGCAAGGCCGCATGCTGCGGGTTGAAGGTGAGTACCGCCAGCAGGGCGAACACCAGCGTCAGCCCTACGCACACCGCCAACGCCAATGGGTTGAAGCGTTCATACAGCGCAAACCGCACCAGCTCCACTGCATGAGTAAATGGATTCAAGGCGCACAGCCAATACAACCACTCGCTGGACTCGCGCATTTTCCACAGCGGATACAGCGCTGACGACAGGAAAAACAGCGGGAAGATTACGAAGTTCATCACCCCGGCGAAGTTCTCCAACTGGCGGATGGCGTTGGACAGCAACAGGCCCAGCGCGCTGAGCATCAACGCCACCAACAGCAATGCCGGCAACGCCAGCACCAGGCCCATGGCCGGCGGTTGTACGCCGTACAGCCAGGCAATTGCCAGAAAGGCAAACACCTGCAACAGCGAAATCAGCGACGTCGCCAGCAATTTGCTGCACAGCAGGAAGGTCCGGGGCAGGGGGCTGGTCAGCAGTACGCGCATGCTGCCCATCTCCCGGTCGTAGACCATCGACAGCGAACCTTGCATGCCGTTGAACAACAGGATCATGCAGGCAAGGCCCGGGATGATGTAAACCTCATAGGGGATGTAGGTGTCATAGGGCTCGATGATGGCGATGCCGAGTGCCGCGCGAAAACCGGCAGCGAACACCAGCAGCCACAACAACGGCCGCACCAATGCGCTGAGAAACCGCGTGCGCTGCAACACAAAGCGCAGCCATTCACGTAGCACGATACCGCTGAAACATTGCCAGTAAGCGTTCATTGGACGACTGCCCCTGAAGAGACCGAGGTGGTCAGGCGAGCGAAGGCCGAACCGAGATCGCCGCCATGTTCCAGGCTCAGGGCGTCTGCCTGTCCGCTGGCCACCAAGCGGCCTTGATGCAGGATTAGCAAGTCGTCGCTGGGCTGCACTTCATCCAGCAAATGAGTGGTCCAGAGCACGCTGATGGTGTGCTCGCGGCATAGGCTACGGATGTGTTGGTTGAGCGCCAGGCGACTGGCCGGATCAAGGCCGACACTGGCCTCATCAAGCAGCAACAGGCTTGGCTCGTGCAACAACGCACGGGCGATTTCCACCCGCCGACGATGGCCGCCATTGAGTTCGCGCACCCGTTCGCGACGACGTTCGGTCAGGCTCTGGCGCGCCAGTTCGGCGTCGACCCGAAGGCTCGTCTGGCGCCGAGACAAGCCATGCAGCGCGGCGTGGTAGCGCAGGTTTTGCTCGACACTGAGGTCCAGATCCAAGGTGCTTTGCTGAAACACCACACCCAATTGCTTCAACGCCGGACGTGCCGAGGTGCGCAACGAACAGCCGCCGACCCGAATATCACCGCGCTGCACATCATACAGGCGAGTGAGCAGGGCGATCAGCGTCGACTTGCCCGCGCCGTTCGGTCCCAGCAAAGCGGCAAAACGCCCGGGTGCCAGGTTGAAACTCACCTGACGCAAGGCCTCCCGCTGGCCGTAAGCGAAACTCAGGTCGCTGACTTCGAGGGCGTTCATGGCGATACCACCACGCCCCACGGATAGCGCCCGACCTTCACCGATTTGGTCACCTTGAGGCTGTCGACATCGATCACCGACACATCGCCGCTGACGCCATTGGTGGCCAGTAATTGCCGTTGATCCGGGGTGAACGACATCTGCCAGACTCGCCGGCCCACCAGCAGGTAATCAACAATCTCGAAGGTCTTGGCGTCGATCACCGCCACATGGTTGGCCGGGCCGAGCGCGACGAAACCGTACTTGCCGTCGGCGCTGAGTTTGATCCCCACCGGCTGGACTTTGTCTGGGTGTACGCCCTTGATCTGAAAGGTCAGGGTCTTGAGGACCTTGCGGCTGGCGACGTCGAGAACCGTCACCGTGCCGCCGATTTCCGCCGAGGCCCAGAGCTGCGAACCATCGGGATTGAATTCGACGAAACGCGGCCGCTGATCGACCAGGGTGTTGTCGGCCAGGGTTTGGGTGCTGGTGTCGATCCAGTGCAGCATGTTGGTGGTTTCACTGGTGTTCACCGCCCACTTGCCATCGGGGCTGACGGCCATGCCTTCAGGCTCGACACCGACGCTGATCTGCCCAAGTACTTTCGAAGTTTCGGTGTCGATCACCGTCACCAGCGCATCATCCTCGTTGGAGACGTACAGCCAGCGATTGTTGGGGTGCAGGGCGAATTGCTCGGGGTCTTTGCCCGAGGGCAGTTCCTTGATGATCTTGCGCGTGGCGACGTCCATCACCTGGACCCGGTCCGAATCACTGGCGCAGATGTACAGCAGCTTGTTGTCGTGGGACAGCAACAGGCCGCGCGGGCGCTGGCCGACGGGCAGGGTCTCGGTGACTTTCAGGGTCTGCATGTCGATCAGGCTCAGGCTGTTGTCCTTTTCGTTGGAGACCCAGGCGGTGCTGGCAGCGGCGTGCCCGGCGGCGAGCAGCAGGGCGCAGGAAAGCAGGGTGCGGCGCATGGCAGATTCCTTATTGTTGTTGTCGTGAAAAAGAGGATCAGAGAAAGCGGCAGCTGACCTCGGCTTTGTCGTAACCCAGGCTGTCCATTTCGTTGACGGGGTGCAGGAAACCGTCTTGCGGTGAGGTGCTGACCAGCGCCCGGGGTTGCACGATGGGGATCGGCTGGCGCAACTGACCGTTCCACGGCCGATAACTGAGCTTGCGACCCTTGAAGCCGTCCAGCGGTAATTGATCGCTGATTTCAAGCGTACGAATCGCCGTCGCATCGGCCTGATGCAGTTTGCCCACCGCACTGGCGATGCTGCGTACGGCCATCCACGCGGCGAAATCCCGGTCGTTCATCCAGCGCCCGGCCAGGGCTTCGAAACGTTTCTGCAACTGCGCGGCGCCGTAGGTTTCCACGGTCTTGTGCCAGCCCACCGGCGTCAGGCCCTGGGTGCCGGCGACCGGCCGTGGATACCAGGTCTGGTAGGGCACGTACTCGCCAAAGTCGCCGCGTTCATCGGCCACCAGCACCACGTCGTACTCGGTGGTCTGGGTGAACAGCGGCATGTCGGCCTGGGCGCTGCGGCGCTGATCGTTATCGAAGCTCCAGGCTCTCTCCGCCACCAGTTGCAGGCCGAAGCGTTTGGCCGCTCGACGCAGGGCGGCGGCATAGGCTTGATCGTCCGGGGTCGGGCCGACGATCAGCAGTGCTCGTTGCCATTTGCGCAGCACCAAAAATTGCGCCAACGCATCGGCCAGCATCGCGCGGCTTGGCAGGCTGTGCAGCACGTTCGGCAAGCAATCGGTGCTGCGCAGGCTGTCATCCGGGCTGCCGGCATTGAACAGCAGGCTGTCGGGTAGCACGGCGCTGAGTCGGCGCAGGGTCTGCGCCGGTGCATTCACCACAAACAGGCGCAGGCCTTGTTCGTGTTGGGTTTTGGCCGCTTCAATCAGCGCATCCGGACTGTCAACGCTGGCGCTGACCAGACTGTAACTGTGATTGAGAAAGCGCCCGGTACTGTTGCTGTCGGTGATCGCCAGTTCGGCGCCACGCAGGCCGGCATCGGTCGGTTCGGGAATAACATTCGACAGCAATGGCCCGGGGTCGGGGCGATAACCGAGGTAGCCGATTTGCACCTGCAGCGGCGCATCCGCCGCCTGAACCTGGGTCGCCACCCCGGCGGCGCAGGCAATCGCCAGCAAGTAGATCAGGGCGTAAGGGGCGAGCTGGCGCATAAAGGCACTCCATCACAGGTAGCGTCAGCATAGGAACCCTGGACGGGTGGGGAAATATGCAGAAAGTACCGATGGGCCAGTACCAAGGTAGTAACTCACCCCGGACGGCGCGGTTTTAGCATGGGCTACAACGGCCATCGCTCAAGGGGGAGATTGACCATGCGAATTCTCAAAGCACTGCTCCTGCCGTTTTTGCTGATCCTGACCCTGATCGGCGTCGACAAGTTTCACGGCGCCCGACCCGTATTGGTTGGGCCTGCGCCACAAGCCCTACTACCAAGGGAGTAGGTCGCGGCCACCAAAGCAGCATGGGGTTGGCGCAAAGCCGTTCCTAAGATGGGTGCCATAGCCTCTTCAAAGAGGTTTTGCGTGCAATCCTGAGGGCAGAACAATGACAACAAAACGCAACGCCTTGCTCGTTGCCGGACTGCTGGCCGGTTTCATCAACGCAGGTTCCGTCTGGGCCCACGGCAACGTGGTACCCCAGGCCGTCGAAACCCAGGGACTGACCCCGATCAAGGATGCCGGTGTGCAGGTCGATGCCGATGGCTGGGCGGCGGCGAACCCTTACCGTTCCTCCCCGGAACGCGATAAAGCCTTGGAAATCGGCTCTTCGGCCTACAACCAGAACTGCGCGGCCTGTCATGGCCTGGAAGCCAAGTCCGGCGGTATCGCCCCCGACTTGCGCATGCTCGACGTCGGCGAGGCCGGTGATGAATGGTTCGTCGAACGCGTGCGCCATGGCGCCGTGCGTGATGGCCGGGTGTACATGCCGAAAATGGCCGACTACCTGAGTCAGGAAGCCTTGTGGGCGGTGCGTACCTACCTGGACAGCGTGCACGTCGAGGAGTGACCCATGCGTTTGCTCGCGGTGTTGATCAGCGCTGTATGGCTGTGTTGCCAGACAGCGCAGGCGCAGGTCCGTACCTATGACGAAATGATCGCCGCCGCCGAGCTGAAAGTCGCGGTGTACAAGGACTTCGCGCCCTACAGCTTTGAAGACGCTGGCGAGGCTCGCGGGGTCGATGTCGAACTTGCCCAGGCCTTGGCCAAGGCCATGGGAGTACGTCTGAAACTGATCTGGGCACCCGCCGGGGAAAAGCTCGACGACGACCTGCGCGATTACATCTGGCGGGCCAGTCAGTTGCACAATCAGCAACTGGCCGACCTGATGATGCGCGTGCCCTACGATCGCGATTATTCACAGAAACGCAATGAACTGGGTGAGCTGGAAAACGGCCATGTGGTGATGTTCGGGCCGTACCAGACCGAACAATGGCAAGTGGCTTACGACCGTCGTCGTCTGGACTCGGTGGCGAGTGTCGCGGTGTTCCAGCAACACCCGATCGGCGTCGAAGTCGACAGCGTGCCGTCGTTTTACCTGACCTCGGTATTCAACGGCATGCTCGCCGCCAAGACCCACCATTATCCAGGCGTATCTCAGGCGTTTGCCGCGATGAAGGCTGGTGAAGTCGATGCGGTGATGGCCATGCGCGGCGAGATCGACTGGCAAGTCCATCAGGCCGCCGACCCGCAAGTGGCGCTGGCGGAAAACGCCTACCCGAACATGGGCAAGCAGCTCTGGGAGATCGGCATGGCGGTGCATGAAAGTAATCGTCAATTGGCGTATGCCGTGGAAGAGGCGCTGGAGACCTTGATCCGCGAGGGTTCAGTGAAAGCCATTTATGCCCGTTACGGCCTGCGGTATGACGTGCCCGAGATGTATCAATAGTGAACTGGCGAGCGAGTTGTCTGTTGGCCTGCTGGCTGCCCTTGGCCGCGCATGCGGTTGAAGTCGATCCGGTGCCGTCGGTGATGTGGGCGTTCTATCACAAGCAGATGCTCGGCGACGCACCGTTCGTGTTCGACGAGCGGGTCAAGTTGCTCGCGCCGCCATTTGCCGAAGACGCCCGGCAAGTGCCGCTGGAAATCGACGCCCGGGCGTTCAAGGGCGAGGTGGTGCGAATCCTCGCCTGGGCCGAACTCAATCCGCTGCCGAAAATCGTCGACTTCGAACCCTTGACCGGTGTGCTGCCGTGGCTGTCGATCCGCATCCGCGTTGAACAGGCCACGCCATTACGTGCGGCGGTATTGACCCGCGATGGGCTGTGGCATGTCGGCTCGACCCTGATCGATGCGGCAGGCGGCGGTTGCACGGCGCCAAGCGTGGTGCGCACCCAGCCGGGTTGGGAAGAACACATCGGCGAGGTGTTAGGTGGCCGTTATCCCCGTGGCGAATTCAGTCGCGTGCGTTTGCAGGTAGCGCATCCGATGGACAACGGCATGGTCAGCGGTATCCCGGAATTCTTCATCAATCACGCAGAGCTGCGCGATCAAAACGATCAACTGCTGGCGCGTCTGGAGTTGTTCCCGGCGGTCAGCGAAAACCCCAATTTGGCCTTCGATATCAAAGGAGCAGGGCAGACGCGCCTGGTGTTGCGCGACAACAGCGGCAATCAATTCGATGCGGCCATTCCCTGACCCAAGGAGCGAGTGATGCGCTGGATGCTGCTGTTGTTCATCAGTCTGAGCCTGCCGGCCCTGGCCGATCCCGATTACGCACTCAAGCCCCGGCAGATCGCCGAAGGCACCTGGCTGCTGGAAGGCAGCACCGACAACTTCGCCAAGAGCAACGGCGGCAACATCGTCAACACCGCGTTCATCGTCACCGGGCAGGGCGTGGTGGTAATCGACACCGGGCCGTCGAAACGCTATGGCGAAGCCCTGCGCAAAGCGATTGCGGCGATCACTGATAAACCGGTGATTCAGGTGCTGCTGACTCATCACCATCCTGATCATGTGCTGGGCAACCAGGCTTTCACCGACGTGCCGATCGGTGCACTGACCGGCACCACCGAGCTGTTGCGGCAACAGGGTGATGCCATGGCTGAAAACATGTATCGACTGGTGGGCGACTGGATGCGCGGCACTGAGGTGGTGTTGCCGACGCAGACGCTGATGCCAGGCGTGAAAAGTTTTGGGAATCACGATTTGCGCCTACTGAGTCTGGGTGGGCACACCGGCGCGGATCTGGCTATTCTCGACCAGAAAACCGGCGTGTTGTTTGCCGGGGACCTGGTGTTTTATCAACGCGCCCTGACCACGCCCAACAGCCCGGGGCTATCGGTGTGGCTGGCGGACATCGCGACCCTGCAGGGTTTGCCGTGGACGCTGATCGTCCCCGGCCATGGACCGGTGGCCACGGATACAAAACCGTTCGAGCAGATGCGCGATTACCTGACCTGGCTGGACCAGCTGATGCGCGATGGCGCCGCCAATGGCAGCGACATGGCCGAGATGATCCGCAGCCCCATCCCTGAGCGTTTCGTCGGGATCAACCTGAGCCGCTATGAGCTGATCCGCAGCGTCAGCCATTTGTACCCGCGTTACGAACGGGGGCAGATGAGGCGGGTGGATTCGGGCATGCGCAAGTGACGCTTTTTGTGGGAGCGAGCCTGCTCGCGATGGCGGTGTGTCAGGCGTCATCAATGTTGAATGTTCTGACCCCATCGCGGGCAAGCCCGCTCCCACAGGGACCGATGTCGATCACAAAATCCGCGACCAACCCGGTACTAAGGAACTAGCAATCTCCGCATTGCGGGCAATTGTTGCAAGGGCTTCGGCGCCCAAGAATCTGCACCAGACCGGGAAAATTTCCCGGGTATAACAAAAACCGCAGAGGTAGCCGTCATGACCCAACCCGCACGTCGCCAACCCTTCGCCTTGAGCGTGCTGCTCAGTGCCATGCTGTTGTCTTGCCAGGCATTGGCCGCAGTCTCCGATCAAGACATTCTCCAGGACCCGAAGAACCCGGAGCAGGTCGTCACCAACGGCCTGGGCGTCCAGGGTCAGCGCTACAGCCCGCTGGACACCCTCAATGTCGACAACGTGAAGGATCTGCGCCCGGTCTGGGCCTTTTCGTTCGGCGGTGAAAAACAGCGTGGCCAGCAGGCGCAGCCGATGATCAAGGACGGCGTGATGTACATGACCGGCTCTTACTCGCGGGTGTTCGCGGTGGATGCGCGCACCGGCAGGAAGCTCTGGCAATACGACGCGCGCCTGCCCGATGACATCCGTCCGTGCTGCGACGTGATCAACCGTGGTGTCGCGTTGTACGGCGATCTGGTGATTTTCGGCACCCTCGACGCCAAGCTCGTGGCCCTGAACAAGGACACCGGCAAAGTCGTCTGGAGCAAGAAAGTTGCCGACCACAAGGAAGGCTATTCCATCAGCGCCGCGCCGTTGGTGATCAACGGCAAACTGATTACCGGTGTGGCCGGTGGCGAGTTCGGGGTGGTGGGCAAGATCGAAGCCTACGACCCGAAAAACGGCAACCTGCTGTGGAGCCGACCAACCGTTGAAGGCCACATGGGTTATGTCTACAAGGACGGCAAAGCGGTAGAAAACGGCATCTCCGGCGGCGAAGCGGGCAAGACCTGGCCGGGCGATCTATGGAAAACCGGCGGCGCGGCCCCTTGGCTGGGCGGCTACTACGACCCGGAAACCAATTTGCTGCTGTTCGGCACCGGCAACCCGGCGCCGTGGAACTCGCATCTGCGTCCTGGCGACAACCTTTACTCGTCCTCGCGCCTGGCGCTGAACCCGGATGACGGCACGATCAAATGGCACTTCCAGAGCACACCCCACGACGGTTGGGACTATGACGGCGTGAACGAGCTGGTGTCGTTCAACTACAACGAAGGCGGCAAGGAAATCAAAGCAGCGGCCACGGCGGACCGTAACGGTTTCTTCTACGTGCTGGATCGCACCAACGGCAAATTCATTCGCGGCTTCCCGTTCGTGGACAAAATCACCTGGGCCAGCGGCCTGGATAAAAACGGTCGGCCGATCTACAACGACGCCAGTCGTCCGGGGGCGCCGGGCTCCGAGGCCAAAGGCAGTTCGGTGTTCGTCGCGCCAGCGTTCCTCGGGGCGAAAAACTGGATGCCGATGGCCTACAACCGCGACACCGGCCTGTTCTATGTGCCGTCCAACGAGTGGGGCATGGACATCTGGAACGAAGGCATTGCCTACAAGAAAGGCGCGGCGTTCCTCGGCGCCGGTTTCACCATCAAACCGTTGAACGAAGACTACATCGGCGTGCTGCGCGCCATCGACCCGAAAACCGGCAAGGAAGTCTGGCGGCACAAGAACTTCGCGCCGCTGTGGGGCGGGGTGCTGACCACCAAGGGCAACCTGGTGTTCACCGGTACGCCGGAAGGTTTCCTGCAGGCATTCAATGCCAAGACTGGCGAGAAAGTCTGGGAATTCCAGACCGGTTCCGGCGTGCTCGGCTCGCCCATCACCTGGGAAATGGACGGCGAACAATACGTCTCGGTGCTCTCCGGCTGGGGGGGCGCGGTACCGCTGTGGGGCGGCGAAGTGGCCAAGCGCGTCAAGGACTTCAACCAGGGCGGCATGCTCTGGACGTTCAAGCTGCCGAAGGATCTCGTTGCCAAGCACTGATCAACCTGACTCCACCGCATAACCCCTGTGGGAGCGGGCTTTTGTGGCGAGGGGGCTTGCCCCCGTTGGGTCGCGAAGCGGCCCCAGCATTTCTCCTGTCCCACTGCGTTGGTCGGATTTACGACTGCTGCGCAGCCGAACGGGGGCAAGGCCCCTCGCCACAAGGATCACCTGTTCCGTATGGGCAAACCTACTACCAAATAACGAGAATCCCCCTGCCAATGGCGCATTCGTCTGGCAGGCGGGGCTCTCTACTATCGGTTCATCGCCTGTTGGCTCGACAGGCATCGACCCAGACAGAGGCCCACCATGATCTACGCACAACCCGGAACACCCGGCGCCGTCGTTTCCTTCAAACCGCGCTACGGCAATTTCATCGGCGGCGAATTCGTTGCCCCGGTCAACGGCGAGTACTTCACCAACACCTCTCCGGTCACCGGTGAAGTGATCGCCGAGTTCCCGCGCTCCAGCGCCGCCGACATCGAAAAAGCCCTTGATGCCGCCCATGCCGCCGCCGATGCCTGGGGCAAAACCTCGGCGCAGGATCGCTCGCTGGTGCTGCTGAAAATCGCCGACCGCATCGAGCAGAACCTGGAAATCCTCGCCGTCACCGAAACCTGGGACAACGGCAAGGCCGTGCGCGAAACCCTCAACGCCGACGTGCCTTTGGCTGCCGACCACTTCCGTTATTTCGCCGGTTGCATCCGCGCTCAGGAAGGCGGCGCCGCCGAGATCAACGAACTGACCACCGCCTATCATTTCCACGAACCATTGGGCGTGGTCGGGCAGATCATCCCGTGGAACTTCCCGCTGCTGATGGCCGCCTGGAAACTCGCTCCGGCCCTGGCTGCCGGCAACTGCGTCGTGCTCAAACCCGCCGAACAAACGCCGCTGTCGATCATGGTGTTCGCCGAGCTGATCGCCGACTTGCTGCCGGCCGGCGTGCTGAACATCGTCCAGGGTTTCGGTCGCGAAGCCGGTGAGGCGCTAGCCACCAGCAAGCGTATCGCCAAGATCGCCTTCACCGGTTCCACCCCGGTGGGCGCGCACATCATGCATTGCGCCGCCGAGAACATCATTCCGAGCACCGTTGAACTGGGCGGCAAATCGCCGAACATTTTCTTCGAAGACATCATGAACGCCGAGCCGCAGTTCATCGAGAAAGCTGCTGAAGGCCTGGTGCTGGCGTTCTTCAACCAGGGCGAAGTCTGCACCTGTCCGTCCCGGGCGCTGGTGCAGGAGTCGATCTACGAACCGTTCATGGCCGAGGTGATGAAGAAGATCGTCAAGATCAAGCGCGGCAACCCGCTGGACACCGAAACGATGGTCGGCGCCCAGGCGTCCGAGCAGCAATACGACAAGATCCTCTCGTACCTGAAAATCGCTCAGGAGGAGGGCGCCGAACTGCTCACCGGCGGCGCGGCCGAGCGCCTTGAAGGCGATTTGTCGACTGGCTATTACATCCAGCCGACCCTGCTCAAGGGTCACAACAAAATGCGTGTGTTCCAGGAAGAAATCTTCGGCCCGGTGGTGGGTATCACCACCTTCAAGGACGAAGCCGAAGCCCTGGCGATTGCCAACGACAGCGAGTTCGGCCTCGGCGCCGGCCTGTGGACCCGCGACATCAACCGCGCCTACCGCATGGGCCGGGCGATCAAGGCCGGGCGCGTCTGGACCAACTGCTACCACCTGTACCCGGCCCACGCCGCGTTCGGTGGCTACAAGAAATCCGGTGTCGGCCGTGAGAACCACAAGATGATGCTCGACCATTACCAACAGACCAAAAACCTGCTGGTGAGCTACGACATCAATCCGTTGGGGTTCTTCTAACCCGCAAGAACATCATTGAAACTTGTGGGAGCGGGCTTGTGTGGCGAGGGGGCTTGCCCCCGTTGGACTGCGTAGCAGTCCCGGAACTTCTGGTTTTGGGGCCGCTCCGCGACCCAACGGGGGCAAGCCCCCTCGCCACATAAGCCCGCTCCCACAGGGTTTTGTGTGGTGCTAATGATCTGCGCAACACCCCCTACCAACGCACCCCACAACCTCCTTCGAAAGTAGCATTCGGTCATCTCATCCCCCGTGCATTAATGGCTTTACCGGAATCGTCCGGCACAAGAAGAGGATTGACCCATGTGGAATAAACCCGCGTTTACCGATCTGCGTATTGGCTTCGAAGTGACGATGTATTTCGCCAACCGTTGATTGATTGCCCGGTCAGCCGTCGCGTTGGCCGGGCCTGCCTTCTGGAGGCATTCCATGCACATCCGCGTTCTCGGTTCCGCCGCTGGCGGCGGTTTTCCGCAATGGAACTGCAACTGCCGTCAATGCGCCGCTATGCGCAACGGCAATCTGCGCGCACAACGCCGCACGCAGTCGTCCATTGCCCTGAGCGACGACGGTGTGGAGTGGGTGCTCTGCAATGCTTCACCGGATATTCGCGCGCAACTCGAAAGCTTCCCGGCGATGCAGCCAGCCCGACGCTTGCGTGACACGGCGATTGCCGGCGTCGTTCTGCTGGACAGTCAGATCGACCATTGCACCGGGCTGTTGAGCCTGCGCGAAGGCTGCCCGCATTCGGTCTGGTGCACTGAGCGGGTTCACGAAGACCTGAGCAGCGGCTTTCCCTTGTTCACCATGCTCAAACACTGGAACGGTGGCTTGCAGTGGCAACCCATCGAACTGGATCGTGAGCCGTTCAGTATCGCGGCCTGCCCACACCTGCAGTTTCGCGCGATTCCGTTGGTCAGCAATGCACCGCCGTACTCGCCCAATCGTGGCAATCCGCAGCCGGGCGACACCATTGGCCTATTCATCGAAGACCTGCGCAGCGGTGCATCGGTTTTCTATGCACCGGGACTGGGGCAAGTCGACGCCGAGGTATTGAGCTGGATGCGGCGCGCCGACTGCCTGCTGCTGGACGGCACGCTGTGGCGCGACGATGAAATGCGCGTGTGCGAAGTCGGTCAGAGCCTGGGCAGCGAAATGGGCCACCTGCCGCAAAGCGGCCCCGGCGGCATGCTCGACGTGCTGGAGGGCTTCAAGCGCCAGCGCAAGGTGCTGATCCACATCAACAACACCAACCCGATCCTCGATGAAGACTCGGCCGAGCGCGCATTGCTGGAGCGGCGTGGGATTGAAGTGGCTTATGACGGCATGAGTATTGAGCTGTAGCGGATGGCCCCTTCGCGGGCAAGCCCGCTCCCACAGGGCTCACCTAAATTCTGTGGGAGCGGGTTTGCCCGCGATGAGGCCAGACCAGACACCGCAGAACCCAACGGTTATTCCCCGGAGAACCGCAATGACTGACACTCCCATGACCCCCGCCGAATTCGAAGCAGCCCTGCGCGCCAAGGGTGCCTATTACCACATCCACCACCCGTTCCACCAAGCCATGTACGCCGGGCGCGCCACCCGCGAGCAGATTCAGGGCTGGGTCGCCAATCGCTTCTATTACCAGGTGAACATCCCGCTCAAGGATGCCGCTATCCTTGCCAATTGCCCGGATCGCGACGTGCGCCGGGAATGGCTGCAACGGATCCTCGACCATGACGGCGTCCCCGGCAGTGAAGGCGGCATCGAAGCGTGGCTACGATTGGGCGAAGCAGTGGGGCTGGATCGCGAACAAATCCTCTCGCAAGAGCTGGTGCTGCCGGGCGTACGTTTCGCCGTGGACGCCTACGTCAATTTTGCCCGTCGCGCTCGCTGGCAAGAAGCGGCCAGCAGTTCCCTGACCGAACTGTTCGCGCCACAAATCCACCAGTCCCGGCTCGACGCCTGGCCCACCCATTACCCATGGATCGATCCGGCCGGTTACGACTATTTCCGTACGCGGCTGAGCCAGGCGCGGCGCGATGTCGAGCATGGTTTGCGCATCACCCTGGCGCACTACGTCACGGTCGAAGGCCAGCAACGCATGCTGGAGATTCTGCAGTTCAAACTCGATGTATTGTGGAGCATGCTCGACGCGATGAGCATGGCCTACGAGCTGGATCGTCCGCCGTATCACACCGTCACCACGGAGCAGGTCTGGCACCGGGGGATAACCTTGTGAGCCTGATCGAACAGCAACCCGGCCCACCGCTGTGGTTGCTGGCGGAGCTGACCTATCGCTGCCCGCTGCAATGCCCGTATTGTTCCAACCCGCTGGACTTCGCCCAACAGGGCGAGGAGTTGAGCACAGAAGAGTGGATTCGGGTGTTCCGCGAGGCGCGGGAGATGGGCGCTGCGCAACTGGGTTTTTCCGGGGGCGAGCCGTTGGTGCGCCAGGACCTGGCCGAGCTGATCAAGGCCGCGCGGGACATGGGTTACTACACTAACCTGATCACCTCGGGCATCGGCCTGACCGAACAGAAGGTCCGCGACTTCAAGATCGCCGGGCTGGACCATATCCAGATCAGTTTTCAGGCCGCCGATGAAGAGGTGAACAATCTGCTCGCCGGCTCGCGCAAGGCCTTCGCCCAGAAACTGGCCATGGCCCGGGCGGTGAAAGCCCAGGGCTACCCGATGGTGCTGAACTTCGTCACCCATCGGCACAACATCGACCAGATCGCGCAGATCATCGAACTGTGCCTGGAGCTGGAAGCGGATTTCGTCGAGTTGGCGACGTGCCAGTTCTACGGTTGGGCTGAACTCAACCGCGTCGGCCTGCTGCCGACCCGCGAACAGTTGCAGCGCGCCGAGCGCATCACCAATGAATACCGCCAGCGGCTTGAGGCCGAGGGCCATCCGTGCAAGCTGATCTTCGTGACCCCGGATTACTACGAAGAACGCCCAAAAACCTGCATGAATGGCTGGGCCAACCTGTTTCTCGACATCACCCCGGACGGCACGGCATTGCCTTGTCATAGCGCCCGCCAGTTGCCGGTGCAGTTTCCCAACGTGCGCGAGCACAGCATCGCGCACATTTGGAACGACTCGTTCGGCTTCAACCGTTTTCGCGGCGATGACTGGATGAAAGAGCCGTGCCGTTCCTGCGATGAAAAGCACAATGACCTCGGCGGCTGCCGTTGCCAGGCGTTCATGCTTACCGGCGATGCGAGTAACGCCGACCCGGTGTGCAGCAAATCGCCGCACCACGACGTTATTCTCAAGGCCCGGGATGAAGCCGACGCGCCGGGGCAGGGCATGGAGCACCTGACCTTGCGCAATGAAAAGGCTTCGCGGCTGATTTATCGCGGATGAGTTGTGAACACAGAACCCTGTGGGAGCGGGCTTATGTGGCGAGGGGGCTTGCCCCCGTTGGACTGCGTAGCAGTCCCGGAGCTTCTGATTTTGGGGCCGCTCCGCGACCCAACGGGGGCAAGCCCCCTCGCCACATAAGCCCGCTCCCACAGGGATTTTCAGTGAATCTGAAATCGGAGTGCACCCCTGGGCTGGCTCGCTATCCATTGGTCTGATTGCATTCGCAGCCGGATGCTTTAGTGTGGACTTTACCTTCCAAAACAATAAAAACAGGCTTTCCAATGAGCCAGAATCTCAGCCAGCTGCGTAAATTCGTTTCGCCTGAAATCATCTTCGGTGCCGGCTGTCGGCATAACGTCGGCAACTACGCCAAGACCTTCGGTGCCCGCAAGGTGCTGGTGGTCAGCGACCCCGGTGTGATTGCCGCCGGTTGGGTCGCCGATGTCGAGGCCAGCCTGCAAGCCCAGGGCATCGATTACTTTCTATATAGCGACGTTTCGCCCAACCCGCGGATCGAAGAGGTCATGCTCGGCGCCGAGCTGTACCGGGAGAATCACTGCGATGTGATCGTGGCGATCGGCGGCGGCAGCCCGATGGACTGCGGCAAAGGCATCGGCATCGTCGTCGCCCACGGACGCAACATCCTCGAATTCGAGGGCGTGGACATGTTGCGCATGCCCAGCCCGCCGCTGATCCTGATCCCGACCACCGCCGGCACTTCGGCCGACGTGTCGCAGTTCGTGATCATCTCCAATCAGCAAGAACGCATGAAATTCTCCATCGTCAGCAAGGCTGCGGTGCCCGACGTGTCGCTGATCGATCCGGAAACCACGCTGAGCATGGACCCGTTCCTGTCGGCCTGTACCGGCATCGACGCGTTGGTCCATGCCATCGAAGCCTTCGTCTCCACCGGTCACGGGCCGCTCACCGACCCTCATGCGCTGGAGGCGATGCGGCTGATCAACGGCAATCTGGTGCAAATGATCGCCAACCCGAGCGACATCGCCCTGCGGGAAAAAATCATGCTCGGCAGCATGCAGGCCGGGCTG
Source organism: Pseudomonas sp. TH37 (assembly GCF_016650735.1). Lineage (NCBI taxonomy): Bacteria > Pseudomonadati > Pseudomonadota > Gammaproteobacteria > Pseudomonadales > Pseudomonadaceae > Pseudomonas > Pseudomonas sp. TH37. The sequence goes on from NZ_JAEKFD010000002.1 coordinate 510,813, forward strand.
GCGTTCTCCAACGCGATTCTTGGCGCGGTGCACGCCATGTCCCACAGCCTCGGCGGCTTCCTCGATCTACCCCATGGCCTGTGCAATGCGGTGCTGGTGGAACACGTGGTGGCGTTCAACTACAGCTCGTCGCCGGAGCGCTTCAAGGTGATCGCCGAGACGTTCGGTATTGATTGCCGTGGCCTCAATCACCGGCAGATTTGCGGGCGGCTGGTCGAACACTTGATCGCCCTCAAACACGCCATCGGCTTCCACGAAACCCTGGGCCTGCACGGGGTGAGTACGGCGGACATTCCGTTCCTGTCGCAACACGCCATGCACGACCCGTGCATCCTTACCAACCCGCGCGAATCCAGTCAGCGCGACGTCGAGGTCGTCTATGGCGAAGCCCTCTGACGAGCAACAACGGGCGCTGGCCGGGTTACTCGGCTTAGGCAACCACTCGGCGCGCAAGAGTCATTACCCGGAACTGGCTGCGCGCCTGGATGAACTGGAAACCGAACGCAACCGCTACAAATGGCTGTTCGAAAACGCGGTACACGGGATCTTCCAGGCCAGCCTGCTGGAAGGCATGCGCGCCGCCAATCCGGCATTGGCGCGGATGCTTGGCTATCAGGACCCGCAGGAGGTGCTGTTTTCTCTGACGGACCTGGCGGATACGCTGTTCGTCGGCGGGGCGCAAGAGCTGGAAAGCATCGGCGAAATCCTCCAGCGCGAGCGCAGCCTGCTGGGCTATGAAACTCAGCTGCGGCGCAAGGACGGCAGCGTCCTCGACGTACTGATGAACTTGCTGCTCAAACCGGATCAGGAAGGTTTGGTGGAGGGCTTTGTCGCCGATATCACCGAACGAAAACTCGCTCAGCAACGCCTGCAACAACTCAATGACCAACTGGAGCAGCGGGTCACCGCGCGCACCAACGAGTTACTGGACGCCAACCGCAATCTGCAACAGCAGATCACCCAGCGCAAACAGATCGCAGAAGCCTTGCGCGATGCCCGTGATGCTGCCGAAGCCGCCAATCGCAGCAAGGACAAATACCTCGCCGCCGCCAGCCACGACCTGTTGCAGCCGCTCAACGCCGCGCGTTTGCTGATCTCGACCTTGCGCGAGCGCAAACTGCCCGACGTCGAGCAGGTGCTGGTGGAGCGCACGCATCAGGCGCTGGAAGGGGCCGAAGACTTGCTCACCGATCTGCTGGATATTTCCCGGCTCGATCAGGCCGCTGTGAAGCCGGACATTGCCCTGTACCGCCTCGACGAATTGTTCGCGCCACTGGTCTCGGAGTTTCAGTCGGTGGCCGCGGCAGCCGGGTTGAACCTGCGGGTGCACATGGGCGATTACGCCATTCATACCGACTTGCGCCTGATGACCCGAATCCTGCGCAACTTCCTCAGCAATGCCTGCCGCTACACCGACGAGGGCTGCATTCTGCTGGGGGCAAGGCGCCGGGGCGATGCGCTGCGTATCGAAGTCTGGGACACCGGGCGCGGGATTCCTGCGGATCGTCTTGACTCGATCTTCCTCGAGTTCAACCAACTGGACGTCGGGCGCGCCGCCGATCGCAAGGGCGTGGGCCTGGGACTGGCGATTGTCGAACGCATCGCCAAGATCCTCGACTACAGGATTCAGGTTCATTCGCTGCCGGGGCGCGGTTCGATGTTCAGCATCGAAGTACCGATTTCCCATGAGATTCCACTGCCGATCAGTCTGGCCGCACCGCAACCGAGCACCGGCAACCCGTTGCCGGGCCGGCGTCTGTTGGTGCTGGACAACGAAGTCAGCATTCTTGAAAGCATGAGCGCGCTACTCGGGCAGTGGGGCTGCGAAGTGGTCACCGCCACCGACGAGGCCACCGCGCTGGTGGCTTTGCAGGGGCAGGCGCCGGAGCTGATTCTGGCGGACTATCACTTGGACCACGGGGTGGTGGGTTGTGAGGTGGTCCGGCATTTGCGCGAGCATTTCAGCCAGGCGATTCCGGCGGTGATCATCACCGCCGACCGCACCGACCAGTGCCGGCGCTCATTGCAGCGCCTCGACGCGCCGCTGCTGAACAAACCAGTGAAGCCCGGCAAGTTGCGCGCGGTGCTGACTCAGCTGTTGGCGTAGCGATAGCGCAGGCTGAAACCGAGTTCGGCAGATTGGCCTTGTTCCAGCAAACGCAACCCTGGCCGACCCGGCAAGTGATGGGCGTTGACCGGATGGCTTACCGGTTCGATGCAGAAAAATTCCAGGCCTACGGGGCAGTAGAGCAGGTAGTAGTCGCTGCCGGTGGCCTGGCACTCCAGTTCATAACCCAGCTCGGGTTGCTGGATCAGGCAGTGGCCGTCCCATTCGCAAAAGCCGTTGTCCACCAGTGTTTCGGGTAATGCCCGGGGCTGGCTGAAGTCCCAATCCTTGGGTATCGAAGTGAGTTGTGTTGGCAGTTTTGTGCTGTCGCACAACCAGACCTGTCGCGCCTGCGTCTGCAACCGAGTGCCTGCAGCGCGCGGGAAGTAGGGATGCAAACCGAGCCCATGCCAGGCGGCGTGTTCGGCCAGATGGGTGACCTGCAAATTAATGTTCAGCTTGCCCTCGCTCAGATGAAAACGTTGCCTTGCGCGATAAGCGAAGGGCGTGGTGCTGTCGAGTTGCAGGACGATTTCATCGCGGGTATGCGAGACGATCTGCCACGGCTGTTGCCAGGCACTGCCATGAATCGGCAGGGGATCGGTGAGGCTGTTGGGCGTCAGCGTGAGCCAGCCGTCGGGGCAGTCGAAACCACCCTCCGAGATTCGGTTCGACCATGGCGCCAGGGGATAGCAGGCGAGTTTGCCGGGCAGGCCGGTGTTCAAGGCGTGTTGGTCACTGTGGCGCAACAGCGGTTGGCCGGTGCTGCGTACCGTCCAGTTGACGATGCTCGCACCGAGTTCGGGGGCGAGGGTGAGGCGGGTGAGTTCGTCTTCGAGTTCGAGGGTGTTGAGGGTCATGATTTTCGCCCTGCGTTGAATGGTTGAAAAGATCGCAGCCTGCGGCAGCTCCTACATTGGAATCGCGCACACCCGTGAAATATCGGACGAACACAAATCCTGTAGGAGCTGCCGAAGGCTGCGATCTTTTGAGGTCACAACACCAAATGCGGCAACCACAGCGAAATGGCGGGAATGTAGGTCACGGCCATCAGCACCAGGAACAGCACGCCGTAGAACGGCAGCAGCGCTTTCACCGTGCTTTCGATACTGACCTTGCCCACCGCCGAGCCGACAAACAGTACCGCGCCCACCGGCGGTGTGATCAATCCGATCCCCAGGTTCACCAGCATGATCATGCCGAACTGCACCGGGTCCACGCCAATGCCCAGAATCACCGGCATCAGGATCGGCGTGAGAATCAGGATCAGCGGCGCCATGTCCATCACCGTGCCGAGTAATAGCAGCATCACGTTGATGCACATCAGGATCACGTAACGGTTGTCCGACAGGGTCAGGAACATCGTGGTGATCTTCGCCGGGATCTGCATCAGCGTCATGATGTAGCCGAAGCTGGCGGCGAAGCCGATCAGGATCATCACGATCGAGATAGTGCGCACCGTGCGGTGCATCAACTTGGGCAGCTCACTCCACTTGTAGTCGCGGTAAATGAACATGGTGACGAAGAACGACCACAACACCGCGATCGCCGCCGATTCGGTGGCGGTGAAGATGCCCGAGAGAATGCCGCCGAGAATGATGACCATCGCCATCATGCCCCACATCGCTTCACCGCAGATTTTCAGTGCCTCGTTGAGCGGAATGACTTCGCCCTTGGGGTAGTTGCGCTTTCTGGCGAAGATCAGGCACAGCACCATCAGGCACGCGCTCATCAGCAGGCCCGGCACTACGCCGGCCATGAACAGCGAAGCAATCGAAACGGTCCCGCCAGCGGCCAGCGAGTAGAGCACTGAGTTATGGCTGGGTGGCGTCAGCAGGGCTTGCACCGAACCGCTGACCGTCACTGCGGTGGAGAAATCCCGCGGGTAGCCGCGACGCTCCATTTCCGGAATCAGCACCGAACCGACCGACGCCGTGTCCGCCACCGAAGAGCCGGAAATCGCGCCGAAGAAGGTCGAGGCCATGATGTTCACCAGCGACAACCCGCCGCGCACGAACCCCACCAACACTCCGGCAAAAGCCACCAGTCTGCGGGACATGCCGCCCTCGGCCATGATCGCCCCTGCGAGTACGAAGAACGGGATCGCCAGCAACGAGAATTTGTTAACGCCACCGGCGACCTGAATCATCAGCGCCTGGAACGGGATGTCGATCCACCACGCACCGATCAGGGCAGAAAGCCCCAAGGCGTAGGCGACCGGCATGCCGATCAGGATCAAAGCGATAAAACTGCCGAGCAGAATCAGAGCGTCCATTTATGCGGCACCTTCGCTTTCTTCAACCAGGTCGAAACGCACGACCCGACGGTTGCTCTGGTCACCGAGCAAGAGTTTTTCCAGCACGAAAATCAGCGTCAGCACACCGCCCACGGGAATCGGCATGTAGGTGATGCCCACGCGCAGAGTGGGCAGAGAGCTCATGAACTGGTTCCAGGTGGACATACAGAGCTTGGTGCCCCAGATGGCCATGAACAGGCAAATGGTCGCCATCAGCAGCTGCGAAACGATGCTCATGGTCTTGCGCAGTTCGGGGGGCATGCGGTCGGTGAGCATGGCCACGGCCATGTGCGCACCGGCGCGATAACTGGCGGCGGCGCCGATGAAGGTGAAGACCATCATCAGCAAAATCGCGGTGGGCTCGGGCCAGCTTGAACCGGTGCCGAGGACGTAACGGGCGAAGACGCCCCAGGGAATGATCAGGGCAATGGTCAGGACCGACAGGCCGGCGACCCAGATGCAGGTCATGTAAATCCTGTCGTTGATGCGCAGCAGCAGATTCTTCATCGGGTTTCACCGTAACCGGGCGCCGCTGACGATCCACTCGTCAACGGTGCCGGGCCTTTCATGAATGCAGGGAGGGTTACTGAACGGCTTCGATGCGCTTGATCAGATCGGCGTAAGGCGCGCCGTATTTTTCCCGGACCGAAGCCGTGGCTTCATAGAAAGGTTTTTTGTCGACGGTGATGAACTCGACGCCGGCAGCCTTGAGTTTTTCTTCACTGCTGGCCGACTTCGCATCCCACAGCGTGCGCTCCTGGGCCTGTGCGGCTTTGGCGGCTTTTTTCACCAGCACTTGCTGGTCGGGGCTGAGTTTTTCCCAAGTGATTTTCGACATCACGATCGGCTCGGGCAGGATCAGGTGCCCGGTCAGGCTGTAGAACTTGGCGTTTTGGTAGTGGTTGTGTTCGAGCAGGGTTGGCGGGTTGTTTTCCGCGCCGTCGATCACCCCGGTCTGCAACGCACTGAAGATCTCGCCGGTGTCCATGGCAATGCCGTTGCCGCCCATGGCGTTGATGGTGTCGATGAACATCGGATTGCCCTGCACGCGGATCTTCATGCCTTTGAGGTCGGCGAGGCTGCGTACCGGTTTTTTGGTGTAGATATTGCGCGTGCCGCCGTCCATCCAGGCCAGGGCGACCAGGTTGAATTCGGAGTTGGTGATCTTGTCGAGGATCTCATCGCCGACCTCACCGTCGATGACTTTGCGCATGTGCGCCTGGTCGCGGAACACGAACGGCATGTTGAACACGTTCACGTCCGGCACTACCGGCCCGACGATGCCGAGGCTGACCCGAGCCATCTGAATAGCGCCGACCTGAGCCTGTTCGATGACCTCTTTTTCCGAACCGAGCACACCGCCGGCAAACATCTTGAAAGTCAGCTTGCCGTTGCTGTCGGTCACCAGGGTTTTACCCAGTTGTTCCTCGGCGACCACGGTCGGGTAACCGGCGGGGTGGATGTCGGCGAATTTGATTTCCAGTGCCTGGGCGGCGCTGCTGAGGGTGAAGGTGAGTGCTGCAGTGATGGGAAGTGCGGCGGCGAGCAAGGTGCGTTTGAAGTCCATGGGTTGTGTCTCCAGTCTTGTTGTTTTTTTTATTCAAGGCACAGCGATGCAGCAGAGGGGGTTAAAGCAATTCGTTGAACACGGGTTCCGGCAAGCCTTTGACGCCGGGGTTGAGGGCGAACACGCCGCCGGCTAGCGACTGTTCGTCATGGTCGTCAGCGGGGCGGATCGAGGTCACAAACAGGGTGTCGAGCTGGCTGCCACCGAAGGCGCACATGGTCGGTTTCTTCACCGGCACGGGGAGGGAACGATCCAGTCGGCCATCGGGGGTGAAACGGTGAATCAACCCGGCGTCGTTGGCGCAGATCCAATAACAACCTTCGGCATCCACTGCTGCGCCATCGGGGCGGCCAAGGAAGTGATGCATGTCGACGAACAGCCGACGGTTGGACGGCGTGCCGCTGTCGATGTCGTAATCGAAAGCCCAAATCTGCTGCACATTCGGGTGTGAATCCGAGAGGTATATGGTCTTGCCGTCCGGGCTGAAGCCCAGGCCGTTGGGCACGATGAAACCGCTGAGTCGGGCTTCGAGCGGCCCGGGTTGTCCGGCACTGTAGCGATAGAGCGTGCCGTCGGCGGCGTTGGCGCCCATGTTCAACACCATGCTGCCGGCCCAGAAACGGCCCTGGCGATCACAGCGGCCATCGTTCAGGCGCATGTCGGGGCGGGCGTGATCGACGTGGGCCAGCAGTTCGCTGTCGAGGCTGCCATCGTTGTGCGGGTGCAGGTGAAAGAATCCGCTTTCCATGCCGGCGACCCAGCCACCCGCACTGTGACGAGCGATGCAGGCGAGCATTTGCGGGGCTTTCCAGGCGTGAACGTGTCCGCTGTCGGCATTCCAGCGCTGTAATCCACCGGTCGGAATATCGACCCAGTACAGGGCGTTTTCCTCGGGGACCCACACCGGGCTTTCACCGACCGCATTGCGGGCATCGACAATCAATTCGGCTTGCATGGCAACGCATTCCCTTGGCTTTGTTATGTGGGGATTGGCGAGGGCTCAGTCGCCGAACGGCCCGGCCGCGACAAAGGCACCACCCTGATAAACCCGGGCCGGATCATCCTCGGCGGGCATTGGTTGGGCTTCGATTTTTTCGCGGAAGACTTCGGACGTGTCCTGTGGCGTATAACCCAGGTGCGCCGCGAATCGGTTGTCCCACCAGATGCTCTTGTTGTCGGACATGCCGTACACCACGGTGTGGCCGACATTCGGGGTGTACAACGCGCGTTCGAGCAGTTGGGTCATGTCGTCGAAGCTCAGCCAGGTGCTCATCATTCGGCGGTTCTGTGGTTCCGGGAACGAGGAGCCGATGCGGATGCTGACGGTTTCGATGCCATAGCGATCGAAGTAGAAACTGGCCATGTCTTCGCCGTAGGACTTGGACAAGCCGTAATAGCTGTCCGGGCGGCGAGGGGAGTGGGCGTCGAGGGTTTCGTCCTGCTTGTAAAAGCCGATGACGTGGTTGGAACTGGCGAAAATCACCCGTTTCACGCCATGGCGACGGGCCGCTTCGTAGATATGGAACACGCCGCAGATATTGGCGCCGAGAATCTCTTCGAACGGACGCTCCACCGACACGCCGCCGAAGTGCAGGATCGCATCCACGCCTTCGACCAGTTGATGCACCGCTTGCTTGTCGGCGAGGTCGCACGGCACGACTTCTTCGCGATCATCAATGGCTGGCGCCATGTCGGCGATGTCCGACAGACGGAGTACGTTGGCGTAAGGTCGCAGGCGTTCGCGCAGGACTTTACCGAGGCCACCGGCGGCGCCGGTCAGGAGCAGGCGATTGAATGGGGATGTGGTCGTCATGTAAATCCCTGAACAGAAAATTGTAGTTGTTGGGTTTGTTGTAGGTTGTCGTATGACTTGGTCGAAGTATTGTTAGGCTTTCCGGTGCTTGTCAACGCGACTTTGGTTGAAATTGACGGAGGGTCATGTTCATCCGATGAGTGCACTGAACCTGTGGCCAGAGAGCAAGCCCCAATGCCAGTCAGTTCAGTAATTTCAACCGCGACACTCTTTTGTAGCAGCTGGCGAAGCCTGCGTTCGGCTGCGCAGCAGCCGTAAAATCAGGCACTGCGGTCCGTCAGACACACCGTGCATTCAGGGTTTGCGACTGCTTCGCAGCCGAACGCAGCCTCGCGAGCTCGACAGCTGCTACAGCCGAACGCAGCCTCGCGAGCTCGACAGCTGATACATCTGAACGCAGGCTTCGCGCCTTACAACAACGAAATCGGGTAGCTGATAAAGATGCGGTTCTCATCAAATTCGTTGGTGCTGAAATCGCGGCGGATGGTCGCGTTGCGCCATTTGACGTTGAGGCTCTTCAGCGCGCCGCTTTGCACGGTGTAGGCCAGTTCCGATTCGCGCCCCCATTCCTTGCCGTCGGTGATCGCTCCGGTGTGCACGTTATCGCCGCTGATGTAGCGGTTCATCAACGTCAGGCCAGGAATGCCGAGGGCGACGAAGTTGTAGTCGTGGCGCACCTGCCAGGAGCGTTCCTTGGCGTTGTCATAGCTGGCGTTGTAGCTGTCGTTGGCCAGCGTGCCGCCGCTGGTGCCGTTGACGCGCATCCAGGCGTTGTCGCCGCTGAGTTTCTGCAGGCCGACATAGAAGGTGTTGCCGCCGTATTTGGCCGAGAGCAGGGCGAACGCGGTTTTGTTGTCGAGGTCGCCGGCCAGCGCGCTGCCATCTTCCTTGCCGATGAAGTAACCGAGGTTGGCCCCCAGGGTCCAATCGCCCATGGGCTGGCTGTGGCTCAGGTTGAAATACTGCTGCTGATAAATGTCGCTGAGTTCCGCGTACCAGACACCGACCTGAGTGCGTTTTTCATTGAACGCATACTCGCCGCCGCCGAAGTTGAAGCGGTCGGAGGTGAACGCGCCTCTGCCGTTCATCGACATGTCTTCCATGCTCGCGTCATTGCGCGGACTGTTGCCGCGGAACTGCCCGCCGTAGAGCGTCAGGCCGCTGAGCTCGGTAGAGGTGACCTGGCCGCCGCGAAAGGTTTGCGGCAGAGAACGACCATCATCGGAGCGCAGGATCGGCAGCACCGGCATCCATTCGCCGACCTTCAATTCGGTTTTCGAGACCTTGGCTTTCAGCGCCACACCCAGACGACCGAAATTGTCCGCGGGGCGACCGTCATCATGGATCGGCAGCAATTGTGTGCCGCCCGTGCCCTTACCGCCGTCGAGCTTCTGCGAGTACATACCAAGCACATCCACGCCGAAACCGATGGGGCCTTGGGTGAAGCCGGATTTAGCGTCGAGGATGAAGTTTTGCGTCCACTCTTCAGCCTTGCCCTGGGCATTGTTCGGGTTGGTGAAGTTGCGATTGATGTAGGCGTTACGCAGGTTCAGCGTGGCCTTGGCGTCATCGACGAAACCTTCGGCCTGGCTGGTCATGGGCAGGACGAAGGCCAGGCTGCTGCAACCGATCAGGCTGAGAGTATGGCGACGGGCGAAGGTGGGGCGAGGGGTGCTGGTGAAGGAATTGCGGGCGAGTCTGCTCACAGTAACGCTCCCTGACTTTTGTTGTTTTTATTTTTTGTCATACGTCGTCGTACAACATTGGCGGCGATTATTTGCGAGGCTTTGCAGGAATGTCAATCACAAGTTGTACGATCACATCGTCCACCTTGTGGGAGCGAGCCTGCTCGCGATAGCGGTCTGACATTCAACATTGAAATCAGCTGACAATCCGTCATCGCGAGCAGGCTCGCTCCCACAGGGGTTTTGTGTTTCGGCTGAGATTTTCCGGCAAACTGACGACTATTCCGAAACAAGGCCATTGAATGGATCACTACACCCCGCGCGACTGGCAGCCTCATGAGCGCCCCAGCCTGCCCGGTTCGCCTTCAACGCCGTTGCACTCCAACCCCAAGCGGCTGGCCTACGCGCTGGTGGGTTTGCTGGTGGCAGTGACCGGCGGCCTCGGTAACTCGCTGGTGATCGCCAACCTGCCTTACCTGCAAGGCGCGTTAGGGGCGACCACCGCCGAGATGGCCTGGTTGCCGGCGGCCTATGTGATGACCAATGTGTCGATGAACCTGCTGCTGGTGAAGTTTCGTCAGCAGTTCGGCTTGCGGGCGTTCACCGAAGTGTTCCTGATGCTCTATGCGCTGGTGACCTTCGGCCATTTGTTCGTCAACGACCTGAATTCGGCGATTGCCGTGCGCGCGGCCCACGGTATGGTCGGCGCGGCACTGACTTCGCTGGGTCTGTATTACATGATCCAGGCCTTCCCGGCGAAGTGGCGGATGAAGGCGCTGGTATTGGGCCTCGGGACCTCGCAACTGGCGTTGCCGATGGCGCGGTTGTTTTCCGAAGACCTGCTGCAAATCGCCGAATGGCGCGGCTTGTATCTGTTCGAACTGGGCATGGCGCTGTTGTCCCTGGGCTGCGTATTCCTGCTGAAACTGCCACCGGGTGATCGCTTCAAGACCTTCGAAAAACTCGACTTCCTGACCTTCGCCATCCTCGCCAGCGGCGTGGCTTTGCTTTGCGCGGTGCTGTCCTTGGGGCGGATCGACTGGTGGCTCGAAGCGCAGTGGATCGGCGTGGCCTCGGCGGCCTCGATCGTATTGATCCTCACGGGCCTGGCCATCGAGCACAACCGCAGCAACCCGATGCTGATGACCCGCTGGCTCGGCAGCGGGGCGATGATTCGCCTGGCCCTGGCGGTGATCCTGATTCGCATGGTGACGTCGGAGCAATCCACCGGCGCGGTGGGGTTCATGCAGGCGCTGAACATGAGCAGTCAGCAGCTGCACAGTCTGTATGTGGTGATGTTGATCGGCAGTATCGCCGGGCTGGCCACCAGCGCCCTGACCATCGATCCCAAACACCTGATCATGCCGCTGAACATCTCTCTCGCGCTGATGGCGGTCGGTTCGGTGATGGACAGTTATTCGAACAACCTGACCCGCCCGGAAAACCTGTATTTCAGCCAGTTCCTGCTGGCCTTCGGCGGGACGTTTTTCCTCGGGCCGACCATGCTTTACGGTATGCGCAACGTGCTGACCAGCCCGCGTAACCTGGTAAGTTTCTCGGTGCTGTTCGGTATCTGCCAGAACCTCGGCGGGTTGATCGGCGCGGCATTACTTGGGACGTTCCAGATCGTGCGCGAGAAGTTTCACTCCAGCCACATCGTCGAGCAGCTGACCCTGCTCGATCCGCGAGTGGCGGCGCGGGTACAGAGCGGTGGCAACGCGGTCGGCTCGGTGATCGCCGACCCGAGCCTGCGCAACCTGCAGGGCATTCGCAGCCTGGCCACGGCGGCCACCCGCGAGGCCAATGTTCTAGCCTATAACGATGTGTTCATGCTGATTGCCGTGATCGCGGTGCTGACCATGATCTGGATTTCCATTCGCGCCCTGTGGCTGATGAGCACTACCGTCACCCCGGCGCCTGCCACTCCAACCGTAAAAACCAGCGGTGCCACTTCTTCATGACCGAACCGACCACGACCACCAACGCCATCGCCGCCACCCCGGAAGACCAGGCGCCGCCGTCCTCGCCGGCCACCGCACCGCGTTCGCTGCGGGTGCGGATCATCTCGTCCCTGGGCTTTGCGGCGATTGCCATCGTCGGCGTGCTGATCGTGTTATACGCCTGGCAACTGCCGCCGTTCAGCAGCGCGGTCGAGACCACGGAAAACGCGCTGGTGCGGGGCCAGGTGACGATCATCGGCCCGCAGCTCAGCGGTTACGTGTACGAAGTGCCGGTGCAGGATTTTCAGTTTGTGAAGGCCGGGGATTTGCTGGTGCGCCTCGACGACCGCATCTACAAGCAGCGCCTCGATCAATCCCTGGCGCAATTGGCGGTGGAGAAAGCCGCGCTGGCCAACGTGGTGCAGCAACGCAACAGCGCCGAAGCGACCATCAAGTTGCGTCAGGCCGCGGTCGCCGACGCCCAGGCACAGTTGCGCAAAAGTGAAGCGGATTTGCGCCGTAACAAAGAGCTGGTCAGCGATGGCTCGGTGTCGAAACGCGAACTGGACGTGGCCCTGGCCGCCAATGCCCAGACCATTGCCGCCGTGGCGCAGGCCCAGGCCAATCTGGAAATCTCCCGGCAGGATCTGCAAACGGTGATCGTCAATCGCGGCTCCCTGGAAGCCGCGGTGGCCAACGCTGAAGCGGCGGTGCAACTGGCACGGATCGACCTGTCGAACACCCGCGTAGTGGCGCCGCTCGATGGGCAACTCGGGCAGATCGGCGTGCGCCTCGGCGCCTACGTTAACTCCGGGGCGCAGCTGATGGCGCTGGTGCCGAATCAGCTGTGGGTGATCGCCAACATGAAGGAAACCCAGATGGACAACGTGCGGGTTGGCCAGCCGGTGAGCTTCACGGTCGATGCGCTGAGCCATCGTCAATTCCACGGACGGGTACAGCGGATTTCACCGGCCACAGGGTCCGAGTTCAGCTTGCTCCAGGCCGACAACGCCACCGGCAACTTCGTCAAAATTGCCCAGCGGGTGCCGGTGCGGATCACCGTCGATGCCGATCAGGAACAGAGCGAGCGGTTGCGACCGGGGATGTCGGTGGTGGTGAGTATTGATACCGCTGCCGCGATCACCCCTGATTAACACGGTCTTTGTAGGAGCGACCTGTGGCGAGGGGGCTTGCCCCCGTTGGGCTGCGAAGCAGCCCCAAAATGTCTGTTGTAGCAAAAATCTTGTGAGCGCTACGCACTCAAACGGGGGCAAGCCCCCTCGCCACAGGGCTCCCACATTGGATTTGTGTTCAGGCGGTAATCATTGGCGGCATGGTGCCCAGTAGCGAAACCGCTGCCACCGCGCCAATCCCCAGCAACCACTCCAGCATGACGCTGGCACGCAACTGTCCCAGGCGCTGCTGGCAATCCTTGACCCGCAGCCAATTGAACAGCGCCAACCCCAGCATCCCGATCACCAGCACAACCTTGATCAACAGGATCAGCGCAAACCCGGACAGCAACGGCGTCGGCCAGAATACGCCGGTCAATACCCGCACGTTGATCAGCCCGGTCATCACCAGTCCCGCCACCAGGGCGTAACCGATCCCGCTGAAGCGTCGCAATATTGCGCTCAAGGGATGATCGGCCGGTTGGCACAAGATCATCACCAGTAACATCAACCCACCAAGCCAGGCGCCGACGCAGGCCAGATGAATGATCTGGTTGAGGATCAGCAACTGGCCTTGCAGCCCGTCAAGCATGGCGCCATGACCGACCGGGGCAAGCGTCGCCAGCAGCAGGCTGGACAGGCTGATGCGCCAAAGCGTACTGGAACGCCAGGGCGTCAGCAGCAGGGCCATGAGCAACAGATTGAGCAGCAGATGCCAACGCCAGACCTGCCCGAAAAAGGTATTGCTCAGCACCAGGCCTAGCGTCGCCGGATCGAATGCCGCATCCGCGGAGCCGGCCATACTGGCGGTGATCAGCAGCAACCAGCCGACGCCACTGATTAACGCTATAGCGGCAAGCCAGCGGGTCACTCGCGCCAGAGACGGATCCAGCCACACGGTTTCACGGCCCAACAGCAGAGGCCTGAACACCCAGGCTCCGAACAGCATCAGCACCACGGTGAAATGCAGAAAGCGGCACAGCACCAGCGCATCGGTCATGAATTACTGACCGACCTTGAAACGGTAGGCGCCTTCACTTTTATGGGTGTCGGCCGACACGGCGTGCCATTCGACTTTGTAATCGCCAGCGGCCAACGGCGCGGCGGGGGTGACGATCAGGGTTTTCTTGTCGCTGCCTTCGGTGGCGAGGCTTTTTACCGGGATGTCGGCGCCGTCTTTGCTGATCGTCACTTTGGTGAACGTCGCTTCAACCCCTTCGGAAAACTTCAGGCGCAGTTCCGACGGCGCGCTGACGGTGCTGTCGGCCGCCGGGGTCTGGCTTTTCAGGTGCGCGTGGGCAAACACCGAGGAGGCGGCGAGCAGCGAGCCGAGAAGGGCGGTGGTGGTCAGGGCGTTCTTGAGCAGCATCGTGAAGACCTCGGAGGCAGGTTCAAAGAGGCGGCCAGTTTACCCGCCTCAAGACCACCGTACGAAGTTTCGTTTTCCCCTGTCGCCCCGATCCAGAGCGGATGCTAGTCTTGACCAACGCTGTTGTCAGGGAGCCCTCATGGGCAATCACAAGATCGAGATTCGTCGCAGTAACGTCGAAAAAATTCTGCTGGGGGCCGAAAAAGTCTTCGCCGAAAAAGGTTTCGGCAGCACCGCCATGGCCGACATCGCCGCCGAAGTGCAACTGCCGCGCTCCAACCTGCATTACTACTTCAGCACTAAGAGCGAGCTATACAGCGCGGTGCTGCTGGGTTTGCTGGAGGTCTGGAAGCAGGATGCCCTGTGCTTCGAGATGTTCGACGACCCGCGAGTGGTGCTCAGCAGCTACATCCGCGCCAAGATGAACCATTCCCGCAGCCGGCCATACGGTTCGAAAGTCTGGGCCAACGAAATCATCCACGGCGCGCCGACACTGGGTGAGAAACTGGATGCGAGCCTGTACGACTGGGCCAAGATGAAAGAAGCGAAAATTCGCCAGTGGGTGGAGGACAAACGCATCCTGCCGGTGGAGCCTTCCAGCCTGCTGTACATGATCTGGGCCTCGACCCAGCATTACGCCGACTTTGATCACCAGGTGAATATTCTTAACGATCACCAGCCGCTGTCGGACATGCAGTTCGAGCGGGCGGTGCAGACGGTGACGAGTGTGATATTGCGTGGGATTGGGTTGGAGCCTTGAGGTCTTCGTTGTTGCGGCTGGCCTCATCGCGGGTAAGCCCGCCTCCACAGGGGTCTCGGTGTACACAGAATTTGCGTACGACATAAATCACTGTGGGAGCGGGCTTGCCCGCGATGGCTTCCGTTCAGGCGCCGCAGGGCTTAAAGGGCAACATGATACGGATTCCTCGGATCATGGTTCCAATCCAGAAACGGCTTGCCGGTATCCATCGGCACCATCTCAATACAATCCTGCACCGGACACGTGATCTGACACAGATTGCAGCCCACGCACTCATCATCGATCACTTCATATTTATGCGTCCCGTCCGCCTGCTTAAGGCTCGCAATCGCCTGGTGCGAGGTGTCTTCGCAAGCGATGTGGCAGCGACCGCAACCGATGCACGCCTCCTGATCAATCTTCGCAATCACCTGATAGTTGATGTCCAGGTACTTCCAGTCCGTGGTATTGCCCACCGCACGCCCGGAAAACTCTGACACGCTGGCGTAACCCTGACTGTCCATCCAGCGTGACAAACCGTCCTTCATCTCCTCGACAATCCGGAAACCATGCAGCATCGCCGCCGTGCACACCTGAACCGCGCCGCTGCCCAGCGCAATGAATTCCGCCGCATCGCGCCAACTGCCAATCCCGCCAATGCCACAGATCGGCAAGCCCTGGGTCTGCGGATCGCGGGCGATCTCGGCGACCATGTTCAACGCAATCGGCTTCACCGCCGAACCGCAATAACCGCCATGGGTGCTTTGGCTGCCGACAGCGGGATTGGCGACCATGCGCTCCAGATTGACGCTGGTGATCGAGTTGATGGTGTTGATCAACGACACTGCATCAGCCCCGCCACGGTAAGCGGCACGGGCGGCGACGCGGATGTCGGTGATGTTCGGCGTGAGCTTGACGATCACCGGTAGCGAGCAATAAGTCTTGCACCAGCGGGTGACCTGCTCGACGTATTCCGGCACTTGACCGACCGCCGCGCCCATGCCCCGTTCCGGCATGCCGTGGGGGCAGCCGAAATTCAGTTCGATGCCATCGGCCCCGGTGGCTTCCACCAGCGGCAGGATGTTTTTCCACGACTCTTCGACGCAGGGCACCATCAGCGACACGATCAGCGCGCGGTCTGGCCAGTCCTTTTTGACCTGGGTGATTTCCCGCAGGTTGATTTCCAGTGAACGGTCGGTGATCAGTTCAATGTTGTTAAAACCAAGCACTTCTCGATTAGCCCCGAAGTGCGCCGAGTAACGCGACGACACGTTGACCGCCGCCGGGTCTTCACCCAGGGTTTTCCAGACCACGCCACCCCAGCCAGCCTCGAACGCACGAACCACGTTGTAGGCTTTGTCGGTCGGCGGCGCGGAAGCGAGCCAGAACGGATTGGGGGCCTTGATGCCGGCGAAAACAATCGAGAGATCGGCCATTTACGCAGCCTCCACGTTGAGCATGAGTTGAGCGTTGATGGCCTCGGCGGCCAGCTTGCCGTGCTGCACGGCTTGCACGGTGAGGTCCTGATCGAGGCTGGTGCAGTCGCCGCCGGCATACACGCCGGGAATGCTGGTACGTAGCTGTTCGTCGACGAGGATGCGGTCGCCCTGACGCTTGAGTTCACGGGCCAGCGGATCGGCGAGGGCGCTGCCGTCGAAAGCCTGGCCGATGGCTTTGAAGATCGCGTCGGCGGCCAGTTCAAAGGTTTCACCAGTGGTTTGCAGGCGACCTTCCTCCAACCGGGTGCAGGCGAAGCGCATGCCGCGCACGTTGCCCTTATCGTCGAGCAGCACTTCTTGCGGTTGCGCCCAGGTCAACAGCCGCACCTGATTGGCCTTGGCGATGTCTTGTTCGTGACCGGTGGCGCCCATGTCCTCGACGCCACGGCGGTACACCAGATTCACGTCGCGAGCGCCGAGGCGAGCCATTTGCACGGCCATGTCGATGGCAGTGTTGCCGGCACCGAGCACAATGCAGTGCTCGGCCAGCGGCAGTTGTGTCAGGTCATCGGTCTGGCGCAGTTCGCGGATGTAATCGGTCGCGGCGAGCAGGCCGGGGGCATCCTCGTGGGCCAGTCCCAGCTGTTTGCTGGCGGCCAGGCCGAGACCGAGAAACACCGCATCGAATTGCTGATGCAGTTCACTGAGGGTCAGATTGTCGCCGAGTTTCTGCCCGTGGCGAATCTCGATCCCGCCAATCCCCATCAGGAATTCAAGCTCCTTCTGCGCGTAATCGTCCACCAGTTTGTACTTGGCGATCCCGTATTCGTTGAGGCCGCCAGCCTTTTCCCGCGCCTCGAAAATCACCACGTCGTGGCCGTGCATCGCGCTGCGGTGCGCGCAGGACAAACCGGCCGGGCCGGCACCGACCACAGCAATGCGCTTGCCGGTTGCGGCGGCGCGTTGGAACGGGTGTTCGCTGAAGTGTGCGTTGTCCACGGCATAGCGTTGCAACAGGCCGATCAGCACCGGCGCGCATTCCTGGGCGTTGTTGCGCACGCAGGCCTGCTGGCACAGGATCTCCGTGGGGCAGACCCGGGCGCAACTGCCGCCGAGGATGTTCGCCGAGAGGATTTTCTGCGCGGCGCCCTGAACGTTTTCCTGATGGATATTGCGGATGAACGAGGGAATGTCGATGTCGCTCGGACAGGCATTCACGCATGGCGCGTCGTAGCAATACAGACAGCGCGAGGCTTCCAGATGCGCCTGACGGTCGTTGAGTGGCGGCGCCAGATCGGTGAAATGGCCGGCGAGGGCGGCCGCGTCCTCATGGGGATGCGGGAGGTGGTTCAGGGTCTTGATCACGGTGTTGGCCTCACGGTTATTTGAGGTATTGCCTCTGGTGGGCATTGGTTTGTTGTTGCCTGACCGGGCCTCATCGCGGGCAAGCCCGCTCCCACAGGGTTTTGTGAACACTGAAGATCCCTGTGGGAGCCGGGCTTGCCCGCGATAGGCCGAAGGCCGCTCTTAGCGTTTCACAGCAACCGGCTTGTGCAACTCAGCCCGCTTGCTCAGCAAATCAAACACCGCCGGATATGCTGGCCGTTCGACATACCGACCGGCACCACGCTCGGCCCGCAAATCACCATCGGCCCATACCACTCGGCCCTGGCTGACGGTGTGGCTCGGCACGCCGCGCACGGTCTTGCCTTCAAAGATGTTGAAGTCGACCTGCTGGTGATGGGTTTTGGCTGAAATCGTCCGCGTGCCTTCCGGATCCCACAGCACCAGATCGGCATCGGCGCCCACACGGATCGCACCCTTGCGCGGGTAGAGGTTGAAGATCTTCGCGGTGTTGGTGGAGGTGAGGGCAACGAAGTGCTGCATCGACAAGCGCCCGGTGTTCACCCCTTCATCCCAGAGAACTGCCATGCGGTCTTCGATGCCGGCGGTGCCGTTGGGGATCTTGCTGAAGTCGTCACGCCCGGCGGCTTTTTGCTCGGCGCAGAAGCAGCAATGGTCGGTGGCGGTGGTGTGCAGGTTGCCCGATTGCAGGCCATGCCAAAGGGCTTCCTGATGGCCGCGAGGACGGAAGGGCGGGCTCATCACGTAACCGGCGGCGGTTTGCCAGTCCGGGTGTTGGTAAACGCTGTCGTCCAGCAGCAGATGCCCGGCCAGCACTTCGCCGTAGACCTGTTGGCCCTTGCTGCGGGCATAGGTGATTTCGTCGAGGGCTTCCTTGGTCGAGACGTGCACCAGATACAACGGCGTGCCCAACGTTTCAGCAATGCGGATCGCCCGGCTCGCAGCTTCACCTTCCACCTGCGAAGGTCGCGACAGCGGGTGCGCTTCCGGCCCGGTCATGCCCTGGGCCATCAACTTGCGTTGCAGGTGATAGACCAGCTCGCCGTTTTCCGCATGCACGGTCGGCACCGCGCCCAATTCCAGGCAACGTTCGAAACTCGCCACCAGCGTATCGTCGGCAGCCATGATCGCGTTCTTGTAGGCCATGAAATGCTTGAAGCTGTTGACCCCGTGGTGGCTGACCAACTCAGCCATTTCTTCGCGGACCTGCTCGCTCCACCAAGTGATAGCGACGTGGAAACCGTAGTCCGACGCCGACTTCTCGGCCCAGCCGCGCCATTGATGAAATGCCTCCATCAACGATTGCTGCGGGTTGGGAATTACGAAGTCGATGATCGAGGTGGTGCCGCCGGCAAGCCCCGCCGCGGTGCCGCTGAAGAAGTCTTCGCTGGCCACCGTGCCCATGAAGGGCAGCTGCATATGAGTGTGCGGGTCGATGCCGCCGGGCATCAGGTATTGGCCGCTGCCGTCGAGCACTTCGGCATCGGCGGGAACATCGAGGTTTTCACCGATGGCTTTGATCACGCCCTCGGCGCAATACACGTCGGCGCGATAACTTTCATCGTGGGTAATAACGGTGGCGCCACGGATCAACAGAGACATTCCGAGTTCCTCGCAGGCATTGACCGACTGATGCCGGTTCTAAATGTTTTATATGAAGCAGACGCCAATCGGTGTATTCCTGTCAGCGCTGTCAAGAATAGACGCTAGCTGCAGTTTGTCGATTGAGCAAGAATATTTTTTATAAGCTTATTACTGATTTAACTTGTTGATAAATAACGATAAAAAATGTAAATCACCAAAATGGTGAGGCATCTCACCATTTTGACGCACTTGACAGGTTCCAAAAATAGACGAGATTTTCTATGTGAAATCAGCCGCTTGAGGATGGTCTATGGTTGATGCGCAATCTTTCAAAAAAGATCGACGCACCAGATTGAGTCCTGACTGTTCGGACAGCTTGCCTGACATTCGGCCTGAGTGGCATGGCAACTCACCGCGGATTCAATAGTTGGATAAATAAAGCTGATCAATATCAGTTGGTTAGCGAAATTTTATGGCACGGCCCGATGCGTAAGCGGGGCACCCGGCACGTTTATTGATGCCGCCGCTGACACCTTGGCCGGTCCGTAAAAGTTGTCAGTTTCTCCGGCCATCGTCCGGCTAGCGCACTCGCGCCAGCCCCTGATGAGCAAAAATAATCAAAAGAACAGTGGAGCGGCCATGCAACAGATAAGATCGCAAGTGACCGAGCGCGACGGCTTGTTTGAGCTCGAAGCCGGCAGCGACGTCCTCGACAGTCCCCGTTACAACCACGACATGGCACCGACCAAGGTGCATGAACGAACCTGGAACAAATGGCACATCACCGCGCTGTGGGTAGGCATGGCGATCTGCGTACCGACCTACACCCTCGGCGGCGTGCTCACCGCTTATTTCGGCCTGACCGTCGGCGAAGCGCTGCTGGCGATTCTGTTCGCCAACATCATCGTACTGATCCCGCTGACCCTGAACGCCTTCCCCGGTACCAAGTACGGCATCCCATTCCCGGTGTTGCTGCGCTCGTCCTTCGGCATCCTCGGTTCGAACATTCCATGCTTGATCCGTGCCCTGGTGGCGTGCGGCTGGTTCGGCATCCAGACCATGTTCGGCGGGCTGGCGATTCACCTGTTTCTCGGGTCGGTGTTCGATGGCTGGAAAGCCCTCGGCGGCACCGGTGAAGTGATCGGCTTCATGGTGTTCTGGGCCTTGAACCTGTGGGTGGTGATTCGCGGCGCGGACTCGATCAAATGGCTGGAAACCCTCTCGGCCCCCTTGTTGGTGCTAGTGGGCGTGGGGCTGCTGGTGTGGGCGATGCCGAACGTATCGATGAGCGAATTGATGGCGATCCCGGCCAAGCGTCCGGAAGGGGCCAGCGTGGTCAGTTACTTTGCCGCCGGACTGACCGCCATGGTCGGGTTCTGGGCCACCTTGTCGCTGAACATTCCGGACTTCAGTCGCTACGCGAAAAGCCAGAAGGATCAGATCATCGGGCAAATTATCGGCTTGCCCCTGACCATGTTCCTGTTCGCCTCCCTCGGCGTGGTGATGACGGCCGCTTCGGTAAAACTGGTGGGCGTCACTGTCTCTGATCCAGTCACGTTGATCGGCCATATCCAGAGCCCGGTCTGGGTCGCACTGGCCATGGCGCTGATCATCATTGCCACGTTGTCGACCAACACCGCGGCCAACATTGTGTCGCCAACCAACGACTTCCAGAACGTCGCGCCCAAGATCATCAACCGCACCAAAGCGGTGATCCTCACGGGGCTGGTCGGATTGGCGCTGATGGCCCATGAACTGTTGAAGAAGCTGGGGCTGATCGTCTCGGATTTGAGCCTGGAGACGGTGTATTCCAACTGGTTGCTGGGCTATTCCAGTCTGCTGGGCCCGATCGCCGGGATCATGGTGGTGGACTATTTCCTGATCAAGAAACAGCAACTGGATCTGGCCGGACTTTACCGCGATGACGTTTACCCGGCGTGGAACTGGTTCGGCTTTATCGCGTTCGGCGTGCCGGTGGCGTTGACACTGCTGTCGCTGGGCAGCGATGCGTTCAGCTGGTTTTACAGCTACGGCTGGTTCACCGGCTCGGCCCTTGGTGGGCTGATTTATTACGGGTTGAGTGTGATGCGGCCGAGTCCTACTGCTGTGAAGTCGGCTGTTTGATCGTTCCCACGCTCTGCGTGGGAATGTAGCCCGGGACGCTCCGCGTCCCAGAAGCGGACGCAGAGCGTCCATGGATGAATTCCCACGCAGAGCGTGGGAACTATCAGAAGTAAAACTGAGGAGATCACCATGAACGCTGCCATAGACGTTCTGCAGTCCACCCATCAGCACATCAACCGCGACCGTCTGTGGCAGTCGCTCATGGACCTGGCCAAACTCGGTGCCACGGTCAAGGGCGGCGTCTGCCGACTGGCCCTGACCGACCTCGACCGCCAGGCCCGGGACATCTTCGTGAGCTGGTGCGAGGAGGCCGGCTGCAGCGTCAGCATCGACGCTGTCGGCAACATCTTCGCCCGCCGTCCGGGGCGCAACCCGAACCTGCCTCCGGTGATGACCGGCAGCCACATCGACACTCAACCCACCGGCGGCAAGTTCGACGGTTGCTTCGGCGTGCTGGCCGGGGTCGAAGTCTTGCGCACCCTCAATGACCTGGGCGTGGAAACCGAAGCGCCGCTGGAAGTGGTGGTCTGGACCAACGAAGAAGGCTCGCGCTTCGCCCCGTGCATGATGGGCTCCGGCGTGTTCGCGGAAAAATTCACCCTCGAAGAAACCCTGGCCAAAGTCGATGCCGAGGGCGTGACCGTCGGCGAAGCCCTGAACGCCATTGGCTATGCCGGGCCGCGCAAAGTCAGCGGCCACGCCGTCGGTGCGTATTTCGAGGCGCACATCGAGCAAGGCCCGATTCTTGAGGACGAACGCAAAACCATCGGCGTGGTCATGGGCGCCCTCGGGCAGAAATGGTTCGACCTGAAACTGCGCGGCGTCGAAGCCCACGCCGGCCCGACACCGATGCACTTGCGCAAGGACGCTCTGGTCGGCGCCTCAGTGATCGTCGGCGCGGTCAATCGCGCCGCCCTCGGCCATCAACCCCACGCCTGCGGCACCGTCGGCTGCCTGCAAGCCTACCCCGGCTCGCGCAACGTGATTCCCGGCGAAGTGCGCATGACCCTGGACTTCCGTCATCTGGAACCGGCGCGACTCGATTCAATGATCGCCGAAGTTCGCGAAGTCATCGAAACTACCTGCGAGGAACACGGCCTGACCTTCGAACTGACTCCCACCGCCGACTTCCCGCCGCTGTACTTCGACAAGGGTTGCGTCGAAGCAGTGCGCGGCGCCGCTCAAGGGTTGGGGCTGTCGCACATGGACATCGTCAGCGGGGCAGGGCACGACGCGATCTTCCTCGCCGAACTCGGCCCGGCCGGGATGATTTTCGTGCCCTGCGAAGGCGGCATCAGCCACAACGAAATCGAAAACGCCGCGCCGGATGACCTGGCCGCCGGGTGTGCGGTGTTGTTGCGGGCGATGCTGGCGGCTTCGGATGCGATTGCCAGTGGCAAGCAAGCGGCTTGAGGCATCGGTTGTTCGATAGCCTCAGTCTGTTGGCGGGATGCTCAACGGCGGGTTTGCAACGCTTTGAACATCAGCATCCCCGCCAGCATGGCGATGGCGAACACCCAGGCCTGCCAGTGGCCCGTCGGTAGCAACACCAGCGCCGGGCCAGGACAGATGCCGGCAATGCCCCAACCGACTCCGAAAAGCAGGCTGCCACCGATCAGGCGCCGATCCAGTTCATGGCTGATCGGCAACTGCATAGGCGCCCCCAGCAGGGACGTCGGTTGTTTCATGGCCCAATGAAACGGCCCCCAGGCCACGGCAATGGCTCCGATCATGACCAGCGCCAGGGAGGGATCCCACACACCGGTAATGTCCAGAAAACCCAGCACTTTGGCCGGGTTTGCCATGCCGGCCAGCAACAGGCCGATGCCGAACAGCAGGCCAGCGAGGAACGCGGTCAGTTTGCGCATGTTCAATACCCCAGCAGATGGCGCAGGACGAACACCGTCACGAAGCCGGCGAACATGAAGCTTAAGGTGGCGGCAATGGAGCGCGATGACAGGCGCGAGATACCGCACACGCCGTGGCCACTGGTGCAGCCGGACCCGTAACGAGTGCCGACACCGACGCATAATCCGGCGACGATCAGGCCCACGGTGCCGGTTTTGAATTCGATGGCCGGCCACACATGAAACAGTGCCCACAACAATGGCGCCGCCAATAGTCCGAGCAGGAACAGGGCTTTTTCGCTACGCCCCGAATCATGACGCTCAAGTAGGCTGCCTAACAGCCCGCTGATTCCGGCGACCCGTCCGTTGGCCACCACCATGACGCTGGCGGCCAGACCGATCAGCACACCTCCAGCCAAAGCGGACCACGGGGTGAAGTGAAGCGAATCAAGCATCATGGCAACTCTCCAGACGGGCAAGGAGCGGCACTAGACCACTCTTTTTTGTTTGAGCATAGGGATGCTTTTGGGTACCCACGTCACAAACCCGAATCCTCAATCGTCATCCTGTTGAACCCCTCAAATTAGCGGAGCAACACGATGTCGTCCAACACCCAACCAGTCAATCTGCTGCAGTCTATCCCTCAGGTTTTCGAAAGCCTGACCCAAGTCCATGTCACCCTCGACAGCCATGACCTGGACCCGACCCTCAAACACCTGCTGCACCTGCGTGCCTCACAGATTAACCAATGCGGTTTCTGCGTGAAGATGCACACCCGCGAGGCGCGTGAGGCCAATGAAACCAACGAACGCCTGGACCGCCTGATCGTCTGGCGCCATGTTAGCGATTTCAGCGCCTCGGAACGCGCGGCGCTGGCCTGGACCGAAGCCCTGACCGTGCTCGATGAAAAGACCGACTACGCCAGCCTGCGCGGCGACTTGCGCGAGCACTTCAACGATGCTCAGATCGGTGCCTTGACGGCCGAGATCGGCATGATCAACCTGTGGAACCGTTTGCAGGTGTCGAGGCACTGATTGATGAACTCCGCTGAAAACGCCACCGCTGTATTCGAGCCGCGCCGGCCCTTTTTGCTCGGTCTGGCCTATCGCATTCTCGGCTCGCGCACCGAAGCCGAGGATGTGGTGCAAGAGCTGTTCATCAAATGGCTGGAGGCCGACCGGGCCTCCATTGCCACGCCGGCCGCCTGGCTCACCACCGCTTGCACCCGGCACTGCATCGACCTGTTGCGCTCGGCGCACAAGTCACGGGTCGATTACATCGGCACCTGGTTGCCAGAGCCGATTCACACCACCCATCAGCATTCACCCGAACACATGCATGAACTGGCCTCGTCATTGTCCACCGCGTTCCTGCTCTTGCTGGAACGGCTGACCCCCAAGGAACGCGCCGCGTACCTGCTCTACGAAATTTTCGACATGGATTACGCGCAAGCGGCCGAGGCGATCGGGGTCCAGGAAGCGGCTTGCCGCAAATTGGTATCCCGGGCCAAGACCGGTCTGGGTAGCGGGCAAATCCGCTATCAGCCGGAAGCCGCGCGTCAGGATCAGTTGCTGAACGCCTTCCACAGCGCCATCGCCAGCGGCTCAACCGCATCCCTGACCGCGCTGCTGGCCGAAGACGTCGAACTCTGCGCCGACGGCGGCGGCAAGGCCTCGGCCATCCGCGAAACCCTGTTTGGCATCAACAGCGTGCTGGATTTCATCGGTCAGTCGCTGCATGCCTACTGGCAGACGTACGAATGGCTGCCCACGGAAATCAACGGTGCTCAAGGCGTGATCATCAAAGCCGACGGCGAACTCGTCGCGTCGCTGAGTTTTGCTTTTGACGAAGCAGGGCGGGTGAACCGGATTTTCATCATGCGTAATCCGGATAAGTTGGTGGGGTTGGAGGCGGGGTTGGACGTGCGGTAATGCATCGGCCCGAAAAGATCGCAGCCTTCGGCAGCTCCTACATGATCGAGTACACCTGTGATTATGCGGATGTACGCAATCCCTGTAGGAGCTGGCGAAGCCTGCGATCTTTTGATCTTGACCTCTCAAATCCAAATGGCATCCCACAACGGATAATCACCCACCCGTTTCACCAATCCCGCACGCAACGGATTCATGACGATGTAACGTGCTGCATCCTTCAGGTCTTCATCACGACGTAATGCTCGGTCGTAATACCCACGCTGCCACAGGCGGCCTGGATCGCCACGCATAAGATTGATCGAACGGCTGCTCCTGGACTTGATGCGGCACATCAGCTCGGCCAACGTACCGTGCTTGAGTTCCAACAACCAGTGCAGGTGATCAGGCATCACTACCCAAGCCATGGAGTTGACCGTCGAGGCTTGATCGGCACAGCGCAGTTGGTCGACCAGAAGCCTTCCCATCCGCCAATCTGCGAACACTGGCTTTCGTTGATGAGCGACGACGGTCAGCAGATAAATACGACCAGATTCGGAAAA
Source organism: Pseudomonas sp. TH37 (assembly GCF_016650735.1). Taxonomy (NCBI): domain Bacteria; kingdom Pseudomonadati; phylum Pseudomonadota; class Gammaproteobacteria; order Pseudomonadales; family Pseudomonadaceae; genus Pseudomonas; species Pseudomonas sp. TH37. Next base: position 536,333 of record NZ_JAEKFD010000002.1, read on the forward strand.
TCGAGCCTTGCGCAGGCGACATCCTTTTGCAGCGATAGCCATTCCTTGGCCTCCTTGAGGTGTGTTGTCAGATAAACCTTAGTCGTTAGCCTGAGTGGCACGGATGAAAGCGTTTTCGAAATATTTCGATGCCGCCGAAAAGATCGCAGCCTTCGGCAGCTCCTACATTGACCGAGCACCCCCGTGATTATGCGGATGCACGCAACCTTGACCGGGTACACCCGTGATCACGCGGATGCACGCAACCTCTGTAGGAGCTGGCGAAGCCTGCGATCTTTTGATCTTTTGGTCCCGCAGCCGCTTCATTTGCACTATCAGAGCCACCAACGGTCGTAATCTTCACAGGGCAGCGCGTAACTGCGCCGCCGCAATCGTGGAGATCCAATGAGCCAGGACGTCCTGACCACCGAAACCAATCGCCGCCAGTTGCAGCAGATCATCGCCGGGCTGTCCGATGGGGTGATTTTGCTGGAGCTCGACCAGACGATCCTCTGGGCCAATGACGCCGCGCTGGCTATGCACGGTGTCAGTCGGATTGGTGAGCTGGGGGCTAATGCCAAGGAGTACGCGAAGCGATTTGCCTTGCGCTATCGCAACAATCACCCGGTAGCGACGGAGAATTATCCGATCAGCCGTGTTGCCCGGGGCGAGATGTTCAGTGATGTGCTGGTTGAATTGACGCCAGTCGAAAACGAAGAGCGCACCTGGGTTCACAGCGTGCGCAGCATGGTGCTGGCCGACCACGCCGGCGAGCCGGAGTCGTTGGTGCTGATAATGAACGACGTCACCGAATGGGCCAGCGCCGAGCAGCGTTTCGAAAAGACCTTCAATGCCAACCCGGCCCCGGCGGTGATCTGTCGCCTCAGCGATTTGCGCTTCATCAAAGTCAATCAGGGCTTCCTGGAAATGACCGGCTATGCCCGTGATCAGGTGATCGGCGCTTCGACCTATGAGCTGGATGTGCTGGAGCGTGCTGAAAACAAGGACCTGGCCAAGCAGCGTTTGCGTGACGGGGCAACCATTCCGCAGATGCAGGCCGAACTGCAATTGCCCGACGGTGGCAGCAAACAGGTGATCGTCGCCGGGCAACCGCTTGAGCTCAACGACGAAGCTTGCATGCTGTTTTCCTTCGTCGACATGGAATTGCGGCACAAGGCCGAAATTGCCCTGCGCCAGAGCGAGGAACGATTCGCCAAAGCCTTTCGCCTCACCCCGGTGCCGATCCTGGTGTGCAGCGCCGACGATCAAGTGGTGATGGACGTCAACGAAGCCTTTCTCGATACCCTCGCGTGCCCCAGTGAAGAGGTGCTCGGCAAGACTGTGGCGCAACTCGGTTTCATCGAGGAGGCGGGCACTCGCACACGACTGTTTGCGGCCCTGGAGAAAACCGGGAGTGTGGATCGGGTCGATGTCAGGGTGCGTCGCAAGGATGCCGGGCTGATCGATTGCGCCGTCTCGGCGGACACCGTGAACATTCAGGACGGTACTTGCTACCTGCTGGTGTTTATGGACATCACGGAGCGCAAACGCACCGAGCTGGAGTTGGTGTCGGCGATTGAAGAGGTGATGAAAGATGCCTCCTGGTTCAGCCGCACGCTGATCGAGAAACTGGCCAATGTGAAGAACGTCAACTCGCCGCAATTGCCCAGTGTGTCGTTTACCGAACTGACCGCCCGGGAGCGCGATGTGCTCGGTCTGATTTGTGAGGGCCTCGCGGACAAGGAAATCGCCGCGCGCCTGAAACTGGCGCCCAATACGGTGCGCAATCATGTTTCGACGGTGTATTCCAAGCTCGACGTGCACAGCCGAAGTGAGGCGATTGTATGGGCTCGTGAACGGGGTCTGTTCTCCAGCGAGAGGCGGCCCAAGGGGCAACGTTAAGATGCAAATGCACTAGGTAGGGTAGTGCAATTTCGTGTTTTGCTCAGGGGCTGGTTTTTCTAGGCTGTGAGGGTGCGATACGTGGCTTTGAGCCGGTATCGCGGTCTCTTCGATGCAGCTAAAGGAACAGCCACATGAGTGCGAACAAATCAGGAATGCGGTCGATTTTTTGCCCTCGCCAAGGTGAATCGGGATGATTTACCTGGCGCAATTGCGTACACAACTAGAGCGGAATTTTTCGCCGTTGGCCTGTGAGTGTGCGCTCACGGGGGATAATTCGTTGACGGTGAAGCTTTATCACCCGGTGACGGGGCAGGTGGATCTGGTGGTCAGTGGGTTGAGCATGGCGATGCTCAGGACGCCAGAGGCAATGGCGGCGTTGATTGAAGAGTTGCGATATGAGCTTGAGAGCATCGGCCTGCATCGGTCCAATGCTTCGTAGGCGCTGGCTTTTCTCCCGCGGATGTACCCCGATCCATTGTGGGAGCGGGCTTGCTCGCGAAGACGACCTTATAGCCTATAAATTTCCCGCTGATGTACACCCTTCAAACTGTGGGAGCGAGCCTGCTCGCGATGGCTATTTGTCAGGCAACCGGGATTTTCGGTGGTGTACATATCCATTTCTGCGGTAACGGCTGCTTATGGTTTCCTCTATCCGCTGTTTTTCTGGCATTGGCGGGTGGCTGGGCTATAAGGAATGCGAGGTATTTCTTTTCTGTGACGGGGCCGCGGGTGTGCGGTGTGGTTTTTGTGTCGCGGAAAATGTCGATTACTTACCGCGGGTCAGCCTATGAACAGTTTTGGGATACGTATTTTTTCGCCACTGTCGCTCGTACTCTGCGCGGCGATTCTGGGTGGTTGCGCCAGTCCGCCGCCTCCGCCACCCGCTGCGCCGCCACCGCCACCGGTTCGTACCTGTCAGACTTCCGAAAACACCGATGTGCAGGGTGATGTGAGGGCTGAAGGGCAGGTGACCCGGACCACCACCTTGACCCGTTGCGTCACTCAGTAAGCAATGGCGTGTACCGCCAGTTGCCTTCTGCGCGACTGGCGGGTGTGGCCTGAGTGGCGGGTCAGACTTCCTCGATCCTGACCCATCGCGACTCTTGTGCCGCCAAACGGATCGCCGTCGCCAGGCGCTCGACTTCCCATGCCTGCTCGAAATCCGTTCCGTCCTGACCGAGGCCAGCCAGCGCCATCACCAACTCGTGCACTTCAAGGGTCTTGAGCTCGTTGTAACCCAACTGATGCCCCGGTGCCGGGCTGAAAGCGGCATAACCCGGTAAATCCGGCCCTGCCAGCAACCGTTGGAAACCGCCTTGCCCTGCGCGATACATCCGCAGTTCATTCAAGCGTTCCTGATCGAACGCCAAGGTGCCTAGGGTGCCGCTGATTTCAAAACTCAGGTGATTCTTGTAACCGTGTTTGAGCCAGCTGCTGCTGAACGTCCCGCGCGCGCCGTTGGCGAACCGCAGCAACGCGTGGACCTGATCGTCGACCGCGACCTCGCGCCGTTCTTGACCGTCCAACGTAACGGGGCGTTGCGCATGTACGGTCTGGGTGTTCGCGCACACCGCCTCGATATCGCCCAGCAGATGACGAGCCATGGCCAGCAAGTGACTGCCCAGGTCCGCCAAGGCACCACCAGCGTAATCTGCGTCGCAGCGCCAGGACCAAGGTGAAACGGGGTTGGCCATGAAGTCTTCGCTGAATTCGCCCTGGAAACCGATGATCTGCCCCAGCGCTCCGCTTTGAATCAGATCGCGAGCCAGGCCGATGATCGGGTTGTGTTGATAGTTGTAACCGACCCGTGTCACCACGCCCGCAGCTTTAGCGGCCTGGCGCATGGCACTGGCCTGTTCGAGGTTAACGGCCAGCGGCTTTTCGCAGTACACCGGCTTGCCGGCGGCGAGGGCGGCCATGGCCATGGGGTAGTGCAGATGATTAGGAGTAGTGATGGCGATCAGGTTGACCTTGGGGTCATTGATCAGCTGTTGCCAGTCGCTGTGAGCCGCATCGAAGCCCCAGGCGTCGGCGCAGTGGCGCGCACGCTGCGGATCGGCGTCGGCGAGGGCGGCGAGTTTGAGCTTCAGCGGCAATTCAAAAACGGCGCTGACGTTGCGAAAGGCCAAGGCGTGGGCGCGGCCCATGAAACCTGTGCCGATGAGTCCGATACCGAGTTCGCGCATAGCCGGGGTCCTTTGGATTTTTATTTTCAGGAGGGCTATTTATGGAATAAATATTCCCAATATGCAAATGGTGGAATAAATATTCTTATGCTGGGCCCGATACGGCTGCGATCTGATCGTTCCCACGCTCCGCGTGGGAACGATCAGTGGTGAGTTCTGAAAACAAAAAAGGCAGCCCTGAGGCTGCCTTCAGTTCATTCGAAGAACCAAATCAGGACAGAAAACCACCATCCACATTCAACGAAACCCCAGTCGTATAGCTAGACGCATCACTCGCCAGATACAACACCGCGCCGGCCATTTCACTCGGGTCCGCCACACGCTTGAGCGGAATCTGCTGCAGCGCCGTTTGCAATATGGCGTCGTTCTTGACCAGCGCCGAAGCAAACTTGGTGTCGGTCAGACCCGGCAGCAGGGCGTTGCAGCGGATGCCGAATTGCGCGCATTCCTTGGCGAAGACTTTGGTCATGTTGATCACCGCTGCCTTGGTCACCGAGTAGATGCCCTGGAAGATTCCCGGCGAGATGCCATTGATCGAGGCGACGTTGATGATGCTGCCGCCGCCGTGTTCGCGCATCAGCTTGCCGGCTTCCACCGACATGAAGAAGTAGCCGCGAATGTTCACGTCGACGGTTTTCTGGAAGGCGCTGAGGTCGGTGTCCAGTACGTTGCAGAACTGTGGGTTGGTCGCCGCGTTGTTGACCAGAATATCCAGGCGCCCGAACTGTTCGCGGATGCCGGCGAAGACTTGGGTGATCTGCTCCATCTCACCGATGTGGCAGGCGACGGCGGTAGCCTTGCCGCCGGCGGCGATGATTGCATCGGCGACGTGCTGGCAGCCATCGAGCTTGCGGCTCGAAACGATGACGTGGGCACCTTGCTGCGCCAGCAGTTTGGCGATGGCTTCACCGATGCCGCGGCTGGCGCCGGAGACGAAAGCGATCTTGCCGTCGAGGTCGAACAACTGAGTCTTGGACATGATTTTTCCTTGTTTTGGGCCCGTTCAGCGGCCGTGATCAGAGGCTGGATTTCGAGATGACCTGCAGGCTCATCTGCTCCAGCAGTTTGTTCATGTGAATGAACTGCGCGAAGCGTTTGTCCTGGGTCTGACCATGGAAGAAGCGGTAGTAGATCTGCTGCACGATTCCGGCCAGACGGAATAGGCCGTAGGTGTAGTAGAAGTCGAAATTGTCGATCTGGATGCCGGCGCGCTCGGCGTAGTAATCGACGAACTCACGGCGGGTCAGCATGCCGGGAGCGTGGCTTGGCTGGCGGCGCATCAATTGCACCGGCGCCGGGTCGTCGGCCTCGATCCAATAGGCGAGGGTGTTGCCCAGGTCCATCAGCGGGTCGCCGAGGGTGGTCAGTTCCCAGTCCAGCACGCCGATGATCTGCATCGGGTTCTCGGGGTCGAGGATCACGTTGTCGAAGCGGTAATCGTTATGGACGATGCTCGACGTCGGGTGATCGGCCGGCATCTTGTCGTTGAGCCAGGCCTTCACCGCTTCCCACTTCGGCGCATCCGGGGTCAGGGCTTTTTCGTAGCGGTCGCTCCAGCCTTTGATTTGCCGTGCTACATAACCTTCGGGTTTGCCGAGGTCGCCCAGGCCATAGGCCTTGTAGTCGACCTGGTGCAGTTCCACGAACTTGTCGATGAAGCTTTTACACAGGGCTTCGGTCTTCGCTGAATCAAGGCCCAGCTCCGGCGGCAGTTCGGAGCGCAGGATGATCCCCTTGACCCGTTCCATCACATAAAACTCGGCGCCGATTACTGACTCGTCGGTGCAGTGCACGTAGGCTTTGGGGCAATAGGGAAAGCCATCCCGCAGCTGATTGAGAATGCGGAATTCGCGGCCCATGTCGTGGGCGGACTTGGCCTTGTGACCGAACGGTGGTCGCCGCAGGACGAATTCCTGTTCGGGGTATTCCAGCAGGTAAGTCAGGTTCGACGCACCGCCCGGAAACTGGCTGATTTTCGGCAAGCCGCTCAGGCCCGGAATGTGCGCCTTAAGGTATGGATCGATCAGGCTGGCATCGAGTTCTTCGCCGGAGCGGATACGGGTGGACTGGTCAGTAAGCGCCATGCTTATCCCTTCTGCTTATTTTGGAGGCCAGACATCATTGGCTAATCTAATGGTGCGCCGGGGTGGCCACAAGCGCGGCACGGTCTTATAGGTTAGCGTGTTGCTGGATAATCAGCGTTCCTGATGTGCGCGAACAGGCTCGGCGGACTATGGTTTCAGGGGAGCGCCGCCTCCAGGAAGGAGATTCGACATGGGCTGTCCGCAAGTTTGCGCCACCGCGACCCTGCAATGCAGTTTCGGCGCGGCGCCAGCGGTACTCAACGTGCTGCCGGTGAACCGCACGCTGACCGGGGGCATGCCGGCGGCGAACATCATGGACCACATTCCGCTGGTGAACGTCATGCCGTTCGGCACGTGCATGAGCATGGCCAACCCAATGGTCGCGGCCGCCACCGCAGCCGCGCTTGGCGTACTGACGCCCATGCCGTGCATCCCGGCTACCGCCACCCCCTGGATCCCCGGCGGCGCGCCGACCCTGCTGCTGGGCGGCATGCCGGCCATCGATGCCAACAGCACCCTGATGTGTAACTGGGCCGGAGTCATCAAGATTGTGATACCGGGGCAAATGCAGATGCTTATTCCCTGACTCACACGATCAAGCTGTGGGAGCGGGCTTGCTCGCGAAGGCGGCGTGTCAGGCGACATCGATGTCGAATGTGAGGGCCTCATCGCGGGCAAGCCCGCTCCCACAGGGGATTTTGGTTGAACACAGTATTGGTGTACTACTGCTCCCACAGGGGATCTTCTGTGAATGCAGTATTTGTGAACAACAGTGATCACTGTGGGAGCGGGCTTGCCCGCGATGGGGGTGTCTCAGCCAATACAAAGCTTCAGGCTTGCGCAGGATCACTCCAGCGCCTGAACCACCAGCGCACCCTCGAAATCGGCTTACCCTCTGCATCCAGCGGTCGCCCATCGCTGGCAAAACCCTGTTCCGGTTCGAGCAATTGACCATTGAGATATCGAGCCTCGACGGCAGCTTTACCGTTGGGGTGAAAGCGCTGATAGCGCCCGTCGCGCACGCCATCGCGGTAGAACTCGGCCTCCGCCAGTTGCCCGTCGGGAAAGTAATTGAACGCCTCGCCATGCAGCAGCCCTCGGCGGTAAGTCGCCTTGCGCTGTAGCCAGCCTTGCGGCGCATAGAAACTGGCGATCCCTTGCAGCTTGTCATGAACAAACGGCAGCTGCGCCGAGACCTTGCCATTGGGGTGGTAGAGCAGGGTAGTGCCTTGCAGCTCGCCCTGGCTGTAGTGCAAATCAGCCTGCGCGCGCCCGTCATCCTTGATGTGCAGCGCACCGTCGAGCTGGCCATCGAGCAAGCGACCTTTGAGCTGTTTATCGTTCTGCTGCAAGTCCAGCGGCGTGATGGCCATGGGTTCTCCTTGTCAGTTGACCTGCACCAGACCACCCTTGATGGTCAGCATGCCACCGCCATCCACGGTCTGCGAAGCGGCAGCCTTGTTGGTCAAGCTGATCCCGGCATCGTTGGTCATTGTCGTGCCGGCCTTGTTCTCCAACGAGGTACCGGCCTGATTGCTCAGGGACGTACCAGCCTTTTGGCTGATCGAGGTGCTGGCCTCGGCCGCCAGATCGGCGCCGCTTTTGATCGTGAAACTGCCGCCGCTTTGCAGGGTCAGGGTACCGGTCACCTTGATCGTCAGATTGCCGTCCACCGTCAGGCTGTAATCCCCGGTGACCTTGTGCGTGTAGTTGCCACCGGTGCTGTGGGTCTGGTCCGCACCCACGGTCACCGTGCGACTGTCCTTCACATCGAGATTGTCACTGCCAGTCTGGATGGTCACGCTACGTTTGCCTTTCTCCAGGGTCACGGTCTCGTCGCCTTCCTTCACCGTGCGCGTACGGGTGTTCTGTACGGTCAGGGTTTCGTCGTGGCCGACGGTGGCGGTGGTGTCGTTGCGCACGTTGATCTTCAGATCTTTCTGCGCCTGGAGAAACACCTCTTCGGCGTCCTTCTTGTCCTCGAATCGCAGCTCGTTGAAACCGCCGCCGCCCTTGGACGATTGGGTCTTGATCCCGGACTGGGTCTGATTCGCTGGCAGCGCATAGGGCAGGGCGTTGTCACCGTTGTAGACGCAACCCGTCACCAGCGGTCGATCGGGATCGCCATCGATAAACGTCACGATCACTTCCTGGCCGATGCGCGGTACGAACTGCATGCCGAAACCCTTACCGCTCCAGGGCAATACCACCCGCACCCAGCAGGAGCTGGCTTCGTCGTTCTTGCCATCGCGATCCCACGGGAACTGCAACTTGATCCGGCCGTATTCGTCGGTCCAGATTTCTTCGCCCGACTTGCCGACGACGATGGCGGTCTGGGTGTGCATTCGCGGCTTCGGTGTGGTTCTCGCCGGGCGAAAAGGTGTGGCCTTGGGGATGGCTTCGAAGCGATTGCGATAACTGTCATGGCTGGCTTCGTGAGTCACCGCCGTCACTACCCAATCGATATTCAACGTCGAATCATCGTGCCCTGTGAGAGTGAACCAGTGCCCCGGCACCAGCCAGCGGCAGTCGCTTTCACCGACAAAACGCTTCTCCTGACTGCGCAAGCCATCGACGCGCTGCTTAGTCAATGCATCGCCGCGGGCTTTGGCGTTGTAGCTGCCCGGGTGCTCGTACATCGACCGCGGCCCGGCGACTGCTTCGGCCTGGCTGTAGAGCGAGGTGGTCGGGGTGGTGAACTCGTAATCCGTCGCCTGATACACCCCGGCCACCGCCTGCACGCAGACTTGCCCGGAGCGAATGCCGTGCAGTTCGCGTTCGCCCAATTGCTGGCCGAGATAGCTGACCTTCGGCCCATTGGGGATCGGCACAAACGCATCGTTGCTGTCACCCAGCACCAGCGTGTGTTTGCCGTCCTCGTGGGTGAAAAACCAGAAAATGCCTTCTTCTTCCAACAACCGCGAAACGAATGCGAAATCGGTTTCGCCGTACTGCACGCAGTATTCGCGTGGGGTGTAAGTGCCGCTGAGCTTCAGCAGGAAATCGGTAAAACCGTGGGCCTTGAAAATCGTGGTGACGATGTCTGAAGTGCTGAGGTTCTGGAACACGCGGTTGTTGCTGGCCAGGGTCAGCCACCAGAGCCATGGCTTTAGAACAAGCTGATAGCGCTCGGCAGTGGTGTCGGCGGGGAGTTGGCGGATTTCGGCGACCAGGGCGTCCATTGGACGGGTCAGGGCGTCGTTGTGCAGGGTGGTGGTGAGGTGGGTGGCGACGGCCGTGGTCAGGGTGAGAGTGGCGCCGTCGTTGAGACCGTTGAGGGTTTGCGAGCTCAGTGCATTGAGCGCTTCTTCACCGGAGAGCGACTCAGGGTAAAGCGCCGACAGAGACGAGGCGGTGAGGGAGAGGCTGGTGTTGCTGTCGGTGGTGCGGGGCATTGAGCAACCTCAAGCAGTGATACAGCAGGGAGCCTGAAACATCGGATCCGGTGGTCAAAAGAATGCCCTGATTCAGATCGGTAATGAGTTCAGGTTTAGATTTGGAATCATCGACAAGACTGCTTCTTCGTCGGTTTGCTGTCTAAACAGTATTGTGTCTTTCATGTTGTTGCTCCGTTTGCTCTTCCTTTTGACTGATTAGTTTGGGATTTAATTATCTGTCAGCGTCCAGCCCACGCTGTCGGTCAAGCTGTTTTTGAAGTGTGTTTTCATGTATTCGATTTTGCCCAATTTGAACTCGGCAAGCTTTGATGGGTTACTCAATAAAGTTTGGTGCAGAGAAACGGCGGCTGTACTGATGAGGGCGGACATGATAGCGCCTGCACTTCCGGTGTTTTTTTTCGGTATTCCAAGTGCATGAGTCTGAAGGTGTTTTGTTGGAACCTCCAAGCCATAAATGCCGGGGTGTATCTGTAGAAGACCGAGTGGTGCTATGGGTGGTGCCTCTAACTGAGTGCCCAGATTTCTGACGAGTTCCTGACTGAGTTCTTGAACGTATGGACTGTGGAGTGAAGTGTTTAAGTAGATGACGGCTGAATCCGGTCCATTGCTACCCAGGTCAGGATTCATGACTTTCCACGCAGACACCGCGGGATTGCTAGAGACGTAGCGTAGAAAATTCTCATAGAGCGGCTGCCCGCTGATCTGTGGTTTGATAATGATTTGAATACGGCTAAGTATTTCTTTCTCTCGGACCACATGATAAATGGCAGTGATGCCTGTGCAGGCCCCCATTGCGGCCTTGCTAGCAGCGAAGTCAGTGCCTCCGGAAGTTTTGATTTGCAGCATTTTTTTATCCCAGCGCCTGGCTCCAGGACCGAAGGTGGCCCATTGAGAGAAGTTATTCCAGACATCCATTTTTTCCGAAGATACGGCGGTGCTCGCTCGCTTACTGGAAGCACGATAGTGGTGATTGTAGATATGGCCGTACACAATTCTCGCAAAACATTAAAGTCGGGCTGTCCCGAGTGGCTTAACTTGTTTGCATGTTCGTAAGCGTCAAAGTAAGCCTGTTTGGTGCGCTCCCAGGAAATGTTCAAGGCGACTCCTTTCTTTCTTTTTAGTATTGAGAAGCTCTTCAGCCACAGTTTCCTGTGCATATTTTTTTACTGGCTGAACGAGCACTGCGTCTAATGGGTGCTGTGCCATTCAATGCTTCATACATCTTGAGAGCTCTATCTACTCTTTCTCCGGGGGCGTCGTAGTGGGCATCGTCAGCCGCTATAAATGCTGCTTGTATAGACGCTAAAGCGTCTTCGGCGCTAATTTCATGAATGTACATCAAATACACAGCAACACATATGACGGATCTTGTTCGTCCGTGATTGCAGTGTATGACTATGGGGAGGCTGCGCGTTCTATAGGTTTCCATTTCTATTGCAAGCTTCTCCAAGCGAAGCTTGAGCGCGTTGTCCATGTCGTACTCATCTCCGTACATCTGTGGCAACTGGACATCGAATATTTGTATAAGGTCGCTGTTGAATTGTTTAGCCCCGTTCTCAGAAGAGAGAAAAATTGTCCAACCATCAAGTCCGACAAAAGGCACGTGACCTGTATTTCCTCCACGCCCTAATTGATTTCCTGTGCACATATTACTTACCTACTCAATGATCTCTAAAAAGAGTGGTTACGTTACTTATGGCGTTTGGCTCCCCAACGTCCTACTAAGCAGCGCTTTTTTATTCACTCCAACACCCACTCCGCCAGTTTCCCAGTCACCTGGGTCATCAATACGTTTTCAACATCCCGCGCACCCGCCGCACTGCACTTGGCCAACACCGCCTGCACAATCCCGGCATCAAATTCAAACTGCTTCCCGGTCGCGGCCTTATACCGCCCGCGCAATTTCTCCAGCTTCGCCAACACAATCCCTTCCAGCGTCACCTCATCCAGCGGCCGATACGCCACCACTGTCATGCGCGCCAAAAACGCCGGTCGAAAGGCTTTCAGCAGCACTTTATGCAGCGCTTCATTGAACGCATCAGTGCCCAGTTGCGCGGTCGGTGTGTCGAGCAGCAATTCAGCCCCGACATTGCTGGTGGCCAACATCACAGTGTTTTTGAAGTCCACCACCAACCCGGTGCCATCCTCCATGACGCCTTTGTCGAAGACGTTGTAAAAGGCTTCGAGCACATCCGGGTGGGCCTTTTCGATTTCGTCGAGCAGCACTACTGAATAAGGTTTGCGTCGCACCGCTTCGGTCAGCACACCACCGCTGCCATAACCGACATAGCCTGGCGGGGCGCCTTTGAGTTGGCTGACGGTGTGGGCTTCTTGGTATTCGGAAAGATTGATGCTGATCAGGTTGCGTTCGCCACCGTAGAGCGCGTCGGCCAACGCATAAGCGGTTTCGGTTTTGCCCACGCCCGTGGGGCCGACCAGCAGGAATACGCCGACCGGTTTCTGTGGGTCGGTGAGGCCGGCGCGGTAGGCTTGCAGGCGTTGGGCGATGGTGTTCAGCGCGGTGCTTTGGCCCATGACCCGCTGGCCCATGCGCTGGCCGAGGGTGCGCACGGCGTGGGCTTCGTCGGCGAGCATTTTGCCCACCGGAATGCCGGTCCAGCCGGCGATCACGGCGGCCACGGTTTTTGCGTCGACCTGTTCCGGCACCAACGGATCGTCTTGGCGTATGGCGTCCAGACCGGCCTCGAGTCGTACCAGTTCGGCGGCCAGATGATCGATGCGGCTGTCGGTGGCTTCGTCCGGTTTGTCGTTGTCGGCGCGCTCGCTCAAGGTGAGTAACTCGCGGCGGGTTTCCAGCAGTTCGCACACGGCAATCCGTTCTTCGTTCCAGCGGATTTCCAGTTCGCGAATGGCTTGCACGTTACCGACGGATTCGGTTTCCAGCAGGGTGATGCGTTCACGATGATCGAGCCCGGTGGCCTGTTCGCGACGCAGGCGTTCGACTTCGTCTTTGAGGCTTTGCTGGCGATGGCGCAGGCTTTCCAGCGGTGGCGGCACGTCGTGCTGGCCGAGGGCGACCCGGGCACAAGCGGTGTCGAGCACGCTGATGGCTTTGTCCGGCAACTGGCGCCCGGAGATGTAGCGGTGGGACAGTTTCACCGCTTCGTGGATCGCCGCGTCCAGCACCTGTACGCCGTGGTGCTGTTCCAGTTTCGCGGCCACGCCACGGAGCATTTCCACGGCAGTGGTTTCGTCCGGTTCCTCGACTTGCACCAACTGAAAACGGCGGGCGAGGGCCGGGTCTTTCTCGAAGTATTTTTTGTACTCAAGCCAGGTCGTGGCGGCGAGGGTGCGCAACTCGCCACGGGCCAGCGCCGGTTTGAGCAGGTTGGCCGCGTCGCTGCCGCCTTCCGCGCCGCCAGCGCCAATCAGCGTGTGGGCTTCGTCGATGAATAGAATGATCGGTTTGTCGGCGCTGCGTACCGCATCAATCACGCCTTTGAGCCGCTGTTCGAACTCGCCTTTGACCCCGGCGCCGGCCTGCAACAGACCGAGGTCGAGTACCCGCAGGCTGACTTCCTGCAGCGACGGCGGTACATCGCCGGCGGCAATGCGCAGGGCCAGGCCTTCGACCACTGCTGTCTTGCCCACGCCAGGCGCGCCGACCAGGATCGGGTTGTTCTGTCGACGTCTGAGCAGGATGTCGATGCACTGGCGAATCTCGCCGTCTCGGCCGACGATGGGGTCGATGCGCCCGGCATGGGCGTCGGCGGTCAGGTCTTGGGTGAACTGATCGAGCACCGAATCCTGTTTCGGCTGCGGCTTGTCGGCATTGACAGGCCGCGTGCCGCCGACGTGTTCGCGAGAGTTTTCGGTCCACTCCAGCAGGTTGCTGCGCAATGCTTCCCGCGGAATTTTCAACAGCGACGAGGCGCTATTGAGCAGCAGGCTGCGGCGTTCATCGCGGTCGAGCAAGGCCAGCAGCAGCAAGCCGGAACGGATGCTGTCGAGACCGAGCACACTGGCCTGAACCACCGCGTCTTCGAGCAGGCCGATGGTTTGCGCCGAGAGCGCCGGGGTGCGGGTGCTGCCGGATTTGAACAGTTCCAGGGCCTTGTTGATTTCCGCCGTCAGGGCATCGCGCTCCAGGCCAAAACGCGGCAGCAAGTAAGCGAAGTCACCGCCTTCGATGTCCAGCAGCTCAAGCAGCAGGTGTTCGATTTCGACGTAATGATGACCCCGTTGCAGGCAGCGTTGCGCGGCCCGTTCGAGGGCGCGGCGGTTGTCCGGGTTGAGGCGTCCGATCAGGCTGGCCAGTTCCATGTTCAGGTGATCTCCAGCTGACGAAGGCGGGTTTCGATCTGTTGCACGGCGAGGCTGGTCTGGCGTTGCAGGCCGCCGTTCCAGCTGAGCAAGGGCGGGGCCTGGCGACCGAGTTTCATCGGGCTGGCACCGCGCACCAACAGCACCAGTGTGCAATCCAGATCGGGGCCGAAATACAAAGCGCTGAGGCTGGCCAGTGCCGGATGGGATTCGCCGTCCGGCAGAAATCGCGCCGCCTGCGCCGAGGTCAGCGGGCCGAGGGTCAGGCGGATGCCGGCGTGTTCATCCCAGACCCGGGTGCCGGCCACGGCGCTGCGGCCCAATTGCAGATTGCGCCCACCTGGTTGCAGGCGGCTGCGACTGGCGGGTGGGATTTCCCGCCAGGCACCTTCATAGGCGCTGAGTGCGACCGGCAGTTCGAAGTGCTCGCGCACGATCGCGGCGAAGCCGGCGAGGGAGCGACGCCCGTCGGCAAACAGCGCGCTGCACGCCAGTACGGCGGAATCGGGAACGGCCTGACGTTCCTGCAAGGCTTTGGGCAACAACCCGGTCAGCGCCCGCAGTTGCGCCTGCACCGGGGACGCGCCGGGGGCCGTGAAGCCGACGGCAATCCGGTGTTTGCGCATCACCTTGTACAGCAGGCTGAGCAAGCGATGCTGGAACAGATCGAGGAACTCGGCCGGTGCATGATCCTTGGCGCGGGCCCGCTGCTGCAGCCATTCCTGATAGGCGTAGGGCAGGGGGCCGTCGGGCCCGCCGAGGCCAAACACCGGGGTACTGAGCGTCGGTTGCCGGCCCGCTTCCTGGGTCAGGCTTTCGATCTCGCTGGCGGAAAAAAGCGGCGTTAACGGCCCGCGCAGGCGCAGAGCTTCCGCTTGAGGCGCGGTGCCGCTGCCCAGGGATTCGGCTTGCGGGTGTTCTCGCTCCAGCAGCAGCAACGCCTGCAACAACTCGAAAGCCTGTGGATCGCGCCGCAGCTTCTGACTCAGGCTCAGAGGGAGAGTGGCATGCCGGCTTGGGGTTGCCATGTCTTGACCTCCTTGTCTGACTGGACCAGGACCGTGCGCACAAAGCGATTGGCCGTGGCATAGAGTGAAAAGAACTGCGCCAGCACCGCTGAAAACAACACGGCGCTGCTGCCGACAAAATGCTGCGGATCGAGTTGCAGCTGAACTTCCAGCCCATTGCGCCAGCCACGCCACGCATCTTCGCCGACATGGGCTATCACCCGTTCGCAACCAAGGCCGAGCAAGCCTTCAATCTGTCGCAGGGCGCTGGCCTCGTCGCGCAGGTTGTGCAACTGGAGGATTTCCTTGAGGGCATCCAGCGCCTGCGGCCCCTCGACCAGCGACAAATGATTGAGGGTCAGTTGCGACACCAGCCGCCAACGGGATTCGCCATCCAGTCGCGGCAAACTCTGCGGGCTGGGTGGGTTGCGCAGGCGGGCCCAAGCCACTGGCCCCGGTCGTTCGAAACCCAGTGGTGTCCCGGCGGACAGGCTCTGGGCCAGGTGTCGGTTGGTGCACAGCAGTTCGGCAGTGAGGCTGTATTCGGTGGCCTCGGACAATGGGTCGAGCCGGGTGTCCACCAGGCTCACCATCAGGTCGGTGCCCAGACGATTCGGGGTCATGCCGCTGACCCGTCGCGCGTGCCAGTAGCATTGCTTTTCACCGCCGATATGCTGGCTGCCGTAATAGGCGGGAACGCGCAGCACACCCTGACTGGAACTGGCGCGCATCGCCCGGATGCTGTGGATCTCGACGCTGTTTTCCCGGTGGCTGTCGGCGACCAGACGGTACTCGCTGCGGGTGCCGTCCGGGCGCAAGGGCTCCGAGGTTCGCGGAAACAGATTGATCACCGGCGCACAGCCCAAGGCAAAGTCGCTGGCTTGAAGGTGTAGACGGTTGGCCGGGGCGCGGTCGAAGACGATGTACAGGTACAGCGTCTGGCTGTCGGTGGTGGCACCGGCCAACGGAATATCGAAGAAATTGAATTTGTCCGGGAAGGCAAAGTATTCGGCAAGCAGGCGCATGCCCGGATGCACGCCGTCCTCGTCCGGCAACAGCACTTCGTCGCTGGCGAAGCCGACAATGTCTGGCAGCCCCGCCAGCACTTTCGGCACGCTGCCGACGGGGCCGGCCAGCACCTTCACGGCGTGGGCGCCGAGCAGGTCATACAGGCAGGCGTTGATCACCGGGGTGGCGGCCAGGTGCACGCGCAACTGTTTGATCGCCAACTCCGGCCACAGGCTTTCACCGAGGCAACGCAGGCTCAGGCGCAGGGCCGAGCGCGCTTGCGCAACACCGGTCAGAGCCTGTGCTTCGTCGCTGCCCAGCAGCAGCGCTTCGTTGATTTCCACCGGCCACAATCGAACCGCGGCGCTGGTGCGAAAATGGATGCTTTCGCCTTTGCTGGTGGTGACGAACAGCGGCGTGTCCCTGGGCAACGGGTATCCGCCGGCGAGGTTGCCTTTGCTCGGATCCGGCTCGAACTGCACGATCGCGCAGGACGGCAACGGTCGCATGGCCAACGGGTAAAGCTGTTCGAGCAAGGCGTCGCTGAATTCGGCGTAGTCGTCATCGAGCCGCCGTTGCAGGCGTGCCGCGAGCAAGGCGAAACCTTCGAGCAGTCGTTCGACATGCGGGTCGGGGCATTCACCGGGGGACAATTCCAGGCGTCTGGCGACCTTGGGATAACGCTCGGCGAAAATGCTCCCGGCATGCCGCAGCCAGGTCAGTTCGCGCTGGTAGTAATCGAGCAGTTGCGGGTCAATCGAGTCGCTCATGACGCACCTCAAGGCCATCGCTGACCTTCTCGATGACAAATGCCACGGGCCAGTGCTGCTGGCCGCTGCGCAACTCGCCCAGTAGCCGAATGCTCAGTTGCTGCGGATGGCCGGGGACCGGATTGACCTGAACCTCGCCCAATTGCAGGCGCGGTTCGAAGTGGGTGATGGCCTCACGGACTTCCTGCGCCAATTGACGACGGTCATCGCTGCGCTGCTGTTGCAAGGCGGTCCAGTCAGCGATGCCGTAGTCGAGAATGCTCGGTGGGGAGGTCAGTGGACGTTGGCCGCGTCGGGTGTTGAACAGGCGCAGCAACTCCGTGTGCACCGAGTCGAGCAGCCCCTGGCGATCGAACACCTGCACGGTGTCGACCTCGCTTGCGGCGAGGCGCTCGAACAACGGTGGGAGAATGCCGGTGCCTGCCATGGCCGACGCGTCCGCTTACTTGACGAGCTTGTTGGCGGCCATGTCCCAGGTCGAGGCGGCCGTGCCTTCCTTGGTGCCGTCGTCTTTCTGGGCGGTGAGTTCCCACTTGATCTTGGTGAAGTTCAGCGACAGGGTTTCCACCGGTTTGCCACCCGTACCGCCACTGACGCTGACGTTGGACAGCACGACGTTGGTCAGGGTGTAGATGATGAATGGCATTAGCTGACCGCTGCCTTCGGCGGCGTTTCGGCCAATGGTAATTTTGGCTTCGGGGATCGGTTTGCCGGCGCAGCAATACTCGTTGAGAGAGGGTGTCGAGCTGTCGACGAATTTGGTCAGTGTGAACTCGCCGATGTGTGGCTTGCCGGAAGTCCGCTCCGAGTTGCTGACGTCGTTGGTCACCTGCATTGCCACGTTGTGGCTGTAGGACATGACTTCGATCTTGTCCTTGTAACCCTCGAGCAGGCTATCGCCTTTGATGTCGCCGCCGAGGTCGAGAATGATTGCATCCATCGCATGAAACTCCTGAAAGTAATCGTGCTAGATAAGCAGGGGAATCCCGCCGGGTTGGCCGGCGGGAGGCAGGTCAGGCGGCTACCGGTGGCGGCAGGGTCGCGACCAGGCGGATCGACGCGGTCAGCTCTTCAAGCTGGAAGTGTGGCCGCAGGAACACCGTGGCTTTGTAGGCACCCGGTTTGCCGGCGACCTCGGTCACATCCACCCGGGCTTCACGCAACGGGTACTGCGCCTTGATCTCTTGCGGCGCGTTGTCGTTGATCAGCACGTAGTCGGCGATCCAGTTGTTGAGGTAGGTCTGCACGTTGTCGCGGGTCATGAAACTGCCGACCTTGTCGCGCATGATCACCTTCAGGTAGTGCGCGAAACGCGAGGCCGCGAGCACGTACGGCAACATCGCCGAGATCCGCGCGTTGGCGTTTGCCTCATTGGTGTTGTAGAGCTTGGACTTGTTGGTGGTCTGGCCACCGAAGAACACCGCCACGTCGCTGTTTTTCTTGTGGCACAGGGCGATGAATCCGAGGTCGTTGAGTTCCTTCTCACGCCGGTCGGTGATCGCCACTTCGGTCGGGCATTTGAGCGACAGATCACCAGAGGTAGTACGGAAGGTATGGGCCGGCAGACCTTCTACCGCACCACCGCCTTCGGCACCACGAATCGCCGCGCACCAGCCGTACTTGGCGAAGGCTTCGGTGATTCGTTGCGACAAGGCCCACGCGGCATTGCCCCACAGGTATTTGCCGTGGTCGCTGCCGTTGACGTCTTCGACGTAGTTGATGCCTTCCACCGGCGACGTGTCAGGGCCGTAGGGCAGACGCAGCAGGAAGTGCGGCAGCACCAGCGACACGTAGCGCGAATCTTCGCTTTCGCGGAACGAGCGCCACTTGATCAGCTCCTGGCTTTCGAAGACTTTCGACAGATCACGCGGCACGGCCAGTTCGGTGAAGCTGTTCATGTCGAACAGCCGAGGGCTGGCGGCAGCAATGAACGGCGCGTGAGCGGCTGCGGCGACGTTCGAGAGTTTCTCCAGCAGGCCGATGTCCTGCGGGTGCCGGCCGAAGGTGTAGTCACCCACCAGCAGGCTGAACGGATGGCCACCGAAGGTGCCGTATTCCTCTTCGTAGATCTTCTTGAACAGTGCGCTCTGGTCGAACTCGACGGCTTTTTCCAGATCGTTCTGCAGCTCTTTCTGGGTCACGTTGAGCAACCGCAGTTTCAGCCGGGAGCTGGTCTCGGTGTTCTTCACCAACAGGTGCAGGCCGCGCCAGGAGGCTTCGAGTTTTTGCAGGTCTGGATGGTGCAACACTTCATTGAGCTGAGCGCTGATCAACTCGTCGATCTGGCTGATGCGGTCGTTGATCATCGCCACGGTGTCCTTGTCGATGGCCATGCCTTCGTCGAGTACCTGGGTGGCGAATTCCGCGAGCATGTCGCGGGCGTAATCCTGCTGGCTGTCGTCATGGGCCATGCGGCCTTTGGCGATTATTTCATCGAGCAGGGACAAGGTCTGGGCTGTGCTGTCGCTGGCTTGGCTCTGCGCGGCGGATGAGGCGGGCATGGCGAATTCTCCCTAAGTGGATGGACGATCAGGCCTGCGGTTCGCTAGGTGCTTCGCTGTCGCCTGCGGGGGCGGCGGCGGTTTCCGGGCGGGCGGACTTGATCTCTTGCAGTCCCTCGGTGTTGGCGATGACGTCGCGCAACAGCTTGTCCAGATCATCGTTGCCATCGAGCTTGGTCAGCAGGTCGCGCAGACGCTGACGGGCTTCGAACAGGCGCCGCAGCGGAGTGACCTGCTCGACCACCTTGACCGGATCGAAGTCGTCGATGTGTTTGAAGTTGAGCTCGATGTTGAGTTTGCTGTCGTCGCCGCTGAGGGTGTTGGTGACCTGCAAGGTGGCGCGCGGGCCGATCGAGGCGAGCACTTCGTTGAAGTTGTCGCGATCGATTTCGGTGAAACGCCGTTCATTCAATTTCGGGAGTGGCTCGAGAGGTTTGCCGGAGAGGTCGGCAAGAATGCCGACGACCAACGGCAATTCTTTCTTCTCGATTGCGTTGCCGATTTCGACGTCGTAGGTGATTTGCACCCGGGGCGGGCGAACCCTGTCGAGCTTGTGCTGAGTACTTTCTGCCATGGTGGCTGACTCCGATGCATGAGGCGGGCGCAATGCATCGGGAGGCCCGTTTCATCGCATTCCCTTACTGGACCGTAGGTTAGAAAGGGAGGGCAGAGGACCTGTCATTCCTTTGACGAACCTTCCACATTCGTCGTGCCGACCGAACTACCCAAGACGCTAGAACAGGTCTATAAAAAAGCAAACAAAAAGCAATTTTGGACCGTGTCGAGAAAAGGAAAATTCATTTTGTACGCACGTTTATTTTCTTTGGTTCTATTCCTGTCACTCGCCGGGTGTTCGTTGTTCGGGCCTCGTGTCGAACTCGATAACCTGACGCTGGACGTCGCGCCTCGCGCCAACGATGACACCCCGATCGCGGTGGACTTCATTGCGGTGAACGACGTGGATCTGCTCAAGCAGTTGTCGGGCATCACCGCCCGGCAGTGGTTCGCCGAACGCGAGCAGTTCCAGCGCGACTACCGACAGCTGATGACGGTCTGGGGACTGGAGCTGGTGCCCGGTCAATTCATCGACAAACAACCCTTCCCGCTGGGGGGCCAGCGGGCGGCTGGACTTTTAGTCTTCGCCAGCTATAACACTCCCGGAGCACACCGGTTACGGCTGGACGATCAGAGCAACGCCTGGCTCAAGTTCGACAGTCGCGAGATGACGCTGGTCAGCGACCACCCGAACTGAACACAGGATTGTGGCGAGGGGGCTTGCCCCCGTTTGAGTGCGTAGCACTCACTAGATTGTTGGTGCATCAGCGATTTTGGGGCTGCTTCGCAACCCAACAGGGCAAGCCCCCTCGCCACAGGATTGCTCCCACAAAGGCTGATGTTCAAGTCAGGCACCACAAGAGGTCGAAGGGAATCGTATGAGTCTGCTACCTGACGCGGTTTGCTGGCATGAGGGCATGCAGTTATTGCCCCAGCATTTTCAGTTGCAAGGGCTGCGGGCCGAGGCGCTGGTGGCGCATTTTGCCCAGGCCTGTAATCCGTGGTTCTGGGGCGTGACTCGCGTTGAGTTCGATCCTTCGGCATTGAGCGCCGGGCTCGTACGACTGATCAATTTACAGGCGACCTTGCCGGACGGTTTGCCGGTCAATCTGCAGGCCGGTGTGGGACCGATGCTGGAGCTCGATGTCAGTGAAGCGATCGACGCCACGGACAACGCCACTGTCACCGTTTACCTGGCGATCAGTCCGCTGTGGCGCGCCGGGCAGTTGCTGCCGCTCAAGGGCCGATTGCAGTCGGTGGTCGGCGATGCGTTGCCGGACCTCACGAGCGGCGAGTACCCCGAATCAATCACGGTCTGGCGTCCGAACCCACGCTTGTGCACGCAGTTGAACAAGGCGGATTCAGTCTGCCTGCCGCTGCTGAGAATTCGCAAGGAGGGCGGCGGCTTTCTTCAATTGCCGTACACCCCGCCGACGCCGTGCCTGTTGCCCGAGTCGGTAGTGGGTCGGCGCGTGGCGGCGCTGTGTGCCCGGGCGCGGGAGAAATGCATGTTCCTCGCCGGTCGTTTGCGCCAGGCGCAGCAGGCCGGCAATCAGGACGACGCGCTGGAAATTCGTCGCCAGTTGACGGCGCTCTGGGCGCGGCTGCCGGAAGTCGAAGGCCTGCTGAACAGTCGAGTGGCGACGCCTCAGGCGCTGTATGGGTTGCTGCTCGGGTTGGCCGGCGCCTGGTCGGCGCTCGATCCATTGGCCGGTGTTCCGGCGTTCGCTCCACTGGATTTTCTTGAGTTGCAGCGTGGCTATGAAGCGGTGCTCGACTGGCTTGAAAAGACTCTCGAATTGATCCGCGCCGGTTATCGCAGCCTGGCGTTCGAACGCAGTGAACAGACCTTCTCGATTCAATTGCCCGATGACCAGCCGAGCCAACGGCTGATCATCGGTTTGCGCATGCCCAACGGTGCCAGCGAGCAGGCCGCTAGCGAATGGTTGCGCGGGGCGATCATTGCGTCGCAGCCGCACATCGCGTTGCTCAGTCGCCAGCGCATGAGTGGTTTGTCCCATCAGGCCATGAGTCGCAATGAACAAGTGGCCTACAGCGTTGGCGACGATACGCGGCTGTTTGTGGTGACGGCCGAAGGCCAATGGTTCGACGGGCAGTTGCCGTTGCTGATTGCCGCCCCGGCTTCCAGGCTGGCCAGCAGTCCATGGCAAGTGGTGTTGTTTGTGGCCCAGGCGAGTGAAAGTGCTTGATCACGGAAGGAACGTCATATGTCTGAGGGCAATGTCGGGTCGGGTACACGAGGCCTCCACGAAGCGCCGCTGAGCAGTGCTTTTCGCCAGGCCTGGCAGCAATGGTCCCAGGACTGGAACCAGTTGCCCAAGGACAGCGAGGACGAAGCGCTGGTGGATGCGGTGGTCGAACTCTCCACGCAAATCTCCCAACGGCTCTGGCGAGCCGCATTCGCCAAAGTCGGTGACGCCGCCACCGAGCAAGTCAAAGCGCTGGTCTATGTCTTTGTCGCGCTGGTCGATGAAACCTTGCTGTTTACGCCGTGGCCGGGCCAGTCGGCCTGGCAGGAAAAACCGCTGGAGTCGCGGTTGTACGCCAGTCGTCAGGCCGGTGAGCGGATACCGCTGGCGATCAAGGAACTGCTGGACGAGCAGATTCCCACCACTCGCGATCTGGCCAACGTCTATTTGCAGTGTCTGGTGCTGGGATTTCAGGGACGTCTGCGCGGCGAACAGAATCAGGCCCAGCATGAAAAATGGCGTCTGGCGCTGTTCACCTTTGCCTGGCAGCACGAGGCGGATTATGCCGACGTCAGTGCCCGGCTCGAACAACCTTCGGCGGTACCGCCGATGCAATTGCCGGTGCGTCTTTCGTTGCCCGACGGATTTCGCCTGGGCCTGGGGATTCTCGCCATGGTGCTGCTGCTGACCGGGTTGGGGCAGTTGTTCTGGCGTGACATTCGTCTGGAGCTCGAACCGGTCTTGCAGATGACCGATTCCGTGACCGCCTCGGAGCAAGACTCATGAGCACGCTGGGGATTATCGGCCTCATCATCGCCGTGCTGTTGGTGCTGGCGATTGTCGGGGTAGCGGTCTGGTGGTTACGCACGCAAAGCGGTGCGGCGATTCGCAGTTTTTATCTGGCGGTGCGGCACATGGAGCAGGAGCAGGGCGCCCAGGACCGGTACCAGATTCCATGGCTGTTGATGCTCGGCAACGAAACCCAGGGCGCTCAGCTATGTACTCAGTGGCGCTTGCAGCCCACCGACAAACCGGCCTGGTTTGGTCGCTGGTGGTCGGACCCTGAAGGGGCGGTACTGGTGGTGCCACAGGCGCTGTTTTTGCCGGATGAAGGCATGCACCTGCAACGCGGCGGTTGGTGGCGCTTGCTGGGATTGATCCTGCGCTTGCGCAGTCAACGTCCGCTGGACGGGGTGATCTGGACGGTGCCGGTCAGTCGACTGGGCAATGTCGAACAAGCCGCGACCCTCGGGTTGGCGGCGCGTCGACGCTTCATCGATTTGTTGCAACGGTTCGGGCTGAGCTTGCCGGTGTACGTGGTCATTACCGGCATGGAAGAGTTGCCGGGCTTTCAGGAATTGATCACCGCGCTACCGGTCGAGACCCGCGAACGCACGCTGGGCTGGTCGTCGCCCCACGGGACCGATGCGGTCTGGCAAGCGCAATGGAGCGATCAGGCGCTGGATCAGGTTACTCGGGCTTTGGCGGAATCGATCATCGAAATCGGCGCCTTGTCCGGGCAGTTGAGCAGCGAGCTGTATGGCTTGCCGGAACGCTTCGAAGCCATGCGACGCCATCTGCAATCCTTGTTGGAACCGGTTTTCCAGGGCAATGCGCAAGGCGAGGCGCCGCGCTTTCGCGGTATTTATTTCACGGCCAATCAGCCCTCGGAAGACAGCACCGACGGATTTTCGGCCTACGACACCGGGTTGCAGCAGAGCGCCTTCGCCCGGCAATTGTGGCAGCGACGGGTGGTCGCCGAGCGCGGTCTGGCCCAGGTGGTGCCGCGTCTGTTACGCCTGCGTCAGCGCTGGCAGCGCGTGACCGGCGGGGTGGCGCTGGTGGTTGCGCTGGTCTGGGGCGCGGGCATGCTGTGGGTCTGGCAGGATTCGGTCAAGGAGGCCCATGAACTGTCGCGCCTGCTGCAAGGGGCGCAGAAAAACTACGCGGCGGTCACCGATGAATCTCATCGGCTGGAGTCGACCCGGCGCAACGTCCAGGGCTTCTGGCGAGTGCTGGAAAAGGCGCCGGGCTGGAGCTTCACCTCAGTGGTATTTCCGACCTCCTGGTTCTCTTCGCTGGATGCGCAGCTGGCAAGCGAGTTGCGCTTGACCGCCCAGAGCCATTTGATGCTGCCGTTGCGCGACCTGTTGAGCGCGGAGCTGGCGCAACTCAAGACCATCCGCAACACCGAACGACGGGGCAACGTCGAAAGTGAAGATCCGGCTCAATGGCAAAACTACGTCAAGGCCAAGGATCTGGTGGAGCGTGCGGTGCGTCTGGAACAGCAGAACCAGTGGTTCAGTCAGGCGCTGAACAATCCCAAGGCCCCCCTCGAAGACCTGGTGTTGCTGAGCAACAACGCGTTGTCGCTGAACCTCAACGTCGGCACTTTGCACCGCGCCGGTTTTTACAACCGGGCGTTGTTCGATGCTGATGGCAGCGACTTGCGACCGCTGGATCTGACCGTCGAGCGCCCAGTGATCGAGGAAAACTTCCTCGGGCTCATGGAACGCTGGCTGGACCAGTATTTCCTGGCCGACAATTTCGTGCGCCAGGCCGGTTATCTCAAGCTGCATCTGGAACGGCTGGAAGCCGGCAGTGGCAACTCGCTCACCGAGCTCGAAGATTTGCGAGCACTGGTCGATGATCTGCAAACCGTGATCGGCTTGACGAATTCGGCGTGGGGCCGTGGCAAAGGGCAGGACCTGGTGCCTGGCTATCGCGAGTTGCTGGACAACGTGCGCAAAAGCGCCTTGCTCGGACCGCAACTGGAACAACAGTTGGAAATGCAGGCGGCCAAGCTGCAGCAGAGCTTTCGCGATCAATGGATCGTCCAGGCCGGCTCCCGGGATAATTTATTGATTCAGCAAGGCAGCGGGCAACTGGTCTTGCAGGAACATGTGGTGCAGCTGAACAACGCGGTACAGGCGTTGTTCAAACGTGACTTTGTGGCCATCGCCTTACACGCGGATCGCTCCGAAGCCCCGAATGGGCAAGGGCAGGGCGTTGATGGCGACGACCTCGACAGTGCGCTGAACTATTTCGCCAGCTATAAGAGTTACGCCGCCGAAGAGCTGCCGCGCATTCCCCCGGCGTATCGCGGAGCCTTGCTGCAAGCGGCCGAAGGCGCGGTGGTCAAGGCCATGTTGTCGAGCCTGCGCGAGCACAATGCTCAGGTCCATAGCGGCGTTTTCAATGTGCAGGCCTCCCAGGCGATTGCCTTGCAGAAAGCCTTTGTCGAGGTGCGCCGCAGCGATCTGGCCACACGTTTGCAAACTGCCTTGAACCGCCGCGCGCTGGCCGAAATCGTCAGCGGCCTCGACGAAATCGTCGCCCAGCCGCTGTTCAGCGGGCGCACTGAAATCAGCCAGTGGGACGGCTCGAAAAACCTCGGTCTGCAACTGTATGGCGCCAACGACGTGCAGGATTTGAAACTGAGCCTCAAGCAGCAATTCAACACCATGCTCGGCATCACCGAGCGACGCACCTCGGCGCTGGAATGGCTGAAAGTCCAGCAACAGAACCTCTCGGCGCTGGATTATGAACGCGTGACGCAGTTCAATGCGCTCAACGACGATCTGCTCAAGTACAAGGAGCAGAACCTCGCCAGTTCGCCGGCGCAGATCGAACAATTGGTCAGTCGCGACTTCATTGAAATGGACGCCACGTCCTGCGGCCAGATTCTGCAAACCGCCAACCTGTCTGGCGGGCGCGGAACATTGGCGTTGCGGGCGGTGGATTTGCAACAAACCGCCATGCAACGCTGCCAGTTCCTGCAACAGCAACAGGCGGCGGCAGCGTGGAACGACCTGGCTAATTATTTCAATCAGTACCTGGCGGAACGCTTTCCGTTTGCCAATGGCCTTCAAGCCCCCGACGCTGATCCGGCCAGGGTCCAGCATTTGCTGGAGCTGATCGACAAGCGTTTGCCGGTGGCGCAGGCCGGATTGTTGCTGAGCCAGACCCCGGAACGCCTGGCCGCCGAGGACTTTCTCAATCGTCTGAAGCAAGCCAGCACCTGGCTGGGCCCGATGTTTGTACGCGACAAGAGCGGTGTGTTGGGGCTGGAGATGGACGTGCGCTGGCGCACCGATCGAGAGGAAGAGCGGGGTGCCGATCAGGTGATTGCCTGGGGCTTGAATGCCGGCAATCAACAGCTCAGCTTCCCCGGTGAGGCCCAGCAGAACCTGCGCTGGATGGTCGGTCAACCGATTCGGCTGACCTTGCGTTGGGCCCGAAATGGCTACCAACGCCCGGCCAACGATCCGTTGCAGCCGAGCCTGGTGGTGCGGGATCTGGAAGCGGGCTGGGAGTACAGCGGTCCGTGGTCGTTATTGCGCTTGATGCGCTCGCACGGGTCAGTGCAGCGCCAGCCGAACATGGACTACACGGATTTTCCGTTGACCTTGCGCCTGCCTGTGACGACGCAGGCCAGCACCACCACCGCCGAGCAAACGCTGATGTTTGTGCGCCTGTCGTTGATGACCCAGGGCTCGAAATTGCCGCTGTCCATTCAGCCCTTGCCAACCCGGGCCCCGCGCTCACCGTTCATGGTGACGAGATCAACCGCGGGCATTGAAGCCCATGACATCGAATCCCAAAAGGAGGGGCTGTGAATCAACCTTCAACGCCGTTGCCGGAACTGATCACCCAACTGCTCGAACCGATCAGCGTGGAGGCCCCCTGTGGCCAGGACCTGCGTTATGAGCCTGAGTTCGACCGGTTGCGCGAACTGCGCCGCGAGGACGACACCAGTTTGCCCACAGGGGTCTGGCAGTCGTCGATCAAGCGCGCCCAATGGCCGGAACTGGAAAAACTGACCACCAGCCTGCTGCTCGAACGCAGCAAGGATTTGATGCTCAGCGCCTGGCTGGGGGAGGCCTGGCTGCATCAGGACGGGCTCGAAGGTTTGCCGGGCAGCCTGGCGCTGGTGGCCGGGTTATGCGAGCGCTATCCCGAGCACCTGCACCCACAGGCTGAGGACGGCGATCAGTCATGGCGGGTGATACCGCTCGAATGGCTGGCACGACGCTACGCTGAAGTGTTGCTGACCCGAGTGCCGCTGTTCGAGCCGCGCAACAATGAATTCGATAGTTTCTGTCTGGATGCCTGGCGCCGGTTGCAGCTGCAACAGGTACAGGCTAGCGACAGTAAAACGGCCAAGACCTCGGCCGAGAACGCACGCAACGAACAGAAGAAACTGACCGAACAGATTCGCGCCACCCCGTTGTCATTCTGGTTGCGCAGCCAAGGCACGCTGCTGCTCAGCCAGCAGCACCTGCAACGCCTGGAGGTGTGGAGCGACGCGTATCTCGGCAACCAGGCCCCAGGCTTCAAAGCGCTGCAGGATGTGATCGAAGCGTTGTTGACGCTGGTTCAGGAGTTCATCGCCATGCATCCACGAAAACCAACCCCGGCGCCTGTCGAAACGCCTGCGGTGGCGGCATCGAGCCCGGCCGCCGTGCCGGACATCATTCCGACGCCCCAAGTGTTCAGCGAGCCGGCGAATCGTGAAGAGGCGTACCGGCAATTGCTGTTGATCGCCGAGTACCTGGCGCGCACCGAACCCCACAGCCCGGTTCCCTATTTGATCAAACGGGGCGTGGAGTGGGGCAACAAGCCCCTGAGCGAGCTGCTTGGAGAACTGATCAGCGCCGATGCCGAATCCCGGCGACTGTGGACGCTGTTGGGCGTCCTTTAGTGATTGAGTCGGGTGGCTGCCGTCGGCGGCGGTAAAGCAATCGGGGTCAGGACCGGTTGGCCGGAAAAAAACGCCATCAGGTTTTTGCCGACCAATTCCACGGTGCCTTGGGTGGCCTCCGGGGACAATCCGGCGACGTGCGGGGTCAAAATCACGTTGGCCAGTCCCTTAAGAGCGTCCGGCACCTGGGGTTCGTTATCGAAGACATCCAGCGCGGCACCGGCGATCCGTCGTTGTTCCAGCGCGCTGATCAGGTCTGCCGTGACGATCACGCTGGCCCGCGCGATGTTGACGATAAATCCGTTGGGCCCCAAAGCGTCGAGTACCTGCCTGTTGATCAAGTGTTGGGTACCGAGCCCGCCGGGTGCGGCAATGATCAGAAAGTCCGAATGGCGTGCCAGTTCGGCTGGCGTTGAGCAGAAGGTATAGGGTACGTCGCTGCGATGCTGGCGATTGTGGTAACTCACGCTCATGTCGAAGCCGTTGGCCGCACGTTTGGCGATAGCGATGCCGACGGCCCCAAGGCCGAGGATGCCCAGGCGTTTGCCGGCCAGGGAAGGGCGCATGATTTTCGGCCACTCGCCCCGACGCACGGCAGCATCGGCCCGAGGAATATCCCGCACCAGTGCCAGCAGCAGCGCCATGGCGTGGTCGGCGACGGAAGAGGCATTGACGCCGGCCCCGTTGGTGACGGTGATGCCGCGGTCGGCGGCGGCTTGCAGGTCGACGTGCTCGTAGCCGGCGCCGATCACGCAGATGATCTTGAGGTTGGGCAGGGCGGCAATTTCATTGGCGTGCAGGCCCAATGGGCCGCGCGTCAGCACCGCATCGATCTGACCGCCCTGTCGGGCAATGGCAGCGGCGCGCTCGGCCGGGGTCGGGGCCAGGATCAGATGAAACCCCTGATGTTCGAGAATCGGCAGGTATTCATTGATGGTTTCAACCAGTACCAGAACAGTTGCGGTCATGCTGGGCTCCTGCGGGCAGCGGAATGTTGGGGGCTCGAACGTCACTTCAGATTGCTGACTCCAGAGCGGTTTGGCAATGGCCAGGGTTTTTGACTCCCAAGGGTAGGAACTGGCGAAGCCTGCGATCCTTCTATAGACAACACTAGATCAGCGCGCGGCAGATGGGAGAGGATTTGTCCGCAATGAATGTTGTACAGCCGAAATGCAATCTGTAGCAGCTGTCGAGCCTGCGAGGCTGCGTTCGGCTGCGCAGCAGTCGTGAATCCGGCTGATGCGGTTTGTCTGACGCACCGCAAGTTCTGGTTTGACGACTGCTCCGCAGCCGAACGCAGCCTCGCAGGCTCGACAGCTGCTACAAGCCGAAGGCTTCGACAGCTGCTACAAGGAGTTCGTCGTGCCGACCCCCATCTGATCCGTACAACCATTCCTCAGCTAAGTCTTTGCTTCTGCTGATTAATCCCGGACAATCGCGCCCCTGTTTCGGCCAGGGCGCTGCCTGTCGGATTTTTCCGACTCGTCCTGACCGGGTGGCAAGTGACCGGAAAGCGGAGATCCGACCGGATGAATGATCAGGCCAATAGCGTCGACGAACGCTATGTAGCGGCGACACCAGCGAGCCTAGAAAGCTGGAATCGCCATGACACCACCTGGATGCTGGGCCTGTTTGGCACGGCAATCGGGGCCGGTACCCTGTTTTTGCCGATCAACGCGGGGCTGGGCGGTTTCTGGCCGCTGCTGATCCTGGCAGTGCTGGCATTCCCCATGACGTTTTACGCGCACCGTGGCCTGACCCGCTTTGTGTTGTCCGGCCGCGAAGGCGCCGACATCACCGAAGTGGTGGAAGAACATTTCGGCATCAAGGCCGGCGCGTTGATCACGTTGCTGTATTTCTTCGCGATCTTCCCGATCCTGCTGATCTACAGCGTGGCCCTGACCAACACCGTGGGCAGTTTCCTCGAACATCAACTGCACATCATGCCGCCACCGCGCGCCGTGCTGTCGTTCGTATTGATTCTCGGCCTGTTGGCAGTGGTGCGCTGCGGTGAACAGGCGATCGTCAAGGCCATGAGCCTGATGGTGTATCCGTTCATCGTCGCGCTGCTGTTCCTGGCGGTGTTCCTGGTTCCGCACTGGAATGGCGGCATCCTCAGCACCGCGACCACGCTGCCTGAGTCGTCGGCGTTGCTGCACACCCTGTGGCTGGCGATTCCGGTGATGGTGTTCTCGTTCAACCACTCGCCGATCATCTCGGCGTTCGCGGTGGACCAGAAGCGCCGCTACGGCGCGCATGCCGAAGAGCGCAGCTCGCAGATCCTGTCCCGTGCCCACATCTTGATGGTGGTGATGGTGCTGTTCTTCGTCTTCAGCTGCGTGCTGACCCTGTCGCCGGCACAACTGGCGGAAGCCAAGGCGCAGAACCTGTCGATCCTGTCGTACCTGGCCAACCACTTCAGCAACCCGACCATCGCCTTCGCGGCGCCGTTGATTGCCTTCGTGGCCATTTCCAAGTCGTTCCTGGGCCACTATATCGGCGCCAGCGAAGGCTTGAAGGGCCTGATCGTCAAGAGCGGCAAACGCCCGGCACCGAAGACGCTGGACCGTATGACTGCGGCGTTCATGCTGGTGGTCTGCTGGATCGTTGCCACGCTGAACCCGAGCATTCTCGGCATGATCGAAACCCTCGGTGGCCCGATCATCGCGGCGATCCTGTTCCTGATGCCGATGTACGCGATCCGCAAGGTCCCGGCCATGGCGCGCTTTCGTGGTCAAGCGTCCAATGTATTCGTGACAGCGGTGGGCCTGGTGGCGATTTCAGCGTTGATCTATTCACTGACGGCCTGACCCATACCCTGTTGAAGCGATCCGGCTTGCCCGCGAAGAACGATAACGCGGGCAAGCCTCGCTCCTGCGAAGATCAGGGCAACCTGATCCAGAGCACACCATTGCAGGGGATTAACGACTAAGCTGCGGGTTGCATTAGCGCATCATCGTGGAGCGCTTTCTCTGGAGACGCTTTATGGCAGGTGCCACTGGCGCAACGGCGCAACCCCCTGCCGATATACCCAATCGCTGGCTGGACGTTTTGGCCGGCTTGTCAATTGCCGGTTTGTTGTTGCCCGAGGCGGTCGCCTATTCCACCATTGCTGCGTTACCGCCACAGGCCGGGGTCATTGCGTTGTTTGCCGGTCTGCTGTGCTACGGGCTATTAGGCACCAGCCGTTTTGCGATCGTTTCCGCGACCTCTTCCTCCGCCGCCGTTCTGGCTGCCTCCACCGCCACGCTGGCCAACGGTGATTCCGCCCTGCGTATGAGCCTGGCGATCGGTCTGGTGCTGGTGACCGGTGGGTTCTTTTTGCTGGCCGGGCTGCTCAGGCTCGGCAGCGTGACCTCGTTCATTGCCAAACCGGTGTTGCGCGGCTTTGCCTTGGGCCTGGCGATAACCATCATCCTCAAGCAGGTAGCGAGTGCCGTCGATGTGCACTTGAACAGCGGCAATCTGCTCCACCTCATGCCGCAGTTGCTGGAGCAGTTGCCACAATGGAATCGGGTCGGCGCGCTGGTGGCGGCCGTGTCGTTGGTGGTGCTGTGGCTGTGCGCGCGGGTCCGGCGTTTGCCCGGAGGTTTGCTGGTGGTGGCGCTCGGCATTGCGGCCGGCCAATGGCTGAACTTGCCGGCCTACGGGGTGAAAATGATCGGTGTGATCGATCTGAGCCTTGAAATGCCTCGGCTGCCAGTGTTGCCGTTTACCGACTGGCTGCGTCTGGGGGAATTGGCGATTGCCATGGTGATGATTCTGTATGCCGAGTCTTACGGATCGATCACCTCGTTTGCGCTCAAGCACGGTGATCGGGTTTCCTCGAACCGCGATCTGCTGGCCCTCGGCGCGGCCAATCTGCTGTCCGGGCTATTCCATGGCATGCCGGCGGGCGCCGGTTACTCCGCGACGTCGGCCAATGAGGCGGCGGGGGCCGGTTCGCGTCTGGCCGGCGCGGTGGCGGCGGGGGTGGTCTTGCTCATCGTATTGACGGTGCTGCCCTACATCGCCCTGACTCCCGAGCCGGTGCTGGCTGCCATCGTCATTCATGCCTTGGCGCGTGGTTTGAGCCTGCAGCCATTGGGGCGCTATTTCATCTGGCGCCGCGACCGCTTGCTGGTGATCTGTGCAGTAGCAGCGGTGCTGGTGTTGGGGGTGCTGGACGGCTTGCTGGTGGCGGTGGTGATCAGCGTGGTGTTGATGCTGAAACAGATGTCTTCGGCGGATATTCAAGTGCTGGGGCAAATGGGCAGCGGTCACGATTACGTCGATCTGCAGCACCATCCTCAAGCCGTGGAAACCCCCGGCATATTGATCGTCAGGCCCAGCGAGGCACTGTTTTTCGCTAATGTGGAACGCATTCTGGGTGGTGCGCTGCATCTGGCCCGGCACTCAGAGCCACCGGTGCATACGATTATTCTCAGCCTCGAAGAGTCGCCCGATCTGGATGGCACCAGCATCGAAGCGCTGCAAGCGTTCTTTTTGCAGGTGCGGGCGCTGAACATGTTGTTGATCCTGGCGCGGCTCAAGGACCAGGCTCAGGCGGTACTCTCGATATTGCCCGCAC
Organism: Pseudomonas sp. TH37; assembly: GCF_016650735.1. Classification (NCBI taxonomy): domain Bacteria; kingdom Pseudomonadati; phylum Pseudomonadota; class Gammaproteobacteria; order Pseudomonadales; family Pseudomonadaceae; genus Pseudomonas; species Pseudomonas sp. TH37. The sequence goes on from NZ_JAEKFD010000002.1 coordinate 568,494, forward strand.
GGGAGCGCGAACAGGTCATTCTCAGCGACTTGAGTGTCGACGTTGCCGTACACCAAGCGCTCACGTTGGCCGGGGAGGTGTCGCAGGCATAAAAAAACGCCGCTCATCTCACGATGGGCGGCGTTTTTTATGGCGTTGTAACGTTAGGCTTGAACGACCGGGATGTTGGCGTTCGCAGCAGCTTCACGGAACTCGGCGATCTGGTCGAAGGACAGGTAGCGGTAAACGTCGGCCGCCATGCTGTCGATCTTGCCAGCGTATTCCATGTACTCCTCGACGGTCGGCAGGCGACCCAGGATGGACGCAACGGACGCCAGCTCGGCCGAAGCCAGGTAGACGTTCGCGCCGTCACCCAGACGGTTCGGGAAGTTACGGGTCGATGTCGACACCACGGTGGAGTTCGGCTCTACACGTGCCTGGTTACCCATGCACAGCGAGCAGCCTGGCATTTCCATGCGTGCGCCGGCCTTGCCGTAGATGCCGTAGTAGCCTTCTTCGGTCAGCTGGTGAGCGTCCATTTTGGTCGGCGGCGACAGCCACAGACGGGTTGGCAGCTGACCCTTGACCTGTTCCAGCAACTTGCCGGCAGCGCGGAAGTGACCGATGTTGGTCATGCACGAACCGATGAACACTTCGTCGATCTTCTCGCCAGCAACGCTGGACAGCAGACGGGCGTCGTCCGGATCGTTTGGCGCGCAGAGCACAGGCTCTTTGATGTCGGCCAGGTCGATTTCGATGATTTCAGCGTATTCGGCGTCAGCATCGGCAACCATCAACTCAGGGTTGGCGATCCAGGCTTCCATCGCTTGAGCACGACGTTCCAGGGTACGCACATCACCGTAGCCTTCACCGATCATCCAGCGCAGCAGGGTGATGTTCGATTGCAGGTATTCGGTGATCGACTCTTTCGACAGCTTGATGGTGCAACCGGCAGCCGAACGTTCGGCCGAGGCGTCGGACAGCTCGAAAGCCTGTTCGATGCTCAGGTTGTCCAGGCCTTCGATTTCCAGGATGCGGCCGGAGAAGGCGTTCTTCTTGCCTTTCTTCTCGACGGTCAGCAAGCCAGCCTGAATCGCGAAGTAAGGAATGGCGTGAACCAGGTCACGCAGGGTGACGCCCGGTTGCATCTCGCCTTTGAAGCGCACCAGGATCGATTCCGGCATGTCCAGCGGCATCACGCCAGTGGCAGCGGCGAATGCGACCAGACCGGAACCGGCCGGGAACGAAATGCCCATCGGGAAACGGGTGTGGGAGTCACCACCGGTACCGACGGTGTCCGGCAGCAGCATGCGGTTCAGCCAGCTGTGGATGATGCCGTCGCCCGGACGCAGGGAAACGCCGCCGCGGGTCATGATGAAGTCAGGCAGGGTGTGGTGGGTGGTTACGTCGATCGGCTTTGGATAAGCCGCGGTGTGGCAGAACGACTGCATCACCAGATCAGCGGAGAAGCCCAGGCACGCCAGGTCTTTCAGTTCGTCACGGGTCATTGGACCGGTGGTGTCCTGGGAACCGACGGTGGTCATCTTCGGTTCGCAGTAGGTGCCTGGACGCACACCGGCTACGCCGCACGCCTTGCCGACCATTTTCTGCGCCAGGGTGAAACCCTTGGTGCTTTCGATCGGGGCATCCGGTTTCTTGAACAGGTCGAACGCTGGCAGACCCAGTTCGGCGCGAGCCTTATCGGTCAGGCCACGGCCGATGATCAGCGGAATACGACCGCCGGCACGGACTTCGTCCAACAGCACAGGGGTCTTCATTTCGAAGGTGGTGATGACTTCGTCGGTACCGTGCTTGCAGACTTTGCCAGCGTGCGGGTACAGGTCGATCACGTCGCCCATGTTGATGTTGGTCACATCAAATTCGATTGGCAGTGCGCCGGCATCTTCCATGGTGTTGTAGAAGATTGGAGCGATCTTGCTGCCGAAGCAGAAGCCGCCAGCGCGCTTGTTCGGCACGAAAGGAACGTCGTCGCCGAAGAACCACAGCACCGAGTTGGTGGCCGATTTACGCGACGAACCAGTACCGACCACGTCACCGACGTAGGCGATCGGGAAGCCGCTGTTGCGCATTTCTTCGATCTGCTTCATCGGACCGGTGGAGCCTTGTACGTCCGGCACGATGCCGTCGCGAGCCATTTTCAGCATGGCCAGGGCGTGCAGCGGGATGTCCGGGCGGGACCAGGCATCAGGAGCAGGGGACAGGTCGTCGGTGTTGGTTTCGCCAGTCACCTTGAACACGCGCAGGCTGATCTTGTCGGCCAGCACAGGGCGGTTCTTGAACCACTCGCCGTCAGCCCAGGATTGCAGCACGCCTTTGGCGTGAACGTTGCCGTTCTTGGCGCGTTCAGCGACGTCGTGGAAAGCATCGAACATCAGCAGGGTGTGCTTGAGTTCTTCGGCGGCTACTGGTGCCAGTTCGGCGTCGTCCAGCAGATTGACCAGCGTCACGATGTTGTAGCCGCCCTGCATGGTGCCGAGCAGTTCAACAGCGCGCTTCTTGTCGATCAGAGGGGATTTGGCTTCGCCTTTGGCGAGGGCAGAGAGGAAACCGGCCTTTACATAGGCCGCTTCGTCCACTCCAGGTGGAACGCGATTGGTGATCAGGTCAACGAGGAAGGCTTCTTCGCCAGCCGGGGGATTTTTCAGCAGCTCGACCAGGCCTGCAGTTTGTTCGGCGTTAAGCGGCTGGGGAACGATCCCCAGTGCTGCACGCTCTTCGATATGTTTGCGGTAGGCTTCAAGCACAGTTATTACCCTCATCAGTGGTCCCAAATGGGTGTCCGGGACGCTCATCCCGAAATTGCCGTACTCATGCGCTGCGTGGCGTTGTGGGCCGCTTAGCCAGAATTACCGACAATTCCTTACAGAAGCTGCTTTCAAAGTTTTACGCCTGCAGAACGGGGAGCTGATGAGGGTTGGCGTCAGGTTTTTCACCGCTGAAAAACCCTTCGCCAACACCGCTCTGAAGGAACGACTGTGCTCGTGACGCTTTGAAAACAGCTTCTAACGGACATTGGCGCCTTAAAAGGCTGGCTGATTCTACGGCAAAAAAAAATTAAAGGTAAGTGAGGGTCTATTGGACTTTGGTGGCGAGGCACGTTGTGGGCCTACGTGTGCGAGGCAAGGCGCGGGATGCTGCTAATGGTTGTTCCCTTGGCAAATCCCGCAACGCAGCCTCGCGCACGTAGGCGCGCAACGCGGCCGTCACTAAAGTCCAATAGACCCTCCGCCCTGAATTTTGAGGGGTGATGAATGTTAGACAAAGGGCTAACATGCCGATCTGTTCTGCTTTCCCGTGTTTTGCCTACCTATGCCCAATCAGACCATCAAGACCCCCTGCGTCGGCCTCTGCTCCACTGTTTACGGTGATTTGGTGTGCCGTGGCTGCAAGCGTTTCCACCATGAAGTGATTCACTGGAATGGTTACAACGAGGAAGAAAAACGCGCGGTATGGCTGCGTCTTGAGCAACTGTTGTCGCAGGTGATGGCCAGCAAGCTAGAGATTTTCGATCCCGCGTTGCTGCGTCTGCAGCTGGAGCAGCGCAAGATTCGTTTTGTGCCGCATCAGTCGGAGTATTGCTGGGCATACCAATTGATCGCCCGGGGTGCGCGGGTGATCAATAATCTGGAAGCCTACGGGATGGTGTTGCTGCCGGAGTTCCGCGACTGGAACCTCCCGGAATTGCGCGATGCCATTGATCGGGAATTTTTCCTGCTGTCTGAGGCGCATTACCAGCGCTACATTGCGCCGGGGTTTCTCAAGGATGCGTTCGGCGGCTGATTTTTAAAGTCAAAAGATCGCAGCCTTCGGCAGCTCCTACAGGGGAATACGATCCATGTAGGAGCTGCCGAAGGCTGCGATCTTTTGATCTTGCTTAATGCTGGGTCACGATCTCTTCCAGATGATCCATGACCGTATCCGGCTTGAGCACCAGCACATCGCTTTCCAGCGCATCCAGCACCACTTCCGCCGTATTACCGATCAACGCCCCGGACAACCCGGTCCGCGCCACGGTGCCGATCACCGTCACCGATGCTCCCAATTTATGGGCCATATACGGAATCAACACATCCGCCGGACCTTCCTCGATGTGCAGATGGTCATCATCAATGTCGAACTCGGCCTGGAACGCCTTGCACTGCTCGCGGTAACTGGCCTCGATGGTTTCTTTTAGCTGAAATGTCGGGTCGGCCGCCGACAGCATCGGCGATGGATGGGCGCTGATTACGTGTAAATGGGCTTTGGCCAGGCTGGCGATGTCGTAGCCATGATCGATGATGCTGGCATGCAAGGTACGGTGTTCGCCGTCGATGTTGCCGACATCGATAGCCGCCAGGATCACGCCGCCGGTCCAGGGTTTCGAGGTTTTCACCAGCAACACTGGAGTAGGGCAGGAGCGCAGTAGTTTCCAGTCCGCCGGGGTCAGCAGGGCCTTTTTCAACGCACTGTCGGGGAAGTGCTGCTTGATCACCAGCCCGCAGCCTTCGGCTTGCTGCACATCGACGATGGTTTCTTGCAGGCTTTCGTTCCAGGCCTGTTCGGTGGTGACGCTGTAACCGTCCTCCAGCAGGGCCGCCTTGAGCACACCCAGCATGCCAGCGTGGTCATGCTTTTTATCGCAGACCAACAGGTGCAAATGGGCCTGGGTCACGCCAGCGATCAGTTTGGCCCGTTTGAGCGCCAGGCTCTCCGAGTGCTCGGGTTCGATGACCACCAGAATGCTGCGAATGGCTTGCATGATCGGAATCTCCCTGGAAGGTAAAAAACACTGCGTTGGACAACTATAGTTGCTGGTCGGCATTCGGCGACTTGATGCATATCAACGGTTGGCGGCTGGTGGTCTGTCGGCAGGCCGGTATAATCGGCGCCCTTCGTTCTGTACCTTTTATCCGTGAGCCCCATGATCCTTCCCGAAATTCACGAATTCCTTGGCTGCCGCACGCCCGATGGCTGGGTCCAGGCCGCGCTGGCCGATCAGGAAACCCTACTGATCGACCACAAAAACTGCGAATTCAAGGCGGCCAGCACGGCGTTGAGCCTGATTGCCAAATATCACTCCCACGTCGATCTGATCAACCTGATGTCGCGTCTGGCCCGGGAAGAGCTGGTGCACCACGAACAGGTCATGCGCCTGATGAAGAAGCGCAAGATCGAGCTGCGTCAGCTGTCCGCCGGGCGTTACGCCTCGGGGCTGCGCAAAGTGGTGCGCAGCCACGAACCGGTGAAACTGGTGGATACGCTGGTGGTTGGCGCCTTCATCGAAGCCCGCAGCTGCGAGCGTTTCGAGGCGTTGGTGCCGCATCTGGATGAAGAACTGGGCAAGTTCTACTTCGGCCTGCTGAAAAGCGAGGCGCGGCATTTCCAGGGTTACCTGAAACTGGCCTATCAGTACGGTGACGCCAAGGACATCGCCCAGGTGATCGACAAGGTTCGTGACGCCGAGCAGGCGTTGATCGAGTCGCCGGATGTGGAGTTCCGCTTTCACAGTGGTGTGCCGGTAGCGGCGTGATAAAGGCAGAAGATCAAAAGATCGCAGCCTGCGGCAGCTCCTACAGGAGCGGGGTACATCCGCTCATTCGCAGGTGTGCACGGTCGGCGTAGGAGCTGCCGCAGGCTGCGATCTTTTCGGGCCCTCATAAATCAGAAGCAGCCTAACGGCTCAACCCCAGGCGCTCATGCCATTGGGCGATGGACTCTTCCGGATAGACGTCGAACTGCTGGTCGCCCGGATGCGCCTCGACTTCCACCCACGGCGCCTTGGAGCCGAGCATCAGGTGCGTGTGTTCCGGTGGTACCGGCAACGGAGTGTCGATGGCCGAGGCAAACGGATGAATCAACTCCGGCCATTCAGGGCTGAACAGCCATAATCCCGAACCGCAAACGGAACAGAAATGCCGCTCGGCGGTGCTGCGGCGGGCGCGTTTGTCACCTTCTTCCTTGAGCCGCGCATGGTAAATCGAGATGTGCTTGCGACCGTGCACCTTGAGGCTGTCGGCATCGCCGCCCAGGTTGATCGCATAGCCGCCACCGCCCTGGGTCTTGCGACAGATCGAGCAATAGCAGCGTTGATAAGGGTAGGGGTGGGCGCTGGTCAGGCTGAACGACACTGCGCCGCAATGGCAGGAGCCTTCGAGCTGCATGGGAACCTCCGACGGGTCTTGGGATGGCTCAAGACAGCCTAGACCGTCAGGGTTTCCGGGCAGTTGAATTCAGGGTGGCTGAGCGGCCGCTATCGCGGGCAAGCCCGCTCCCACAGGTTCCGTGGGAGGGACAAAAATCTGTGAACAGCCTCGATCCTTGTGGGAGCGGGCTTGCCCGCGATGAACGATAACTCGGTCTACCGGTTAGGCACCCGCCACAAGTACCACGCCGCCACCGTCCGATAAGGGCGCCATGCCAACCCGATTTCAATCATCTGCTTACGAGTCGGCTGTATCTCCAACCCCTTCAGCCGCCGATATCCCTCGCGCACCCCAAAGTCATCGGCCGGCAAAATGTCTGGCCGCTCCAGGCTGTAGATCAGTAGCATTTCCACCGTCCAGCGACCCACCCCGCGCAAGGTAATCAAGCGTTCGATCAACGCTTCATCGTCCATGGCCAAGGCCGTGGCGTAATCCGGCACCACGCCGTCCAGAGCCGCTTGAGCGATGCCCTGAATGGTCGCGATCTTGCTGGCGGAAAATCCGCAACCGCGCATCTTTTCGAAGTCTGTCGCCAGAATCTGCGCAGGTCTTGGGAAGGTGCTTGAAGGAAACAGCGCCAGCAGCCGGCCGACAATCGCATCGCCGGCCTTGGCATGCAGTTGCTGATAGGCAATCGCTCGCACCAGCGATTCGTAAGGATCGCGAGCCGCATGGGGCTGATGCAGGCAGGGGCCGATGGCGCTGATGTGACGTTGCCAATCGGTATCGAGGGCCGAGAGAAATTCGCTGGCCAGTTGATAGGTGTCGGGCATGGAGCATCCTGAAGTGCGGGTGACTGCGGGAAGATTAGTCGTCGCCCCGTAGCGCCGCACTCCATTGCTTGCGGTCAAACTTTGCCGGTGGGGGCCAGCAGGGCGTTCACTTGGCCATAAGTGAAGGCCTTGAGGTCGCTGCTATCGAGTTTTCCGGTTTCCAGAAAGCTTTTCGCCACCGACGCCATGGCGCCGTAGAGGAATTCGGCGATGCTCGAGCCGGCGCTCAAACGGCGCACGCCAAGGGCTTGCAGTTCTTCCGGCGAAGGCAGGTCCGCGAAACCTAGCACGTTCACCGGCAGCGTCGTGCCACGGCATAGCGCTTCGATCTCATACGCCGCCGTGACGCCCGCCGCGAACAGCCCGTCGGCACCGGCGGCCTGATACAACGCGGCCCGTTTGAGTGTCTCTGCGACGCGATCTTCGGCCGGCACCAGCCCCCTGAGGTACACGTCGGTCCGAGCGTTGATAAATAGCTTTACGTCCCGGCGATTGGCGACCTGGCGAGCGATTTCGATCTTGCGCGCCAGCAGTTCGGGCGGCGAAGCACCGTCTTCGATATTGATCCCCACGGCACCGGCAGCGATGACGGCGTCGATCACTTCCGCGACCCGACCCAGGTCATCGGAATAACCGGCCTCAATGTCCACGGTCAACGGCACCGTGGTGACTCGGGCGATGGATTCGACGGTGGAAACGAGACGTTCAAGCGGCAAAGTGTTGCCATCCGGGTAACCGTGAACCCAAGCCACCGCCGCGCTGCTGGTGGCGACGGCCTTGCTGCCCAGTTGTTCCACCAGTCGCGCCCCGGTGGCATCGGCGACGTTGGTCAGAATCAGCAGGCCGCTTTGGTGCAGTTGGTGGAATTGGTTGTCGAGTGTGTCCATCGAATGTCCTTCCTTATGACTTTTTTTTGAATAAACGGTGGAGTGATCAGAATGCGAGTTGTTGGGTGATTTGCACCGCGGCGCTTTCCAGCCTGAGCAGAAACGCCTTGCGCGGTTGTCCTCCACCATAGCCGGTCAATGAGCCATCTGCACCGATCACCCGGTGACAGGGCAAGATAATCGCCAAGCGGTTTTGTCCGTTGGCCAGCCCCACGGCGCGACTGGCGCCGGGCTTGCCGAGTTGCGCGGCGATGGCGCCATAAGTAGTGGTCTGGCCGTAGGGGATCTTCATCAGTTCGGCCCATACCTGCCGGGCGAAAGCGCTGCCGGGCAGATGTAGTGGCACGTTGAATTCGGTTCGTTTACCAGCGAAGTATTGCGCCAGTTCTTCTTCGATCTGCTGCAGATGTCCGTTATGCCCGGGGGCCACGGCGTAACCATACCGGTTCTGCAGTTCTTCGATTTCCTTGGTCAGTGCCGGTCGATCGAGAAACTCCAGCAGCACCAGACCACGCTGTTCGGCCATGGCGATCATCGGCCCTAGCGGTGTGGTCAGCCGAGTGAACAGCAGTGGCTCGCTGTGGGCGGCACGGCCGGGCGTGATATGGAACGACTTTTGAAACGCATCGCGAAAGCCGCTCAGGGATTCGTAGCCGGAGTCGAACGCGGCGTTGTCGATGGATTCGCCCTGTTTGATGCCGCCCAAGGCCATGCCAAGGCGTCGGGTACGCAGCCAGGCGTGAAAGGTCATGCCGAAATGCTGCTTGAACCAGCGGCGCAATTTCAGCGGCTCGATGCCCTCGGCGAGCAATTGGGCATCGGTCCAGCGCAGGTCGGGGTCGGCGTCCACGGATTTGAGCAGTCGCTGCACCCAGTCCGGCGCGATGGCTTTGGCGTCCAACGGCTTGCAACGCAGGCATGCCCGATAGCCCGCCGACATCGCCTCATCGGCATGGGCAAAGAACTCGACGTTTTCCGGCTTCGGTTTACGCGCCGTACAGCCGGGGCGGCAGAAAATGCCAGTGGTTTTGACCGCGGTAAAGAACACCCCCTCGTAGGCGGTGTCGCGTTCGAGCATGGCGCGAACCATCTCGGCGTGGGGCGGAAGCACAGCGTTTTGTAGGTTCATGGGCTGAGCATATGCCGCGTCGCCCGGCGCCTCCACCGGAAAATCGACAGTGAATTTTTGTGGCTGAGCTACAGTCATCGGGTCACCGATAATCCTGTAAACGATATTTTCAGGAATCCATCCCAATGCAACCGTTCACGATCAAACACATCGATCACATCGTCCTGCGCGTCAAGGATCTCGAACGAAGCATCACTTTTTACGGCGAGGTATTCGGCGCCGAACTGGTCAAGCGCCGTGACGACCTGGGCATGGTGCATTTGCGTGCGGGCACCTCGATGATTGACCTCGTCGACATCCACGGTGAACTCGGCCGCAAAGGCGGTGCTGCCGCTGGCAACGAACGGCGCAACGTCGATCATTTCTGCCTGCGCATTGAACCGTTCGACGAGGAAGCGCTGGTCAGTCACTTGCAGTCCTTCGGCCTGACACCCGAGAAAGCCGCGGTGCGTTTCGGTGCCGAAGGCCACGGGCTGTCGATCTATTGCTTTGATCCGGACGGCAATCAGGTCGAACTGAAAGGGCCGTCTCAAGGGTAAAGATCAGGCCCGTTTCGCCATCAACAACACCGAAGCTGCTGCCGACAACAATCCCGCGCAGCAACGGTTGAATATCCGCTTGCCCCGTGGTTCGGCGAACCAGCGGCGCATGTGCAGGCCCATGTAGGCGTAGGCGCTGATGGCGATCCATTCCAGCATCAGGAACAACGCGCCGAGCACGACGAATTGCGCGGCAATCGGTCGAGTCGGGTCGACGAACTGCGGCAGGAATGCGGTGAACAGCAAGATAGCCTTGGGATTACCCGCCGCCACCAGAAACTCCTGCCGCGCCAGAGCCAGGATCCCCATCGACTTGCCGGTGATGTGCTGTTCGGCCTCGGGATTGGCGCGCCACAGTTGCCAGGCCAGGTACAACAGGTAAGCGGCGCCAATGATTTTGATCGCGTAGAACAGCCATTCCGAGGTTTGCAGCACCACCGACAACCCGGCGGCGGCCAGCGCGATCATCCCGGCAAAGGCCAGCAAGCGTCCGACGCCGGCCACGCAGGCGCGACGATAGCCGTAGCGGGTGGCGTTGCTGACCGACAGCAGATTGTTCGGGCCGGGGGCCATGTTCAGGGCGAAGCAGGCCGGGAGAAACAGCGTGAGGGTGGCGAGGTCCATGACGACGGCTCCAGTAACGAGAGCCGTATTTTTATCATGAGTGACGAGTGGGCCGGCCCATACAGCGGTGAGCGCAAATCGCCGTACACTTGTGTCGGCTAAATAGAAGCGCCATAAAAAAACGGCCTTGGTTAAGGCCGTTCTTTCAACAGGCGAAGCGACTAACTCTGCGGATCGATGTTGTCCAGCGCCCGGTTCACCGCCAGCTCGCCCAGCATGATGTTCTGCTGAATGCCCAGCATGGTGTTGCGATGCGGGTTTTCCAGAAGGTTTGCAAAATCACTGAGCATGACACTGGCTGATGCCAGTGATTCGCAGGCATGGGCCAGCAAGCTTTCTGTATCCATATCGGGGGCGACGATGAACATTCTGCTGGGTTTACGGGCAGCAGCGGGTTCTTTGGGGGGCTTGAGGTAATGATCGAGCGCGCGCTCAGCCGCGTCGTTGAGCTTTTTTGAATCGCTGGATTCGTACGGGGAAACGTCGTCGGTTTCTGGAGGATTAGGCGTAATTTTGAACATGTCTTAACTCTCAAAGTGAGGCTGCGACCAGTTCGCGACTAAACGAAAGGAGGCAGCTGTGCACAGGTTAGTCGACCGACGAGCTAAGAAATCGGCGCACCCGAGGGTGCCCTGCGCACAGCCACCATCAAGTGCAGGGATGGGATACCTGACTGAATGGCACTTATGCGACTTAGCAACGACGGGCGACTAAACCCGACCACTGATGGGCAGTGGCAGGGAAACGATAGAGGCCAGGGTCAAGGCGCACAAGCCGGCGGATTCTGGCGTAGTCGTAGGCAATGACGCAAGACGCTGTAGCTTTCAGGAAGTAACGCGCAGCCAAATTAAACAAGCTCCCCTAAACACCCGAAATCCCCCCGTAGGAGCTGCCGAAGGCTGCGATCTTTTGATCTTGATTTGCGACAATCAAGATCAAAAGATCGCAGCCTTCGGCAGCTCCTACAGGGGATCGTCTTTGTCATTCAGGTTGGGATAACAGAAGAAAAACAGAGGACAGACCACGATTGCCCGGCATTCGCCTTAAATCGCGGTCTGTCCCTTCTAACGTAAGATCAACTGGAGAGGCACGCTATTTGATCTGCACAATCACCGGACCTTCCGTCACGATCGGCGGGTTCGCGTGGATATTCGAGGCATTTTTCTGAATCCAGTCGCGCGCGACTTTCAAGCTCGCATCGCTGCCGGCCTTGTCCGTGCAAACAGTCACCGCCGTACCGCCATCACCCGTATTCAGCAGTGTGTAACTTACCAGGCCAGGCACTGTCCGCAGGGTAGCTTCGACGTCGTCCTTGCGCTGTTCTAAAAGATCGAACAGCTGCTTTGCTCCAGCACCCAGGTAGGTTCTTATAACCGCATACATGGTCGTCTCCTTTAGGAGTTACCGTCTTGATGCCAATCCAGATCCGCTAATGGCCGCTATCACTCAGGTTTCAGTTCGTCCCGATTTAATCAGCTTAGCCAAACGCCCGGCGGCGAGCGAAATGCAACGACCACCGGCCACTTTTAGCTGATTGCTGACTCTCGGGAGGGGCAGCTTGGGCCAGTCATGCCAGGCTATCGTCGGCCAGTAATGGAGGGGCGATGGGGCTGAGTGGCCAATCCAAGCTACTTTAAGGTGCGAGGAAAGGTTGCAGTGAATGTCGTTCCGTTCGTTAGAGAAGATGCTACAACCACATCGCCGTAGTGCGCCCTTGCGATCTCACGAACAATGAACAAGCCCAACCCGACACTTCTAAGTTCAGCATTGTCATGACTGCCACGGATCATCGGTTCGAACAGGTCCTTGAGCAACTCCAGCGGTATGGGTGTGCCGAGGTTGTGCACCGTAATGATGATAGTTTGGTCTTCGAAGCGCGAAGAAACGGTAACTTCGCTATCGGCAGCACCGTAGGCTACTGCATTGGCGACCAGGTTGCCGATGAGCTGATACAGCCGATCACTGTCGGCAGTAAAGTCACCTTGTCCATAACGCAGGTGGGTCAACTCATGCCCGGGGAACGCCAGACTCAACTCGTCCAGGCAGTCGGCCACCAGTTCGTGTAGGGCGACTGGTTTGGGCAGGACTTCGATACCTCGCCCGACCTGCGTCAAGGTGAAATCCAGCAGATCGGCCACCAGACGCTGTGCGCGCTCTGCCGAGTGGGCGATGTGGCCAAGTATTTGTGCTTGTTTAGCATCCATCTCTCTGCGGCCCAGCAGTTCCGTTGCCATTTTTATCGCCGACAAAGGGTTTCGCAGGTCATGACTGACAATCCCGATAAGTTGCTCGGCAAACAGGGCCCTGTCTTCAGCCGCGGCGTAAGTAATGCGCAGTTTGTCTTGGGTAATATCCATTACCCGTTGATCCTTGAGGTGTTTTGCCAGATGTCTTTCGGCAAGCATTCGGGCATTGAGGAGCTCACGCTCGTACCTTTGCCGATCTTCGACTTTGAACAGTGTCATTTCATGAAATATGCCAGCAGAATTCTCACAGCGAATAGCGCTGAGCATCATCGGAATTGAATGTCCGTTGTAGTGAACGAGATCGAACTTGACATCAGCGATCACGCCCTGGATTTGCATAAGAGGGGTCCAGTACGTCCTGTGAAACATCCTTCCTTCAAGACTCATCAGGTCTTGGATGTGACGACCGAGCAGCTCTGTTCTGCGGTAGCCAATCCAGCGGCAGAAGGTGAGGTTGACCTGTGCGATCTGGCCATTTTCTGCGGTAAGCAGTAAGCCACAATCAGCTTCGTCGAAGAGGATTTCAGAACCGGGCAGCGAATCGTCATCTGCTGGCATTTGTATTCACTGACCAATGGGGCCGATATCTGGAAAATTATAGACACCACTCGCGTAAGGGGCCTAAAAACTGAGAATAATTTGGCCAAACTTCCCACCTCATTTGCAGGAAACAAGGGACAGACCACGATTGTTCGGCATATGCCTGAAATCGTGTCTGTCCCTTTTTTTGTTCCCGCAGGAGGATCTCCTTATCAAGCGGGACGCGGTGCTTCAACAGGTGGGGTGCCGTCGTGAAACATCGTCTTCAGTTGAGCACGCAGCTCCGGTGAATCGGTGTGCTTGTGAACGCTGACCGCATGCTGTGCGGCGGCCTCGAGCAGTTCGTTTTCAGAGTCCGCAGACAGTGCGACCGAGCATTTGGAATCGCTTGGAAACTCGCGGCAGTCGATGTATTTACGCGCCATGATCTTGTCCTCCCTACGATGAAGGCAGGCCGTGGCCTGCGTGAACGATCACTCGACGCGCCACCCCATATATCAAACACGATTGCAGGTCGCTTCGAGTGTGCCCATAGAGTATAGGCCCGTCACAAGGCGCATCGTGGCAGTCTTGCAACGACTAAATGCGGCTGGCGGCGTTTTGCGCCTCGATTACGACCAGGGCTTCCAATGACTGGATGTGATCTGTCGATTCTTTACCGTACCTTGCATCGGCGTAAGACATACGGCTGTTGCTCATATAGGTTCGCAACAGCTCACTCAGTCCCTCTTTACCGATCAAGACGTTCAGATCCTTGGCCCCGTCAAGTTCGATGGTGGTTTCAATTACCGCAGTGCTGTAGAGCTCTTCCAGTATTTTGTCAGGCACGTTGGGTAATTTGGTTGTCGTGTCGATGAACAGGTTCACAACTTGCCTGGCCGTACTGATCGTGGCGTCGTTGAACAGTGCGCGGCCCTGGTTCACCGCGGATACGGTCTTGGCGATTTCGATTGCGGAGCCGCTGTTTTGTACGGCCTTGACCAGGTCGTAAGCCCCGGCGGCACCGGTCAATCGGCGCAACTGAAAGACCCCCAGCCGTGTGGCGGACTGGCCAAAGTGGCCGAGTCTCAGCGCACTTTTGCCGATCAGTTTGGCGCCGCCGTAGGCCAGTTGCGGAATGCCGTCCAGAGGATTGAACAGCGACAGGACAAAACTCCCGCCGACTTTGCCCAAATTCAGCAATTTGGAACTACTCGCGGCTGCTTTAAAGAAGACGCCGGCCGCACCCACGAAGGAGAACAGCAACGTGGTTGCATCCATCACACAGCTGAACAATGCGCCACTGCGACGATCCGGATTACCCGAGGCGAGTCCTTCAATACATTTTTGAACGGGATGATGATGTTGAGAACAGTGTCGAAAATCTTCTCAAAATTTTCCCCGCTCTGTTCGATGTCGGTTTTGTCGTAGCCCATTGCGTAAAAATGATCGTAAGTCATCGGAGGATTGTGTTGTGCAATCAGTTCACTGATGTCACGGAACCGCCCGGAGTTGAAACTTTGCATCGGGCTGCGCAGGGAAGTTGCTGAGTCGCGCATGTCGTTGAATTGGCCAAAGCGTTCCAGGAGGACACCCTCAGCGTTCAGCACCGAGTCGTTGGTGAGTTCCGAGCCTTTGAAATAAGTCCGATAGTCAATGTGCGCACCGTACACATAGGTCTGCTTCTTGAAACCATCAGCATCATCCGGGGAGTCCCCGAGCCAGATCCAGTTGTCATTGAGCTGCTGGGTCAGGGCTTCATTTTGCCGACACAGACCTTGCAGCGGGAACAGTTCATAGGCACGGACTTCGCTGTTGAACCTGGAAACAATCAAAATGCCAAACGGCGCTCTGATGTTGCGCTCGGCCCCGAAGATCAGTCCGTGATTATCGGGAGGGGTGGATTGGGTCACATGATAAAGCGCCAGTTGGCCATATTCGATGGCAATCCGGTCCTCTACCTTTAATCGCGACATGGCCAGACGCAGAACTGTCGCGATCCCCGTTTTATAGGGGGCGTACTGCCTTTCGAGTTGTCTGGCATACAGATCGTTGGCAGGCTCCAGATTCAGAACCGCCGTCGCGACCGAATGGTTATAGGCGGTCAATTGGCGTGCCAGATACAGGTCAAGCAGGGAGTTTTCTATGCCAGAGTAGGCGGTGGCAAGTTTGGTTGCGGGATTGATGCCCAATTCCACTATCGCGGCTTTTGCCAGTGCCCTGCGGCTCACAGGTGGGGTGGTAATGCTTTTAAGGGCATCGCTCATAGTGTCAATGAATGCGTTGTATTGGGTCGTGGCGTGTTTGACGATTTGTTCCGTTGGCAGGTCGTCAGCGCCTTCCAGTTCAAGCCCATTGATCATCGCCCAATCCAGCACGCACTTCACCATGATCACGCCTTGCAGCGTGCGTTGTTCGGTGCTGGTTGGCGAAATGGCCCCCAGTTCCATCAACATCTCGTATGACAAGGCGCGGGATAACCCGGGAGCGATGCTTTCAGCGAGAAGAACCGATTTGCGCAACATCACCCAGCCAGGGGAACCAATCTGCAAGGCCTGCGGTGTTTGCACCAGAAACTCCGGTGCCAGCCCGGCGAGTATCAGTTGCAATGCCAAGGGCACGGCCGTCGGGTTAACGCGCCGAAATCCGCTGAAGTGCGCAGTCAAATATTGTCGTACATCGTAGGTATTCGCCTGTACGTTGTGGGAGGCATAAAGACTGGAGGAGCAGAAACTGTGGTTTCTATCGGCTGTACCCAAAGCAAAGTCCAGCATGATTGCTGCAACCAGCAAACCGCTGCGTTGCTCAGGGGACAAGGGGGCGGTAGAAGCACTTTGCGGGTGTAATGCATCGAAGCAGGATTGGGCGAAGGTTTTTGCCACGGGCGTCTCGATCAGCAGTTCCCAACTCAGACTCGGCTCTTCCTGCAAAAATGCGGCGGATCTATCACCGAGAATGGCATCGGTCAGGTAATTGATCAGCGGTTCAACGGGTTTTCCTGCGTCGTAAAATAGTTTGGATGTTTCATGATGAATAATGTGGCGCTGGTCTTCAGTGATGACCAAGGTGGCTTCATGGGTTTCGTTGGAAGTTCCGCCCCAGTAGTTGCCATGCTTTGGTGGTTCAGGCAGCGATAGTTTCAGTAAGGTAATCAGGTTTTCAACATGCTCGGCGGTCTTCGGCACATCCAGTTGATGGAAGCGAAGCCAGTTAACGAGAGGCACATGTTTTTTCGAAGAAACAATACCGCCGGTAAGTTTTGCCGCTTTCACCAGAAGCTCAATGTCGGCATTGAGTGTGGAAATGGCAGTGACTACATCAGTGACATCGACGTGTGAAATATAAACATCAGAGATGGATGAGGTGTCTGGCACCTGAAGAATAGCGCCGCTGTCCGTGACCAGAATCCACTCTTCATCGCTCGGGCCAAAAGGGCCGGAGAGCCCCGCAAAATAGGGTTGCATGATCAGCCGCTGAAGTAGCGTGCTTGCCGCCTGGTGGTTTTTTTCGAAGTGGCTGTCTTCGACAATTTCGACGATCACTTGCGTAATGTCGACAAAATTATCTGCAGGATTATGGGAGAGAAATGCTTGCTGCCCGATCTGCGAGTCAAGTATTGACTTCAATGTTTCAGCAATGGCTTGACGTTCTTTAATATTGCCGGAAATGGGTAGGGAGGCGAATAAGTTCAGCGGGTTGTTCATGAGGTTTTCATCCATCCTTGGTATTGGTTTGTTAAAGTTTTGTTAAGTGATTCATTGATCGGTCAGCCTGTTTCTGAGGCGGCGAAACTATATATCGAGTTTTTATTTGGTTGGCATATGTTTGTTATCAAGTTGTGTAAGAGGTAAATGAAAGTTGGCGGGTTGTGTTCTTTCGCTGAGCATTGACTGTTCATGGAAGGGGCGAGGGCAGTTTTCTTCAATACCGGGCGCCGGGCGCTGGTTACCGTCAGCGTTGTGTTCCTTGAATTGAAGCAGGTGTGTGATGAGTCTGATTGTTTCGATGGCAGCGTTTGCGCTGGCGGCTTCGATTACACCGGGACCGGTGAACATTGTGGCGTTGAGTTCGGGGGCGCAGTTCGGTTTCCGCGCGAGCCAGCGGCATGTGGCTGGGGCGACCTTGGGGTTTGTTCTGCTGTTGGTGCTGATGGGGTTGGGTTTGCATGAGGTGTTGCTGCGTTGGCCGGCGTTGACGCGAGTGGTGCAATGGGCGGGGGTGGCGTTTCTGTTGTTCATGGCTTTCAAATTGGCCACTGATAACGGTCAACTCGATGCCAAGGAGTCGGGGCGGGCGCCGTCGATGCTGTATGGCGCGGTGATGCAATGGCTCAACCCGAAAGCCTGGCTGGCCTGCGTGGCGGGGATGGGCGCGTTTGTCGCCGACGGTGAGGCTCGGCTGGTTTGGCAGTTTGCGGCGGTGTATCTGGTGATCTGCTACTTGTCGGTGGGTTGCTGGGCATATGCCGGGACGTTTTTGCGCGGCTATCTGAGCAATCCGGCGGGGATGCGCCTGTTCAATCGGATCATG
This sequence comes from Pseudomonas sp. TH37, assembly GCF_016650735.1. Taxonomy (NCBI): domain Bacteria; kingdom Pseudomonadati; phylum Pseudomonadota; class Gammaproteobacteria; order Pseudomonadales; family Pseudomonadaceae; genus Pseudomonas; species Pseudomonas sp. TH37. The sequence goes on from NZ_JAEKFD010000002.1 coordinate 585,923, forward strand.
GCGTTGTTGCTGGCGGTGAGTGCGGGGTATTTGCTGTTGCCGTAAGTTTGCGATGGTGGTTCCTGGCACAACTATTATTACCAATGCTTTCCCTGTGGGGCAGTTCCACCCATCAAGGCTTGTGGCGAGGGAGGTTGAGTTAGCCGCGATACTGCCCCGGTGTCGCCGCCAGATGCTGTTTGAACGCGCGCTGAAAATGCGCCTGATCGGCAAACCCCGCTTCCAGCGCCACATCGGCAATCAACTTGCCGCTACGCAGTTGTTCCTGCGCGAACTGGATGCGCCGGTTAACCAGAAACGCATGGGGCGTCATGCCGTAATGCTGTTTGAAGGCACGGATCAGGTACGACGGCGACAGTTGCGCAGCCTCGCAAATGTCCTCGAGCTTGAGCATCTGCGTGCAGTTGTCGCGGATATAGTCGGCGGCCCGTTCCAGCTTGAAATTGGGTTCGCGCAGCGGTTGATCGATAGGGTTGAGCCGCTGTTGCACCTCGGTGAAAAACTCCACCGCCGCGCTGTGCTTGCGCAGCACGTCTTGCTGCTGATCGACCAATATTTCGTACAAATTCTTCAGGCCGGCAAACAGCTCGACGTCACGATTGTGAGTGATGGAAAACCGGCGAAATGCCAAGTCCTGGCTGAAGCCGAGTTGATGCTGCAAATCGGTCAGCCAGGGCGTCTCGACGTACAGCATCAGGTACGACCACGGCTGGTCGTCGATCGGATTGCAGGCATGCACATCGCCCGGATTCATCAGTACCACGGTGCCGGCACTGACCTGAAACTCCGATTGCTCGTGGATATAGGTGCTGCGCCCGGCGGTGATCGCCCCGATAGAAAAATGCGCGTGGGAATGCCGGCTGTAGCAGACCTCGCGACCGTCGGCGATGGAGCGGGCTTCGATGAAGGGCAGGGCGTCGTCACGCCAGAAGCGCGGGGCTTTGTCTGCATCTTTGGCGACGGTGTGCTTCATCCTGGCGTCCTCGGCGGTTGAGCTTTGGAGTGTATTATCTCTCGCCGTCAAAGGCTCGTTGCAGCGTGGCGATGTCGAGTTTTTTCATCTGCAGCATCGCCGCCATGGCGCGCTGGGATTTGGCTGTGTCGGGGTCTTTCATCATGTCCATCAGAACGACCGGCACGATTTGCCACGACACGCCGAATTTATCCTTGAGCCAGCCGCATTGCTGGGCTTCAACGGGACCGCCCGCAGACAGGCGCCCCCAGAAGTGGTCGACTTCTTCCTGAGTGTGGCAATTGACCTGGAATGAGATCGCCTCATTGAACTTGAAAACCGGGCCACCGTTAAGGCCGGTGAAGCTCTGCCCATCGAGTTCGAAACTGACGGTCATTACCGAACCTTCCGGCCGGCCATGGATTTCCTGACCGGCCTTGCCGTAATGGGTGATGCCGGCGATTTTTGAATGATCGAAGATTGCGCAGTAAAACTTCGCGGCTTCCTCGGCCTGATCGTCGAACCAAAGGCAGGGCGTGAGTTTTTGAACGCGGTGCATGGCGGTGCTCCTCTACGGGTTAATCACTCTGGATTATCAGCGTAGTCAGTCCGTCGTCGACCGGTGGCGCCGTAGATCGACAACTCGCAAGAAAACGGATGCCGATCCTTCGGCAGCGCTTGGGGCCAGGCTCAGAAGTCCCACTTGGTCGTCAGTTGCAGGCTGCGCGGTTCGCCGTAGAAACCGGTGCCAAAATTTCCCAACCCCGTGTAGTACGTCTTGTCGAACAGATTCTTGACGTTGACGGTCGCGCTCAGGTGATCGTTGAAGCGATAGCGTGCCATAAGGTCCACCAGGTAGTAGCTGTCCTGGGTGATGAGTGAGTATTGGCCGAAGTTGACGGTGTCGGAGGGGTTGGGTTGGAACACGTTGCCGAAAAACTCGCTTTGCCAGTTCACACCGCCACCGACGGTCAGGTTTTCCCATGTGCCGGGCAGTCGATAGGTGCTGAACACGCGCACCACTTGTTCCGGGGCGGTGGTTTGCAGCACCGAGCCGTAGACGTAATCGCCTTTGGCATCGCGGGTGTGGTTGTAGGTGTAACCGGCCGACAGGTTCCAGCCTTCCATCACTTCACCGACTAGCTCGAACTCGAAGCCTTTGGTGGTCGCGCCCTGAACGGCGGTGTACACCGACTCGGTCTCGAAGCCGCTGACGTACTGGGCGATGTTGTCCTGTTCAATGCGGAACACCGCGAAACTGGCGTTGAGGCGCCCACCAAAGTATTCGGCCTTGATGCCTGCTTCGTAGCTGTCGCCTTCCACCGGGTCGAGCAGTTTTCGCGCGGCGTCCTTGCTCATTTGTGGCTGATAGATGCTGGTGTAACTGGTGTACAGCGACCAGGTATCGTTGAGGTCGTAGATCAGCCCGGCGTAAGGGGTGACTACGCCAGTCTGGCGGTAGCTGTCACGCACGTCGGGCGTGTTCGGGTCGCTGTAGTCGAGGTGGTCGCTGCCCTTGAAGTCGCTGACCCGGCCGCCGAGGATCACCGACAGATCATCGGTGGGCTTGAGCCGGGTGGCCAGGTAGGCACCGGTCTGGCGCTGGACGATGTCGTTATCGCCAACGCGCGGGATGTCTGGTTTGGGGAACTCGCCGCGCCAGTCGAAGATGCTGCTGTTTAGGGCCGGATAGACCGAGCCGTGCACCGGAATGTCCTGGCGGGCGTTCATCGACATGAAACCGGCGATCAACTCATGCTCGCGACCGAACAGGCTGAAAGGGCCGGTGAGGTTGATGTCGATGTTGTCCTGAACCTGATCGCCCTTGAACTTGCCCATGTACATGAACATGCCGTTACCGGTGACCGGGTCCGGATTGCCGCCGCTGGCCGAGCCGAGCAGGGTGTCGTGCTGGCGGTGTTTGCGGTCGTAGCTGACTTTCAGTGTCCAGTCGTTGGCCAGTCGCTGTTCCACGGAGGCGAAAATTGTCTGGTTGGTGAAGTCGCGACGACTCCAGTCGGTGGCCGGGTTGAAAGAGCGGGAGAAGTTGGTGCGCGAGCCGTCGCTGGAGTACATCGGGAAACCGGTCCAGCTGGCGCCGCGCGAACGGGTATTTTGCTGGTCCATGCCGAAGGTCAGCAGGGTGTCCGGGGTCAGGTCGGCTTCGAGGATGCCGTAGGCGATGTCCTTGGTGTTCTGGTAGTGATCCATGTAGGCGCTGCGGTCCTGATAGACCCCGACGAACCGCCCGCGCACGTTGCCGCTTTCGGTCAGCGGGCCGGAAATGTCGCCTTCGCTGCGATAGTTGTCCCAGAAGCCGACCGTGCCAGCAATCGAGGCCTTGAATTCTTTGGTCGGGCGCTTGCGGATCAGGTTGACGGTGGCCGAGGGATCGCCCGAGCCGGTCATCAGGCCCGTTGCGCCTTTGATGATTTCAACGCGGTCGAAGGTCGCCATGTCGGTGCTGGTGGTGCCGTAATCGTAGACGCCGTCATAGTCGGTGTTGACGCCGTCGTACTGAAAGTTGGTGATCGGCAGGCCGCGACTGGAAAACTCCCAGCGTTCGCTGTCGTAGTTTTGCACGCTGATGCCGGGGGCGCGGCGCAGGGTGTCGGCGATGCTGGTGGAGCCCTGGTCGTCCATTTGCTGACGGGTGATGACGGTCACCGACTGCGGTGTTTCGCGCAGGGACAGCGGCAGGCCGGTGGCCGAAGACGTCGAGCCAGTGGTGTAGGAATGAGTGTCTTCAGTGGTCGCGCCCAGCCCCTGACCGGAAATGTTCGTGGCGTCCAGTTCCAGCGCACCTTGCGATGCGGGCACTGCTTGCAACACATAGCCGCCGTTGCCCTGGGGGCTGGCTTGCAGGCCGCTGCCTTGCAACAGTCGCTGCAACGCTTGCGAGTCGGTGTAGTCGCCATCGAGGCCGGGGCTGCGCTTGCCGGCCGCGAGGTCGTTGTGGCCGGCGAGGAAGACTCCGCTCTGCTCGGCGAAGCGATTGAGTACGCTTGCCAATGGTCCCGCCGCTATCGAGTAATGGCGTGCCCGGGGGCTGGACTGTTCACTGGCGCCCGTGGTGTCTGCTTGAGCGAACGGCGCTGAGAAACTCAGGAATGCGGCCGGCAGGGCCAGCGCCAAGGGGCGCAGGGCAAAACAAGTGCGGGTGAAGGCGTTGCGTGACATGGCGTTCCCTGGAATCAGTTCGATCGGCAATGTGAGTGCTTCTGAGGGGTTAACCGAACGAGAAAGACAAAAGGGAACCGATTGCCGAAAAAAGTTTGCTGCTCAGACTTTCGGGCCGACGCTGACCCACCAAGGGAAGGTCTTTTGCACCTGGATCGGCAATGCCGCTTCCAGCAGGCGCAATGCCTGATCGGTGTCCTTGAGCGGGAACGAACCCATGACCGGCAGCTCGGCGACGACCGGATCGCAGTGCAAATGCCCCGGACGGTAGCGATTCAATTCGTCGATCAACTGGCCCAGTGCCAGGTTGTCTGCCAGCAGCAGGCCATGGCGCCAGGCTTCCCGTGAGGGGCTGGCAGCGGTGCTCAGCGCCATTGCGCTGTCGTTGAACGCCAGTTGCCGACCGGCCTCCACGACCTGCAATGCGCCTTGGTGGGTGCGGACTTCAACCGCGCCTTCATAGACGTTCAGCAACGTCTGTCGATCTTCCAGACGAACACTGAAGCGGGTACCCAGTGCCCGCAGTCGCCCTTGGGCGGTTTCCACCAAAAACGGTCGGCCGGGGTCCTTGGCGGTGTCGATCAACACTTCGCCGCACTGCAACTGCAGCAAGCGTTGCGTGGCATCGAAGCGGACATTCAGCGCACTCAGTGCATTCAGCCAGATCCGGCTGCCATCGTTGAGCACGGTTTCGCGGGTTTCCCCGGTGCCGGTAGCGAGGTCGGCAGTGAACCGGTCGAGCGTTTCCGGCAGCGGCGTGCCGCGCCAGGCAGCCCACCCCGTCAGGCTGCCAGCGGTGAGGATCAGCAGGCTCTTGAGGGTCTGTCGGCGACTGATTGGCGAGCAGCCGGTGCCGCGCAGGACTTGGCTGACAGCCTGTTGCTCGCTCTCGTGTTGCAATGGAGTGAAGCGCTGGCCGACCCGTTCGATGTAGCGCCAGGCGTCCTGATGGTCAGCACTTTGGGCCAGCCAGGCCTGCCAGCGCAGGCGTTCGTGATCGGCCACTTGTGGGTCGTGGAGTTGCACATACCACTGGGCCGCTTGCTCGAGGCTGGCATGGCTGAGTTTTTTCAAGGGGAGGGCGGGCATGGGGTTATTCAATCAGCAACCCATCGAGCTCGGCCTCGAGGATCGCGCAATGCATCATGGCCTGGGCCAGGTACTTCTTGACCATGCGCTCGCTCACGCCGATCTCGCTGGCGATGAGTCTGTAGGGCATGCCGTGCAGTTGAGCCAGGATAAATGCATCGCTGACCCGCTTGGGCAAGCGCTGCAGCAGGGCGTCCACTTCGTGCAGGGTTTCGACGATGATCGCCCGCTGTTCCGGTGAAGGCTGCAAGGCGGGAGGTCGTGCGGCGAGGGTTTGCAGCCACGCTTGCTCCAACTGCCGACGACGCCAGTGATCGATGCACAAACCGCGAGCAATGGTCGCCAGATAGGAGCGCTCTCGAACGTCGCAGTCGAACGCCTGCGGCCGCTTGAGCACCCGCATGAAGGTGTCATGAGCCAAGTCAGCGGCATCCATCGCATTCCTGAGGCGTCGACGCAACAACTCGTACAGCCATTGGTGGTGGCAGGTATAGAGGTTTTGAACCGAAGAAAAGTCAGCGATTGTCATTGAGAGCACACGTCCATGGCGACCGGCGTCGCGGTGCAAATAAGAATTGGTCGCGATTAAAGCAAATGGCCGGAAGTCTCGCAAATGATATTGGTTTGCTTTTAGGTGGGCCGTAGCAGCTGCCGAGCCTGCGAGGCTGCGTTCGGCTGCGAAGCAGTCGTGAAATCAGATGTCGCGGTGCGCCAGGAATACCGTGCATGTAGGGTTTGCGACGGCTTTGCCGCCGAACGCAGCCTCGCAGGCTCGGCAGCTGCTACGAGCGCGGCGGCAGCGACCGGTGGTCGATGAACATGGCTAGTGGGTCAAATTGCGCTTAGCTGTAGGGATAACCCAAGGCGCGCGTAACCGCCGACCTTGTAGGAGCGAAGCTTGTGGCGAGGGGGCTTGCCCCCGTTGGACTGCGAAGCTGTCCTAAAACCTGCAATCTCGTACTGTCAAGCACACCGGTACGCACTGGATTTGCGACTGCTTCGCAGCCGAACGGGGGCAAGCCCCCTCGCCACGAGGCGCCCCTTCAGAACACCGTGAGTCTGAGGAAACCCGCAATGTTGACCCTTAATATCAATGGCAAGGACCAGGAACTGGATGTCCCCGCGGACATGCCGTTGCTCTGGGTGCTGCGCGATGTCGCGCACCTGACGGGCACCAAATTCGGTTGCGGCATGGCCCAGTGTGGCGCTTGCACCGTACACGTCGACGGCGCGCCGCTGCGCTCTTGCATCACGCCCGCCACGGCGGTGGCCCACGGGCAGAAAATTCTCACCATCGAAGGCTTGTCCGCCGATGGCTCGCACCCGGTCCAGCAAGCCTGGGCCGAGCTCGACGTAGTCCAGTGCGGTTATTGCCAGTCGGGGCAGATCATGTCGGCGGCAGCCTTGCTGGCGAAGATCCCCAAACCCACCGACAGCGACATCGACCAGGCGCTGTCCGGCAACATCTGCCGCTGCGGCACCTACCCAAGAATCCGCGCCGCGGTCAAACGCGCCGCCGAGATCGGTTGATACCACGTCGAAGGGAGCTGACCCATGAACAGAATCAACCCTGTCTCGCGTCGCGGTTTTCTCAAGGGCAGCGCAGTGTTGGGCGGTGGTCTGGTGGTGGCGTTTGTCATCCCGGGTGCCAATCGCTTTGCTCTGGGCGCCGAGAATCAAGGAAACGTCTTCGCCCCCAATGCCTTTTTACGCATTGGCAACGACAACAGCATCACCGTGCTGCTCGGGCATTCGGAAATGGGCCAGGGCATCTGGACCGGCCTGACCATGTTGATCGCCGAAGAGCTGGACGCCGACTGGTCGAAAATCCGCGTCGAACATGCGCCGGCCTCGGCGGCCGATTATGGCCTGCCGGGGTTTGGCGGGATGCAGATCACCGGCGGTTCGACGTCGACCTGGATGGAGTTCGACCGCTATCGCCAGGCAGGAGCAGCGGCGCGCTTGATGCTGATCGAGGCGGCGGCCAAGCGATTCGACGTGGCGCCTTCGCAGATTCGCACCGAATCGGGCGTGGTCATTACTGGCGACAAACGCGCCACTTACGGCGAACTGGCGGATGACGCCGCCAAGCTGCCGGTGCCGGATCCGGCGTCGATCAAGTTCAAGGAAGCCAAAGACTGGAAGGTCATCGGCAAACCTACCAAGCGCCTCGACACCCCGGAGAAAATCACCGGGCAGGCGAAGTTCGGCATGGACGTGCAATTCGATGGGTTGATGACGGCGATGGTCGCTCGCCCACCGGTGTTCGGCGGCAGCGTCAAATCCTTTGAAGGCGCCGAGGCACTGGCGGTGCCGGGCGTGCACAAAGTGGTGCAGGTGCCCACGGGTGTCGCGGTGATTGCCGATCATTATTGGGCGGCGAAGCTGGGGCGTGATGCGCTGAAGATCGAATGGGATCTGGGGCCGAACGCCGGACTGGACAGCCAACAGCTGCTGGAAAGCTTTCGTAAACTCGCCGCCACCCCCGGCACTTCCGCCAGTAAGGCCGGGGATGCGACGACGACGCTGGGCAAAGCGGCGAAGACGATTGAGGCTGAATACAGCGTGCCGTACCTGGCTCACGCGCCGATGGAACCGCTCAATTGCACGGTGAAAATCTCCAAGGACAAATGCGAAATCTGGACCGGCACGCAGTTTCAGACGCTGGATCAGATGATCGCGGGGAAAATCACCGGGCTCAAACCCGAACAGGTCGAGATCCACACCCAATTCCTCGGTGGTGGTTTCGGGCGACGGGCCAATCCGACCTCGGATTTTGTCAGCGAAGCCGTGTACGTCGCCAAGGCGGCGGGCGGGCCGGTGAAAACCGTCTGGGCCCGAGAGGATGACATTCGCGGCGGCTACTACCGCTCGGCGTTCCTGCATCGGGCGCGCATCGGATTGGGTGCCGACGGCATGCCGATGGCCTGGAAGCATGTGCTGGTCGGGCAGTCGATTCTGACGGGCACGTCGTTCGCGGCGACCATGGTCAAGGACGGCGTCGACAAAACCTCCGTCGAAGGCGTGGCCGACAGTCCTTATCTTGTGGGACTGGCCAATCATCAGGTCGAACTGCATTCACCGCAAACCGGCATCAGCGTGCTGTGGCTGAGGTCGGTGGGGCACACCCACACGGCATTTGTCATGGAGTCGTTGATCGATGAACTGGCAGACGCGGCCGGCAAGGATCCAGTGGAATACCGACGCGCCTTGCTCAAGGCGCATCCACGGCATTTGGGCGTGCTGAATCTGGCGGTGGAGAAAGCCAACTGGAAAGCACCCTTGCCAGACGGTCACGCATTGGGCGTGGCGGTGCATGAGTCCTTCGGCAGTTACGTCGCCCAGGTGGCCGAGGTGTCCCAGGACAATCTGGCGATTCGCGTGCACCGGGTGGTGTGTGCGGTGGATTGCGGCATTGCGGTCAACCCGCAGGGCATCGCCGCGCAGATGGAATCGGGTATCACCTTCGGTCTCGGATTTACCTTGCACAGCAAGCTGACGTTCAAGAACGGTCAGGTGGAACAGTCCAATTATCACGACTATCAGGTCCTGCGCCTGAACGAGATGCCGGTGGTCGAGGTGCATATTGTCCCCAGCAGCGACAAACCCGGCGGCATCGGCGAGGTCGGTGTACCGCCCGTGGCACCGGCCGTGGCGAACGCGGTGTTTGCGTTGACCGGACAGCGCCTGCGGGAACTGCCGTTGCAACTGTCGGGGGTGTGAGATGAGACGACATCTGATTCTGGGCGCGGTGGTGCTGATCGGTCTGAGTGGCTATGCCTCGGACCTGTTCGCTGATGATAAAGAGGCGGTGAAGGCGTTCGACACGGTGCAGAAAGTGTTCCAGAGCCCGCGTTGTCAGAACTGTCATATCCCCGGCGATTCGCCGCTGCAGTTCGATGCCGGTATTCCTCACGCAATGAATGTGGTTCGCGGAATGGACGGCAAGGGCGCGGCCGGTTTGCCGTGTGCTACATGTCACGCTGAAAGCAATCCTCCGGCCAGTTATGGCCTCAACGCGCCACCCGGAGCGCCGCATTGGAGCCTGCCGCCGGCTGCGCACAAAATGGCCTGGATCGGCCTGCCAGCCGACAAGTTGTGCGCGATGATCAAGGACCGATCCAGTAATGGCGATCGTGATTTTGCGGCGCTGATCAAACATGTCAGCGAGGACAAACTGGTGCTCTGGGGCTGGCGCCCGGGTGAGGGACGGGCGCCGGTGCCGGTGCCCCATGACATCTTCGTCACCCAGTTCAAACTCTGGGCCGATGCTGGAGGGCCGTGTCCGGTGGCAGGTAGCTGACCAGCGGCGCATTTATAGGGAGTCATACCGGGTATGAGCGACTCTAACGTTCATATCCATCAAGGAGTGAGTGATGCTAACCCCAGGAAAACCGCTCAAACCCGGCGCTGGCGCAGACATGCGTGCGCCGAATGCCCTCGACAGCGCAGATCGCGATGTACTGCGCGATCTGGCGCGAAAGGCCGAGCAAGCGCTGATGGGCGTGCAGATGGCGAGCATGGATGAATTGACGCTGCTCTCCAATCGTCATGGCTTCGAGGCTTTGGCTCAGTTAGGGCTGGAGGCCTGTCAGCAGTTGGGCAAACCCGCGACCCTGCTGTTCTTCGACCTTGATGACTTCAAACGCATCAATCAGCTGTACGGTCGCGCCGAGGGTGACGATGCCCTGAAAACCTTCGCCGATGTGCTACGCATCGCCTTTCGTGAAAGCGATGTGATCGGCCGGCTCGGCAGCGATGAGTTTGCTGCCTTGCTGACCGGCGCCGACGCCGTGGAAATCGCCGCGATCAGAGCGCGCCTCGAAGAAATACTCGATGAACGCAATGCCACAGCGCATCGTGGCTATGACATTCGCTTCAGTATCGGGCAGATCGAGTTTGATTCTCGGCTGCACCAGACGGCGGAAGACTTGCTGGCTTTGGCCGATAAGGCGCTGTGCGCCCGACAGTTCGACGCTCGTCATTGTTGAGTGGCGTCTTGCAGGACCGCTGCAACGTGCTCGGCTGTTCGCAACAGCCGGTCGGGCAGATCATTTGGCGAACAACTGATCGATATTCTTGAACGCCTTGAACTCCAGAGCGTTGCCGCTGGGATCGAAGAGAAACATCGTCGCTTGTTCGCCCACCAATCCCTGAAAGCGGATACCCGGTTCGATGACGAAGCGCGTGCCAAGGGCTTTCAAGCGCTCGGCCAGCGTTTCCCATTCCTCCATCCCCAATACCACACCGAAATGCGGCACCGGTACGTCGTGGCCATCCACGGCGTTGGTATGGGCGGCTTCCTGAGAAGCGTTTTTTGGTGCCAGATGAATCACCAGTTGATGGCCGAAAAAGTTGAAATCGACCCAGTGGTCGCTGGAACGACCTTCTTCCAGGCCGAACACTTCGCCGTAGAAGCGCCGGGCAGCGGCCAAGTCGTAAACCGGGATAGCCAAGTGAAAAGGGGACAGTTGCATCGGACGTGCCTCGACGGGTTGAGCGTTAAGACCGAGTTTAGTCCTGTGCTTTTTGATTGAAAGACGATAGTTTTTGCGACGAGCTCAAATTATTTCGATCAATCGGAGAGCCGCATGCTGCGGGAACTGAAAACCTTCATTGCCGTGACGCGTCATGGCACGTTCGCAGCGGCAGGCATGCACATCGGCCTGACCCAGTCGGCGGTCAGCGCACAGATCCGTAACCTCGAACAGGCGTTGGGCATTCGCCTGTTCGATCGCACCGGCCGTCAGGCGATTCTCAACGCGGCGGGGCAGCGGGCGTTACCGATGGCTCGGGAAATCCTTGAGACCTTCAACCGCATGGCCGTCAGTGATAGCGTCGGCGAGTTTCGTGGCGAATTGAAGATCGGCGCGGTGGCCACCGTCCAGACCGGGTTGTTGCCGCGCGCGCTGTTACGCCTCAGGCAACAGGCGCCATTGCTGGAGGCGAAGCTGGTGCCGGGGGTATCCCTGCGTCTGTTGAGCCAGGTGGACACCGGCGAAGTGGACCTGGCGATTCTGATCAAGCCGCCGTTTGAATTACCCAAGGAATTGTCGGTGCAAGTCATTCGCCGGGAGCCGTTTGTGCTGATCGTGCCGGCAGACCTTGAGGGTGACGACCCGCTGCAGTTACTCGCCAACCATCCACACGTACGCTACGACCGCAATTCTTTCGGTGGGCGCCTGGTGACTCGCTTTTTACGCGAGCAGCAGATCGATGTGCGGGTGGCTCTGGAGCTGGATGAGCTGGAAGCTATCGTCAAAATGGTCGAATGCGGACTGGGTGTTTCGCTATTGCCCGAGGCAGGGCTGTGGCTTGAGCATGGGGCGAAGGTGCGGATCATCCCGTTGGGTGAGCTGACGTTCTACCGGGAGATCGTGCTGTTGCAGCGTTATAGCCAGCGCACACAACCGATCCAGCAGTTGTTTGCGCGGTGTTTGACACAGATCGACGACTAAACGCTACCCCCTGTGGGAGTAGAGAACACAAAATCTGTGTGCGGCGCGGACTATTGTGGGAGCGGGCTTGCCCGCGATGAGGTCATCACATCCAACATTGATGTTGCGTGATACTCCGCAATCGCGGGCAAGCCCGCTCCCACAGTTGATCGAGTGCGCTGCAAGATTGCAGGCATAAAAAAACCCGCCAATCGGCGGGTTTTTTCATGGCTAACCGAAGATCACTCTTCGATGTTGCCCATGGCGGTGGTGTTGAAGCCGCCGTCTACGTACATGATTTCGCCGCTGATGCCGGACGCCAGGTCCGAGCACAGGAAGGCGCCGGCGTTGCCGACTTCGTCGATGGTGACGTTACGACGCAGCGGGGTTTGCGCTTCGTTGGCGGCCAGCATTTTGCGGAAGTTCTTGATGCCGGAAGCGGCGAGGGTGCGGATCGGGCCAGCCGATACGCAGTTCACGCGGGTGCCGTCCGGGCCCAGGGAGCCAGCCAGGTAACGCACGCCAGCTTCCAAGGAAGCCTTGGCCATGCCCATTACGTTGTAGTTCGGCATGGTGCGCTCGGCGCCCAGGTACGACAGGGTCAGCAGGCTGCCATTGCGGCCTTTCATCATTTCGCGGCCAGCCTTGGCCAGGGCCACGAAGCTGTAGGCGCTGATGTCGTGAGCGATGCGGAAACCTTCACGGGTGGTGGCTTCGGTGAAGTCGCCGTCCAGTTGGTCGCCCGGGGCAAAGCCGACGGAGTGCACGATGCAATCCAGGCCGTCCCACTTCTTGCTCAGTGCTTCGAAGACCTTGGCGATTTCTTCATCGCTGGCCACGTCGCACGGGAAGCACAGCTCAGGGCTCGAACCCCAGCCTTGTGCGAATTCTTCGACACGACCCTTGAGTTTGTCGTTCTGATAAGTGAAGGCAAGCTCAGCGCCCTCGCGATGCATGGCGGCAGCGATGCCGGATGCGATGGACAGCTTGCTGGCGACACCGACGATCAGTACGCGCTTACCGGCGAGAAAACCCATGTGTTGCTCCTCTTTTCAGGTTTATTGCGCAGTGGCTGGTGCCAGAAAAGCGGCTTCCAGCAACTGCTGTGTATACGGATGTTTGGGGGCGGCAAAGATATTTTGCGCGTCTCCCTGTTCGACCACTTGGCCATGCTTGACCACCATCAGCTGGTGGCTCAGCGCTTTGACGACAGCCAGGTCATGGCTGATAAACAAATACGTCAGGTTGTACTTGGTTTGCAGTGAACGTAGCAGCTCCACCACTTGGCGTTGCACGGTGCGGTCGAGGGCCGAAGTCGGCTCGTCCAGCAGAATCAACGCCGGTTTTAGCACTAATGCCCGGGCAATGGCGATTCTTTGCCGTTGCCCACCGGAAAATTCGTGGGGGTAGCGGTGCCGGGTTTCCGGGTCCAGACCTACCTCCTTGAGTGCCGCAATAATCGCTTGTTCCTGTTCTGCCTCGGTGCCCATCTTGTGGATCCGCAGGCCTTCGCCGACGATCTGGCTCACGCACATCCGTGGGCTCAGGCTGCCGAACGGGTCCTGGAACACCACCTGCATCTCCCGCCGCAGCGGTCGAACTTCACTCTGCGTCAGGCAGTCTAGCTGCTTGCCTTCAAAACGGATGGTGCCTTTGCTACCGATCAGCCGCAATATTGCCAGGCCGAGCGTCGATTTGCCGGAACCGCTTTCTCCCACAATCCCCAAGGTCTGGCCCTGGGGCAGGCTGAAATTAATCCCGTCGACCGCTTTGATATGGTCCACGGTCTTTTTCAGAAAGCCTTTCTTGATCGGGAACCAGACTTTCAGGTCCTCGACCTGCAGCAACGGCGGGCCAATCACATTGGTCGCCGGCTTGCCGCTGGGCTCCGCTGCCAGCAGTTCCCGCGTGTACGGATGCTGCGGCGCGCGGAACAATTCTTCGCACGATGCCTGTTCGACGATGCAACCGCGCTGCATGACACATACGCGATGCGCAATTCTTCGTACAAGGTTCAAATCATGACTGATCAGTAACAACGCCATGCCCAGACGGGCCTGCAATTCCTTCAGCAGTTCGAGAATTTTCAGTTGAACGGTCACGTCCAGCGCTGTGGTCGGTTCGTCGGCGATCAGCAATTCCGGCTCATTGGCCAGGGCCATCGCGATCATTACCCGCTGGCGCTGGCCGCCGGACAATTCGTGGGGCAGGGCCTTGAGACGCTTCTCCGGTTCGGGGATGCCGACCATTTCCAGCAGTTCCAGCGTGCGCTTGGTCGCGACTTTGCCGGTCAGGCCTTTGTGGATGCCCAACACCTCGTTGATCTGCTTCTCGATCGAATGCAGCGGATTGAGCGAGGTCATCGGCTCTTGAAAGATCATCGCAATCCGGTTGCCGCGGATGTGGCGGATGGTTTTCTCTTTCAGATCCAGCAGATTCCGGTCGGAATAAGTGATGGTGCCGGATGGGTGCCGGGCCAGCGGGTAGGGCAGCAGTCGCAGGATCGAGTGGGCGGTCACCGATTTGCCGGAGCCGCTTTCACCCACCAGCGCCAGGGTTTCGCCGCGCTTGATATCGAAGCTGACGCCCTCGACCACCCGCTGAACGCGTTCGCCGACGATAAATTCGACGGCCAGGTCGCGCACTTCGATCAGATTGTCCTGATTCATTTCACTTCCTCGGGTCGAAGGCATCGCGAGCGGACTCGCCGATGAACACCAGCAAACTCAACATCAGCGCCAGCACCGCAAACGCACTCATACCGAGCCACGGCGCTTGCAGATTGGATTTGCCCTGGGCCACCAGTTCACCCAGGGACGGCGCGCCCGGCGGCAGGCCGAAGCCAAGGAAGTCCAGGGCGGTCAGGGTGCCGATGGCTCCGGTCAGGATGAACGGCATGAAGGTCATGGTCGAGACCATGGCGTTGGGCAGGATGTGGCGGAACATGATCGCACCATTTTGCATGCCCAGCGCACGGGCCGCGCGCACGTATTCCAGGTTACGACCGCGCAGGAACTCGGCGCGCACCACATCCACCAGGCTCATCCACGAGAACAGCAGCATGATCCCCAGCAGCCACCAGAAATTCGGCTGCACGAAACTGGCCAGAATGATCAGCAGGTACAGCACCGGCAACCCGGACCAGATCTCCAGAAAACGCTGCCCGGCCAGATCGACCCAGCCACCATAAAAACCCTGCAAGGCCCCGGCGATCACGCCGATGATCGAACTGAGAATGGTCAGCGTCAAAGCAAACAGCACCGAAATCCGGAAGCCATAAATCACCCGGGCCAGCACATCGCGGCCCTGATCGTCGGTGCCCAGCAGATTGTCGGCCGAGGGCGGCGCGGGGGCCGGGACTTTCAGGTCGTAGTTGATGCTCTGGTAGCTGTAGGGGATCGGTGCCCACAAGACCCAGGCGTCCTTGGCCTTGAGCAGTTCGCGGATGTACGGGCTCTTGTAGTTGGCTTCCAGCGGGAATTCGCCGCCGAACGCGGTTTCCGGGTAGCGCTTGAGTGCCGGGAAATACCAGGCGTTGTCGTAGTGCACCACCAGCGGTTTGTCGTTGGCGATCAGCTCGGCACCGAGGCTTGCGCCGAACAGAATCAGAAACAGCCACAGCGACCACCAGCCACGCTTGTTGGCCTTGAACAGTTCGAAGCGTCGGCGATTGAGAGGGGACAGGTTCATCTCAATGCTCCCGGCTTTCGAAGTCGATGCGCGGATCGACAAAGGTGTAAGTGAGGTCGCCGATCAGTTTCACCACCAGCCCCAGCAGGGTGAAGATGAACAGTGTGCCGAAGACTACCGGGTAGTCGCGGTTGATCGCCGCCTCGAAACTCATCAAACCGAGGCCGTCGAGGGAGAAAATCACTTCCACAAGCAACGAGCCGGTGAAAAAGATCCCGATGAATGCCGAAGGGAAACCGGCGATCACCAGCAACATGGCGTTGCGAAACACATGGCCGTACAGCACGCGATGGCGGGTCAGGCCCTTGGCCTTGGCGGTGACCACGTATTGCTTGTTGATTTCATCGAGGAAGCTGTTCTTGGTCAGCAGCGTCATGGTTGCGAAGTTGCCGATTACCAGTGCGGTCACCGGCAGTGCCAGGTGCCAGAAGTAATCGAGGATCTTGCCGCCGGTGCTGAGCTCATCGAAGTTGTTCGAGGTCAGGCCTCGCAACGGAAACCAGTCGAAATAGCTGCCGCCGGCGAACACCACAATCAACAGGATGGCGAACAGGAACGCCGGGATCGCGTAACCGACGATGATTGCCGAACTGGTCCAGACGTCAAAGTGGCTGCCGTGTCGCGTCGCCTTGGCGATCCCCAGCGGGATCGACACCAGGTACATGATCAGCGTGCTCCATAGCCCCAGGGAGATCGACACCGGCATCTTTTCCTTGATCAGGTCGATGACCTTGGCGTCACGAAAGAAGCTGTCGCCGAAATCCAGGGTGGCGTAGTTCTTGATCATGATCCACAAACGTTCCGGCGCCGATTTGTCGAAGCCGTACATGTGCTCGATTTCCTTGACCAGCGCCGGGTCCAGGCCTTGCGCCCCACGATAGGCAGAACCAGCCACCGACACTTCGGCACCGCCGCCGGCAATGCGGCTGGTGGCGCCTTCGAAGCCTTCGAGCTTGGCGATCATCTGTTCCACCGGCCCACCGGGGGCCGCCTGGATGATCACGAAGTTGATCAGCAGAATGCCGAGCAGGGTCGGGATGATCAGCAGCAGTCGCCGAAAAATATACGCCAGCATCTGATTACTCCGTGCCCGCAGGGTCGGCTTGCAGTTTGGTTTCGACTTCTATCGGCAATGTCGCGTTGGGCTTGACCCACCAGGTATTGATGCCGATGTCATATTTGGGCGAAACCTGCGGGTGGCCGATGTGGCTCCAGTACGCCACGCGCCAGGTCTTGATGTGCCAGTTGGGGATCACGTAATAGCCCCATTGCAGCACCCGGTCCAGCGCCCGGGCATGGGCCACCAGGCTTTGCCGCGAATCGGCGTTGATCAGCTGCTCGACCAGTTGGTCCACCACCGGGTCTTTCAAGCCCATGGAGTTGCGACTGCCGGGTTTGTCGGCTGCGTCGGTCATCCAGAACTCACGCTGTTCGTTGCCCGGCGAGTTGGACTGCGGGAAGCTGCCGACGATCATGTCGAAGTCCCGGGAGCGCACGCGGTTGATGTATTGCGAGACATCGACGCGACGGATTACCAGGTCGATACCCAGGTCGCTGAGGTTGCGCTTGAACGGCAGCAGCACCCGCTCGAACTCGGTCTGGGCCAGCAGGAACTCGATGGTCACCGGTTTGCCGGTGGCGTCGACCATCTTGTCGTCGACGATCCGCCAGCCGGCCTCTTGCAGCAGTTGATAGGCCTTGCGCTGTTGGGTGCGGATCATGCCGCTGGCGTCGGTCACCGGGTTCTGGAACGCTTCGCTGAACACTTGCTCGGGAATCTTGCCGCGGAACGGGTCGAGGATCGCCAGTTGATCGGCGTCCGGTAGGCCAGTGGCAGCCATTTCCGAGTTTTCAAAGTAACTTCGGGTGCGCGCGTAGGCACCGTTGAACAATTGCTTGTTGGTCCATTCGAAGTCCAGCAACAGGGTCAGTGCCTGGCGCACGCGCACATCCTGAAACACCGGACGGCGCAGGTTGAACACGAAGCCTTGCATGCCAGTGGGGTTGCCGTTCGGGATTTCTTCCTTGATCAGCCGACCTTCGGTCACCGCCGGAATGTTGTAGGCCTTGGCCCAGTTTTTCGCGGCCGATTCCAGCCAGTAGTCGAACTGACCGGCCTTGAGCGCTTCCAGCGCGACGGTGTTGTCGCGGTAGTAGTCGGTGGTCAGCACGTCGAAGTTGTAGAAGCCGCGATTGACCGGCAGGTCCTTGCCCCAGTAATCCTTAACCCGCTCATAGCGCACCGAGCGTCCGGCCTTCACTTCACTGACTTTGTACGGGCCGCTGCCCAGCGGCAATTCCAGGTTGCCCTTGTTGAAGTCGCGGGTGGCCCACCAATGCTTGGGCAGTACTGGCAACTGACCGAGGATCAGCGGCAACTCACGGTTGTTTTTATGCTTGAACTTGAACAGCACTTTGAGCGGGTCTTCGGCGACCACTTCTTCAACGTCGCTGTAATAGCCGCGGAAGAGCGGGGCGCCGTCCTTGATCAGGGTCTGGAAGCTGAACACCACGTCTTCGGCACGTATCGGGTGACCATCGTGGAAGCGTGCTTCGGGACGCAGGTAGAAACGCACCCAGCTGTTGTCCGGGGCTTTTTCGATTTTGCCGGCGATCAGGCCGTATTCGGTAAACGGTTCATCGAGACCCTGTTTGGCCAGGGTGTCGTAGATCATGCTGATGTCGTCGGCCGGCACGCCTTTGTTGATGAACGGGTTGAGGCTGTCGAAGCCGCCGAACCCGGCCTGGCGGAAGATCCCGCCCTTGGGTGCGTCGGGGTTTACGTAATCGAAATGTTTGAAATCGGCCGGGTATTTCGGCGGCTCGTTGTACAGGGTCAGGGCATGTTGCGGGGCGGCACAGGCCAGCCCGGCGAACAACAGACCACTGGCCTGCAAGAGCAGGGCGCGTACGGGTTTCATCGATCTTTCTCCGAAGATTTCAACCACCACGCGCTTAGGTCCAGGGTGTAGGGCGGCGTGGTGACGAAGGCGAACCGGTTGCGGTAGGCCAGGCGGTGATAATTGAGGTACCAGTTGGGAATGATGTAGTGCTGCCACAGCAGCACCCGGTCGAGCGCCTTGCCGGCGGCGACTTGTGCATCGCGGGTCTGGGCGGCGAGCAGTTGTTCGAGCAAATGGTCGACTATCGGGTTGGCGATACCGGCGTAGTTCTTGCTGCCCTTGACCCCGACCTGGCTGGAGTGGAAGTACTGCCATTGTTCCAGACCCGGGCTCAGGGTCTGGTTGAGGGTCATCAGGATCATGTCGAAATCGAACTGATCGAGGCGCTGTTTGTACTGGGCACGATCGACCGTGCGCAGCCGTGCGTCGATGCCGATGCTGGCGAGGTTCTCGACGTAAGGCTGAAGGATGCGCTCCAGGTTCGGGTTGACCAACAGAATCTCGAAACGCAACGGTTGGCCGATGGTGTTCTGTAGCCGCTGACCGTTGAGCTTCCAGCCGGCCTCGGCGAGCAGTTCCAGGGCCTTGCGCATGGTTTCCCGCGGAATGCCGCGGCCTTCGGTCTGCGGCAGGCTGAACGGCTCGGTGAGCAGCTTGGCGGGCAACTGATCGCGATAGGGCTTGAGCAATAGCCACTCATGACCGACCGGTAGCCCGGTGGCGGAGAACTCGCTGTTGGGGTAATAGCTCATGGCGCGCTTGTAGGCGCCGCTGAACAGCGTGCGGTTGGTCCACTCGAAGTCGAACATCAGCCCCAGCGCTTCGCGGACCTTGGCCTCGGCGAAAGCTGGTCGCCGGGTATTCATGAACAGGCCCTGGCTCTGGGTCGGGATCTGATGCGCGATTTGCGCCTTGATCACCTCGCCACGGCGCACGGCGGGGAAGTTGTATCCGTTGGCCCAGTTCTTTGCCTGGTGCTCGATGTAGATGTCGAACTCACCGGCCTTGAACGCTTCGAAAGCCACGTCGCTGTCACGGTAGAACTCGACTTCCATGCGATCGACGTTGTACTTGCCGCGATTGACCGGCAGGTCTTTGCCCCAATAATCCTTGACCCGTTCGAAGACGATCTGCCGCCCGGGCGTTACCGAGGTGATGCGATACGGCCCGCTGCCCAATGGCGGCTCGAAGGTGGTGGCCTTGAAATCGCGACCTTCCCAGTAATGCTGAGGCAACACCGGCAACTCACCCAGGCGCAGGATCAGCAGCGGATTACCGGCGCGCTTGAAGACGAAGCGGATGCGCCGTGGGTTGAGGATATCCACCCGCGACACTTCCTGAAGGTTGGTGCGGTATTGCGGATGACCTTCCTTGAGCAGCAGACGGTAAGAGAACGCCACGTCGTAAGCGGTAATCGGCGTGCCATCGTGGAAACGCGCTTCGGGGCGCAGGTTGAACACCACCCAGCTGCGGTCTTCGCTGTATTCCACCGATTGGGCTATCAGGCCGTAACTGGAGGTCGGCTCATCGCCGGATGGCGCGTATTGGCCGGTGCCGACCATCAACGGTTCATTGAGTTCGTTGATGCCGTATTGCAGGAAGTTGCCGGTGGAAACCGGGCTTGAGCCTTTGAATGTGTAAGGGTTGAGCGTATCGAAGGTGCCAAACGCCATCGCCCGCAACGTACCGCCCTTGGGCGCTTGCGGGTTGACCCAGTCGAAGTGGGTAAATCTGGCCGGGTACTTGAGCGTGCCGAACTGCGCATAACCATGGCTTTCGCTGATCGTCGCGCTTGCGGGGGAGCTCAAGGCCAGGCTGATCAGGAGCAGAAGGAGGGGACGCTTCAAGTCAGAGATCCGATCCAGGCGGCTTGGGCTTTGTGGGCCGTACAGTAACAGCTTGTATCGACAGGAAAAAGACGGGGGGTTAATGCGGGCGTAATGCTGAGGCGGGTCGAAAAAAAAGATCGCAGCCTGCGGCAGCTCCTACACCGATCATGTACACCCAAGATTGATCGGATGTACGCATTATCTGTAGGAGCTGCCGAAGGCTGCGATCTTTTCGGCATCACATCAATTCTAATTCGGCGAAGCAACCGTCAGCATCTGCCCCGGTTTCAGCGCTTGGCCAACCCGAGGGTTCCAGCGCTTGAGGTGCTGCATTTCAACGTTGAAGCGTTTGGCGACCATGTACAGCGAGTCGCCTTGCTTGACCTTGTATTGGGTCTTTTGCGTCTTGTTGGTTACCTTGCCGTTCGCCTTGCTGTTCGCCGCGACCACGGTGTTGACGCGCCCGGATTTTCGTTTGGTGGTGTCCTGCATCACCAAAGTCTGGCCGACCTTGAGGTTCTTGCCGTTCAGCTTGTTCCAGCGTTGCAGGTCTTTGACGTCGACCTTGTTAGCCTTGGCAATGGTGCCCAGGTTGTCGCCGCGCTTGACCCGATAGGCGCGCTTGAGGCTGGCGATTTCGCTGTCGTCTGCCCCTTCGAACACCGGCTTGAACGATCGCTGACTGATCAGCTCGTCAGGACGCATGGTCGACAGGCTGGCGGTCAGCAGTTGCGCCTTGGACGTTGGCACCAGCAGATGCTGGGGGCCGTCGATGGTGGTGCGCTGCTTGAAGGCCGGGTTGAGCTGGAACAGTTCGTCTTCGTCGATGTTGGCCACCGCGGCAACCTTGGACAGGTCCATGCGCTGGTTGATTTCGACGACCTGGAAGTACGGTTCGTTGGCGATCGGGTTGAGGTTCACGCCATAGGCTTCGGGCGCCAGGACCACTTGCGACAGGGCCAGCAGCTTCGGCACATAAGCCTGGGTTTCCGCTGGCAGCGGCAGGTTCCAGTAGTCGGTCGGCAGGCCGAGTCGTTCGTTGCGCTCGATGGCCCGGCTGACCGTGCCTTCGCCGGCGTTGTAGGCCGCCAGCGCCAGCAGCCAGTCACCGTTGAACATGTCGTGCAGGCGGGTCAGGTAATCCATGGCCGCGGTGGTCGAGGCGGTGATATCGCGCCGGCCATCATAAAAGCGGGTCTGACGCAGGTTGAAGTAACGCCCGGTGGAAGGAATGAATTGCCAAAGACCCACCGCGTTGGCCCGGGAATAGGCCATCGGGTTGTAGGCGCTTTCAATCACCGGCAACAGCGCCAGCTCCAGCGGCATGTTGCGTTCTTCAAGGCGTTCGACGATGTAGTGAATGTAGAGGCTGCCGCGTTCGCCGGCATTTTCGAGGAAGGACGGGTTACTGGCGAACCACAGGCGCTGTTGCTCGATGCGCGGGTTGACGCCCAGGTTGTCCTGCAACTGGAAGCCCTGGCGCATGCGCTCCCAGACGTCCTGTGGAATTTGCGGTGTTGGTTTTTCGCTGAGCCAGATGGGTTTTTGCTTGGCTCGAGCGGCAATATTCGGAGTGTGTGTCGCTTCGGTCTGCGGCACATGGCTGGAACAGCCCGCCAAAGTGGCGGACACAGCCACCGCAATGGCTTGAGCCAAGCGGGTCAATGCGTCTGAATTGATGGCTTTACGAATAGGTGACGACATTGGCTGGAAGTAAGTTCCGGGCAAAAATGTCGGGCGATTCTAGAAAGCGCACCCCCTGCGGTCAACCATTCAGAATTTTTGTATTATCAAGCAGCCTCCCTAGAACGTATCTTTCCAAGCTCGAAGAGCAGCAAAAACCGCACTCGGAGCCCGGTTATCGGGTCCGTTCCGTTCGTCCACTTTTTCTTTAACGGATGTTTCTCCGGTACGCAAAAACGGATTGGTGCGCTTTTCCAGTGCCAGCGTCGAAGGCAACGTCATGATTCCGGCGTCGCGTTGCCGGGTGACTTTGGCCAGTCGTTCGAGGGTATCGGGGTTGTTCGGTTCGACCGCTGCGGCGAACTTCAGATTGCTCAGGGTGTACTCGTGAGTGCAGTAGACCAGCGTGTCTTCGGGGAGCGCTGCGAGGCGGCTCAGCGAGTGATGCATTTGCTCGGGCGTGCCTTCGAATAACCGTCCGCAACCGGCAGCGAACAGGGTGTCGCCGCAAAACAAATGACCCTGGTGATAAAAGGCGATGTGCCCCAGGGTATGGCCCGGCACCTGGATGACGTCGAAGTCCCAGTCCAGCACGTTGATGCGGTCATTGTCCTTGAGCGCCACGTCCCGCGCCGGGATGCTTTCGCTGGCCGGGCCGTAGACTGTCGCGTCTGTCGCTTTTTTCAGCCGCTCGACGCCGCCGACATGGTCATGATGGTGATGAGTGATCAAAATATCGCTTAACACCCAACCCGGGTGTGCCGCGAGCCAGGCTTGTACTGGCGCGGCATCGCCCGGATCGACCACGGCGCAGCGCTGGGTGCTGTGGTCTTGTAACAACCAGATGTAGTTGTCGGTGAAGGCGGGCAGGGCACTGATCTGTATCATCGTCGGATTCGCCAAGCGGAAAACATTGGCGCATCTTAGAACTTCCTGGCGCGTTGGAGAATGCAATGACCGATAAAGCGTTCGCTCAGGCCGATCCTGAGTGGCTGACATTGATCAGCGCGGCCCGTGAATGGCTGTCCGGGCCCATCGGGCAATTTCTGCTGGACGAAGAACGACGCATGCTCGAAGACGAGTTGGGGCGCTTCTTCGGCGGCTACCTGGTGCATTACGGCCCTTCGGCGCAGACACCGCCGGCGGCGCCGCAGGTCCAGCGCAATGTGCGGCTCGGTGCGCCGTTGCCGGGGGTCGAGATCGTCTGCGAAGAGCAGGCCTGGCCTTTGAGCGAGCACGCCGCCGATGTGGTGGTGTTGCAGCACGGGCTGGATTTCTGCCTGTCACCCCACGGTTTGCTGCGCGAAGCGGCGAGCAGTGTTCGGCCTGGCGGGCATCTGCTGATTGTCGGAATCAACCCCTGGAGCAGCTGGGGCCTGCGTCATGTGTTCGCTCATGACGCCTTGCGCAAGGCCCGTTGCATTTCGCCGTCGCGGGTTGGCGATTGGCTGAACCTGCTGGGCTTCGCGCTGGAGAAACGCCGCTTCGGGTGCTATCGTCCGCCGCTTGCGTCACCTGCCTGGCAAGCCCGTCTGGCCGGTTGGGAGCGCAAGGCCGGTGACTGGCAATTGTCGGGTGGTGGCTTCTATTTATTGGTCGCGCGCAAGATCGTGGTGGGCTTGCGGCCGGTGCGCCAGGAACGGCGCGAACCGATGGGCAAGCTGATTCCATTGCCGATGGCCAAGGTCAACCGTCGTCACCTCGAACCGTAATACACATTTTATTTTCCCGGCCGGGTTCGCCCCGGCCTCGGGCATCGTCGGTCACCGATCGGCGAGCCACCGCATTTTCTGGATAGATTGGCATGAGCGATAGCGTAGAACTCTTCACCGATGGCGCCTGTAAGGGCAACCCTGGTCCGGGCGGCTGGGGTGCGTTGCTGGTGTGCAAGGGCGTTGAAAAAGAACTCTGGGGCGGCGAAGCCAACACCACCAACAACCGCATGGAGTTGATGGGCGCGATCCGTGGCCTGGAAGAACTCAAGCGCTCCTGCGACGTACTGCTGGTGACCGACTCCCAATACGTGATGAAAGGCATCAACGAGTGGATGGCCAACTGGAAGAAACGCGGCTGGAAAACCGCGGCCAAGGAACCGGTGAAAAACGCCGATCTGTGGAAACTGCTCGACGAGCAGGTCAACCGCCACAACGTCACCTGGAAATGGGTGCGCGGGCACATCGGCCATCACGGCAACGAACGGGCCGACCAACTGGCCAACCGCGGCGTTGATGAAGTGCGTGGGTACAAGCAGGCCTAAAGCCGCGCGATCCCCCCCGTAGGAGCTGCCGGAGGCTGCGATCTTTTGACTTGATCTTCAGCGGCTCCGAAAAAATCAAGATCAAAAGATCGCAGCCTTCGGCAGCTCCTACAGGGACCGTGTTCACAGTACCAAGGTCGTGGTAGCCGGTTGTCTGGCGGCGCGCTGGATCCCGCGAGCGTGTTAACATCGCCGCTTTTGCACGATTGACCCGTTGAGAGCTGAGCACTGATGGCCACCAGATCCGTTGTACTCGATACCGAAACCACCGGCATGCCGGTGACCGACGGCCACCGGATTATCGAAATCGGTTGTGTCGAGTTGATTGGTCGGCGCCTGACCGGCCGGCATTTCCACGTTTACCTGCAACCGGATCGCGAAAGTGACGAAGGCGCCATCGGCGTCCACGGCATCACTAACGAATTCCTGGTGGGCAAGCCGCGTTTCACTGAAGTGGCCGATGAGTTCTTCGAGTTCATCAAGGGCGCGCAGCTGATCATCCATAACGCGGCGTTCGACGTTGGCTTCATCAACAACGAATTCGCCCTGATGGGCCATCACGATCGCGCGGACATCACGCAACACTGCTCGATCCTCGACACCCTGATGATGGCCCGGGAACGTCACCCGGGGCAGCGCAACAGCCTCGACGCCTTGTGCAAACGCTATGGCGTCGACAACTCCGGCCGTGAACTGCACGGCGCCTTGCTCGACTCCGAGATTCTCGCCGACGTTTACCTGACCATGACCGGCGGCCAGACCAGTCTGTCGCTGGCCGGTAACGCGTCCGATGGCAATGGTTCAGGTGAAGGCGCGGACAACTCCGCCACCGAAATCCGTCGTCTGCCGGCCGATCGTCAGCCAATCCGGATCATCCGTGCCAGTGAAGAAGATCTGGCCCAGCACATTGCGCGCCTTGAAGCCATCGCCAAATCCGCCGGCGCTCCGTCGCTGTGGCAGCAATTGGCTGAGGCCAAGGCCCAGGCCTGAAGGCCAAAAGATCGCAGCCTTCGGCAGCTCCTACAGGATCGGGGGGGGCTTGATTTGATGGTCAACACGGTTGGCGTAGGAGCTGCCGCAGGCTGCGATCTTTTGATCTTCACAAACGCACCCAACGCCCCACTTCAGGGCATCCCGCTCGCCACATGCGCTCCAACCCTCTACCCTGAGGTTATTGGCAGGCCACGGTCTGCCGCCTCAGGACACCGAGCCCCATGTATAAAGATTTGAAATTCCCGGTCCTGATCGTCCACCGCGACATCAAAGCCGACACCGTTGCCGGTGATCGTGTGCGTGGCATCGCCCGGGAGCTTGAGCAGGAAGGCTTCAGCATCGTCTCGGCGGTCGATTACAACGAAGGGCGTCTGGTCGCCTCGACTCATCACGGCCTCTCTTGCATGTTGATTGCCGCCGAAGACGCCAGCACCAATGCTCATCTTCTGCATAACATGGCCGAGCTGATCCGCCTGGCACGGATTCGGGCGCCGGACCTGCCGATCTTTGCCTTGGGCGAACAGGTGACCCTGGAAAATGCCCCCGCCGATGCCATGGCGGAGCTCAATCAGCTGCGCGGCATTCTTTATTTGTTCGAAGACACCGTGCCATTCCTCGCCCGTCAGGTCGCCCGCGCGGCGCGTAAATATCTGGACGGACTGTTGCCGCCGTTCTTCAAGGCGCTGGTGCAGCACACGGCCGACTCCAATTATTCCTGGCACACCCCCGGCCATGGCGGCGGCGTGGCGTATCACAAGAGCCCGGTGGGGCAGGCGTTTCACCAGTTTTTCGGGGAAAACACGCTGCGTTCGGATTTGTCGGTGTCGGTACCGGAACTCGGTTCGCTACTCGATCACACCGGTCCGCTGGCCGAGGCAGAAGCGAGAGCAGCGCGCAATTTCGGCGCTGATCACACCTTTTTCGTGATCAATGGCACCTCGACCGCCAACAAGATCGTCTGGCATTCCATGGTGGCCCGCGATGATCTGGTACTGGTGGATCGCAACTGTCACAAGTCGGTGCTGCACTCGATCATCATGACCGGCGCGATTCCGCTGTACCTGTGCCCGGAGCGCAATGAGCTGGGGATTATCGGGCCGATTCCGTTGAGCGAATTCAGCCGCGAATCGATCCAGGCCAAGATCGACGCCAGCCCGCTGACCCAGGGCCGCGAGCCCAAGGTCAAGTTGGCGGTGGTAACCAACTCGACTTACGACGGCCTGTGTTACAACGCCGAGCTGATCAAGCAGAGCCTGGGCAACAGCGTCGAGGTGCTGCATTTCGACGAGGCCTGGTACGCCTACGCGGCGTTCCACGAGTTCTTCGCCGGCCGTTACGGCATGGGCACCTCTCGTAGCGAAGACAGCCCGCTGGTGTTCACAACGCACTCAACGCACAAACTACTGGCGGCGTTCAGCCAGGCGTCGATGATTCATGTTCAGGACGGCGGCGCGCGGCAGCTGGATCGCGACCGTTTCAACGAAGCGTTCATGATGCACATCTCGACCTCGCCGCAATACAGCATCATCGCCTCGCTGGACGTAGCGTCGGCGATGATGGAAGGACCAGCCGGTCGTTCGCTGTTGCAGGAAATGTTCGATGAGGCCCTGAGCTTTCGCCGGGCCCTGGCCAATCTGCGTCAGCACATCGCCGCCGACGACTGGTGGTTTTCCATCTGGCAACCGCCCTCGGCCGAAGGTATCGAGCAGGTGGTCACCAAAGACTGGCTGCTGCAACCCGACGCCGATTGGCACGGCTTTGGCGGCGTGACCGACGACTACGTGCTGCTCGATCCGATCAAGGTCACGCTGGTGATGCCGGGTCTGACGGCGGGCGGTGCCCTGAGTGCGCGGGGGATTCCGGCGGCGGTGGTCAGCAAATTCCTCTGGGAACGTGGGCTGGTCGTGGAAAAGACCGGGCTGTATTCGTTCCTGGTGCTGTTCTCCATGGGCATCACCAAGGGCAAATGGAGCACGTTGCTGACCGAGTTGCTGGAGTTCAAGCGCAGTTACGACGCCAATGTCAGCCTGGCCACCTGCCTGCCGTGCGTGGCGCAACACAATATTGCCCGTTATCAAGGCATGGGTTTGCGCGATCTGTGCGATCAATTGCACGCCTGTTATCGCAGCAATGCCACGGCCAAACACCTCAAACGCATGTACACCGTACTGCCGGAAGTCGCGATGAAGCCGGCGGACGCCTATGATCAATTGGTACGCGGGGAGGTTGAGGCTGTTTCGATCGATGCTCTGGACGGGCGGATCGCAGCGGTAATGCTGGTGCCATACCCGCCGGGGATCCCGTTGATCATGCCCGGCGAGCGTTTCACCGAGTCGACCCGTTCGATCATCGATTACCTGAAGTTTGCCCGTACGTTCGACAGTAGTTTCCCCGGATTTGTCGCCGATGTGCATGGCTTGCAACACGAAGACGAGGGCAATGGACGGCACTACACCGTCGATTGCATCAAGGAATGAGGACCTTTCCGAGTATGCAACCAGTCATGAATCCCAAACACCCAGGCCTCTCGGTGCGTGTCGCCGATGAGGGGTTTGCGGCTTATATCTGGGGCAGTGATTTCAGTTTTGAAGTCGCCGCCTATGGTGCCGCGCAAATCGGCAAGCCGGTGGCGCAGTGGCCGGTGACGTCAATCACCCCGTATCGCAAGTGTTATGGCATCGATCCCGAGGAATTCAGCAGTTTTCACGATGCCGCTGACAGCGCGATTTTCATGGCTTATCTGGATGACGAGCCGGTGGGTCATTTGGTGGTCAGCACCAACTGGAACGGCTTCGCCCATATCGACGAATTGGCGGTGCATGCTCCGGCGCGCCGTCATGGCGTGGCCAAGTCTCTACTGGATGTGGCGCAGTTCTGGAGTCGCAAGAAAAAACTGCCGGGCATCATGCTGGAAACCCAGAACAACAACCTGGGCGCCTGTCGGCTTTATGAGCGCTGTGGCTATGTGGTCGGCGGGATCGATCATCTGCGCTACCGCGGGATCGATCCGAACACCGCTGAGGTGGCGCTGTTCTGGTATCGCCTGTTCGATAATCCGCTGGAAAACCCGCTCAGCTCGCCAACATCGCCACGGCTTGTTCCGTAACGATGTCCAGCAGCGCCTGAACCGCCGAAGAGGGCTCGGCGGTCTTGAGGCTCAAGGCATACACGCTGATCGGCACGGCAGGCGCCAGGGGGCAGGCATCGAGCCCGGCCGATTTGGCGCCGAGGGCGGTAAACGGGTCGACGATCGCCAGGCCTTCACCGGCCTCGACCATGCTGCGCATCATTTGATGAGTCTGAACCCGGGTCTGGATGACCGGGGCAGGGCGCAGCGCATGCAGCTTGTTGTCCAGCGCCGGGCTTAACGGATCGTGACCTTCCAGGCCAACCATCGACTGGCCGGCCAGGTCCTGCAGTGAAATGTACTTCTGTTTCGGTTGCAGCCAGCCATGGGGCGCCAGCAGCTGGAGCTTGCCTTGAGCGATGACCTGGCAATGGATATCGGCGTGGTCCGGGTCATGCAGGCTCAGGCCCAGATCGCTTTCACGCAGCAGCAGGCTTCTGACAATCTCGCGGGTCGGCTGGCTCAGGAGGGTGCAAGGTGCGTCGGGGAGGCGTCGGCGCAGGGCCGCGATGCTGTGTGGCAACAGTTGTTGTGCCAACGGCGGGGTGCAGATGATTCGCAGGGGCGGGGCCAAATATTGCTTGAGGCTGCTGGCCAGTCGCTGGACCGGCTCGAGGGCTTCGTAGACGTGGGCGAACTCGACCTGCAGCTCCCGCGCCTCGCGCGTGGCTTGCAGGCGACCACGCACGCTGGCAAACAGCATGAAACCCAACTGATCCTCGGCATCACGCAGGGTGCGTTCAACCTCGGCCACCGGCAGCTGCAGCCATTCGGCGGCGGTGCCCAGGTGACCGGTCTGCAGGAGCGCCTGGATCACTTCGATATGACGTAAACGCATGCGTGAAGTCCATGTTCAGCAGGTGAGGGAGTCAGTTACTGAATCCTAACTCAAGTGCGCGCATATGACTTCTGCTCATAACAGCGGGTTATGAGGCCACGTTCGTTTCAGGTTCGCGAGTGAGGGTGACGCCTGATTGCACCAGCACAAATTCGTTGTCGTCGAGTTTGTTGAGCCGGTCGCCAATGGCCAGCTTATAGGTGGTGACAGGCACCGAGCCGGCGAGGCCGTCGTGCGACGGGGTGGATTCCTGGAACTCATGCACGGAATAAACGCGGCCTTCCGCGTCTCTTGCATGGAACTGACCGACGAGTACTGCTGCCATCTGCTTAGAACCTCTGGAGATAAATCACTCAATTTGCGGTTCTGTAGACCGTGGTTGGGCGAGGTAAGTTTTCCTACAGGAAAAAAATAGTCAGGGGCGGCGTTTTTCCGTCGCCCGCTGGTTGAATCGTCATTTGATCATCTATAACTAGAAGCTCTTCCCATCGGACAGTCGAGAATCTTCCATGAGCAACGTCTACGAGATCGCCGTTCTGGTCGGCAGCCTGAGAAAAGCGTCGATCAACCGCAAGGTCGCGCTGGCGCTGGCCGAGCTGGCGCCTGCCAATCTGAAGCTGAATATCGTCGAAATCGGCGATTTGCCGCTCTACAACGAAGACATCGATGGCGAATCACCGCCGGCAGCCTACAGCACTTTCCGACAACAAGTGAGTTCATCCGACGCCGTGCTGTTCGTGACCCCGGAATATAACCGTTCGG
Source organism: Pseudomonas sp. TH37 (assembly GCF_016650735.1). Taxonomy (NCBI): domain Bacteria; kingdom Pseudomonadati; phylum Pseudomonadota; class Gammaproteobacteria; order Pseudomonadales; family Pseudomonadaceae; genus Pseudomonas; species Pseudomonas sp. TH37. Next base: position 615,663 of record NZ_JAEKFD010000002.1, read on the forward strand.
TGCCGGCGCCGTTGAAGAATGCGATCGACGTGGGGTCGCGCCCCTACGGCAAGAGCGCCTGGAACGGTAAGCCGGGTGCGGTGATCAGCGTTTCACCAGGCGCCGTCGGCGGATTTGGGGCCAACCACAATATTCGCCAGTCCATGGTGTTTCTTAATGTGCCGTGCATGCAGCAGCCGGAAGCCTATCTGGGCGGCGCCGGTTCAGCGTTCGACGAGGCGGGGAAGTTGTCGGAGTCGGTCAGGCCGTTCTTGCAGAAATTCATCGATGCGTATGCGCTGTGGGTTGAGCAGCATAAAAAGCAGTGACAACCTTTCCCTTTTAGCTTGTGTGGCGGGCTTTGGCGTTGCGGTTGTCCATCCAGACCGAGTCGACCCTATCGCGGGCAAGCCCGCTCCCACAGGATCACACTAATCCCTGTGGGAGCGGGCTTGCCCGCGATAGGGCTGGTCCATTCACCACAAATTCAGCCATTACCCGGCACATTCGGCCAAAGATCGGACACCAGAAACAGCCGCTCGGCTTCTTCCCAATCTCCTTCGCCATTCTCTGTCAGCCGCACCATCAATTGCGCCGGTGCCAGCGGGTCCAGATCGCTCAGCCATGCACTCAGCTGTTCAGCGTTCCAGGTTTGCTCTTCGGGATAGTGTGCCGGCGCCAACCAGGCATGGCGGGGCAGGGGTTGCCAGCGACCGAATGGGCGCTGCACGACAAAGTCCGCCCAGTCTTTCTGATGCAGCCAGCTACCGCGCAAATGCTGAGGGTGCGCGCCGCTGGGTGATTCGGCCTGTCCCGGCCACGGATAGAGCAGATAACCGCCCAGCCACAGATGCGCACTGAACTGCTGGATATCCAGCGACGCCAGCACTGCACGGCTTTCCGCCCGCGCGGAAATTGGCAATTGATGCTGGCTCAGGTGCTTCAGTTTACGGTCCAGTCGATCATGACAACCCGGTCCGAGCCACTGCGCGGTGTCATGGCCGTCACCGTTCTGTGGCCCAAGGTAGAGCTTGATCGCCAGTTCCAGGTGATGCACGCCATCGCGATCACGCAGCAGCATGTCCAGTTCACCCAAGGTGTGGCCTTCACGGCGGATAGGCATGTTGGCGGCAATCAGTTCGATACCCGGCGCGTGCCGCACGGCGTATTGCCACAGCCGTTCGTAGTACAGACCCAGTCGCCGGGTTCTGGCCTGGGCCAGCCAGTGCAGCAAATCGTAACTGTCGCGATCCAGTTGCCTGAGCCAGTGTTCCAGGCGCTCCGGTGCCTGCACCCAGTCGCTGCCCGCCAGCGGATGACGCTGCGGCCACGGGGTGACGCTGAGCATCGGCGGTGCGAGGATGACCCAAGCCAGGTCGCGCACTTCAGGGTGGCGCAACTGGTGAGGTAACTGGAGCAAATCTGGAAATAGGATCATCTTGCGAGCATAGCCCGAAACGCGAGCACACCGTTGTGGCTGAAAGGGTTTTGTCTACGCCGCGCTTTCGCCCATAATCGTGTTTTTCGCCGCCGCAGACCCTCGCAGGAGCCCCATGGAGCAATTTCGTAATATCGGCATCATCGGTCGCCTGGGCAGTTCTCAGGTGCTGGATACCGTCCGCCGACTGAAACGGTTTCTGCTCGATCGTCACCTGCACGTGATCCTCGAAGACACCATCGCCGAAGTCCTGCCGGGTCATGGCCTGCAAACTTCGTCGCGCAAGATGCTCGGTGAAGTGTGTGACATGGTGATTGTGGTCGGTGGTGACGGCAGCCTGCTGGGCGCCGCCCGGGCGCTGGCCAAGCACAATATTCCGGTGCTCGGCATCAACCGGGGCAGCCTGGGATTCCTGACCGATATTCGTCCCGATGAGCTGGAAGTCAAAGTCGCCGAAGTGCTCGACGGCCACTATCTGGTGGAAAACCGCTTCCTGCTGCAAGCCGAAGTCCGTCGCCACGCCGAGGCCATTGGCCAGGGCGATGCGCTGAATGATGTGGTGCTGCACCCCGGCAAATCGACGCGGATGATCGAGTTCGAGTTGTACATTGACGGCCAGTTCGTCTGCAGTCAAAAGGCTGACGGCCTGATCGTTGCCACGCCGACCGGTTCGACCGCTTACGCGCTGTCGGCGGGCGGCCCGATCATGCATCCCAAGCTCGACGCTATTGTGATTGTGCCGATGTACCCCCATACCTTGTCAGGTAGACCGATCGTGGTCGATGGCAATAGTGAGCTGAAAATCGTCGTGTCCAAAGATATGCAGATTTACCCGCAAGTCTCCTGTGACGGGCAGAATCACTTCACCTGCGCGCCCGGTGACACCATCACCATCAGCAAGAAAGCGCAGAAGCTGCGGCTGATTCATCCGCTGGACCACAACTACTATGAAGTCTGCCGGACCAAGCTCGGCTGGGGCAGCAAGTTGGGTGGTGGAGGCGACTGATGCTCGATCCCGCGCGTAGCTACGACCTGATCGGTGACGTGCACGGTTGCGCTCTGACCCTTGAGCACTTGCTCGACCGGCTCGGTTACCACAAACAGGCTGGCGTCTGGCGGCATCCGTCGCGCATGGCGGTGTTCCTAGGCGACATCATCGACCGCGGCCCGCGGATTCGCGAGGCGCTGCACATCGTCCACGACATGGTCGAGGCCGGGCAGGCGCTGTGCATCATGGGCAACCATGAATTCAACGCCCTCGGCTGGAGCACGCCAGCGCTGCCGGGCAGCGGCCAGCAGTTCGTGCGTGAACATACGCCGCGCCATGCCCGCCTGCTTCACGAAACCCTGACCCAGTTCGAAGATCATCCCGAAGATTGGCATGACTTCCTGCAATGGTTCTATGAACTGCCCTTGTTCGTCGATGCCGGGCGTTTCCGGGTGGTGCATGCCTGTTGGGACGCCGGCCTGATCGAACCGTTGCGCGGGTTGTTTCCCGACGGTTGCATCGATGAGCATTTCCTTCAGGCCTCCGCGGTGCCGGGCAGTTTTGCCTGCACCGTGTTCGATCGCCTGTTGCGCGGCACCGACATGCGTTTGCCCCACGGGTTGACCATGACCAGCGGCGACGGCCTGACGCGCTCGTTCTTCCGCACCAAATTCTGGGAAGACGACCCGCAAACCTACGGAGACATCGTGTTCCAGCCCGACGCCTTGCCTGAGCCGGTGGCCCGCACGCCGCTGTCGTCCAGCGAAAAAGACAACTTGCTGCGCTACGGCGTCGATGAGCCGCTGTTGTTCGTCGGTCACTACTGGCGCAGCGGCAAACCGGCGCCGATCCGCCCGAACCTGGCGTGCCTGGATTACAGCGCGGTGCTCTACGGAAAACTGGTCGCTTATCGACTGGATCAGGAAACCCGTCTCGACCCGCATAAATTTGTCTGGGTCGATGTCGAGCGGCCGGAGGTGTTGCGATGACGGCGGTGGCGGTATTGCGTCTGCCTCTGGCGGTGGATTTGAGCGGGTTCGTCAAACTGCTGCAGCGCATGCAAGTGCCCCATCGGGTCAGCGAAGAGGCGGGCGAGCAGGTGCTGTGGGTGCCGGCCAACATCAGCGAAGACGTGCGCTCATTGTACGAACGCTTTCCGGCAGGCGACCCCGATCAGCAACTGGATATCCCGATCACGCAGACGCTGCAGCGTCCAGGCTTCGTCGAGCAATTGCGCCACAGCAAGGCTACGGCGTTGGTGCTGCTGTTGACCCTGATCGTCGCGATGGTGACGCTGCTGGGCGATAACCTCGAAACGATACGCTGGCTGACCTTCCTCGATTTCCGTGTGGTCGGCGAGTACATCCATTTCACGCCATTGGCCGACAGCCTGGCGGCGGGGCAGTGGTGGCGTCTGGTAACGCCGATGCTGATCCACTTCGGCATTCTGCACCTGGCCATGAACGGCATGTGGTACTGGGAGCTGGGGCGGCGTATCGAGTCGCGTCAGGGCAGCATCAACCTGATCGGCCTGACGCTGCTGTTCAGCCTGGTGTCCAACTATGTCCAGTTCCTTTTCAGCGGCCCGAGCCTGTTTGGCGGGTTGTCCGGCGTGCTGTACGGCCTGCTCGGGCATTGCTGGATTTTCCAGGTTCTGTCGCCGAACCCGGCGTATCGCCTGCCCCGAGGGGTGTTGGTGATGATGCTGGTGTGGTTGCTGGTGTGCCTGTCCGGGCTGGTTTCGATGATCGGCTTCGGCCAGATTGCCAACGCGGCCCACGTCAGCGGGTTACTCATCGGATGCTTCACCGGTTTGTTGGGCGGTTTGTACAACCGCCGTAAACTGACTTCCAAATAAGCTATGTGATTAAAGAGCGCGGAGCCCTTGATGTCCTCTTTTAACGAAATGATCAAAAACATCACCCCGGATATCTACCAGAGCCTGAAACTGGCGGTGGAAATCGGCAAATGGTCCGACGGTGGCAAACTCACCGCCGAGCAGCGCGAACTGTCCCTGCAAGCGATGATCGCCTGGGAAATCCAGAACTTGCCCGAGGAAGAGCGCACCGGCTACATGGGCCCGCAGGAATGCGAGTCAAAGTCGATCGAAGTGCCAAACATTCTGTTCAAATCGGATGCCATCCATTGATCGAGATTGGCCGCGGTGCAATCAGCAAAATGTCGGCGCGCCTTGACGGGCCGAACGTTCAGTACGCTTTTCGTCTGGGCGACGCCGAGGTACCGGTCAATCCTTTGATCGGCACCACGGTGCGCCTGGAATACCTGGGGGCGATCCACTGCACCCATTGCGGACGCAAGACCAAAACCAGTTTCAGCCAGGGTTACTGCTACCCGTGCATGACCAAACTGGCGCAGTGCGACATTTGCATCATGAGCCCGGAACGTTGTCACTACGCCGCTGGTACCTGCCGCGATCCGGAGTGGGGCGAAAAATTCTGCATGACCGATCATGTGGTGTACCTGGCCAATTCGTCGGGGATCAAGGTCGGTATAACCCGCGCCACGCAACTGCCCACTCGTTGGCTCGATCAGGGCGCCAGCCAGGCCTTGCCGATCATGCGCGTCGCGACCCGCCAGCAGTCGGGCTTCGTCGAAGACCTGTTCCGCAGCCAGGTGGCCGACAAGACCAACTGGCGTGCTTTACTCAAGGGCGATGCCGTATCTGTGGACCTGGCACAGGTTCGAGATCAGCTGTTTGAAAGTTGTGCGGAAGGTTTGCAAGGTTTGCAGGAACGATTTGGCCTACAAGCAATCCAGACCATTACCGATGTCGAACCGCTCGAGATCCGCTATCCGGTCGAGCAATACCCGGCCAAGATTGTCAGCTTCAACCTGGACAAGAACCCGATTGCCGAAGGCACGCTGCTGGGGATCAAGGGCCAGTACCTGATTTTCGACACCGGCGTGATCAATATTCGTAAATACACGGCCTACCAGCTCGCCGTGCATCAGTAAGGATTCCAGTATGCGCACCGAACAACCGAAGATGATCTACCTGAAGGACTATCAGGCTCCTGAGTACCTGATCGACGAGACGCACCTGACCTTCGAGTTGTTCGAGGACCACAGCCTGGTCCATGCGCAACTGGTGATGCGCCGCAATCCTGAGCGTGGCCCGGGCCTGCCGCCGCTGGTGCTGGACGGTCAGCAACTCGAGCTGCTGTCGGTGACATTGGCCGACCGTGAGCTGAGCGCCGCCGACTACCAACTGACCGAGAACCACCTGACCCTGCAACCGACCGACACAAGCTTCACGGTCGACACCAGCGTCAAAATCCACCCGGAAACCAACACGGCCCTGGAAGGCCTGTACAAATCCGGCACCATGTTCTGCACCCAGTGTGAAGCCGAAGGTTTCCGCAAGATCACCTATTACCTCGACCGCCCGGACGTGATGAGCACCTTCACCACCACGGTGGTCGCTGAGCAGCATAGCTATCCGGTGCTGCTGTCCAACGGCAACCCGATTGCCTCAGGTCCCGGCGAAGACGGCCGGCACTGGGCGACCTGGGAAGACCCGTTCAAGAAGCCGGCCTACCTGTTTGCGCTGGTGGCCGGTGACCTGTGGTGCGTCGAAGACACCTTCACCACCATGACCGAGCGCTCCGTGGCGCTGCGCATCTACGTCGAGCCGGAAAACATCGACAAGTGCCAGCACGCCATGAACAGCCTGAAAAAGTCGATGCGCTGGGACGAAGAGGTTTATGGTCGCGAGTACGACCTGGACATCTTCATGATCGTCGCGGTCAACGACTTCAACATGGGCGCCATGGAGAACAAGGGCCTCAACATCTTCAACTCCAGCGCCGTACTGGCCCGCGCCGAAACCGCTACCGATGCCGCGCACCAACGGGTGGAAGCGATCGTTGCCCACGAATACTTCCACAACTGGTCGGGCAACCGCGTGACCTGCCGCGACTGGTTCCAGTTGTCGCTGAAGGAAGGCTTCACCGTGTTCCGCGATTCCGGCTTCTCCGCCGACATGAACTCGGCGACGGTCAAGCGCATCCAGGACGTTGCTTACCTGCGCACCCACCAGTTCGCCGAAGACGCCGGCCCGATGGCTCATGCCGTGCGCCCGGACAGCTTCATCGAGATTTCCAACTTCTACACCCTGACCGTGTACGAAAAGGGCTCGGAAGTGGTCGGCATGATCCACACCTTGCTTGGCGCTGACGGTTTCCGCAAAGGCAGCGACCTGTACTTCGAACGCCATGACGGCCAGGCCGTGACCTGCGACGACTTCATCAAGGCCATGGAAGACGCCAACGGCGTTGACCTGACTCAATTCAAACGCTGGTACAGCCAGGCTGGTACACCGCGTTTGGCGGTGAGCGAGTCCTACGACGCCGCAGCGAAAACCTACAGCCTGACCTTCCGCCAGAGCTGCCCGGAAACCCCGGACAAGGTGGAAAAACTGCCGTTCGTGATTCCAGTGGAACTGGGCCTGCTGGACAGCAAGGGCGGCGAAATTGCCCTGCGTCTTGCCGGTGAAGCCAGTGCTCAAGGCACCTCGCGGGTTATTTCGGTGACTGAAGCCGAGCAGACCTTCACCTTCATCGACATTGCTGAAAAGCCGCTGCCTTCGTTGCTGCGTGGCTTCTCGGCGCCAGTGAAACTGAGCTTCCCGTACGACCGCGATCAGCTGATGTTCCTGATGCAGCACGACAGCGACGGATTCAACCGCTGGGATGCCGGTCAGCAATTGTCGGTGCAGGTGCTGCAAGAGTTGATCGAACAGCAACAGAAGGGTGAAGCCCTGGTGCTGGATCAGCGTTTGGTTTCAGCACTGCGTACCGTGCTGTCCGACGACACACTGGATCAGGCGATGGTCGCCGAAATGCTTTCGCTGCCGGGCGAGGCGTATCTGACCGAGATCAGTGAAGTGGCTGACGTAGACGCCATTCACACGGCTCGCGAGTTTGCCCGTAAGCAATTGGCTGAAGGCTTGTTCGAGGCATTGTGGCTGCGTTATCAGGCCAATCGCGATCTCTCGAAGAAAACGCCGTATGTGGCCGAAGCCGAGCATTTCGCCCGCCGCGCGCTACAAAACATTGCGCTGTCGTACCTGATGCTCAGCGGCAAGCCGGAAGTGTTGGCGGCGACCCTTGAACAGTTCGACACCAGCGACAACATGACCGAGCGTCTGACGGCGTTGGCGGTGGTGGTGAATTCGCCGTTCGAAGAGCAGAAAGCCACGGCGCTGGCGACCTTCGCCGAACACTTCAAGGACAATCCGCTGGTCATGGATCAGTGGTTCAGCGTTCAGGCGGGAAGCACGTTGCCGGGCGGTCTGGAGCGGGTCAAAGCCTTGATGCAACACCCGGCGTTCACGATCAAGAATCCGAACAAGGTGCGGGCACTGGTCGGCGCGTTTGCCGGGCAGAACCTGATCAACTTCCATGCGGCTGACGGTTCCGGGTATCGCTTCCTGGCGGATCTGGTGATCGAGTTGAACGGGTTTAACCCGCAGATCGCCTCTCGCCAACTGGCGCCGCTGACTCGCTGGCGCAAATACAATGACGCTCGTCAGGCGTTGATGAAAGGTGAGTTGGAGCGGATTCGCGCTTCGGGGCAACTGTCCAGCGATGTGTTTGAAGTGGTCAGCAAAAGCCTGGCCTGAGTTTGGCCTTGCTCCCTCAGGGTTCACTCGGACTCTGTGGGAGCGGGGCTTGCCTGCGACTGGTTTTTTTGATGGTGTACATATCCATTCCTGCGGTAACGGCCACTTAGGGTTCCGCTCTTACAGCGGGTCACTTTGGAAAAGCGCCAAAGTAACCAAAACGCTTTTGCCCCTTTCGTTCGGTGCCTCGCCTAGGCTCGGCATGCCCTCGCTCCGGTCCTGCTCCGTGGGCCCGCCGCCATCGGCCATCCATGGCCGGGGGCGGCTAACCCGGCATCCATGCCGGGTTGCCCACTACGCAGAACCTCCACTCGGCCTCTCGAGGGGGCGGTGCGTCAACATCAAAAGCGAGGCGGCCCGCCGGCCGGCCTGACTTCAAGTGAACGCATGTCCCTGTGGGAGCTGTCGAGCGAAGCGAGGCTGCGATCTTTTGATCTTGCCGTTGCCGTTGCCGTTGCTTCTGCTGTTGCTTTGGCATTGGATCTGCCGCCCCTTTCCCAGAGGCCGAACGCAGGCGTTGCGCAGGGGGCACCGCGGCAAGGATGCCGCGGTAGCCGCCCCCGGCCATGGATGGCCGATGGCGGCGGGCCCCCGGAGCAATGCCGGAGTGAGGGTATGCCGAGCCTAAGCGAGGCACCGAATGGAGGGGCAAAAAGCGCTTTGGTTACTTTCGCGCTTTTCGAAAGTGACCCGCTGTAAGAGCGGAACCAATAGCCGCCGTTACCGCAGAAACGGATATGTACACCAAAGCCCAAAGCCCAATCACCCCACCTGATACCCAATCATTCACCCCCACCCCATACCCCTCAGGTTAACAAAACATAACGTGGCGTCGATTGTCAGACCTTTCCAAACCCCGATAGGATAAGCCAGCTTCCGAAGGGGCTCTGGATTGCGGGTTTCAGGACTATGCTCCTGAATAGGTCAATCCCGATGAGCATCCCTTACGGCGCCCTGAAGGGTTGAACGACCTAACAATAATAATGTGAGGGAAGGTCTATGAGTGAGCCTGTCATGGGTGTGAGTATTGGCCGCCCGCCGGCGTTACGCAGGTTCGCGTTGCTGGCTACAGCGCTCTCGCTGTTGGGCTGTACCGTGCTGTCGGCGCCTGTGCTGGCCGCTGCCGCGTCGGCCACCGATGTGGTTTATTCCGTTGAATCCGCCAAGGCCAGCAAAGGCCTGATGCTCGATGTCGTACACGCCGGCAAACGCCTGGTGGCGGTCGGCGATCGCGGGCACATTCTGTATTCCGATGACCAGGGCGCGACCTGGACCCAGGCCAAGGTGCCGACCCGGCAACTGCTGACGGCAGTGTTTTTTGTCGATGACAAACACGGCTGGGCCGTTGGCCATGACGCGCAGATCCTCGCCAGCGAAGACGGCGGCATTACCTGGACCAAACAATTCGAAGACCTGAAACGCGAATCGCCGCTGCTCGACGTCTGGTTCAAGGACGTTAACAGCGGCTTTGCCGTGGGTGCTTACGGTGCGTTGCTGGAAACCACCGACGGCGGAAAAAACTGGGAAGACGTCAGCGATCGCCTCGACAACGAAGACCAGTACCACCTCAACGCCATCGCAGCGGTCAAGGAATCCGGCATTTTCATCGTCGGCGAGCAGGGCAGCATGTTCCGCTCCGCCGATGATGGGCAGACCTGGGAAAGGCTTGAGGGCCCCTACGAAGGCTCGCTGTTCGGCGTGATTGGCACTGCTCAACCGGCCACGCTGCTGGCCTACGGGTTGCGCGGCAATCTCTACCGTTCCACGGATTTCGGCAGTACTTGGGAGCAGGTCGAGCTCAAGGCTGCACGCGGCGCACTGGAGTTCGGTCTGTCCGGCGCGACATTGCTCGATGACGGTTCCATCGTGATCGTCGGCAACGGCGGCAGCATTATTCGCAGCACAGACGACGGCGAAACCTTCAGCGTGTTCAACCGTCCGGATCGCATCTCCGTCTCGGCGGTGACTGCGGCAGGCAACGGCAATCTGATTCTGGCTGGACAGGGTGGCGTTCGCGTCACTTCGCCCACCGGTGCAGAGAATGGAAAAAACGGGTCGTCCAAATGAGCCGGGCAAATAATAAGAAGGCGGGTCTATGACATCCTTAAGCACTCCTCATCAGGACAAGGCGACGTTTCTTGAACGCCTGATTTTCAATAACCGCCCGGCAGTCATCGTCATCTGCCTGCTGGTCAGTGTTTTCCTGTTCTGGCAGGCGACGTTGATCCGGCCGTCCACCAGTTTCGAAAAAATGATCCCGCTCGAGCATCCGTTCATTGAAAAAATGATGGAGCACCGCAACGATCTGGCGAACCTGGGCAACACGGTGCGGATTTCCGTGGAAGCCACCGATGGCGACATCTTCTCCAAGGAATACATGGAGACCCTGCGTCAGATCAACGACGAGGTGTTCTACATTTCCGGCGTCGACCGTTCCGGCCTCAAGTCGCTGTGGAGCCCGAGCGTGCGCTGGACCGAGGTGACGGAGGAGGGTTTCGCCGGTGGTGAAGTGATCCCCCAGAGCTATAACGGCTCCCAGCAAAGCCTTGACCTGCTGCGCAACAATGTGCTCAAGTCCGGGCAAGTCGGGCGGCTGGTGGCCAACGATTTCAAGTCGAGCATCGTCGACATCCCGCTGCTGGAGTCCTACCCGGACCCGCAGGACCAGGGCAAGTTGCTGGCGCTGGACTACCGCAAGTTCTCTCACGAACTCGAAGACAAGATCCGCAACAAGTTCGAAGCCCAGAACCCCAACGTGAAGATCCACATTGTCGGGTTCGCCAAGAAAGTCGGCGACCTGATCGATGGGCTGGTCATGGTGGTGATGTTCTTCGGTGTCGCCTTCGTCATTACCCTGATCCTGCTGTACTGGTTCACTAACTGCATGCGCAGTACCGTGGCGGTATTGAGCACAACACTGGTGGCGGTGGTCTGGCAGCTCGGCCTGATGCACTTCTTCGGCTTCGGGCTTGATCCGTATTCGATGCTGGTGCCGTTTCTGATCTTCGCCATCGGGATTTCCCACGGCGTGCAGAAAATCAACGGTATCGCCTTGCAGTCCAGCGAGGCGGAAAACGCGTTGACAGCGGCACGCCGCACATTCCGTCAGCTGTTTCTGCCGGGGATGATCGCGATCCTCGCGGATGCGGTGGGCTTCATCACGCTGTTGATCATCGACATTGGCGTGATCCGTGAACTGGCCATTGGCGCCTCCATCGGCGTGGCGGTGATCGTGTTCACCAACCTGATCCTGCTGCCGGTGGCGATTTCCTACGTCGGTATCAGCAAACGCGCGGTCGAACGCAGCAAGAAAGATGCGCACCGCGAACATCCGTTCTGGCGACTGCTGTCGAACTTTGCCAGCCCGAAAGTCGCACCGATTTCCATTGCCCTGGCGTTGATCGCTTTCGGTGGCGGCCTCTGGTACAGCCAGAACCTGAAAATCGGCGACCTCGACCAAGGCGCGCCAGAGCTGCGTCCGGACTCGCGATACAACAAGGACAACAGCTTCATCATCAACAACTACTCCACCAGCTCTGATGTATTGGTGGTGATGGTCAAGACCAAGTCCGAAGGTTGCTCGCGTTATGAGGCCATGGCGCCGATCGACGAGCTGATGTGGAAAATGCAGAACACCGAGGGCGTGCAGTCGGCGATCTCGCTGGTGACCGTGTCCAAGCAGATGATCAAGGGCATGAACGAGGGCAACCTGAAATGGGAAACCCTGTCGCGCAACCCGGACGTGCTGAACAACTCCATCGCTCGTGCCGATGGCCTGTACAACAACAATTGCTCCCTGGCGCCGGTGCTGGTGTTCCTCAACGACCACAAGGCTGAAACCCTGGATCGTGCGGTGCATGCGGTGCAGGACTTCGCCAAAGACAACAACAAGGAAGGCCTGGAATTCATCCTCGCCGCCGGTAATGCCGGGATCGAGGCGGCCACCAACGAGGTGATCAAACGCTCCGAACTGACCATTCTGGTCCTGGTGTACATCTGCGTCGCGACCATGTGCATGATCACCTTCCGTTCCTGGGCGGCGACCTTGTGCATCGTGCTGCCGCTGGTACTGACCTCGGTCCTCGGCAACGCGCTGATGGCGTTCATGGGCATCGGCGTGAAAGTGGCGACTTTGCCGGTGGTGGCGCTTGGGGTGGGGATTGGCGTGGACTACGGGATCTACATCTACAGCCGTCTGGAAAGCTTCCTGCGTGCCGGTCTGCCGCTGCAAGAGGCGTACTACCAGACGCTGAAGTCCACCGGTAAAGCCGTGCTGTTCACCGGCCTGTGCCTGGCGATCGGCGTGTGCACCTGGATCTTCTCGGCGATCAAGTTCCAGGCCGACATGGGCCTGATGCTGACCTTCATGCTGCTCTGGAACATGTTCGGCGCATTGTGGCTGCTGCCAGCGCTGGCACGGTTCCTGATCAAGCCGGAGAAACTGGCAGGGCAGAAGGGCAACTCGCTGTTTGCTCACTGACCGGTCGCTGAAACAAAAAAGCCGCAACCAAGGTTGCGGCTTTTTTTCATCTCAAACTTCACATCAGTCCCTGTGGGAGCAGGCTTGCCCGCGATGGCGGCGGATCATTCAGCATCTATATCGACTGACACTCCGTAATCGCGGGCAAGCCCGCTCCCACAGGGTTCAGTGGTGGTTATGAGGGATCGGTTCCCAGCACCACATTCAACGCACTACGCGCATCATCCAGCTGCACCAGCGTCGCATGCCGCGCGCCCAGCGCATCACGATTCTCGATAGCGGTCAGGATCGCCTTGTGCCGTGGCATCGCCAATTCATGCAGATTTGGTCGTTGGTTGGAGTGCTTCAAGGCTTCGGCAATCGCCACCGACAGCATGTTGCAAAGGTTCGCCAGCAAGTCATTATGAGTCGCGTCGGCGATGCGGCTGTGGAAATCCAGGTCCGGTTGCAACAACGCTTCCGGGGTCGGTGCCGCTTCCATGCGTTGGTAGGCCTCGCCGATAGAGGCGATGTCTTCATCCGTGGCGAACTGCGCGGCCAATGCGGCGGCGGCGGGTTCGATGATGCTGCGCACGCTGGTCAGCAGATCAAAAAATTCGTTTTGCGGACTGCTTTGCATCAGCCAGTGCAGCACGTCCGGGTCGAGCATGTGCCATTCCTTGCGCTGCTTGACCACCGTGCCGACCCGCGGACGGGAATACACCAGGCCCTTGGCGACCAAAACGCGGGTGGCTTCGCGCAGCACCGGCCGGCTGACCGCGTATTCCTCGCACAGCAGGGCTTCGGCGGGCAGTTTGTCGTCCGGTTTGAAACGTCCCGAGACGATCTGCATGCCCAGTTCCTGGACGATGCGCGAGTGCATGCTTTTGCGGTCGGAGGGTTTGCGGTAATCCATGGGGAACGGCGCGATCCTGTGCGATGGGGTGCCGCGCATGATAGCAGGCGCGGCGAGGACGGTCGCCAGAGCAAGCACAGTCCTGAATCAGATGAAGATCAATATGTGGGAGCGGGCTTGCCCGCGATGGGGCCATCACGTTTAACATTGATGGCGACTGATCCACCGCTATCGCGGGCAAGCCCGCTCCCACAGGGGTTGTGGTGATTAGTGAGAGTGGCGCGGCACCTCGGCCCCTCGGCAACCGACCAGGAAGTCGAAGTCGCAACCCTGATCCGCCTGCAGCACGTGATCGATATACAACTGACGATAACCGCCCACGATCAATTGCTGTGGCGGCTGCAGATCCGCCATGCGCGCTGCCAGCTCTGCATCCGGAATGTCCAGGTGCAAACGCCCGTTGGCGCAATCAAGCTCGATCCAGTCGCCTTCCTTCACTGTCGCCAATGGTCCGCCGGCCGCAGCTTCCGGTGCCACATGCAGAACAACAGTGCCGTAAGCGGTGCCGCTCATGCGTGCATCGGAAATCCGCACCATGTCGGTCACGCCCTGGGCCAGCAGCTTGGCCGGTAATCCCATGTTGCCGACTTCGGCCATGCCCGGATAACCCTTCGGACCGCAGTTTTTCATCACCAGAATTGAATTGGCATCTACATCCAGTTCCGGATCATTGATCCGCGCCTTGTACATGTCGAAGTTTTCGAACACCACCGCACGGCCACGGTGTTGCATCAATTCGACACTCGCGGCGGAAGGTTTGAGCACCGCACCGAGTGGTGCCAGATTGCCGCGCAACACACAGATGCCGCCGTCGGCGCGGATCGGGTTGTCGAGGGTGCGGATCACTTCGTCCTGGCCGTAAATCGGCGCGTCCTTGGTGTTTTCACCGATGGTTTTGCCGTTGACAGTGAGGGCATTCGGGTTCGGAATCAGGTTCGCTTCGCCGAGGCGACGCAGCACCGCGGGCAAGCCGCCGGCGTAGTAGAACTCTTCCATCAGGAAGCGCCCGGAGGGTTGCAGGTCGACGATGGTCGGCATACCGCGACCGATGCGGGTCCAGTCATCCAGGTCCAGCTCGACACCGATGCGCCCGGCGATGGCTTTCAAGTGGATCACCGCGTTGGTCGAACCGCCGATGGCGGCGTTCACCCGAATGGCGTTTTCGAAGGCTTCCTTGGTGAGGATCTTCGACAGTTTCAAATCTTCACGCACCATTTCCACCGCGCGCATGCCGGACATGTGCGCCAACACATAACGGCGTGCATCGACCGCTGGAATCGCCGCGTTGTGGGGCAGGGAAGTGCCGAGTGCTTCGGCCATGCAGGCCATGGTGGAGGCCGTGCCCATGGTGTTGCAGGTACCGGCCGAGCGTGACATGCCGCCCTCGGCTGCGAGGAAATCATCGATGGTGATGGTGCCCGCCTTGACCTGTTCGCTGAGCTGCCAGACCACCGTGCCCGAGCCGATGTCCTGGCCCTTGTGCTTGCCGTTGAGCATCGGTCCACCGGTGACGACGATGGCCGGCACGTCGCAACTGGCTGCGCCCATCAGCAGCGCCGGGGTGGTTTTGTCGCAGCCGGTGAGCAGTACCACGCCATCGATCGGGTTACCGCGAATCGCTTCCTCGACGTCCATGCTTGCCAGGTTGCGGGTGAGCATCGCGGTGGGGCGCAGGTTCGATTCGCCGTTGGAGAACACCGGGAATTCCACTGGAAAACCGCCGGCTTCGATCACCCCACGCTTGACGTGCTCGGCGATCTGCCGGAAATGCGCGTTGCACGGGGTCAGTTCCGACCAGGTGTTGCAGATGCCGATGATCGGCTTGCCGTGGAACTGATGGTCGGCGATGCCCTGATTCTTCATCCAGCTGCGGTACATGAAGCCGTTCTTGTCGGCGGTGCCAAACCATTGGGCGGAGCGCAGGGTGGGTTTCTTATCAGACATGATCGGTTCTCTTATTGTATGACTATATTGTTCGAGCTACGGCGTAACATAAGCGCTATTTCGGCTGTTTGGAAGTGTTGTTGGTTAAATAGTATTACTATATAGTCGTTTTCAACGGAGGGATGGCCCTGGTGGTTTTCTGCGAGAGGCGTCCCCCGAGGTTCTATAACAACAACAATCGGAGACCGAACTCATGAGCCAGGAACTGCGGCTTATTCGTCGCATCACGCTGAAACTGATTCCCTTCCTGATCCTGCTGTACCTGATCGCCTATGTGGATCGCTCCGCGGTCGGTTTCGCCAAGCTGCACATGGGCGCCGACATCGGCCTGGGTGACGCGGCTTATGGCCTGGGTGCCGGGCTGTTCTTCATTGGCTACTTCCTGCTGGAAATCCCCAGCAACCTGATGCTCGACCGCTTCGGCGCCCGGCGCTGGTTCGCGCGGATCATGGTCACCTGGGGTGCCATCACCATCGGCATGGCGTTCGTCCAGGGACCGAACAGCTTCTATGTAATGCGCTTTCTGCTCGGTGCGGCCGAAGCCGGGTTCTTCCCGGGCGTTCTGTACTACATCACCCAATGGTTCCCGATCCGCCATCGCGGCAAGATCCTCGGGTTGTTCATCCTTTCCCAACCCATCGCGATGATGATCACCGGCCCGGTGTCCGGCGGCTTGCTGGGCATGGACGGCATTTTTGGGCTGCACGGTTGGCAGTGGCTGTTCATCGTCATCGGTACACCCGCGATCCTGCTGACCTGGCCAGTGCTGCGTTACCTGCCGGATGGCCCGCAACAGGTGAAATGGATGGACCAGTCTGAGAAAGACTGGCTGACCGGCGAACTGAAAAAAGACCTGGAGGTGTACGGCCAGACCCGCCACGGCAATCCGCTGCATGCGCTGAAGGACAAACGCGTGTTGCTGCTGGCGCTGTTCTATCTGCCGGTGACCCTGAGCATCTACGGTCTCGGTTTGTGGTTGCCGACGTTGATCAAGCAGTTCGGTGGCACTGACCTGGTGACCGGGTTCGTGTCGTCGGTGCCGTACATCTTCGGGATCATCGGTTTGCTGATTATTCCGCGCAGTTCCGATCGCTTGAATGATCGCTACGGTCATCTGGCGGTGCTGTATGTGTTGGGCGCCATCGGTCTGTTCCTCAGCGCCTGGCTGACGGTGCCGGTGCTGCAATTGGCGGCGCTGTGCCTGGTGGCGTTCGCGCTGTTTTCCTGCACCGCGGTGTTCTGGACCTTGCCGGGTCGCTTCTTCGCCGGTGCCAGTGCGGCGGCGGGGATCGCGTTGATCAACTCGGTGGGCAACCTCGGCGGCTACATCGGTCCGTTTGTGATCGGTGCGCTGAAGGAATACACGGGCAATCTGGCGTCGGGGTTGTACTTCCTGTCCTGCGTGATGGTGTTCGGCCTGGTGCTGACGGGTGTGGTTTATCGGCTGCTGGAGCGTAAGCATGTGCTGCCGGCCGATGAGTTTGCGGCTAGCGCTCGCGGTGCTACCCGCACCTGACACGAAATAGGCAATCACCACCGACCCTGTGGGAGCGGCGGTGCGACGATTCGACTTGCCCGCGATAGCAATCTGCCTGGCACCTCAATGGTGAATGTGCCGCCGTCATCGCGGGCAAGCCCGCTCCCACAGGGGCCTGCGTTGTTTTGAAGTTTTGCGTTAACAGGAGAAAATCATGCGTTTAGTTCAGTTCGAATTGAGTAACGGCGAGCGCCGTGTCGGCGTGGTCGAGGACGGTCTGGTGTGCGAAGTGCAGGATGCGCGCTCGGTGCGGGATCTGGCGCTGGCGGCGATCGAGGCGGGGGGCAATCTTGAGCAGCAGGTTCAAACCCTGGGGTTGGGCATCAGCCACGACTACTCAGCGCTGCTGGCCAATCTGCAAATCCTGCCGCCGCTGGATCACCCCGACCCGGCGCACATGCTGGTCAGCGGCACCGGCCTGACCCATTTGGGTAGCGCTTCGGCCCGGGACAAAATGCATCAGCAGGCCGGCGACGAAACCGCCATGACCGACACCATGCGCATCTTCAAGTGGGGCGTGGAGGGCGGTAAACCCGCGACCGGCCAGGCTGGCGTGCAACCGGAGTGGTTCTACAAGGGCGACGGCAGCATCGTTGTGCGACCGGGCAAACCGTTCCCGCTGCCGCCGTTCGCCGAAGATGCCGGGGAGGAGCCTGAACTCAGCGGTCTCTATGTAATCGGCCACGACGGCAAACCGTATCGCCTCGGTTTCGCGGTGGGCAACGAGTTCTCCGATCATGTGATGGAGCGCAAGAACTACCTTTACCTGGCCCATTCGAAATTGCGCAGTTGCAGTTATGGCCCGGAGCTTCGAGTCGGCGAATTGCCCCAGCATCTGGCAGGCACCAGCCGGATCCTGCGCGATGGTGAAGTGCTGTGGCAGAACGAATTCCTCAGTGGCGAAGCGAACATGTGCCACAGCCTGGAAAACCTCGAGTACCACCATTTCAAGTACAGCCAGTTCCTGCGCCCCGGTGACGTGCACATTCACTTCTTCGGCACCGCGACCCTGTCTTTCGCTGACGGCATCCGCACCCAACCGGGTGATGTGTTCGAGATCAGTCAGGCCGAGTTCGGCGCGCCCTTGATCAACGGCATTGAGCCCGTTGAAGCGGCGTTCGAACCTGGCACCGTCGGCACACTTTAAGGAGACACCCATGACCCGGATTTTTGGTCACAACTACATTGGCGGTCAGCGCAGCGCTACCGGCACCGTCAAACTCCGGAGCGTCGACGCCAGCACTGGCGAGGCTTTGCCTCACGATTTCTATCAGGCCACCCTTGAAGAAGTCGACGCCGCCGCGAAGGCCGCCGCCGCTGCTTACCCGGCCTATCGCAGCCTGAGCGCTGAGCGACGTGCGCAATTCCTCGATGCGATTGCCGATGAACTGGACGCGCTGGGCGATGACTTTGTCGCCGTGGTCTGTCGCGAAACCGCATTGCCGGCCGGTCGTATTCAGGGTGAGCGTGGTCGCACCAGCGGCCAGATGCGTCTGTTCGCCAAGGTGCTGCGACGCGGTGATTTCTATGGGGCGCGGATTGATCGCGCGCTGCCTGAACGTACGCCATTGCCGCGTCCGGATTTGCGTCAATACCGCATCGGCCTCGGGCCGGTCGCGGTGTTTGGCGCGAGTAACTTTCCGCTGGCGTTTTCAACGGCTGGCGGCGACACCGCTTCGGCATTGGCCGCCGGTTGCCCGGTGGTGTTCAAGGCCCACAGTGGCCATATGGCAACCGCTGAATGGGTGGCCGACGCCGTGATCCGCGCCGCCGAGAAAACCACCATGCCGGCCGGTGTGTTCAACATGATCTACGGCGGCGGGGTGGGTGAAGCGCTGGTCAAGCACCCGGCGATTCAGGCGGTCGGTTTTACTGGTTCGCTGAAGGGTGGTCGTGCGCTGTGCGACATGGCCGCAGCACGTGCGCAGCCGATTCCGGTATTTGCCGAGATGTCGAGCATCAACCCGGTGATCGTGCTGCCTCAAGCGCTGGAAGCTCGGGCTGAAAGCGTCGCCCGTGACCTCACTGCATCGGTGGTGCAGGGTTGTGGGCAGTTCTGTACCAATCCGGGGTTGGTGATCGGTATTCGTTCGCCGCAGTTCAGTGCGTTCGTGCAGCAGGTGGCGGGGCTGATCGGCGATCAACCGGCGCAAACCATGCTCAATGCCGGTACGTTGAGCAGCTACGGCAAAGGCCTGCAGAAGCTTCTCGCGCATCCGAAGATCGAGCATCTGGCGGGTAACCCGCAACAAGGCAATCAGGCGCAACCGCAACTGTTCAAGGCCGATGTCAGCTTGTTGCTCGATGGCGATGAAGTGCTGCAAGAGGAAGTGTTCGGCCCGACCACGGTGTTCGTCGAAGTGGGGGATCAGGCGCAACTCAGTGCCGCGTTGAACGGCCTGCATGGGCAGCTGACGGCAACGATCATCGGTGAGCCGGCAGACTTCGAACAATTCGGCGAACTGACGGTGTTGCTGGAGCAGAAGGTCGGACGGATTCTGCTCAATGGCTATCCGACTGGCGTGGAAGTCTGTGACTCAATGGTTCATGGCGGGCCGTACCCTGCGACTTCCGATGCGCGCGGCACCTCGGTGGGCACCTTGGCCATCGACCGATTCCTGCGCCCGGTGTGCTTCCAGAACTACCCCGACAGCCTGCTGCCGGAAGTGCTGAAAAATGGCAATCCGCTGCGCATTCAGCGCCTGGTCGATGGCAAGCCATCGCGCGATGCGCTCTAACGATTGAACGCAATCCCTGTGGGAGCGGACTGTGGCGAGGGGGCTTGCCCCCGTTTGAGTGCGTAGCACTCACAAAATCTTTGGTACATCAGAGATTTTGGGGCTGCTTTGCAGCCCAACGGGGGCAAGCCCCCTCGCCACAGTCTGTACCCACATTGAGCTATCATTGCCTCTTTCCCATTCAAAGATTGACTGCCATGACTGCCGTAAACGACACCTTGATCAACGCCCTCGAACACTGCGACATGCTGGAGATCGACGGGCTGCACGCGTTCGACTTTTCTCTCGATGAAGACGATAACCTGCACATCGAATGCATGGACGGTCGGGCGCTCAAGCGCTGGGAGTTCAGCGTGGCGCAGATCGCGGCGGCAACGTTTGATCCCGACTTGAAGAGCTGGATCATTACCGGCGATTCCGGCGAGCACCGGTTGGTGCCCATGGAAGCATTCGGCGGTGGTGACGATGAGGACGAAACGAATGAGGATGCGTAACCTCTGGCCACTGTTGATGGCCGGCAGTGTCGGCGCGATGGGCGTGCAGGCGGCACCGGTCGACAGCTATGAGTTGCTGGTGGGCTCCTACACCGCCGGCCAGAGCCAGGGGATTTATCGCCTTAGCTTCGACAGCCGCACCGGGCAGATCGACGCCAAACCCCTGCAAGTGGTGAAGAGCGCCAACCCGTCCTGGCTCGCCGTGTCCAAGGATCAACAGCGCCTGTTCGCGGTCAACGAAAACGGCCCCGGTCAGGCCGATCCAGTAGGGCGTCTCAGCAGCTATGCGATCGACCCCAAGACCCACGAGTTGAGCCTGATCAGTCAGGTGCAAACCCTGGGCAACGAGCCGACGCATTCGAGCGTCAGCGGCGACGCCAGTCACGTGTTTGTCAGCAACTACTCGGTGGCTGAAGACCCGGGCGGCACCTTGGCGGTGTTGCCGGTGGGCACCGATGGCAAGCTAAAACCTGTCGTGCAGATGAGCAGTCATCAGGCCAGCCGGGTCAATCCCGAGCGTCAGAAGTCAGCGCACGTGCATTCGGTGGTTTCATCACCGGATGGCCAATACGTGTTTTCCAATGACCTGGGCGCGGACAAGATCTTTGTCTATCGCTTCGATCCCAAGGCCAATCCGGAACTGCCATTGACCGCCGCCAAGCCTGCGTCCGTCCAGTTGCCACCCGGCAGCGGGCCGCGACACTTGCTGTTCAGTGCCGATGGCAAGCACGCTTGGCTGACCATGGAAATGAGCGCGCAGGTCGCGGTGTTCGATTACCGAGACGGCAAGCTTGAGCAAACGCAGTTGGTCGATCTGGCGGCGGGTCTGCCGACATCGGGCAAGGCAGCGGCTGCGCTTCACGCCTCGGCCGATGGCAAGTTCCTTTACGTCAGCAACCGTGGCACCACCAATCAGTTGCTGGTGTTCGCCATCGACCCGGCGACCGGGCACCTCAAGGAGCTTCAGCGTCGCTCCGTGGACGGTGATCACCCGCGCGAGTTCAGCCTCGATCCGAGTGGCAAGTTCGTGCTGATTGCCAACCAGAAGAGCAACCAGATTGTCGTCGTCGAGCGCGATACCAAGACCGGTCTGTTGGGTAAAACCGTGCAGAAACTGTCGATGGATGCCCCGAGCGATCTCAAGTTCCTGGTGCGTCAATAGACCGCAGGCCCCGGTTGATGGGGCCTGCAACCTTCTATTAATGAGACTGATATCGGCTAATGCTACAAAGCATTTCAAGGCGCCGACCCTCGGGAGTTAAGTTTGCTTCACGGCCCCACCGGGCAAGCAAGCCAACTGAATCGAGGAATACCGCCATGAACTTCAATCTCTTCTCTGTCATCGCCGCTTCCGCAATCTCTGCCACCGTTGCACTGCCCGCCAGCGCCAACGTTGAAATCAGCGACAAAAAATCCCACGCCCAAAGCTATACCCAGAAATACCTGCAACAGAGCGCCAACTTCTACGCCGCGCTGGATCACAAAGCCCAACACTGAAATGTAAGCCCTGCACCTTTTATGCAGGAGCGAAGTCACTTGCCGATCGAGCTATAAGCGCCGAAAAGCCCCGAAGTGATGTCGCTCCTGCATAACGCGTTTCCGACAGCATCATATTGCTATCAATGTATTGCTTGATATCACATGGCCATGAGTTTAAATTTGACGCTGATTTTTTGACTCCTTCCCCAATAAGGATCGACAGCATGGCGATGCGTCTGGCAGTGGTTCTCCTGTTTCTCTATTCCACCCCGATTCTGTCGGCCGCCGAGCCCGTTCCCAACGAGCCGGATGCGGCCCGCGAGCGCTTGATGAGCTTTATCGAGGACTGAAACACGCTGGGTTCATGATCAATAAAACTGATAGCTACTATGCATAAAGGTCGCTAGTGATCTTCTGTTTTTTGATCG
This sequence comes from Pseudomonas sp. TH37, assembly GCF_016650735.1. Lineage (NCBI taxonomy): Bacteria > Pseudomonadati > Pseudomonadota > Gammaproteobacteria > Pseudomonadales > Pseudomonadaceae > Pseudomonas > Pseudomonas sp. TH37. Next base: position 637,707 of record NZ_JAEKFD010000002.1, read on the forward strand.
ATTCTGTGGGCACTGAAACATGCCCACGGAGAACACCATGGCCAGCGCAATCATCACTTCTGCCAAATACGGCGCCTACCTGGCCATCGGTCTTTACGTGGCCATGGTGTTGCTCGTCAGCCTTTCGGCTCAATCGCAACAAAGCCTTCAAGCACCGATCCAGGTCGCTTATCCCGCCGTTCAATTCGAACACCGCGCTCAAAACGTACTGGTCGATCACGCCGACGTCGCGGGAGTGGTGGGGGCATGAAAGGACGCAGACTCTGGGTCATTGCCTTCCTGGCGTTCATGACCAATGGCGCTTCTTTACTTGGGATCGGGCAGGGTTCGGCGGGGTCGGTGGCGCGGGCCATCGAATGCAACCACAACATCGCCCACAACATTCAGACGGCCAAGGCCTTGGGGTTGCTGGTGGGTAATCCGCCGATCAAATCCAATGGCGAATTCTTCGGGCCGTTCCAGGTGGATTGCTCGGCGTTGGGGATGTGCTCGGTATTGGCATGAATCCCTGTAGGAGCTGCCGAAGGCTGCGATCTTTTGATCTTGAAAAATCAAAATCAAAAGATCGCAGCCTTCGGCAGCTCCTACAGGGAGTCGGTTATTTCTTCATTATTGATGTGAACAGGTCTGACTCGATGAAGTGCTGCAACCACGCCTGCAATCGCACATAAGGCGTCTGCCCGAACCACTCGCGATCCACGTGGGCGAATTGCCGTACGAACGGCATCAGGGCGATATCCGCCAGGCTCGGGTGCCCGGCCAGCAAGTAGTCGCGCCCCTCCAGCAAGTCATCCAGCTTGCGCAAGAACACCTCGCCCTCTGACCGGTAAAACTCCATTGGCTGCTCGGGATAACGCTCGGCGTACTTGTAGCGATTCAGGTGCACCTTGAACACCTGATCGTTCTCTTCGATCAGTGCGGCGCTGCGTTGCTGTCCTTGCGGATCATCCTTGAGCAACCAGTCCTGCGGATCGTTCTGCGCCATTGCCCAGCGCATGATTTCCAGGCTCTCATCGATCACCCGTCCATCCACGCTCAGCACCGGCACCGTGCCTTTGCTCGACAGTGCGAGCATTTCGGCCGGCTTGGCCTTGAGGCTGACCTCGACGATATTCACCTCAACCCCCGAATTGTGCAGGGCCATGCGTGCGCGCATGGCGTAGGGGCAGCGGCGGAACGAATACAGCGTATTCATTTCACCTCCAGCGTACTCAGGCCGTTGCCTTGGCGGTGGACCTGAATCTGTACCGGAATCCGTTCATGCATTTCCTGCACGTGGGAAATCACCGCGACCTTGCGGCCCTGCGCTTGCAGGCCGTCGAGGGCGTCCATGGCCAGTTGCAGGGATTCTGGATCGAGGCTGCCGAAGCCTTCGTCGATGAACAGCGATTCGATTTTCAGCGTGCTTGACGCCATCGACGCCAAACCGAGCGCCAACGCCAGCGACACCAGGAATGTCTCGCCGCCGGACAGCGAATGCACCGAGCGCAGTTCATCGCCCATCTCGGTGTCCATCACCAATAACCCGAGCATGCTGCCGCCACGCTTCAAGCGATAGCGCCGCACCAGCTGCCGCAATTGGACGTTGGCGTGATGCACCAATAGGTCGAGGTTGTAGGCCTGGGCGATTTTGCGGAAGGTGTCGCCGGTGGCCGAACCGATCAATGCACTAAGCCGCGCCCAGCGTTGGTATTCGGTATAGGCGTCGGCGATCTGCTGCGCCAGCGCCTGATTGGCGTTCTGTCGACGCTGATCCTCGGCCTGTTCGGCGCGCAATTCGGCGCAGCGGTGCTCGCTGGCGGCGAACAGGTTTTGCAGCTCGGCCAGCGTCGTGGCCAGTTGTTCTGCATCGAGATTGCCGTTGTGCTGTGCCTGATGATCGAGCAAGCGTTGATCGCGCTCCTGCAACAGCACTTTGGCTTGCTCGATGGCTTTTTCGCTCTGCTGCAACCGTTGACGCAGTTCGCTGACCTGTTGGTCGTCGACGCTCAATAGATCTTCCAGTCCGCCGTCGTCCAGCTCTGGATGCTGCGCACGCCAGTCGGCGATCTTGCCGCTCAGCTCGCGATCTTCGGTTTCCAGGGCCTGCGAACGTTCCTGCTGCGCCTTGAGTTCAGCGGCCAGTTGCACCAACCGCGTACGCACGGTTTGCAATTCCTGATTGGCCGTCGCTTCGGCAGTGCGCGCTTGCTCGACGGCCTGATCCAGTTGCTGCTGCCACTGTTCGGCGCTGGCATGTTCGCCCAGCAGTTGCGTCAGTTTTTCCTGGCAAGCCTGTTGCTGTCCGGCCAGCGCCGTGAACTGCTGCTGCGCGGCGTCCAGCTGCTGGATGCGAGTCTGCTGACGGTCCTGTTCTTTCTCCAGCGACTGCTGGCGTTGTTGCTGTTCGCCGAGTTCATCGCGCTGCTGGTCGAGTTGTTCCAGGCGCTGGGTGATCTGCCGGTCGAGCTGCATGAAGGTCGCGGCGGGTTCGTTGCGCAAGGCCTCGAGTGTGTCGGCCGGGAGCAGGGTGCTGAACGCCGCCAGTTCATCGTCCAGGCGTTTACTATCGCTGCTCAACTCGCGTTGCTGGTTGAGCAGGTGTTGTGTGGCCTGTTGGTTCGCTGCTTCGGCGCTGCGCAGTTGTTGCGCCAGGCGTGCGGCATCCTGTTGCAGGGTGAGCAGGGCGGTTTGTCGTTGTTCGTCCTGCGTGATGCTCTGGTTCAACTGGCTGCTTTGTTGCGTTAGCCAGGCGTCGCGTTTGCTGGCGTCCTGGGCCAACAGTTGCGCGGACAGCGGGTGCGCTTCCAGGCTCGGCGTCAGACCTTGTTGCTGAGCCGCGAGCTGTTCCTGCTGTTGCAGCAATTCCTTTTGCTGAGCAATCAAACCGCCGACTTCAGCGCGCAGATCGGTGAGTTTTTCCTTGAGCAGGTCGACGGCTTTCTGAGCGTTGGCCTGTTCGCTTTCATCATGCCGGCCGAGGCTTTGCAGCAAGGCTTCAGGCTGATGATAAGGATGGTCCGGGCTGCCACAAACCGGGCACGGCTGATCGTCCTGCAACTGCGCGCGCAGTTCTTCGACGCTGGCACTGCGCGCCAGACGCTGACGCTCCAGCAGTTCGCGGGTGACGGTCAGGGTCTGTTCGGCGACGCTCAGTTCGGCCTTGGTCTTCACGCCGTCCTGGGTCAGACGATCGCGAGCTTGCTGAGCGGCGAGTTGCCGCTGCTGAAGCTCGGCACCGCGCTTGTCCAGTTCCTGCTGGCTGGCCCACAGTCGCGTCAGCTCTTCAAAGGCTCGCAGTTGCTTGCGGTTGTCCTGTAGCAGACTGCCGAGGATCTGAATCTGCTCGGCCACCGCTTCGGGCTCGGCGCCGGCTTCTTTGTACAGCACCTCAAGGCTCTGGCGCTGAGTGGCCAGTTCCTCGGCGGCGCGGGCGGCGCTTTGCTCCAGGGCGGCCAGTTCGGCCTGGCCCTTGTTCAGGCGATTACCGATCAGCATCAGCTGTTGCAGGCGATCGCGGTAGGCATTCCAGGCATCGCTCAACGGCGCCAGATGGGTGCTTTGCTCAAGCTCACCGGCAATCCGCTGCAACCGTTCGGCGACCTGTTTCTGTTGGTCGAGCAAACCCTGAATCGTGCCCTGGCCCTGAGTGCAGGCCAGTTCCGCCTGCTGCTTGAGGTCGGCACTGAGGCTGGCGTCCTTGACCAGGCGGGCGAGGGCGCTTTGCTCTTCGAAGGCTTGACGCAGCAGTGGCGCGCTGGAGGTGTGTTGGCTTTGCGCTTGGCTCAGCGCCGTTTGGGCGGTGCTCAGGCTCTGTTCGAGTTGAGTCTGTCGCTCGATCAGCTCGCTTTGCTGTTGCGTGTGTTGCTGAATCTGCGCCGCCAGCGGGGTGAGCTGAGCGGTGAGTTCGGTCTTGCGTGCGAACTGATGCCGTTGCGGCGCCAGTTGCTCCAGGCGGGTCAGCTTCAAGCGCTCGCCGGCCAGACTGTTCCAGTGTTGCTGGGCGGAGTGCAGTTGTTCGGTGGCGCTCTGTTGTGCGTCCTGCACCTGGCGCAGGTCCTTGAGCCAGGTGTGTTGCAACTCCAGCTGTTTGAGCTGCGCCTGCTGGGTCTTCAGTTGCTGTTGAGCGTCGTTGAAACGCTCATCGAGTTCGGCCCGGGCTTCCGGCGACAGCGGCGTGACCCCGGTGGCATGATCCTGCAACAGCTTGTGGGCTTCGCGAGCTTCTTTGGTCTTGTCGAAAGCGCGGCGACCGAGACGGGTGTAGAGCGCGGTATCGGTGAGCTTTTCCAGCAGTTCGCTGCGGTCGTTGTCATCAGCCTTGAGGAAGGCGCTGAACTCGCTCTGAGCCAGCATGACGGCGCGGGTGAACTGTTCGAAGTTCAGGCCCAGTGCGGCTTCGAGCTGAGCTTTGTATTCGCCTTTCTGGCTGGCCAGCAGTTGATCCTGATCGATGTCGCGCAGGCTCTGGCGACTGGCTTGCAGCTTGCCGCCGGCCTTTTCCCGGGCGCGATTGGCCTCCCAGCGAGCGCGATAGCGGCGACCGTCGATGCCGACGAAATCCACTTCCGCATAACCTTCGCCGGTGCCGCGGCGCAGGAGGGTGCGCGGGTCGCCGGTGCCGATTTCGCCATCGGCGTCCGGAACCTTGGCGTCGCGACCGGTGTTGTTCAGGCGCGGCACGGCGCCAAACAGCGCCAGGCACAGGGCGTCGAGCAGCGTGCTTTTGCCGGCACCGGTCGGTCCGGTAATCGCGAACAGACCGGCACTGGCCAAGGGCTCAGCGGTGAAGTCGATTTCAAACGGCCCGGCCAGGGAGGCGAGGTTTTTCAGGCGGATCGCGAGGATCTTCATGGCAGTTCGCTCTCCATCTGCACGTCTTGCAACAGCTCGGCGAAGTCCTTGAGCGTTTGCTCGTCGACCTCGCTGCCGTAGTTGTCCTGCCAGACGCGGCTGAACAGTTCCTGGGGCGAAAGCTGATCCAGTTCGATCAAGGTTGTGCCGTCATCGACGCCGTCGCGGCTGCCGTTGCCGGCGTATTCGGCGGCAATCCGCACCAGTCGCACGGCTTTGCCTTGCAACGCCGTTTCCACTTGATGGCGCAGGTCCGGTTGCGGTTCATCGAGACGGACCCGCACTTCCAGCCACGGCTGACGCTGGATATCGGCGAGCAGGTCGATGTTGGGCAGGTCGGCCAGTTGCAGCAGGATCTCCGCCAACGGCGCGGAGCCGAGGCGTTGCAGGTGGACGGAGCGCGGAATCAGGCGCGGTTCGACGCTGACCAATGTTTCGCCATCGAGCTGAATGTCGAGAATCTGATGCTGGTAATTGATCTCGGAGAACGACAAGGGAATCGGCGAGCCGCAGTAGCGGATGCGCTCTTCACCGTTGACCTTCTGCGGCTTGTGCAAATGCCCGAGGGCGACATAGCTGATGCTCGGCCCGAACAGGCTGGCGGGCAGGGCTTCGGCGTTGCCAATGATCAGGCTGCGTTCGGAATCCTCCGAAACCGAACCGCCGGCCATGTGCGCATGGCTGATGGCGATCAGCGCCTGGCCCGGCTTGCGCTTGGCGTTGGCCGCTTCGATCAGCCATTCATGGACCTGGCCGATGCCACGCAGATAGTTATCGCCCAAATGCGCACCGGTCACTTCGGCCGGGCGCAGGAACGGCAGCGCCAGGCACCAGGCGGCAATTTCGCCGCTGGCATCAGGCAACGGCAGCAACAGGCGTTCGGCATCCAGTTGGCCGTCATTGAGCCACAGCACGCGACCGAGGGCGTGAGTGCGCAAGCGCCGCATCAACGGCGCGGGCAGTTCGATTCGTGAGCCGGAGTCGTGGTTGCCGGCGATCATCACGATGGTCAGCAACGGCTGCTGTTCGTGGGCGCTGACGATGAAATCGTAGAGGCGTTCCTGGGCTTTGACCGGCGGGTTGACCGTGTCAAAGATATCGCCGGCGATCAGCAGCACATCGGGCTGGTCCAGCTTCAGCTGGCGCAGCAGCCAGTCAAGAAAGCAGGCGTGCTCGAAATCGCGCTCCTGGCCGTGCAGGTTCTGCCCAAGGTGCCAGTCGGAGGTGTGAAACAGACGCAAGGCGTACTCCGTAGGAAATAAGGTAATGGTCGCGAAGAAAATGACAGCGACTAAAGGGAGGAGAGTTTACTGGCAAAAGGTCGGGAATGCAGAAGGGCAGAAAAGATCGCAGCCTTCGGCAGCTCCTACATTGGAATGGTGTACACCCGTAGGAGCTGCCGAAGGCTGCGATCTTTTGATTCTATTTCGGATAAAGCGGCGGCAACCCGGTATCGCCAACCAAGTCTTGAACCCCTTCGGCCGTCGGGATTGCACGAATCGCGCGCCAGAGATCCTCGCCCTGCCAGTACTGGCCGGTTTCGCTGTACAGCGCGCCATTCAGGCCGTCCAGCGCATCGGACAGCGGCACAAAACGCGCCGCCATGTCGGCCAGGGTTTCCGGTTGTTGCCGGGCCCAGGCGTCGAGGGCCTGGCGGGTGGCGTGGGTGTCGTTGGCCTGACAGGAGCGTTTGAGGTCGTCGAGCAAGGTGCGTGGGCTCGGGCCGGTCTGCGCCGCTCGCAGGATCGCCGGTTGCCAGCGAGCGCGCCACCAGAGGCCGAAGCCCAGCAGGGTGGTGCAGGCCAGAATCACAGTGCTGAGTTTCCACCACCAGAGGGCTTCGTTGCTGGCGCCGGACATCGCCTGCGGGCTGCCCGCCGGTGTATCGACGATCAGGCTTGGATTGCTCGCCACTTGTAGCGTGCGGGCCGGCAGGCTGCTGTGTTCCAGGTGATCCTCGAAGGTGTTCCACCAGACCACTTCAACGCTCGGCAAATCAATGTTGCCGGTACGGGTCGGCACCAGGGCTTCACGGTCCTCGCGACTGCCGATCAAGCCGCGCTCGCTGCTCTGGTTGCCCAGCACCGGTTGATCCGGATAGCGCCGCAGGCCGTTGATTTCGGTGGCGGGCAACGGTGGCAATTGCGAACTGGCGAGGCCTTCGGCGTTCAGGGTCAGGCTGCGGGTCAGCGAGTCGCCGACCTGCAAATGATCCGGTTCCGGGCTCCAGCTTTCGCTCAGGCTCAGGCTGCGGGCTGGCAGCCAGGGCACATCGGCCGGATACGTGGCGGGTTTGGCCTTGACCGTCAGCGGGATCTCGGCGGATCTGACGCGCATCTGCTTGCCCGGTTTCGGCCCTTGAGGTGTTGCGTCCTGGGACGGCCGGGTATCGACCGGCGTGGCACTGAACATCTGCGCCGGAATGGTCAATTCACCGCTGTGTTGCGGGTAGATCGCGTAGCGCATTTCGATCACGCCATGGCGCAATCCGTTGATGACTTTTTCGTAGGTGCGCGACTCGCCCAGCTGTTCGATGCGCGCATCGGGAATCTGCAAGGGGGTCAGGCTGCTGTCGTCGTACAGCGACACCGAATGGTAGATGCGCAAGGTAAGGATCGCCTGAGCCTGCACATAGACGCTGCTCTGGTCGAGACTGGCCTCGATGAACACTGGCTCCAGTGTATTGCTGCTGTCCTGGGTTTCGCTCTCGATCACCTGCACGGTAATCGGCTGGCTCTGGACGTCGCCCAGTTGCAGCGATGGAATCACCACGCTGCCGTTTTGCCGGGGCAGTAGGGTGATGATCCAGCGGGTGGTCGCCTGAGTGTCGCCGTTGAGGGTGTTCAGTTGGTTGACCTGGCGGGTGCCGCGCACTTCGAACAGCGGTTCCAGCGGGGTCAGGTCGGGTTTGCCGAACTGGGTCACGTCGCTGGTTTCCAGGGTCAGTTCGACCGTCTCGCCGGAATTCAGGCGGCTGCGATCGACGCTGGCGACCAGCTCCGCAGCCTGGGCCTGAACGGTGCAGAGCAACAGGGCGGGCAACAATGCGAGCAAGAAGGCGGTGAAGCGGGTCATCGAGTTTTTTCCTGATCCTGATGTTGTTGCTGTTCGTACCAGAATTTGCGTCTGAGCAGTTCGCCGGGATCATCCGGGATCTTGCGCAGCCATTGCTCCAGCGCCTGGCGCTGTTCGCCTTCGATCATGTCGCTGGCCGGGTGCCGTGGTGGCGTGGTGCTTTGCTCATCGCCCAACTCGCTGCCCGGGACTTCATTGGCACCCGGTTGCGGTGGCGTCGTGGGCGGCTGCTCGGCGTCCGGGGTGGTTTGCTCGGCGTCGGCTTTCGGCTCGCCATTGCTGGGTTGGGTGGCGCTGCCCGGCGGTGGTTCCTGGGTGATGGTTTCGGTTTTGCCATCGGCGGTTTTGTCCGGCTCGACGGGCGGCGCTGAGGTTTTCTGTTTGAGCAGGCTTTCCACCAGCGCCTTGTTGGTCAGGGCCGGGCGCAGATCCGGTTGACGTTCAAGCGCTTGATCGTAAGCATCCAGTGCCGCTTCCAGCTCACCGCTTTTGGCCAGGGCGTTACCCCGATTGTAGTGGGCGTGGGCGTCGGTGCCTTGGGCAAACCGCTGGGCGGCGCCACTGTAGTCGCCGGCTTCATAGAGCGCCACACCCCGCCACTGCGGATCTTCGAAATGCTGCGCGGCCTCGGCCGGGCGCTTTTGTTTGAGCAAGTGCAGGCCCTGCTGATCGGGACGCAGCCACAAGTCTTCGAAGTCGAAGGCGTAACTCGGTTGTGGCAACAGGAACAGCAGTGGCAGGCAGAACAGCCAACCCCGGCGCCCGGCACAGGCGGCCAGTAATAACAGCGGCAGCAGCAGCCAGTAACCCTGATCGGCCCAGGTGTCGAGGCGCAATGTCTGGCCGTCGTTGCGCAGATCCCGTGGCCCGTCGAACAGGCCAAGGCCACGCAGGTCGGCATCGTCCAGTCGCGCCTGGCGATAACGTCCGCCCAGGCCGTTGGCAAAGGCTTTCAGGCTGGGGCCGTCCAGACGGGGCACCAGAATTGCGCCCAGGTCATCCTTGAGGAAACTGCCGTCGTCCTGCGCGACCGGCGCCCCTTCGGCGGTGCCGATACCGAGCATCAGAAATTGCGTGGACTTGTCGTCCAGCGCCTGACGAATCCCTTGGCGTTCCTGTTCCGTCAGCGACGAACCAATCAGCAGGATCCGACCTTGGCCGAGGGCGCCCTGATCCAGCAGCGCAAGGGCCTTGGCCACCGCCAGATCGGCACGATGACCGGCTTGGGGCATCAGCGACGGCTTGAGTGCATCCAGCAGGTTGCGACTGGTCGACAGATCATCCGACAGCGGCACCAAGGTGTGGGCACTGCCGGCGTAGACAATGATCGCTGTCTGCGCGTCGCTGCGATTTTGTAGCAGATCGAACAGTTTGCGCCGGGCTTGTTCCAGCCTGTTCGGCGCAACATCGGTGGCGAGCATTTCCGGGGTCAGCTCAAGCAACACCACCAGCGGGTCGGCGGGTTTCTGGCTGGTTTGTTCGACGCGCTGCCAGCTCGGCCCGAGCAGGGCCAGCACGGTCAGCACCCAGGCCAGGCCCAGGGCGACCCATGGCAGTTTGCTTTCGCGACCGCTGCCACCACTGAGCAACGCGGCATGAAAGGCCGGCGGCAGAATCATTTGCCAGCGGCCGGCGCGTTTCTGCCGGTGCCAGAGTTGCCAGAGCAGCCAACCCAGTAACGGCAACAACAGCAGCCACCAGGGACGGAACCAGTGCGGCCAGAGCGCAATCATCGGCGCCTCCGCAGACGCAGGCGTTTGAGTCGCTGACGCCAGTCGGGCAGTTGCGTTTGTAGAAACCGCTCTTTGGTAAACAGCTCCTTGCTAAACAGCCGTTGCAACGGGTTGTCTGGCCAGCGCTCGCGGATCACCAGCAGCATGCTTAACAGTAGCGCCATCGCCAAAGGCCAGTGATACAACGCTTGGGCCGGACGGGCCTGAGTGGGTTGCTGGGTCACCGGTTCCAGTTTGTCGAGGGTGCGCTTGATCGCCTGCAATTCCTCGCCGTCGTGGGCGCGGAAGTATTGGCCACCGGTGGCTTGGGCGATGGCTTTCAAGGCCGGTTCGTCGAGGTCCAGGCTCGGGTTTATTCCCAGGAATCCCAGGGTGCCGCTTTGTTCCGGGTCGGCGCCGATACCGATCGGGTAGATTTTCACGCCTTCTGTGGCCGCTAGGCGTGTGGCGGTCAGCGGGTCGATCTCGCCGCCGTTGTTGGCGCCATCGGTGACCAGAATCAGCACGCGGCTTTGTGCCGGGCGTTGGCGCAGGCGTTTGAGGGCCAGGCCGATGGCATCGCCGATGGCGGTGTTCTTGCCGGCGATGCCGATTCGCGCTTCGTCGAGCCACACGCGAACGGTGTGCCGGTCGAAGGTCAGTGGCGCTTGCAGATAGGCCTGGCTGCCGAACAGGATCAACCCGACCCGGTCGCCGTCGCGACTTTCAAGAAAATCACCGAGCAAATGCTGCACCAGTGACAGTCGGCTGACCTCTTCGTCCTGCCATTGCATGTCGGGGAAGTCCATGGAGCCGGACACGTCCACCGCCACCAATAGATCGCGGCCACTGGCGGCAACCGGCAGAGGTTCGCCGAGCCATTGCGGGCGCGCGGCGGCGATCAGCAATAACAGCCACAGCAAAATGAACGGTGCTTGCTGACGCCACGCTGGCAGATTCGCCCGGGCACGGCGGCGAGCGAGGCCTTCGAGGTCGCTGAGGAAGCTGACTTTGAGCGCCGGTTCGCCACTGTCGGCGACCGGCAGCAGCACCCGCATCAGCCACGGCAGTGGCAGCAGGGCGAAGATCCACGGCCAGGCGAACTCAAACATGTTTGCGAATCCAGGTGTCGACGGCTTGAGTCAGGCCGGCGATGGCCTTGTCGTCGAGTTTGCATTCGGGTTTGTAGGCGCCTTCCACCAGCACCATCCAGCGTGTAAGGCCGGCGGCCGGGCAGCGGTTATCAAGGAACGCCAGCCATTTGCGTCCGTTAAGGGTGTGGCTCTGGCTGTAGGGGTAATGGTTGCGGCACAGACGTTTGAGCAAGCCATTGAGTTGCTGCAGCCAGGCACCGGCCGGGGCGCCGTCGTAGGGCTTGGGCATCCGGGCGAGTTCGGCCAGCGCCGCGAGACGCACAGGGTCCAGCGGTTGTTCGGCGCGGACGATAGGGCGCTTGTTCGGAATGAAACGGCGCAATTGCCACAGGCCGAAACCGATCAATGGCAGCAATAACAGCAGCAGCCACCAGCCCGGCGCCGGGGGCCAGAAGCCGATCGGTGGCGGGGAAATCAGCGGTTGCAGTTGATCGAGGCTGCTCATCGACCTTTCCCCGGACGCTGCGGGTTCAGGTATTCGCGCAGTTGCTCGACCATTTCGCTTTGGGTGCTCAAAGGCATCAGCAATACCCGCAACTTCTGCGCCAGCAGCTCCCAGCGGGCGATACGCGCTTCCGCTTGCGCGCGATAGGCCTGGCGCAAGTCGAAATTCAATGTGTCGAGTTCCAGCTGCGCCCCCCGTTCCGCGAAACGTAAAAGCCCGGCAGCGGGCAGGGCGTGATCCAGCGGATCGGACACGGGCAGCAGCAACAGGTCGCAATGACGTGACAACAGGCTCAACTGCTGCTCGGCACCGTCGGACAAGGCGCGTTCATCGCAGATCACGATCACCAGGCTGCCGGGGCGCAATACTTCCCGGGCGCGACGCAGGGCAATGCCGAAGGCGTCGCGGTCCGGCTCGCGTTCGGTGTGCAGCGACTGATTGACCCGCACCAGTCGGTTGAGCAGTTGCAGCAGGCTCTGTTTGCTGCGTCGCGGCTTTATCTCGTAGTGCTCATCGTCGCCGAACACCAGCCCGCCGACCCGGTCGTTATGGCCCAAAGCGGCCCAGCCAATCAGGCTCGCTGCCTGGGCGGCAAGCACTGATTTGAACATCAGCCCCGAGCCGAAAAACAGCCGGCGGCTTTGTTCGACCATGATGAAAATTGGTCGCTCGCGTTCTTCGTGGAACAGCTTGGTGTGGGGTTCCTGAGTCCGTGCGGTGACGCGCCAGTCGATGCTGCGCACGTCATCACCGGCCTGATAGACCCGCACCTGATCGAAGTCCACCCCGCGCCCGCGCAGTTTTGAGTGGTGCAGGCCGATCAGCGGGCTGCGCTGGCTCGGTGTGGAAAACAGCTGCACTTCACGCACGCGATGGCGCATCTCGATCAGCTCGGCGAGGCTGACACGGATGCCCGGCTCGGGCGGCAGGAGGGCGTTCATCGGGGTCAAGCGACGGCTACGACGTCGAGAATCCGCTGGACCACCCGGTCCTGGTCGATGCCAGCGGCTTCGGCTTCAAAGGAAAGAATGATGCGGTGGCGCAACACATCGAACAGCACCGCCTGAATGTCTTCCGGGCTGACGAAGTCGCGACCGGCGAGCCAGGCGTGGGCCCGGGCGCAACGGTCCAGGGCAATGGAGCCCCGCGGGCTGGCGCCGTAGGCGATCCATTCGGCCATTTCCGGGTCGAACTTGGCCGGCGTGCGTGTGGCCATGACCAGTTGCACCAGGTATTCCTCCACGGCGTCGGCCATGTACAACCCGAGGATTTCCTTGCGCGCGGCGAAGATCGCCTGCTGGCTGACCCGGCGCTCGGGCTTGGTTTCGCCGTGCAGCGCTTCACCGCGAGCCTGTTGCAGAATCCGGCGCTCGACGGCGGCGTCAGGGAAGCCGATTTTTACGTGCATCAGGAAACGGTCGAGCTGGGCTTCGGGCAGCGGGTAGGTGCCTTCCTGCTCGATGGGGTTTTGCGTGGCCATGACCAAAAACAGCGGCGACAGGTCGTAGGTGCTGCGCCCGACGCTGACCTGGCGTTCGCCCATGGCTTCGAGCAGGGCCGACTGGACCTTGGCCGGGGCACGGTTGATTTCGTCCGCCAGCACCAGATTGTGGAAAATCGGGCCTTGCTGGAACACGAAGCTGCCGGTTTCCGGGCGATAGATTTCCGTGCCGGTGATGTCGGCCGGTAGCAGGTCGGGGGTGAACTGGATGCGATGGAACTGTGCTTCGATGCCTTCGGCGAGCTCTTTGATGGCCTTGGTCTTGGCCAGCCCCGGGGCGCCCTCGACCAGCATGTGGCCGTCGGCGAGCAAGGCGATGAGCAAGCGCTCGATGAGTTTTTCCTGGCCGAGAATCTGCGTTGAAAGAAAGGTTCGCAGCGCGAGCAGCGCTTCACGATGTTCCATCGATGACTGTTCCTGGAAAGGGTGACCGAAGACGTTCGAATAACGCCAGGGCTGGGGGCGTTACTTTAATCCATCGCAGGGTGCGGCGACTAACGGCATTTTGTGCAAAGTGCGGGAATTGATGGGTGAAATTGTTGGAAATTTGTAGGGTGGGCCGGGCGGTGGCTGTTCTGGCCTCATCGCGGGCAAGCCCGGCTCCCACAAGTTTCAGCGGTGTGCTTGCAATCTTTGCAACGCATCAGGCCCTGTGAGAGCGGGCTTGCCCGCGATAAGGCCCGCCCGAACACCATCAGAGCTGGCTGATGTAAGTGCCGGTACCTTTAAGAATGTTCCGCAAGGTTTCTTCCACTTCCGCCAGATCCTGCGCATCGGTGCTATGCAGAATTTCCAGCGAATCTTCGCCATCGAGCACATCGACGTCCGCGGCGGCGATTTCGATCAGCAGGCGGTCAGGGCTGAGGGTGACTTTCACACCGTTGAGGGCCGAAGGCTTGTCGTGGAAGATGATCTCCAGCTCATCCTCGTCCGGAAAACGGCTCATCAGGAACATTTCGCCCTCGACGCTGTTGCAGCAGAGCATGGCCAAGTTGTCTTCTTCTTCGTCGCACGGGTTGACGATCAAGAGGTCAGTTGTCATTTGCATGGGAAAATCCTGGCTCGGCGAGCGTGGTGAACGTAACAAAAGACAATTCTGCCAGCCCCGGGGAATTTCTGCTCGCCTGAGTGTCAGAAGATGTGTCGTGAGCATTCTGGGTGTTACTGGTCATTTTTGGCACGCATGTACCGTAAAACCGGGCATAAAGCGCCCGTTTTGCTGCGCGGCTGCTAGTGTTGTTCGAGGCACATGCCGCGAGTTACGTGCCGATGACCGAATATGTCGCAGCGCTGCAAGCACGGCCCTTGCCGCACTCGTTAAGCTGCGCAACGGATGAGCACCCGTAAAGGCATTGCCTGTTGCCTCGGCAGTCGTTTTTGCAGATGCCCATTCAATGGAAGGTGAATGTGACCTGAGTGTCTCGTCCAGCTTCACCCACCTGTCATCCTGTTTCCTCTGCCCGAGAATCAGGAACAGGGTGACGGATTGCCCCGAAAGGGGTTTGCACGCGACGCTTCCATCAATAACAAGCCCAAGCGGAGTACCACAGATGGCGTTCTTCACCGCAGCCAGCAAAGCCGACTTCCAGCACCAACTGCAAGCGGCACTGGCGCAGCACATCAGTGAACAGGCACTGCCACAAGTGGCGCTGTTCGCCGAACAATTCTTCGGCATTATTTCCCTGGACGAACTGACCCAGCGTCGGCTGTCCGATCTCGCCGGCTGCACCCTTTCTGCGTGGCGCCTGCTTGAGCGCTTCGATCACGCGCATCCGCAAGTGCGCGTCTACAACCCTGATTACGAACGCCACGGCTGGCAGTCGACCCACACCGCGGTCGAAGTGCTGCACCACGACCTGCCGTTTCTGGTGGACTCGGTGCGCACCGAGCTGAACCGTCGCGGCTACAGCATCCATACCCTGCAAACCACTGTGCTGAGCGTGCGTCGCGGCAGCAAGGGCGAGCTGCTGGAAATCCTGCCGAAAGGCACCCAGGGCGAAGGCATTCTGCAAGAATCGCTGATGTACCTGGAAATCGACCGTTGCGCCAACACGGCCGAACTGAACGTCCTGACCAAAGAGCTGGAGCAGGTTCTCGGTGAAGTCCGCGTCGCGGTCGCCGATTTCGAACCGATGAAAGCCAAGGTCCAGGAGCTGATCGAAGGCATCGACAACAGCCAGTTCATCATCAACGCCGACGAAAAGTCCGAAATCAAGAGCTTCCTGGAATGGCTGGTGGGCAACCACTTCACCTTCCTGGGCTACGAAGAATTTGTGGTGGGCGAAGATCAGAACGGCGGTCACATCGAATATGACCAGAACTCGTTCCTCGGCCTGACCAAACTGCTGCGCGCCGGCCTGACCGTCGATGATCTGCGCATCGAAGACTACGCCGTGAACTACCTGCGTGAACCGACGCCGCTGTCGTTCGCCAAGGCTGCACACCCAAGCCGTGTCCACCGTCCGGCGTACCCTGATTACGTATCGATCCGTCAGATCGATGCCAATGGCAAAGTCGTTAAAGAATGCCGCTTCATGGGCCTGTACACCTCGTCGGTGTATGGCGAAAGCGTGCGGGTCATTCCGTACATCCGTCGCAAGGTCGAGATCATCGAACAGCGTTCGGGCTTCCAGGCCAAGGCTCACTTGGGCAAGGAACTGGCCCAGGTGCTTGAAGTGTTGCCGCGCGACGACTTGTTCCAGACCCCGGTGGACGAACTGTTCACCACCGTGATGTCGATCGTGCAGATCCAGGAACGCAACAAGATCCGCGTGTTCCTGCGCAAAGACCCGTACGGCCGTTTCTGCTACTGCCTGGCCTATGTGCCGCGCGACATCTACTCCACCGAAGTGCGTCAGAAGATCCAGCAAGTGCTGATGGATCGCCTGAAAGCCTCGGACTGCGAGTTCTGGACTTTCTTCTCCGAGTCCGTGCTGGCCCGTGTGCAACTGATTCTGCGCGTCGATCCGAAGAACCGTCTGGATATCGATCCACTGCTGCTGGAAAAAGAAGTGGTGCAGGCCTGCCGCAGCTGGCAGGACGATTACGCCAGCCTGACAGTTGAAAGTTTCGGCGAGGCTAGCGGCACCAACGTGCTGGCCGACTTCCCGAAAGGCTTCCCGGCCGGTTACCGCGAGCGTTTCGCAGCCCACTCGGCTGTGGTCGACATGCAGCACCTGCTGAGCCTGAGCGAAAAAAATCCGCTGGTCATGAGCTTCTATCAGCCGCTGGCTCAGGTCTCCGGTCAGCGCATGTTGCACTGCAAGCTGTATCACGCCGATACGCCGCTGGCGTTGTCCGACGTGTTGCCGATCCTGGAAAACCTCGGCCTGCGCGTGCTGGGTGAGTTCCCGTATCGCCTGCGTCACAACAATGGCCGCGAATTCTGGATTCACGATTTCGCGTTCACCGCCGCCGAAGGCCTGGAACTCGACATCCAGCAACTCAACGACACCTTGCAGGACGCTTTCGTCCACATCGTGCGTGGCGATGCCGAGAACGATGCGTTCAACCGCCTGGTGCTGACTGCCGGCCTGCCATGGCGCGATGTGGCGCTGCTGCGTGCCTACGCCCGTTACATGAAGCAGATCCGTCTTGGCTTCGACCTGGGTTACATCGCCAGCACCCTGAACAACCACACCGACATCGCTCGCGAGTTGACCCGGTTGTTCAAGACCCGTTTCTACCTGGCGCGCAAGCTGACCAGCGACGATCTGGAAGACAAGCAGCAACGCCTGGAACACGCGATTCTGGCAGCACTGGACGATGTTCAGGTGCTGAACGAAGACCGCATCCTGCGTCGTTACCTGGATCTGATCAAAGCGACCCTGCGGACCAACTTCTACCAGACCGATGCCAACGGTCAGAACAAGTCCTACTTCAGCTTCAAGTTCAACCCGCACCAGATTCCAGAGCTGCCGAAGCCGGTACCGAAGTTCGAAATCTTCGTTTACTCGCCTCGCGTTGAAGGCGTGCACCTGCGCTTTGGCAACGTTGCTCGCGGTGGTCTGCGCTGGTCCGACCGTGAAGAAGACTTCCGCACCGAAGTCCTGGGCCTGGTAAAAGCCCAGCAAGTGAAGAACTCGGTCATCGTACCGGTGGGTGCGAAGGGCGGCTTCCTGCCGCGTCGCCTGCCACTGGGCGGCAGCCGTGACGAGATCGCGGCCGAGGGCATCGCCTGCTACCGCATCTTCATCTCGGGCCTGTTGGACATCACCGACAACCTGAAAGACGGCGCGCTGGTACCGCCGGCCAACGTCGTGCGTCATGACGACGATGACCCGTACCTGGTAGTGGCGGCGGACAAAGGCACTGCGACCTTCTCCGACATCGCCAACGGCATCGCCATCGACTACGGCTTCTGGCTCGGCGACGCCTTTGCGTCCGGCGGCTCGGCCGGTTACGACCACAAGAAAATGGGCATTACCGCCAAGGGCGCGTGGGTCGGTGTACAACGCCACTTCCGCGAGCGTGGCATCAATGTTCAGGAAGACAGCATCACTGTGGTAGGCGTCGGCGACATGGCCGGTGACGTATTCGGCAACGGCTTGCTGATGTCCGAAAAGCTGCAACTGGTCGCTGCCTTCAACCACCTGCACATCTTCATCGACCCGAACCCGGAGCCTGCCAACAGCTTCGCCGAGCGTCAGCGTCTGTTCGATCTGCCGCGTTCGGCCTGGTCGGACTACGACACCAGCATCATGTCCGAAGGCGGCGGGATCTTCTCGCGCAGCGCAAAAAGCATCGCGATTTCCCCGCAGATGAAAGAGCGCTTCGACATTCAGGCTGACAAGCTGACCCCGACCGAACTGCTGAATGCCTTGCTCAAGGCACCGGTAGACCTGTTGTGGAACGGCGGTATCGGTACCTACGTGAAAGCCAGCACCGAAAGCCACGCCGATGTCGGCGACAAGGCCAACGATGCACTGCGCGTGAACGGCAACGAGCTGCGCTGCAAAGTCGTGGGCGAGGGCGGTAACCTCGGTATGACTCAGCTGGGTCGTGTCGAATTCGGCCTCAATGGCGGCGGTTCCAACACCGACTTCATCGACAACGCCGGTGGTGTGGACTGCTCCGACCACGAAGTGAACATCAAGATCCTGCTGAACGAAGTGGTACACGCCGGTGACATGACCGACAAGCAACGTAACCAGTTGCTGGCGAGCATGACCGACGAAGTCGGCAACCTGGTACTTGGCAACAACTACAAGCAGACCCAGGCATTGTCCCTGGCGGCGCGTCGTGCCTTGCCGCGGATCGCGGAATACAAGCGTCTGATGAACGATCTGGAAGGCCGCGGCAAGCTGGATCGCGCCATCGAGTTCCTGCCGGCTGAAGAGGCGATCAACGAGCGCGTCGCGGCGGGCCATGGCCTGACCCGTGCCGAGCTGTCGGTTCTGATCTCCTACAGCAAGATCGACCTCAAGGAAGCGTTGCTCAACTCCTTGGTGCCGGACGACGACTACCTGACCCGCGACATGGAAACCGCTTTCCCGCCGACGCTGGTGAGCAAGTTCTCCGCTGCCATGCGCCGTCACCGCCTGAAGCGCGAAATCGTCAGCACCCAGATCGCCAACGATCTGGTAAACCACATGGGTATCACCTTCGTTCAACGACTCAAAGAGTCGACCGGCATGAGCCCGGCGAACGTGGCCGGTGCTTATGTGATCGTGCGCGACATCTTCCATCTCCCGCATTGGTTCCGTCAGATCGAAGCCCTGGATTATCAGGTATCGGCCGACGTACAACTTGAGCTGATGGACGAGTTGATGCGTCTGGGCCGCCGCGCTACACGCTGGTTCCTGCGCAGCCGTCGCAACGAGCAGAACGCTGCCCGTGACGTGGCACACTTCGGTCCGCACCTGGCGGCGTTGGGCCTCAAGCTCGACGAACTGCTGGAAGGCCCGACCCGCGAAGGCTGGCAGACCCGCTACCAGGCTTACGTCGCTGCTGGCGTGCCTGAGTTGCTGGCGCGCATGGTTGCAGGCACCACTCACCTGTACACCTTGCTGCCGATCATCGAAGCTTCGGACGTGACCGGCCAGAACGCAGCGGACGTGGCCAAGGCCTACTTCGCCGTGGGCAGCGCGCTGGACATCACCTGGTACCTGCAACAGATCAGCGCTCTGCCGGTTGAAAACAACTGGCAGGCCCTGGCCCGTGAAGCGTTCCGTGATGACGTCGACTGGCAACAACGTGCGATCACCATCTCCGTCCTGCAACAGGGCGACGGCACCCAGGACGTGGAAACACGCCTGGCGCTGTGGATGGAAGAGCACGAAGGCATGATCGAACGCTGGCGCGCCATGCTGGTGGAAATCCGTGCTGCTAGCGGCACTGACTACGCCATGTACGCGGTGGCCAACCGCGAACTGCTGGACCTGGCGTTGAGCGGTCAAGCGGTGGTGCCTACCACTGCCAATATGACTGCCAGCGCCGAGCTGGAGCCGGCTGCCTGATAGGCGTTGAATGAAAAAGCCCCGTCTCGAAAGAGATGGGGCTTTTTTTTGTCTGGAGGTTTTGTGGTGGCTGGTCGGGCCTCTTCGCGGGCAAGCCCGCTCCCACAGGTATTGTGGGTGACTCAGGATTTGGGTACGACACGGACATTGTGGGAGCGGGCTTGCCCGCGATGAGGCCATCAGCATCACCTCCGCGATCAGTTCTCCAAAGGAATCAACACTTTCTCATCCGGTGCCAGCACCATGAACACCAACAACTTGGCGGGTTGGGTGGCACTGGCGTTCTTCGAGACCAGATGTTCCGACCCGGCCGGTTCGTACCAGAACTCACCGGCCTTGTAGGTGATCGCTTTTTCACCTTTGACTTGCGAAATGATCTCCCCCGAAAGCACATAGGCCATGGCTGTGCCTTGGTGTTTATGGGCGATGGACGATTGGCCCGGCTGGTAATCGACTTCGATCATCAAGGCTTTTTTGCCGGGTGCGTTTTTCAGCATCTGGTCCTGCAGGACGGTGACTTTTTCTGAAGGGGGGGCGGTGTCGTGGGCAAATGCCGGGGCTGAAACGCTCAGCGTCAGGGCGGCGAAAGGGGCAGCAAAAAAACGAAGCGCATTCATCGTTGATTACCTGAGGTGGTGAGTCGTCAGCGACCACAGTAAGCCGCGCTATCGGGCAATCAAACGGCCAATTTTCGGGAAGGTGAGGGGACCAATCAAGCAGGTCAAAATCAAAAGATCGCAGCCTTCGGCAGCTCCTACACTGAATCGCGTACACCCTTGAAACATCGGGCGGACGCAAATTCTGTAGGAGCTGCCGAAGGCTGCGATCTTTTGATCTTGTTTTTAAACGATCGGAAAGCTGTTGAAGTCGACGGCATTGGCCAGGCGGCTGTCGATCAGGCCGATAAAGCCTTGCACTTCGGGGCAGTTGAAATGCGATTGCATGGCCGCTTCCGATTGCCAGCGAGCGCTGACTGTCCAGCGGGTGTCGTCCTCGGGGCAGCGGTCGACCATATAGGAGTCACAGCCCGGAAGTTCGCGCAGGGTGTCGACAATCTTTTGCAGTTGCTTACCCAGTTCGTCCGAGCGGCCGGCGGCGGCCTGCACCTTTACGGTGTTGATCACTTCGTTGGACATTGCTCACACTCCTGAATCAGGCCGGACGAATCCTGCTCATTGAGGGATAACGCCCAATCAGGATAGGCCTGCACCCCCAGACCGCCAATAGCCAATCGCCAGATAAAGCCGCAGACCAATCCCTCAGCCGAGCTGCTGCAAAATGTCCCTTAACCGGTCCAGGGCGATGTCGATGTCCAGGGTTTCGATCGCGCCGAACCCCAGGAAAAGCCCGGTCCGCGGCGCTTGCTGGTAAAAAAAGCTGTCCAGTGCATAGAGCCCCACTTCGACTTTTTTTGCCAATTCGATCACCAATGGAATATCCACCGGCACCTTACACAGCACCGCCATGTGGAACCCGGCCGTGGTCGGCACGGCCTCAAACCACGGCGAAAGGTCACCCGCCATGCGTGCCAGGATCCGTTCACGGCGCCCGGCGTAAATCGTATGGCAGCGCCGGATGTGCTTGAGCAGACAGCCCTCGGCGATGAACTTGGCGAGCGCCCATTGGGGCAGGGTAGATGTGTGCAAATCGGTGAGCTGCTTGGCGCGGATCACCGCTTCGAGAATCGCTGGTGGCAAAATCGCGTAACCCAGCCGCAACTCCGGCAACAAGGTCTTCGAGAAAGTGCCGACGTAGGCGACGATACCGCGCTCATCCAGGCTTTGCAGCGAGTCGGTGGGCCGGCCTTCGTAGCGGAATTCGCTGTCGTAATCGTCTTCAATAATGATCGCCCCCAGCTCATAGGCTCTTGCGAGCAGGGCTTCCCGGCGGGGCTGGCTCATGGGCATGCCCAAAGGGAACTGGTGGGACGGGGTGACGTAAATCAGCCGGGTGCCATCCGGAATGTGCTCGACCTGAATGCCTTGCGCATCCACCGGCACGCCAACCACCGTCGCGCCATGGCTCCCGAACAACAGGCGCGCCGGCGGGTAGCCGGGGTCTTCCATGGCGACGAGGCTGCCCGGTTGGGTCAGGACCCGGGAAATCAGGTCCAGCGCCTGTTGCGCGCCATTGCACACCACCACGTCTTCGTCCTGACAATTGACCCCGCGCGAAAACGCAATGTGCCGTGCGATGGCATTGCGCAGCGCCGGCAGGCCTTCGGGCAGGCTATAGAAACCTTTGGAACCGGCAATCTGGCGCAAGGCATGGGAGGTGCAGCGGCGCCAATCGTCCTGCGGAAACTGGCCCTTGCTGGTGGCGCCACCGATGAACTCGTAACGCAACGAGCCTTCCAGCGTCGGGTGGCGCAAGAATGTCGGCAGGCTGCGCCAGCGTTCGATGACATCAAAGCTCGCCAGCTCCGAGTGGCTCTGCTTGCGAACGGTTTTCGCCGGCCGGGCATTGACGTAAGTGCCTTTGCCGATCACGCCGGTGAGGAAGTTCTCGTAGGTCAGTTGCGCATACGTGTCGGAAATGGTCTTGCGCGAGATCCCCAGTTGTTCGGCCAGCAAGCGGCTGGGCGGCAGCTGCGTCCCGGCTGTCAGGCGACCGGACTCGATGGCGTCGCGCAGTTGCCGGTACAACTGGCCTGCCAGGTCCTTGCGGCCGTTGATGACAACATGAAGTTCCATACCGGCGGGGCTCCTGGGGCGGTTGAGGCGACTGTGCGTCGCGCCAGATTACCCGCATGAACGGCTGCGCAGAAGTTGCGTGGGCGAAAAACCTGCGATTGGCCTGCTGCCGGGCGGTCCATGGTTTTTTCGACGAATTGGGTCTGTAACACGGGTGCATCGGCGGCTAGTGTGGAGGCACTGATTCGATCCATGAGGTCGCCCCATGAACGCCCGTCTTGATTACTACAGCGCATCGCCCAAAGCGATGAAAGCCATGATCGCCCTGGAGGCCTTGACCCGCGATCTGAGCATCGAACCGGCCTTGTTGCACCTGATCAAAATCCGCGCCTCGCAGCTCAATGGCTGCGCCTTCTGCACCGACATGCACTCGGTGGACGCGCGCCGCTTCGGCGAGAGCGATCGCCGGCTGTATGCGATTGTGGTCTGGCGCGACAGCAACTTCTTCAACCCTCGGGAGCGGGCGGCCCTGGCCTGGACCGAAGCGGTGACCCTGCTCTCGGAAAGCCATGTGCCGGATGACATTTACGCTCAGGCTCGGGAGCAGTTCAGCGAAGGCGAACTGGTCGATCTGACGATGGCCGTCAGCACCATCAACAGCTGGAATCGCCTGGCGGTGAGCTTTCGGCAAACGCCCAGCGGTTGATTCAAGCGCAAACCCTGTAGGAGCTGCCGAAGGCTGCGATCTTTTGATCTTGCCCTTGCCTGTACCCTCGATCAATCAACAAAGCCAAAATCAAAAGATCGCAGCCTTCGGCAGCTCCTACGCACCGCCTTCGCGGGCAAGTCGGATCGCCGCACCGCTCGCTCGTGCAGGCATTAGGCAGTTGATTCAATTTTTGCCCGGTTGTCACATCAGGTTCATGAACGGTCAGCAGGATAAAACGCTCAAGGACAGATCGACAGGGAGTCATCAATGTCATTCATGGAATCCACCGGGCGTCAGGGTGTGGCCGAGTACCGCGGGCCCGTAAAACAACGTGAATCCTTGCACACGCTGGCGGCCAGAATCGATCCGGTGCTGGTGCAGTCTTTCCGGGTCAGTGCCCGTTGCGGCTGTTTCACGCAAGCGGCCCGCAGCCTCAACATCAAGTCGACCCAGTTGCGTAAACAATTGGCGCAACTTGAGGCGCAATTGCAGTGTTCGCTGTTCAGCCATTCGGGCAATGGCTTTGCCCTCAGTCGTGACGGCTTGCAGTTTCAGGCGCAGTTGATTGCCTTGGCCCATGAACGCAAGTTGCCAGTGATCGAACAGCCCTTGATTCGTCTGGCCGTGGCCGAATCAATCCTGCACCACATCCTCGGCCGTGATCTGGTCTCGCTGCTGCGGCGCAACGCTAGTGTGCGCCTGGACATCATCTCCCTGGACAGCGAACTGTCCCTGCGAGCGATCAGTGCCGATGTGGTGGTGTGGCTGGCAGGTACCGATTCGCCGTTGCCGGGCCCCAGTTTCGCCATCAGCGAGCCCCAGCGTCTGGCACGGCTGGACTATCTGCCGCACATCGCCAAACGGTATTCACGGGTCACGGCGCGGCCGGACAGCCTGGGTGACCTGGCCGATTTCATGCTGGTGCAATGGCAGCACGACCGTCAGGTCACCGCTTTCGGCCCATGGAACAGTCTGGTGGAGCAGCGTCTGGCGGGAGTGGTGCAACTGCATTCCTATGAGCTGATGCTGGAGATGATCCGTTGCAGCGCCTGCATCGGTTTGTTGCCGCACTACATGAGCCAATTCGACCGGGGGCTGGTGGCATTGCCCGGGCTCTTCAAGCAACCGATGCAGCGTCAGGTGTGGATGGCGGTCAATGCCGACTCCCGGAACGAGTCCGAGGTGCAGGGGATCGTCGAACTGATCCACAACACCTTCAACGAGCGGCGAGAGTGGTTTGAAGGGTAACCACTGTTCAAATGTGGGAGCGGGCTTGCTCGCGAAGGGGCCATCACATTCGACACCAATGTCGACGGTACAGGTCGCCCTCACGAGCACGCCCGTCCCTACGCTCTGCGTGGAACATGGGAACGATCAATTTCTTTGGCTATCCCCTTGGAGATCGGCCGGTGTGGCGGTGAAGGCAGGCGCCGCATGACTGTGCACTGTCTGAGCACCGACACCACAACTTGCGAAAAGCGCCATCAGGCTGAATGCTGCGGCGCGAAGCAAACCTTTCATAGAATTTTCCTCATTTTCCGAAGGTGACATTCAGTCCGGCCAATAACGTCGCTTCTCAAGTCAAAGTCCAGGTGGCTGCGCACGACTCCGGTGCTGGATAGTCGATGGGTATGCTTTTCACTCTAGCAGGTGGTTGTCACGTCAACCGTCTAGCCACGCCGCTCTTTTATCGAGCTGACCCCTTAGCTTTTTTTCAGTGGAAGAAAGTAGGCGGCCCATCTGATTGCCATCAACGCCAGATTGGCGCCATCGCGCAACAGCAAGCCGCCCGCGGCACGCCGTACTTCCTTAGAGCTGACGCGGCCGCGGGCGATGTCGAGGCGGGAAAAACTGTGCATGTGGCGAATGACATCGAACGCCATGAGCCCCGATGCTGCCAGGAAATAGAAAATCCGCTGCCAATAGGGTATGCCCAGCGACCGCACCAGGTCCGTGGTGACGTGCTGGTGCGCCACCTCTTCAGCGCAATGCCATCGCCACAGGCGGGTCTGTGGTGACTCCTTGATCGAGAGCAAGCCGTTCTTACGCAAGGCGGCAGCGGACATAACGGCCGTCACGTACTCGAACGCGGCAGCCAATGCCAATTGCGCATTGAGTGACAATTTCGACTGAAGAGCCTCGAGATCTTTTTCGATCATGTGCTCGAACTTCTTGACTTCAAACCCTTGGTTTTCCAGTTGCTGGTTGTACCGCCGGTGCGCTCGTTGGTGGGCACGTTCCTCGGCCACGAAGTTGCGCGAATGCTCGGCAAGGGCAGACGTTTGTTGCAATCGCAACGCAGATGACTCCACCACCGAAATCACGAATTGCTCACCCGCAGGAAGCAGTACCGAACAGGCATCGAACAGATAGGTCTTGATCGATGTGTCGTTCCAGAATGGATTGAAGATAGTGGCCTCGCTGCTATTGTCGGACAGAGGCTGCTTTAGGTAATCCATGAGTCAATGCCTTGCAAATAGAGTGGGAGTACCGGTGGCAGCGATCTCGCGGATCAACCCTGAGAAATAGCCATAGGTGATTTGCGCCTGCCGGGCATGCGCCTCGTCTTTCGCGAGCACCTCATGCACCTGCCTAAGGCGAAAGCACGGCACGGCAGGATACAGGTGGTGTTCGGCATGAAAGCCGACGCCGTGGGGGGCGATCAACAAGCGTTCCCACCAGGTTGCAATCACCGTTCGGGATGCTCCAGGGCCGGGGTTGGGCATGGCGAAGTGTTCTGCCACATCGCGCCAATACAGCAGGGCCATCAACACGGTAAACAGAGGCAGGAGCCAGTACACCAAGACCGCCAACCAGAGGTGGAGCCAGGTGAAAACTCCCGCGAGCAAAACGGCAAAAATCCATTGCCGATACCGCGTGGAAAGTGGGCATTGCGACGCCATTTTTGACGTCACCAAGGCCGTTTTCAACTCGTGGAAGCCGTAAAGCCCTGCGCAGTGTTTCAGCAACAGGATGGCAATGTTGAACGCGGATTTTGGAAACGTGAATCGGTCCTGTCCCTCGCATGAAACCCAGTTGGGATCGTGGTCGGTTGCGGTATGCCGATGGTGGGCGGTGTGGTCGCGACGAAACCCGAAAATGGTGATGGTGAATGGGATTGCCGTCAGGAAATCGCCAAGCGTGTCGTTGAGTACAGGGCGAGTCCGGCTGAACTGCCGGTGTGAAAACTCATGCATCAGGATGAGCAATGCATGCTGTCTTGTGCCGATGAACACAACGGCCAACACCGAGGCCCAAATCGTGCCGGCGTACATGGCCAGGCCTGCCGCACACAGGATAAGCACCCACTCGAAAACCGTGGCGGCGAGTAACCGCAATGGGGCGGGTTTGCCCCACGCCAACAGCTGGGCGCGCTCCACAGTGCGGATGGGGTGTTGGGTCTCGGCAGTCTTTGTGTGTCGTGGTTCGATAGTTGCATTTGTCATGGCTTACTTCCAGAGTCGGGGACCGAGTCGCATCCAGGTCGCAAAGAAGGTGAGCAGGTCCGTCACGCCGCCGGGCATGCTTTTGGCCAGAGCCATCGATTGAGCGTGCGCATGGAACCAGCGGGTCGCCGGCGCGTGGTGATGAATGCGGTGCAGCGAGCGATGCAGAATGAGCCAGGACAGAGGCCTTGGCAGGTATAAATCCGTCGTGATGTCAGCGGGCGCGCGGCGCGAGCCTTGAGCCGAGATCGGTACTCCATAGTGCTCGGCCTGGGTCAACCAGAAATCCAGCCAGGCAAAAATGCAATACGGAAGCAAGTAGGCGCATACGATTTGTCGAGGCACCTCATGGATGCCCAAAGCCAGCGCTGCAACGAAAATGGCGAGAAAGGCATTGTTCCAGCGCCAGCGCCAGAGCGAATGAGGAGGTGTGTAGCGCCGGGAAAAAAAATTGATGGAAACGGCAACCCACAGTTGCTCAACGGCGCCAAACAGGCTGATCAGGCGTGTTCGCCATGTCTGTTGGTACAGCAACCCTTCGGGATCATCGGCCTGGCACGTTTTGCGATGGTGTTCGAGGTGAAAGCAGCGGTAGCCCACGAAGTTGACGCCGAAAATGGCAGCCGTGAACACACCCATTGCATCGTTCAGACGCGTGCCAACGAGGAACTGGCGATGCACACATTGATGTTTGGCCTCCTGAACTCCGATCATCAGGATCGCCTGAAGCACTATCAGCGGAGCAACGGCCAGCCATCCGAACGCCTCGTGCGCAGCCAGCCAGACAATCGCCACCGTATTCAAGACGCACAGGGCCATGAACAGATAGCTGGGCATGTTGGAGCGCAATGAATGAAAGGCCGCCAAGCCGGTATCTACATGACGGGCAGACCTCGTGGCACTGTTCAAAGGCTCTATTCGCTTAAACATCCGACAGCCTCCCAAGGCCCGAGCCAACGTAAAAAAACACCACCGTCGTCAATAGCAGCACACCGGATGCTACGAACACGGCTTCGATGGATACGAATTGCAAAACCCAGCCTGAAATCGCTGCCGAGATCGGCGCAAGTCCGGCAAACACCAGCATGAACAGGCTCATGCCGCGACCGAGCAATGCAGGCGGTAATGCTCGCTGCAGCCAGGTGTACGCCATGACCTGTACAAAGCCGCCGAAGATACCAATGGCGAACAGCAGTGCCACGCCTTGCCAGAGGGCGTATACCCATCCCAGCGGCATCAGCAGCAAGGCGATGGCGGCATCCACTGCGAGCAGGGTGGTGCCTGCATTGATAATCCGCAGTTTCGGGTGGGCAGTGAACATCAGCATGCCGACCAAGGTCCCCGCGCCTTGGGCACCGAATAGCCAGCCCAGGGCTTGCGCCTCGGGCGTGAAACGCATGTGAACCAGTAGCGGCACGGCGATCTGCACCGGTCCGGTCATGAGCAGCGTCATGGCCGCCAAGTAGAGCAGATACGTGCGCAGCTGCCGATTCTGAAAGAAATAGCGCAGGCCTTCTGTCGTGGTGGTGGAACCGGAACCAGGGGTGGTCGCTCTGCGGATACGTAGAGTGCTCAGCCCGAACGCGGACACGGCAAAGGTCAGCGCATCGAGTGCAAACGCGATGGCATAGCCGTCCAGCGCGCCGTTTGAGTCTGAGCGCGCACCAGAGGGCAAAAACGCGCTGGCGATGAGCGCACCGGCGGCGACCGGGCCCAAGGCCATGGTGACCTGTCTGAGCGCAAGAAAGACGCCGTTGGCCTGCTCCAGATCGCGCGGGTTCACAATGCCAGGCACCAGGGCACTGCCGGCCGGTAAAGTGAGCGCGCTGAACAGCCCCAATAATGCGGCGCATCCATAGATCACGGGCAACGTGGCATGGCCTTGAAAAACCGCCCAGGACAAGCCACATAGCGCCATTGCACTCGAACAGCAGCCGAACATCCACACCGAGCGGGCGCCAAAACGGTCGACCAGCGAGCCGCCAGCCAACAGGAACAAGGCGCGCGGCAATGCAAGCGAGGCAAAAGCCCAGCCGAGCGCCATCGGGTCTGGCGTTATCGCCATGACCAGCAGAGGAAAGGCGACGAGGGTGAACTGGTCTCCCATCATGGACGCCGCAGCGCAGGTCAGCAGCCGCCAAAAACGTCTGTCGCGCGCGAGGGGACGTGCTGCGCTTTCTGCTGTCAGGGAAGCGTTCACAAGCACACGAAGAACAGTTTTTTCATACGCTGCAGCCAAGGCAGCGGAACTCTCTTCCATATAAAGGAAAGGCCGGAGAGTGGCACTTTACCTACGATCAGCACGCCGACATCTAGCGAAGGCTCATGCGGGAAATAGTTGTCGTTGATGGCGACGATCTTGCGAAAACCTTTTTTGAAGTAATACCGCAGTTGCGGATCCAGCGGCAGGCCCTTGCGTTCACCTCGCACATACTGCGCTACCGGAATATCAGGATTCTTCGAGATCCAACTACGAAGGCCCGGGACCGGTGAGCCAAGATAGACGTCTGACCATCCTGCCTTCAGCGCATGGGGCCAAAAGAACTCGAAAATCGCTTGCGCCGCTTTCGGATCAACACTGCTGAGGCTGATGCCAAACAACACACCGGTTTTTGCGGACTCCTCGCCGTCCTGTTTTCTTGCACAGTCTGCCCATGTCGGGCACTTGCGTATGGTGTCGTGCCGGGTCGGTTTCATGAACAACGACGCCCGCGCAGTCCCCGTGCGAGTGCAAAAAGCGCCGATACTCAATGCAGGGAAAGAGGCGATCCGTGACGCCAGCATGGAGGCCTCGGCGCGCTGATCGCTTTCCCACTTCCTTTGCTCAAGTTCAAGCACCGAGGGGATGTCAGCTGGCGTTAGAAATCGAACGTTGATCTCAACATCGTTAGTGGGGCAGTAAGCCCCCACTTCATTTCTGCCAGCGTAACGATCAGGGACCTTTGCAATCCCGTTTTTCAAGGCAGCTTCCATCTCGGCAACAGGCAACATTACGTATTCGGCTCACAGATTGAAGGGGCGGGAAATCAATCTGCGTTACTGTATTGCGCTTGTGTGAACGTCTGATGATGGGGCCGCAATGACTGACCCCGCTCATTTGTGGCGAGGGGGCTTGCCCCCGTTGGGCTGCGCAGCAGCCCCAAAATCATTCAACCCGGTTGTATCTGATAAATCGCATTTGCCGGGTTTACGACTGCTACGCAGCCGAACGGGGGCAAGCCCCCTCGCCACAGGTGTATACACCTTCAATTGTTATCGCCACGCAGAGGGCGTGCGGTTTAGAGTGATCGGCCACACACCGATCAAGGACGAACACCGCCATGCCTGACCACGACCCCGCCATTCACCTCGAACGCTTCAACGAATCCCACATCGAGGGCATCACCGCGCTCTACAACGACCCGGCCGTGGCCCGACAGGTGCTGCAAATGCCGTTTCAATCCACCGAGGTCTGGCGCCAACGCCTGATGGCGGACAACGAGCGGGCGGTGAAACTGGTGGCGCTGCACCAGGGATCGGTCATCGGCAATATTGGCCTTGAGCAGTTTTCGCGGATCCGCCGCAGCCACGCCGGCAGCCTCGGCATGGGCGTCGCCGTGGCTTGGCAGGGCAAGGGCGTCGGCTCGAAACTGCTGGCAGCAGCGCTGGACGTCGCCGACAACTGGATGAACCTGCAACGGGTCGAACTCTCGGTGTACGCCGACAACGAAGCGGCCATCGGTCTGTACCAGAAATTCGGTTTCGAGACCGAAGGCCTGTTTCGCGATTACGCCGTGCGTGACGGCCGGCTGGTCGATACCCTGAGCATGGCGCGCCTGCGTCGCGCCAGTAAGTGAAGAAATGGGAGCGACGAAAGTCCTGTAGGAGCGAGGCTTGCCCGCGAAGAACGATGACGCGTAATACCTGAAAAACCGCAGTGCATTCTTCGCGGGCAAGCCTCGCTCCTACAGGTTCTGCGCGAGTCAGTCACCCAACGCGAACGCCACCGCCGCCTGCGCATGCAGTTCGGTGGTGTCGAGCAAGGGCAGGGCGCTGTGCTCGGGTTTGATCAGCAGGCCGATTTCGGTACAGCCGAGGATGATCGCTTGGGCGCCACGCTCGGTCAGCGATTCGATCACCCGTTGATAGGCCTGGCGTGAGGCTTCGCTGATCACCCCGACGCACAACTCGTCATAGATGATCCGGTGCACGGCCTGGCGCTCCTCGGCCTCCGGCACTAGCACCGTCAGGCCTTTGGCCGTCAGACGCTCCTTGAGAAAGTCCTGCTCCATGGTGAACGCAGTCCCCAGCAAACCCACCCGCATCGCACCGGCGTCCAGTGCCGCTTGACCGGCCGGATCGGCAATGTGCAAGAACGGAATATCGATCGCTGCCTGAATCTTCCCGGCCACCTTGTGCATGGTGTTGGTACACAGCACCACGCACTCGGCGCCACCCGCCTGCAGACGCTGGGCCGCATCCACCAGAATCGCCGCTGCATCGTCCCAGCGCCCGGCATGCTGGGCCTGTTCGACAGGGCCGAAGTCGACGCTGTACATCAACAGTTTCGCCGAGCGCAACGGCCCGAGGCGATCGCGTACCTGCTGGTTGATGAGACGGTAATACTCGGCGCTGGACTCCCAGCTCATGCCGCCGATAAGGCCGATGGTGCGCATGTCGTGCTCCTGTCAATGACAGACCCTTGCGAGAGCGGTCTTTATTCGAGAGTATCCCGTGGGTCTTCATGGCGATCTATCAGGAAATTTCACATGCCCAGTGTGCTGAGCCAGGGCCTTCCGGGGGGCAAAATCTGTCTGCAACTCTTGCCTCGTGCGGCGTACAGCGCGCGCGATCCGGTACAGTCGCAAACTCTCGGGGTGACGCTGGAACGTCAGCAAGGCGTGCATGCAATCGATTCTGACCGACGGACAGATTTTGATACCTTTGCGGGTGTATTGGCTTACACGCCGATCGGCGTAGAGGTGTTTTCCGAATCAGCCTCTGGTGGTGAGTATCTGCTGATGCGGCTGGACGAGCAGTTTGCCAGTGAACAGTTACCCTCCGTCGCCCATCGCCTGCAGTCTTGCGGCAATCGACGGGCGCTGGCCCTGGCGCAAGAAGTACGGCGTCAGTTGCTTGCCACGCAACCCGATTTGCTGGCGCTTGAGCAATGTGCCGTGGCCCTGGTTGGCGTAGCGAATTCGAAAGCCGATACCACGCAGCGAGCCGCGCCCCGGGCCTTCGCCCGCGTCATGGAGCAGATCGCCGAGCAGTTCCAGCAACCTCTGACGCTGGAACAACTGGCCGCCACCTATGGGCAAAACGAGCTGCGCTTTCTGCGCGATTTCACCCAGGCTGTCGGCCTGACACCTCACGCTTA
The DNA here is from genome assembly GCF_016650735.1 of Pseudomonas sp. TH37. NCBI lineage: Bacteria > Pseudomonadati > Pseudomonadota > Gammaproteobacteria > Pseudomonadales > Pseudomonadaceae > Pseudomonas > Pseudomonas sp. TH37. Next base: position 669,032 of record NZ_JAEKFD010000002.1, read on the forward strand.
CCTCATTGAAGTGCGTCTTCAGGCGGCACGAAGGATGATCGAGCGTACTGATCTGTCTTTGGCCTGTATCGCTCTGGATGCCGGTTTCGCCCATCAGTCGCATATGGGCAGTGCCTTTCGCAAACACCTGGGCATGACCCCTCGCCAATACCGTTCACGCTTTTAGTCGTACGCCTGTGGCGCGCATCTGCCATGCTCAAAGTCCGCAGCAACGCTTCAACCAAAGGAACACCGCAATGGACGATGTACAGCAACTGGGCGAGATGCTTCGCCACTATGCAGATAGCGAAGCGCACAAGAAGCAACTGTTTGAGTCGCAATCGGCCGTGTGGGCGACGCGCATTGGTGAGTTGTTCGATCAGATCCAGCAGTGGCTTGCACCGGTCCTGACGCCGAATCTGCTGGAAGTGAGCCGTGAGGCGTATGTCGCGTCCGGGCCGAGCGTGCCGCTCGAGACGTCGACATTCAAGACCGAGAAACTGTCCATTGTGATCGCCGGTAAACCGGTGGAGTTTGTGCCGGACGTGATGGGCGCGGGTGGGCAGATTTCCCTCGCAGTGATGGGCTTGACCGCCGCGCGTTATGGCAGCATTTCGCTGGTGTGCCTGCCGCCCTCCAGCAGTTGGCAGTGGCGCAAGACCAATGGCTTGAAAGACCCGGACACCTTTGCCTTCGATGCGAATTTCCTGGCGCAGCAGCTGCAGAGCCTGATTCCCCGCGAGCGCGGCTGAATTCTCTGAGCATGATCGTTCCCACGCAGAGCGTGGGAACGATCATGGTGCTGCATTAAATTTCGAGGTTGCCCCAACCCGGCTTCACTTCTTCCGGTGCTACAGCGTTCACCTTCTTGCCCGTCGCCAACTCCACCCGCCGCGCCACTTCGGGGTCATCTGCAAACGGAATCAGGCTGGCATCGTCCAGGCTCTCGGCCGTCTGGTGTTTCAGGCAGTACTCGACCGCTAACCAAAGCCCCAAAACACCCAATAGATTCAACCCCATCTCGATCATGTCCGGCTCCTTGCCTCAGGCAATCTGCGCTTCAAGTTCGGCCATTTTCACGTCCGCCACACGCACCGTGCGCCAGGTGTTGTAGGCCATCAGCAACATGCCGCTGAGGAAGAACACCCCACCGACAAAGCGCACCACAAACCCCGGATGACTGGCCTGCAAGGCTTCAACGAAGGAGTAGGTCAGCGTGCCGTCATCGTTGATCGCACGCCACATCAAGCCTTGGGTGATGCCGTTGACCCACATCGAGGCGATGTACAGCACGGTGCCGATAGTCGCCAGCCAGAAGTGCGCGTTGATCAGGCCGATGCTATGCATCTGCGGGCGGCCGAAGACTTTCGGGACCATGTGGTAGATGGCGCCGAAGGTGATCATCGCCACCCAGCCCAGAGCCCCGGCGTGAACGTGGCCGATGGTCCAGTCGGTGTAGTGGGAGAGGGCGTTGACCGTTTTTATCGCCATCATCGGCCCTTCAAACGTCGACATACCGTAGAAGGCCAGTGACAGCACCAGAAAGCGCAGGATCGGGTCGGTGCGCAACTTATGCCAGGCGCCCGACAACGTCATCATCCCGTTGATCATCCCGCCCCAGCTCGGCGCCAGCAGAATCAGCGACATCGCCATGCCCAGCGACTGAGCCCAGTCCGGCAGCGCGGTGTAGTGCAAATGGTGCGGGCCGGCCCAGATGTACAGGGTGATCAGCGCCCAGAAATGCACGATCGACAAACGATAGGAATACACCGGCCGCCCGACTTGTTTCGGCACGAAGTAATACATCATCCCGAGGAAACCGGTGGTGAGGAAAAAGCCTACGGCGTTGTGCCCATACCACCACTGGACCATGGCGTCGGTGGCCCCGGAATACACCGGATACGACTTGAACCAGTCCACCGGAATCGACAGGTGATTGACCACGTGCAACATGGCGATCACCACGATGAACGCACCGAAAAACCAGTTGCCGACGTAGATGTGTTTGGTCTTGCGTTGCACCACGGTGGTGAAGAACACGATCGCGTAAGCGACCCAGACCACCGTCATCCACACCGCGCCGGAGAATTCGATCTCGGCGTATTCCTTGGTGGTGGTGTAGCCCAGCGGCAGGGTGATCAGCATGACCACGATCACCGATTGCCAGCCCCAGAAGGTGAAGGCGGCGAGCTTGTCGGAGTACAGCCGAACCTGGCAGGTGCGTTGCACCGCGTAGTAACTGGCGGCGAATTGCGCGCTGCCGGCAAAGCCGAAAATCACCAGGCTGGTGTGCAGCGGACGCAGGCGGCCGAAGGTGGTCCACGGCAGGTCGAGGTTCATCTCGGGCCATACCAGTTGCGAGGCGATCCATACCCCCATCGCCATCCCGACGACACCCCAGACGATGGTTGCCACGACGAATTGGCGAACGACCTTGTAGTTATAGGCCTGTCCGATTGTTGCTGTGCTCATGGTCAGTTCTTCCACGGTTGCAAAGTCTTGCCAGGCCACTCGGTCTGGCATGCCTTGAACTGTAGAAACCCCGCCGCAAACAAAACAGACTCAGAAAAACCGAGTTTATGCGGATCAGATGCGATGCGGGCCTGAGGCCAAAGGTCGCGCTCTGATACGGTTTTTTAGTGTGTAGCTGAATCTGTAACGTGCTGCGCTGCCGGTGCATAGTCGCCACATCAAGAACGAGCCGCAGAGTTCGATACACCGCAATCCCTGTGGGAGCGGGTATGTGGCGAGGGGGCTTGCCCCCGTTTGAGTGCGTAGCACTCACAAGATCTTTGGTATATCAGAGATTTTGGGGCTGCTTCGCAGCCCAACGGGGACAAGCCCCCTCGCCACAGGGATCTCTCTTGTCTGGGTATTTTTGCTTGGGCCAATGATGGCATTTTGATAGAGTTCGCGTCTCATAAGGAGTCAGCAAAGAAAGGAGTCTGGTTTGAGCGTGGGCAAGAAGATTTTAGGGCTTTTCGCGTTGCTGCTGATGGCGGCGCTGTGGGGCAGTTACTTTTATGTGTTCAAAGAGAACCGTAACGGCCAGCTCGGGGAGACGTTCAGCAGCTACGCCTGGTGCGGCACGCCGCCGGCCAGCGATGCCACCGATTCGGGCAAGGACCGACTGTCGCTGCACATCACCAACAACGTTCACGGCGAGTTCATGCTCTCGGGCGCGGTGATCGTCTCCGAGCGCACCTTTGATCGCTATGACCTGGGCCGCAACGAACTGCGGCTGCGCATGGAACCCATGCAGTGGTCCTACGGCATTGCGCCGATTTTCATGGAACAGGTCAAGATCAAGCCCCTGAGCCGCAACCTGTCTTCAACCAACAAAAGTGCCTACGCGGAACTTGAGTCCAGACCCATCGGGGTCCAGGGGCGGTCGACGGACTTTCCGTTCGACACCTATCGCTACGGCTATAAACCGGTGCTCTACATCCTCAAGGGCAATGAGCGCATTGACCTGAAGTTCAGGCACATCACCACTGGCATGGAAATGTCGAACACCTTTACGCCGATCCAGAAGTACAACCGTGTGGAGTACATCAACGAGAAAAACTCGTTGATTCGCGAGGAAGACTACAAGCCCTACAGCACCAACGAATGCGCGTTCAGCGTCGAGCGCAAGGGCTCGTTCAAGGTGATTGTGCTGCTGTTGTTGCTGGTGATGTGCCTGCCGCTGCTGCATGTGTTTTATCGCGATGAGCCGGGCATCGATTTTCTCGCGACGCTGGTGAGTATTGGTGCGATCCGGGTGTTTCTGGTGGGGCCGTTGAACGACTTCCAGCTGTACAGCATCGACTTCCTGTTCGCCGCGGTGATCATCCTGGTGGGCACGGTGTCGTTGATCAAGGCGATGCGCGCGAACAGTCGACGGGAATTGGCAGCGAAAAGCGGATCTTCGTGGTGATTGACCAGGCTTTTCCAGATGAAGTCTGGTGTTGTTTGAGCTGATGTCTTCGCGGGTAAGCCTCGCTCCTACAGGTCCGGGTTGTATGCATTTCCTGCAAACAAATCAAACCCTGTAGGAGCGAGGCTTGCCCGCGAAGTGGCCTTTGATATCAACGATGTGCTGCAGCAATAGATGAATATTGTGTTTTTTGATAACAAAGCGCCGGGCATTGGCTATACCTGTAATTCCCCTATGCAATATTGTTGCCCGGCCTTCTGACAGGAGTTACAGCATGAAGCTTGCGTTAATGATGAGCACACTGTGCATCGCCTCTATCGGGGTGGTGGGTTGCTCCAGCAAAGTCGTCGAGCCAGACCAGTACTCCGGTTTTCTCAAGGACTACAGTCAGTTGAAGGAAGCCAAGTCGCCATCGGGCGCCGTGGTGATGCGCTGGATGGACCCCAAGCTCGATGTCAAAAAATTCACCAGTGTCTACATCGAGCCGACTCAGCTCTATCCCAAACCGCAACCGACAGTGAAAATCCCTCAGACCACACTGAACGGCATCACCAGCTACTACGATCAGGCACTTAAACGCGAAATAGGTAAATCCCTGCCACTGGCCAACGGCCCCGGCCCTGGCGTTATGGTGGTGCGTGCGGCGATCACCTCTGTCACCAGCAAGACTGAAGGCCTCCAGCCTTATGAAGTGATCCCGATCGCCCTGGTGGCGGCGGCAGTCAGTACAGCCAGCGGCATTCGCGACCAGGAAACCAATCTGGCCACCGAGGCGGTGTTTCTCGATGGCGGCAACAACAAAGTCGTGGCCCAAGTGGTGCGCAAGGGCATTGGCAAACCGCTGGAAAACTCAGATCAGGTGATGAAGCCCAATGACGTGAAAAACGTGATCGATGGCTGGGCGTCGGACCTGCATCAGTCGTATCTGAAACTCAAGTCCAAGTAATGCGGCGGGCCTGAGGCCTCATCGCGAGCAGGCTCGCTCCCACACTGGATCTGCTGTGAGCACACTATTTGCGAACACCAGAGATCAAATGTGGGAACGGGCCTGCTCGCGAAAAGCGGTCCTTCAGGCGTATCAAGTGAGTTTCAGTGCTTCTTCGCCTGCGCCCGCACTCGTTCTTCCTGCTCGCGCAACTGCGGTGTGAACTCGGCACCGAAGTCTTCGGCCTCGTACACCTGTCGAATCTCGATCTCGGCCTCTGTACCCGGCATCGGGTTAGGGCAGCGCTTGACCCACTCGATCGCTTCCTCTTTCGACTTCACCTGCCACAGCCAATAGCCGGCGATCAGCTCCTTGGTTGCGGCGAACGGTCCATCGATCACCGTGCGCTGGTCACCCGAGAAACGCACACGGGCGCCTTTGCTGCTGGGCTGCAGGCCATCGCAATCGATAAGGATGCCGGCCTTGGCCAGTTCCTCGTTGAAATTGCCCATCGCGGTCATCAGTTCTTCGCTGGGCATCACGCCGGCCTCGGAATCCGGGCTGGCTTTAACAATGATCATGAATCGCATGGTCTTGTCTCCGCTGGATTTGAGTGACTCACTGCCTAGTCGAATAGCGACGGGCCAAATCGACAACGCGGCCAATGGAAAACCGCCTCGCTCCCACAAGCTTATGCAGTGTTAGTAAGTTTTGTTGAAACGCCTGTATCCAGTTTTGTGCGACGACATATCACAATTTGTATCTGGGCATAGGTCGTCAGGCGATTTCGTGGTTAACTTCGGCCTCGTCAAAATTCTCTACATCAACGTTCAGAAGGACTCCGTTCATGGCTCAAGTCACTCTTAAAGGCTCTCCGGTTCAAGTCAACGGCCAATTGCCACAAGCCGGTTCCCAGGCGCCAGCCTTTTCCCTGGTTGCCGGCAATCTGTCCGACGTGACCCTGGCGAGCTTCGCCGGCAAGCGCAAAGTGCTGAACATCTTCCCAAGCATCGACACCCCGACCTGCGCTACCTCCGTGCGCAAGTTCAACGCCCAGGCCAATGACATCGCCAACACCGTGGTGCTGTGCATCTCTGCTGACCTGCCGTTCGCCCAAGCCCGCTTCTGCGGCGCCGAAGGTCTGGAAAACGTCCAGAACCTGTCGACCCTGCGCGGTGCCGAGTTCATCGAGAACTACGGCGTGGCGATTGCCGATGGCCCACTCAAAGGCCTGACCGCCCGTGCCGTCGTGGTGCTGGACGAAAACGACAAGGTCCTGCACAGCGAACTGGTCAAGGAAATCGCTGAAGAGCCGAACTACGACGCAGCGCTCGCCGTTCTGAAGTAAGCGAAGTTTACAATTGTTAACGGCCTGGCCCTGTCCAGGCCGTTTTCATTTGTGCTTCAGTGTCTTAGCCAAACCTCCTGTTACGTAAGCCAAAGGTAAATTGCCGGTAAAGGCGCTTTGCTTAATACCCGCCAGTGCTTATCGTTCAGCCTCCTGTAGAAAGAAGCTTCACGCGCCCAATGGTTGATCATTCCATGCAATCCTCCGCTTCCCGCAATCCTCGTCGCTGGCTGTTCGGCCTGCTTGTCCTGTTGGTCATCGCTGGTCTGTGCTGGAAGTTCTGGCCCGCAGGTAGCAGCCCGAAGGAGGGCGCAGGGCAGAAAGCCGTTGCCGGGCATACAGGCCGGTCGGGTGGGATGCGTCCGGGGTTCGGCGGGGCGAGCGGGCCGGTGCCGGTGCGCGTGGCGCCGGCGGTCAAAGGTGATTTCCCGCTGTATTACAAGGCACTGGGCACTGTGACCGCGCTGAATACCATCAATGTGCGCAGCCGGGTTGGCGGTGAACTGATCAAGATTTCGTTCGAAGAAGGGCAAATGGTCAAGGCGGGCGACTTGCTGGCCGAGATCGACCCGCGTCCTTACCAGAATGCCTTGCTCCAGGCCGAAGGCACCTTGCTGCAGAGTCAGGCACAACTGAAAAACGCCCAAGTCGATGTCGAGCGCTATCGCGGCCTGTACCGCGAAGACAGTATCGCCAAGCAAACCCTGGACACCGCCGAAGCATTGGTCGGCCAGTACCTGGGCACGGTCAAGACCAATCAGGCGGCGGTCAATGACGCCAAGCTCAATCTGGAATTCACCAAAATTCGCGCGCCGATTGCCGGGCGCGTGGGCCTGCGTCAGCTGGACGTCGGCAACCTCGTTGCGGCCAACGACACCACGGCGCTGGTGATCATCACCCAGACCCAACCGATCAGCGTGGCCTTTACCTTGCCGGAAAACAGTCTGGACACCGTGCTGGCCCGCTATCGCACCGGCGCCAAGCTGCCCGCTGAAGCCTGGGACCGTGGCGATACCAAATTGCAGGCCACGGGCGTATTGCAGAGCCTGGACAACCAGATCGATGTCACCACCGGCACCCTGAAATTCAAGGCTCGCTACGAGAACCGCGATCAAGCACTGTTCCCTAATCAGTTCGTCAACGTCCACCTGCTGGCCGACACCCTCAAAGGCGTGGTGCTTGCACCTTCGGCGGCGATCCAGTTCGGCACCAACGGCACATTCGTCTATGCGATGGACGGCGACAAAAAGGTCACCATCCGCCAGTTGAAAGTCGGCGCCAGTGACGGTGACAACACCGTGGTCACCGAAGGCCTGGCCGCTGGCGATCGAGTGGTACTGGAAGGCACCGACCGCCTGAAAGAAGGCAGCGAAGTAGAGGTCGTCAACGACAGCAAGGATGTACCGACCACCCCGACCGAACACCTGCAAGGCAAGTCGGCCGCCACTGCACCTGAGGCGACGGTCACCGACAAGGCGAAAAAGGGCGGCGCATGAACATCTCGCGGCTGTTCATCCTTCGCCCGGTCGCCACGACCCTGAGCATGCTGGCCATTATTCTGGCCGGTGTGATCGCTTATCGACTGCTGCCAGTGTCGGCATTGCCCCAGGTCGACTACCCGACCATTCGCGTGATGACGCTCTATCCCGGCGCCAGCCCGGATGTCATGACCAGCGCTGTGACTGCGCCACTGGAGCGTCAGTTCGGGCAGATGCCCGGCCTGACCCAGATGGCGTCCACCAGTTCTGGCGGCGCCTCGGTGCTGACCCTGCGGTTCAGCCTCGACATCAACATGGACGTCGCCGAGCAGCAGGTGCAGGCCGCGATCAACGCTGCGACTAACTTGCTGCCCAAGGACCTGCCGGCACCGCCGGTGTACAACAAGGTCAACCCGGCGGACACCCCGGTGCTGACCCTGGCCATCACCTCCAAGACCATGCTGTTGCCCAAACTCAATGATTTGGTCGACACACGCATGGCGCAGAAAATCGCCCAGATCAGCGGCGTCGGCATGGTCAGCATTGCCGGTGGCCAGCGTCAGGCGGTGCGCATCAAGGTCAACCCCGAGGCCCTGGCGGCCAACGGCCTGAATCTGTCGGACGTGCGCACCTTGGTCGGCGCCTCCAACGTCAACCAACCCAAGGGCAACTTCGACGGCCCGACCCGGGTGTCGATGCTCGACGCCAACGACCAACTGACGTCACCCAAGGATTACGCCAACCTGATCCTCGCCTACAGCAACGGCGCGCCGTTGCGACTCAAGGACGTGGCAGAGATCGTCGACGGCGCCGAAAACGAGCGTCTGGCGGCGTGGGCCAATGAAAATCAGGCGGTGCTGCTGAACATCCAGCGCCAGCCCGGTGCCAACGTCATTGAAGTGGTCGACCGGATCAAGGCCTTGCTGCCGAGCATCACCGATAACCTGCCGGCCGGCCTCGACGTCACGGTACTCACCGACCGCACCCAGACCATCCGCGCCTCGGTCACCGACGTGCAACACGAACTGCTGATCGCCATCGCGCTGGTGGTGATGGTCACGTTCCTGTTCCTGCGTCGGGCCAGCGCCACGATCATTCCGTCGGTAGCCGTGCCGCTGTCGTTGATCGGCACCTTCGGCGTGATGTACCTCGCAGGGTTTTCGGTCAACAACCTGACCCTGATGGCGCTGACCATCGCCACCGGTTTCGTGGTGGACGATGCGATCGTCATGCTGGAGAACATTTCCCGATTTATCGAAGAGGGTGACAGCCCGTTGCAAGCGGCGCTCAAGGGCGCCAAGCAGATTGGCTTCACCCTGATTTCCCTGACGCTGTCGCTGATCGCGGTGTTGATTCCGCTGCTGTTCATGGCCGACGTGGTGGGGCGCTTGTTCCGCGAGTTTGCAATAACCCTGGCGGTGGCGATCCTGATTTCCCTTGTCGTCTCCCTGACCCTGACGCCAATGATGTGCGCGCGGCTGCTCAAGCGTGAGCCCAAGGAAGCAGAACAGGGTCGGTTTTACCGCTCCAGTGGCGCTGCAATTGATTGGATGATCGCGGCTTACGGGCGCAAGTTAAAGTGGGTTCTCAAGCACCAACCGCTGACCTTGATGGTGGCTATCGGCACGCTGGCGCTGACGGTGTTCCTGTACATGGTGGTGCCCAAGGGCTTCTTCCCGGTGCAGGACACCGGGGTGATCCAGGGTATTTCCGAGGCACCGCAGTCGATTTCCTTTGCGGCGATGAGCGAGCGGCAGCAGGAACTGGCCAAGGTGATCCTCGCCGATCCGGCGGTCGAGAGCCTGTCGTCCTATATCGGGGTCGACGGTGACAACTCGACGCTGAACAGCGGCCGGCTGCTGATCAACCTCAAATCCCACAGCAATCGCGAGCTGAGCGCCACCGAAGTGATTGCGCGCCTGCAACCGGAGCTGGACAAGCTGATTGGCATTCGCCTGTTCATGCAGCCGGTGCAGGACCTGACCATCGAAGATCGGGTCAGCCGCACGCAGTACCAGTTCAGCATGTCGTCGCCGGATTCCGAGTTGCTCAGCCTGTGGAGCGGGCGTCTGGTGGAAGCGTTGGCGCAACGGCCGGAGTTGACCGACGTCGCCAGCGATTTGCAGGACAAGGGCTTGCAGGTGTATCTGGTGATCGATCGTGATGCGGCGTCGCGGGTCGGTGTATCGGTGTCGAACATCACCGACGCGCTGTACGACGCCTTCGGTCAGCGACAGATTTCCACCATTTACACCCAGGCCAGCCAATACCGCGTGGTGCTGCAGTCGCAGTCAGGCGAGAAGATCGGCCCGGATGCGCTGAACCAGATTCACGTCAAGACCACCGATGGCGGTCAGGTGCGCCTGTCCAGCCTGGCGCATGTCGAGGAGCGTCAGGCACAACTGGCGATCACCCACATCGGCCAGTTCCCCGCGGTAATGATGTCCTTCAATCTGGCGCCTGGCGTGGCACTGGGGCATGCGGTGGAGATCATCGATCAGGTGCAGAAAGACATCGGCATGCCGATTGGCGTGCAGACCCAGTTCCAGGGCGCGGCCGAAGCGTTCCAGGCGTCGCTGTCGAGCACCTTGCTGCTGATTCTGGCGGCGGTGGTGACCATGTACATCGTGCTCGGCGTGCTCTACGAGAGTTACATTCACCCGATCACCATTCTCTCGACCTTGCCCTCGGCGGCGGTCGGCGCCTTGTTGGCGTTGCTGTTGAGCGGCAATGACCTGGGGATGATCGCGATCATCGGCATCATCCTGCTGATCGGTATCGTGAAAAAGAACGCGATCATGATGATCGACTTCGCCCTCGAGGCGGAACGTAACCAAGGCATGGATCCGCAAACCGCGATCTATCAGGCCGCGCTGCTGCGCTTCCGGCCGATTCTGATGACCACCCTGGCGGCGTTGTTCGGCGCGGTGCCGCTGATGCTGGCCACCGGTTCCGGCGCGGAACTGCGCCAGCCTTTGGGTCTGGTGATGGTCGGTGGCTTGCTGGTGAGTCAGGTGCTGACGCTGTTTACCACGCCCGTCATCTACTTGTACTTCGACCGCCTCGGGCGGCGCTGGGGCCGTAAGTCCGAGTCTGTGGAACCGGTAGAACAGCCATGAACCTGTCCGGACCTTTCATCAAGCGCCCGGTCGCAACGATGTTGTTGAGCCTGGCGATCATATTGCTGGGCGGCGTGAGCTTCGGCCTGTTGCCGGTATCGCCGCTGCCGCAGATGGATTTCCCGGTGATCGTGGTTCAGGCCAGCTTGCCCGGTGCGAGCCCTGAGGTCATGGCCTCGACCGTGGCCACGCCGCTTGAGCGTTCCTTCGGCGCCATCGCCGGGGTCAACACCATGAGTAGCCGTTCCAGCCAGGGCTCGACCCGGGTGATTTTGCAGTTCGACCTGGACCGCGACATCAACGGCGCGGCGCGGGAAGTGCAGGCGGCAATCAACGCCTCGCGCAATTTGCTGCCGAGCGGCATGCGCAGCATGCCCACCTACAAGAAGGTCAACCCGTCCCAGGCGCCGATCATGGTGCTGTCGCTGACCTCGGATGTGCTGGAAAAAGGCCAGCTCTATGACTTGGCCTCGACCATTTTGTCCCAGAGCCTGTCGCAGGTGCAGGGCGTGGGCGAAGTGCAGATCGGCGGCAGTTCGTTGCCGGCGGTGCGCATCGAACTCGAGCCCCAGGCGCTCAACCAGTACGGCGTGGCGCTGGACGACGTGCGCAACACTATCGCCAACGCCAACGTGCGCCGGCCCAAGGGCTCGGTCGAAGATGGCCAGCGGCTGTGGCAGGTTCAAGCCAACGATCAACTGGAAAAAGCCAAGGATTACGAGTCGCTGATCATTCACTACGCGGACGGCGCGGTCCTGCGCCTGAAGGATGTGGCCAAGGTCAGTGACGGCGTCGAGGACCGCTACAACAGCGGGTTCTTCAACGACGACGCGGCGGTGTTGCTGGTGATCAACCGCCAGGCCGGTGCCAACATCATCGAGACGGTTAACGAGATCAAGGCGCAACTGCCGGCGTTGCAGGCCGTGCTGCCGGCCAGCGTCAAACTGAACCTGGCGATGGACCGTTCGCCGGTGATCAAGGCCACTCTGCACGAAGCGGAAATGACCCTGCTGATTGCCGTGGCGCTGGTGATTCTGGTGGTGTTCCTGTTCCTCGGTAATTTCCGTGCCTCACTGATTCCAACCCTGGCGGTGCCGGTGTCGCTGGTGGGCACGTTTGCGGTGATGTACCTCTACGGGTTCTCCCTGAACAACCTGTCGCTGATGGCACTGATCCTGGCCACCGGGCTGGTGGTGGACGACGCCATCGTGGTGCTGGAGAACATTTCCCGGCACATCGACAAGGGCGTGCCGCCGATGAAGGCCGCGTACCTCGGGGCCGAGGAAGTCGGCTTCACGCTGCTGTCGATGAACGTCTCGCTGGTGGCGGTGTTCCTGTCGATCCTGTTCATGGGCGGGATCATCGAAAGCCTGTTCCGCGAGTTTTCCATCACCTTGGCGGCGGCCATCGTGGTGTCGTTGCTGGTGTCGCTGACGCTGACGCCGATGCTCTGCGCCCGCTGGCTCAAGCCGCACACGCCGGGGCAGGAAAACCGCCTGCAACGCTGGAGCCAGCGGACCAACGAGTGGATGGTCGGCAAATACGCCACCAGCCTCGATTGGGTGTTGCGTCACCGTCGGCTGACCTTGCTCAGTCTGTTCGTGACGATTGGCGTGAACATCGCGCTGTATGTCGTTGTTCCCAAAACCTTCTTGCCCCAGCAGGATACCGGCCAGTTGATCGGTTTCGTGCGCGGCGACGACAGCCTGTCGTTCAGCGTGATGCAGCCGAAGATGGAAATCTTCCGCCGTGCCGTGCTCAAGGACGAGGCGGTTGAGAGCGTCGCCGGGTTCATCGGTGGCAACAACGGCACCAACAACGCCTTCATGCTGGTGCGGCTCAAGCCGATCAAGGAACGCAACCTGTCCGCGCAAAAAGTCATCGAACGCCTGCGCAAGGAAATGCCCAAGGTGCCCGGTGCGCAATTGATGCTGATGGCGGATCAGGACCTGCAATTTGGCGGCGGCCGCGAGCAGACCAGCTCGCAATATTCCTACATCCTGCAAAGCGGCGATCTCGGCGCGTTGCGTGAGTGGTATCCGAAAGTCGTCACGGCCCTCAAGGCTTTGCCGGAGCTGACGGCGATTGACGCGCGCGAAGGCCGTGGCGCCCCGCAAGTGACCCTGATCGTCGATCGCGATCAGGCCAAGCGACTGGGCGTGGACATGGACATGGTCACCGCGGTGCTGAACAACGCCTACAGCCAGCGGCAGATTTCGACGATCTACGACAGCCTCAACCAGTATCAGGTGGTGATGGAGGTCAACCCGAAATACGCCCAGGACCCGATCACGCTCAAGCAGGTGCAGGTGATCACCGCCGACGGTGCGCGGATTCCGCTGTCGACCATCGCTCACTATGAAAACAGCCTGGAAGACGACCGGGTCAGCCACGAAGGCCAGTTCGCTTCGGAAAGCATCGCCTTCGACATGGCCGAAGGCGTGACGGTGGAGCAGGGCTCGGCGGCCATCGAGCGGGCGATTGCCAAGGTCGGTCTGCCGGAAGACGTGATCGCGAAAATGGCCGGTACCGCCGATGCGTTCGCCGCTACCCAGAAGAGCCAGCCGTGGATGATTCTCGGCGCGCTGGTGGCGGTGTATCTGGTGTTGGGCGTGCTGTATGAAAGCTACATCCACCCGCTGACGATTCTTTCGACCTTGCCGTCGGCCGGGGTCGGAGCGTTGCTGTCGATTTATGTGCTGGGCGGCGAGTTCAGCCTGATCTCCTTGCTCGGGCTGTTCCTGCTGATCGGCGTGGTGAAGAAAAACGCGATTCTGATGATCGACCTGGCGCTGCAACTGGAACGGCACCAGGGCCTGGAGCCGCTGGAGTCGATCCGTAGTGCTTGTCTGCAACGGCTGCGACCGATTCTGATGACCACTCTGGCGGCAATCCTCGGCGCCTTGCCGTTGTTGCTGAGCCGGGCCGAAGGGGCGGAAATGCGTCAGCCGCTGGGCCTGACCATCATCGGCGGGCTGGTCTTCAGCCAGGTGCTGACCCTTTACACCACCCCGGTGGTTTACCTCTATCTCGACAAACTGCGCCATCGCTTCAACCACTGGCGTGGGGTGCGTACCGATGCTGCTCTGGAAACTCCGCTATGACTGACCGTTCGCTTATCAACCTGGTTGCACCGCTGATCACGGCCCGAGGCTCGCGTTTGCTGAGCCTGTCGCTGTGCGTGGCGATGCTCAGTGCCTGCGCCATCGGCCCGGATTACCAGCGCCCGCAAGCCGCCGCGCCGGCACAGTACAAGGAAGCGGCTGGCTGGCGTCAGGCCAACCCCAGCGACTCTCTGGCGCGTGGTGCCTGGTGGGAGCTGTATGGCGATCGGCAGCTCAATGGGCTGATCGAAAAACTCAACAGCGCCAACCAGACCGTCGCCCAGTCCGAAGCCCAGTACCGACAGGCCCAGGCCTTGGTGCGCAGTGCCCGGGGGGCGTTTTTCCCGACGGTGGACCTGACGGTCGGGAAAACCCGTTCCAGCCAGGGCACCGGTAGCAGCAGCTCGAGCCTGAGCAGTTCCTCCAGCGGTATTCGCGACACGTACACCGCGCAGGCCGGGGTCAGTTGGGAAGCGGACGTCTGGGGCAAATTGCGCCGAGGCCTGGAAGCCGACACGGCCAACGCCGAGGCGAGTTTTGCCGATCTGGCGGCGATGCGCCTGAGCCAGCAATCGGAGCTGGTGCAGAACTATCTGCAATTGCGGGTGATCGACGAACAGAAACGCCTGCTGGAAGCGACGGTCGAGGCTTATCAGCGCTCGCTGACCATGACCGAAAACCAGTACCGCGCCGGTGTCTCCGGCAAGGACGCGGTGGCCCAGGCCACCACGCAGCTCAAAAGCACCCAGGCGGAGATGGTCGACCTGATCTGGCAGCGCGCGCAGTTCGAGAACGCCATTGCCGTACTGATAGGTCTGCCGCCAGCGGAGTTCAGCCTGGCTGAAACCAAGGACATCCCGGCATTGCCGCAGGTGCCGCTGAGCCTGCCTTCGCAATTGCTGGAACGGCGCCCGGACATCGCCTCCGCCGAGCGCTCGGTGATGGCCGCCAACGCCAACATCGGCGTGGCCAAAGCTGCCTACTACCCGGACCTGACCCTGAGCCTGAACGGCGGTTATAGCAGCAGCACCTCTAACAACTGGATCAGCGTGCCGAACCGCTTCTGGTCGGTCGGCCCGCAACTGGCCATGACCCTGTTCGACGGTGGGCAGCGCTCGGCGGAAGTCGATCGCAGCGAAGCGGCCTATGACGAGACCGTCGCCAAGTACCGCCAGACCGTGCTCGACGGCTTCCGTGAAGTGGAAAACTATCTGGTGCAGCTCAAGGTGCTGGAAGACGAAGCCAAGGTGCGCCAGGAAGCTCTGGATGCAGCGCGCGAATCCCTGCGGTTGACCCAGAATCAGTACAAGGCCGGGGTGATTGCTTATCTGGATGTGGTGGTGGTTCAGGCCACGGCGTTGAGCAACGAGCGTAACGTGCTGACTTTGCTGCAGAGCCGCTTGATCGCCAGCGTGCAATTGATTGCCGCATTGGGCGGCGGGTGGGACGGGCAGCTTCAGGTGAGCGACGAGGAATAGCGCAACCCCTGTGGTGAGGGGGGCCTAATGCCGGTAAGCCCAGAAATTTGAGCGACGAAGATCCTGTGGGAGCGTGGCTTGCCCGCGAAGAATGCGCCGCGGTTTTTCAGGTAGTACGCGTCATCGTTCTTCGCGGGCAAGCCACGCTCCCACAAGTTATGCGCCTTGACTTACCGGCATTAGGGCCAGCCCCCTCGCCACAGTGCAGCGATTGCACAAACGTTTCATCACCTTGATGGCCTTTTGATGACTTTGTGAGTGCGTTCATCCGCGGAATCAGTACAATCGCCGACTTTGCTCGCCGAGAATGGATGCGGGGGCGGTCGCGAGAAGTCCCATGCTCATCGGTAGCTATTCCTTTACCCTGGTTTTCATATCGCTCTGTGTGGCGATACTTGCCTCTTATACCGCGCTCGACCTCACCGGTCGCATCGCCACGGCCAAGGGTCGGGCGGTGCATCTGTGGACGGCGGGCGGCGCTTTTGCGATGGGGATTGGCGTGTGGTCGATGCATTTCATCGGCATGCTCGCCTTCACATTGCCGATCGATCTGGGCTACGACGTTACTCTCACGGCGCTGTCCCTCTTGATCGCGGTCCTGTCTTGCGGCTTTGCCCTGTGGCTGGTCAGCCAGCCACAATTGCCGGCCTGGCAACTGGTGTTCGGTGCGCTGATCATGGGCGCAGGCATCAGCGCGATGCATTACACCGGCATGGCCGCCATGCGCATGCAGCCGGGCATCGATTACGACCCCGCATTGTTTAGCGCGTCGCTGCTGATTGCCGTTGGCGCGTCGGGCGCGGCGTTATGGATCGCGTTCCGCCTGCGCCAGCACGCGCCATATGTTCGCCTGATTCGCGGCGGTGCAGCGGTGATCATGGGCATCGCCATCGTCGGCATGCACTACACCGGCATGGCCGCGGCGCGTTTTGTCGACGGCAGTTTCTGTGGCGCGGCGGTCGATGGCCTGAACGGCAAGGGCCTGGATAATCTTGTTCTGATCACCACCTTGGCGGTGTTGAGCATTGCCTTGCTGACCTCGATCCTCGATGCGCGGCTAGAGGCTCGCACCGCGGAGCTCGCCCAATCACTGACCGAGGCCAATCGCGAACTCACCCAACTGGCCCTGCACGACACCCTGACCGGGCTGCCGAACCGAGTGCTGTTGGCCGATCGTATCGATCAGGCGATGTCGAGGGTGCAGGAGCAGGGCGGCTGTTTTGCGTTGATGTTCATTGATCTGGACGGCTTCAAACCGGTCAACGATGCTTTTGGACACCACATGGGCGATCAGTTGCTGCGTGAAGTCGGCCTGCGCCTGCGCGAGGATTTGCGCAGTCAGGACACGCTGGCGCGGATCGGCGGCGATGAGTTTGTGCTGCTGGTGCAACTCACCGAGCCGAATGACGCGCTGAACCTGGCGGCGCGACAGGTGGGGCTGATCGGGCGCTCGTTCCGGGTCGCGGAACATGACTTGCAGATTTCCGCCAGCGTCGGTATCTCGCTCTATCCGGGCAACGGTCACACCGCCGAGGAGTTGCTGATGAACGCCGATGCCGCGATGTACCACGCCAAGGGCGCCGGGAAAAACGGCCACCGCTTCTTCGACGCCTCGATGAACAGCAACGCGCGCAAACAGCTGCAATTGCTGCAAGACCTGCGCAATGCCGTCGATCAGCAGCAGTTCAGTCTCTATTACCAACCCAAGTTCGACGCCGGCAATGGCCGAGCGGTGGGCGCCGAGGCGTTGCTGCGCTGGATGCACCCGACTCAAGGCATGCTGCAGCCGGACAGCTTCATCGATCTTGCGGAAAAGACCGGGCTGATCATTCCAATCGGCGAGTGGGTGCTCAACGAAGCCTGCCGTCAGATGCGCGAGTGGTATCTGCTCGGTTACACCGACTGGCGCATCGCGGTGAACCTCTCAGCCTTGCAGTTCTGCCACGCCGGGTTGGTCCAGAGCGTCGCCAAGGCCTTGGCCACTCATCATTTGCCGGCCAACAGCCTGACCCTGGAAATCACCGAAACCACCGCCATGAGCGACGCCGATGCGAGCATGACGGTGTTGCAGGAACTCTCGGAAATGGGCGTCGACCTGTCCATCGATGACTTTGGTACCGGCTATTCGAGCTTGATGTACCTCAAGCGCCTGCCGGCCAATGAATTGAAGATTGATCGGGGTTTCGTCCGCGATCTGGAACACGACAGCGACGACGCGGCCATCGTGTCGGCTATCGTTGCCCTCGGCCAGGCGCTTGGCTTGCGGATCGTCGCCGAAGGAGTGGAAACCGATGTCCAGCAAGACTTTCTGACCCAATTGGGCTGCGACTCGTTGCAGGGTTACCTGCTGGGGCACCCGCTGCCTGCTGATCGCTTCATGGCCGATATTCATCGTGGGGAGCAATTGGCTACCGGCTGATGGACTCCTGTGGCGAGGGGGCTTGCCCCCGTTCGGCTGCGAAGCAGTCGTAAATTCAGGCAACTCGGTGATAATGGAAAATCGAAGGGGGGCCGCTTCGCTGCCCAACGGGGGCAAGCCCCCTCGCCACAGGTTTGTGTCATTAGAGTTGACGCAGGTTCATGCAAAACCGCGCAATGGCGGTTATTCTTGGCCCCGACTGCTTACGCTTGTAACGGGGGAAATGCCAGCATGGACAAAGTCATCGTCATCACCGGCGGCAGCCGCGGAATTGGCGCCGCCACGGCCCTGTTGGCCGCAGAGCAGGGCTATCGGATCTGTATCAACTATCAATCCGACGAACAGGCGGCGCACAGTGTGCTGGAACAAGTCCGCGCACTCGGCGCCCAGGCCATTGCCGTGCGTGCCGATGTCAGCATCGAAGACGAAGTGATCGGTCTGTTCCACCGCGTAGACACCGAACTGGGTCGGGTCACGGCGCTGGTGAACAACGCCGGCACTGTCGGGCAAAAGTCGCGGATCGACGAAATGTCCGAATTCCGTATTCTGAAAATCCTCAAGACCAACGTCCTGGCGCCGATCCTCTGCGCCAAACACGCGATCCTGCGCATGTCACCCAAACATGGCGGGCAGGGTGGCAGCATCGTCAACGTGTCGTCGGTCGCAGCCCGCTTGGGCGCTCCCAGCGAATATGTCGACTACGCAGCGTCCAAAGGCGCGCTGGACACCTTCACCATCGGCCTGTCGAAGGAAGTGGCGGGCGAGGGGATTCGGGTCAACGCCGTGCGACCGGGTTACATCTACACCGATTTCCATGCATTGAGCGGCGATCCGGATCGGGTCAGCAAGCTGGAGTCGGCGATCCCGATGGCTCGGGGTGGGCGGCCGGATGAAGTGGCGGAGGCGATTGTGTGGTTGTTGTCGGATAAGGCTTCTTATGCGACGGGGACGTTTGTTGATCTTGGTGGTGGGCGTTAACTTTCGAGATTTTCGTTGTTCCGGCCGGCCCCTTCGCGGGCAAGCCCGCTCCCACAGTGTGCTGCGGTGTAAACACAATCGTGTTCTCAACATTGCACCTTGTGGGAGCGGGCTTGCCCGCGATGGCGATGCCCCAAACGACATCAAATCCTCAGAACGACCGCACAATCCGCCCCAACGTCTCCATCGCCTTCTCAGAATCTTCAGTCCAAGGGCTCCCATAATTCAGCCGAATACAATTCCTGAACCGCTGGGTCGGTGAAAAGATCGGCCCCGGCGCAATGCTGATCCCTTGCGCCAATGCCATCTGAAACAACTTTAACGAATCCATCTGCGGCGGCAGTTCCAGCCACAAAAAGTAGCCCCCTGCCGGCTGACTGACGCGCGTCTGCGCCGGGAAGTAGCGGGCGATGGCGGCGAGCATGGCGCTTTGCTGTTCTTCCAGGGCGTAACGCAGTTTGCGCAGGTGCCGGTCGTAGCCGCCGTGTTGCAGGTAATCGGCGATGGCGGCTTGGGCGGGCATCGAGGCGCAGAGCGAGGTCATCAGCTTCAGGCGTTCGATTTTCTGCGCATACCGCCCAGCGGCGACCCAGCCGATGCGGTAACCGGGGGCCAGGCTCTTGGCGAACGAACCGCAATGCATCACCAACCCTTCGGTATCGAAAGCCTTGGCCGGTTTTGGCGCCTGTTGGCCGTAATAGAGCTCGGCGTAGACGTCGTCTTCGATCAGCGGTACCTGATGGCTGCGCAACAGCTCCACCAGCTCCTGCTTCTTCGCTTCGGGCATGGTCGCGCCCATGGGGTTCTGGAAACTGGTCATGCACCAGCAAGCCTTGATCGGATGCCGTTCCAGGGTCTGGGCGAGAACGCCGAGGTCGATGCCGTCTCGTGGGTGGACGGGAATTTCCACTGCTTTGAGCTTCAGCCGTTCCAGCACTTGCAGGCTGGCGTAGAACGCCGGGGCTTCGATGGCCACCAGATCGCCGGGTTCGGTGACCGCTTGCAGGCACAGGTTCAGGGCTTCGAGGGCGCCGTTGGTGATCAGCAACTCTTCCATGGGCAACATCAGCCCGCCGACCATGTAGCGCAGGGCTATTTGTCGACGCAGTTGCGGGTTACCCGGCGACATGTCGGTGACCACCATGCGCGGGTCCATCTCGCGGGCGGCACTGGCCAGCGAGCGGGACAGGCGTTGCAGCGGGAACAGCGTGGGGCTGGGGAACGCCGAACCGAAGGGCACAGTGTTCGGATCCTTGATCGAGTCCAGCACCGAGAACACCAGTTCGCTGACGTCGACTTTGGTGGACTCGTTGACCTGGCTACTGATCACCGGCTCCGAGAACGGGCTCGGTGCATGCGCATTGACGAAGTAGCCGGAACGCGGCCGGGCGCGGATCAAGCCCCGGCGTTCGAGCAGGTAATAGGCCTGGAACACAGTGGACGGGCTGACGCCGTAGGTCTGACTGGCGTAGCGCACCGATGGCACCCGCTGGCCGGGACCGAGGACGCCGGAGCGGATCAGTTCAGCGATGTCGTCGGCGAATTTTTCGTAGCGTTTCATCGAGTGCCCGGGTGGTGTCATTCATTGAAAAAATGGGTGGCAGTCAGGTCGCCAAGATCGCAGCCTTCGGCAGCTCCTACAATGGATCGGCGTACACCTGTAGGAGCTGCCGAAGGCTGCGATCTTTGGCTTTGCATCTTAAAGGCTCAACGGTTCATCGGCGCAACAAAGCGGCTCTTGGCCACGCTGTAGATCTCCGGCTCATCGCTGTCGACAATTTTGAAACTGATGGTCTGCGAGCTGCTGCTCGGACGATCCGTGGTCATCGCCACCGACACCGGTACGTCGACGATCTCACCGGGGGCCAGGCTCAGTTCGGTCTTGCCTTGCAACTGGAAGCCGTCGCCATCGACCAGTGTCAATTGATAATCCTGACGTTGCTGGGTCTTGTTGATGACCTTCAGGCTGTAGATGTTTTCGATCTGGCCTTCACTGTTCTCGCGGAACAGGCCACGGTCCTTGCTCACGTCCAGCGACACCATCGGCCGTTCCACCAGCGCCAGGGCGAGGGCGCCGATCATCACCAGCAGCACCGCGCTGTAGCCGATCAAGCGCGGGCGCAGCAGGTGGGTCTTGCCACCCTGCAACTCATGCTCTGAGGTGTAGCTGATCAACCCACGGGCATAACCCATTTTGTCCATGATCGAATCACAGGCGTCGATGCACGCGGCGCAACCGATGCATTCCATCTGCAAACCGTCGCGAATATCGATGCCGGTTGGGCAGACCTGCACGCACAATTGGCAATCAATGCAATCCCCCAGCCCGACCTCGGTGGGTTTGACGTCGCGTTTGCGCGGGCCACGGTTTTCGCCGCGGGCCACGTCATAGGAAATGGTCAGGGTGTCCTTGTCGAACATCACGCTCTGGAACCGCGCATACGGGCACATGTGCATGCACACCGCTTCGCGCAGCCAACCGGCATTGATGTAAGTGGCCCCGGTGAAGAACAGCACCCAGAACAGGCTGACACCGCCGATTTGCAAAGTCAGCAGTTCTTCAGCCAGGGGGCGGATCGGCGTGAAGTAGCCGACAAACGTCAGGCCGGTGAGCAGGCTGATCGCCAGCCACAGGGTGTGTTTGGCCGAGCGGCGGATCAGTTTGTTCAGGCCCCAGGGTGCAGCTTGCAGCTTGATCCGTTGGTTGCGCTCGCCTTCGGTGAGCTTCTCGCACCACATGAAGATCCACGTCCAGGAACTCTGCGGGCAGGTGTAACCGCACCAGACCCGGCCTGCGAACACGGTGATCGCAAACAGGCCGAACGCGGCAATGATCAGCAGCGCCGAAAGCAGAATGAAATCCTGTGGCCAGAAGGTTGCGCCGAAGATGTGGAATTTGCTTTCGGAAAGGTCCCAGAGCACCGCTTGGCGGCCACCCCAGTTCAGCCACACCGTGCCGAAGAACAGCAGAAACAGAACCCCCGCGCCACTCATGCGCAGGGTGCGGAACAAACCCGTGAAGCTGCGAGTGTGGATCAGGTTGTCGCTGGATTTGGCCTTTATCTTTGGACGCAAAGGCTCGAACGTTTCAACGGTTCGGACGGGGATTCTATCGCTCATGGTCTTTCGCTCATCAGCCTCCATCAGGCCTGAGCACTATGACCAGCGATCTGTTTGCATAACAGACTCAGCTATAGCAATAAAAAGCGGATCAGATGAGTTTCTGGCACTCGCTTGCGACAACTTGATGCACCCGCAACGGCCGGCTGCAAACGCCTATGCCAGGTGTTTGCGGCGTGTGTTGATGCGGGTCAGTCAAATCACCGAATCACTGTCCGTGGCCTTCAAATGCCGGCGTTCATCCACTGCGCCTGCTACGGTCAATGCATCGGCTTCTGCTTCGGTGATGTAGATACGCTGGTCGTCGAGGTCGACCGCCGACATGGATTTTTCCCCGTCGGTGATGACGGTCACGTCGGAGCAAAAACGGATTTCTTCGCCGTTTTGGGTGATGAAGAAACAGGTCTGGTTTTCGATGCGCACGGTCATGGAGGCGTCCTTTTTTCGGCGGATTCTGAAGTGTTAGGGCGTATCCGCCGGTCATCGTTCTGTGCAACCGATTAATGGTGGGTGCGGTCCATCCTTTATCGAGTCATTACATCATCAAAAGGATTGCGCCATGGACGCCTGGTGGCACGAGGTTTGGGTGACGCTGCAAGCGGAGTTCGCCGACATTGGCGATGCTTCGCAGCTGACGCGCATTACGGTGCGCTTGCTGATCGCCGCTTTGCTGGGCGGCCTTCTCGGTTTCGAACGCGAGCAGAAAGGTAAGGCCGCCGGGGTTCGCACCCATATGCTGGTGGCGCTGGGCGCGGCGCTGTTTGTGCTGGTGCCGCAGATGTCAGGATCCCAGGCCGATGCCATGAGCCGAGTGGTGCAGGGCGTGATCGCCGGCATCGGCTTTCTTGGCGCCGGGACTATCCTGAAAAACACTGATGGCGATGAGGGCCATGTCAAAGGCCTGACCACCGCCGCCGGTTTGTGGATGACGGCGGCCATTGGTGTTTCGGCCGGAATGGGCCGCGAGGCGACAGCCGTGCTCAGTACGTTGCTGGCATTGGTGATTCTCGGTGTAATGCCTATCGTCGTGCGCCAGTTTGAAAAGGATCGACACCCATAATTTGAGTCTTCATGCAGTTTACGGACTCACGATTTCCGGCGGCTGGGAGCTAGGCGGCTCTTCCCGGGGTGGTGGGCTGGTGCCTGGCGGTTCCTGCTCGGGGACGGGGCCGGGTTCGGTTGGCGGTGTTGGCGGAATCGTCGGCTCATCGATGTTCGGATCGGGTGTCTCGGCCGGGATTGGAATGCTCATCGATAGTCTCCACTGGCAGATGGCGTGAGTCGTGCTTAAGTTGGTTGACCCGTACACAGGGAATTTGATTCCCCGAAAGACTTGGCAAATCCCTCTGAACTTTTACCGGCGCCTGCTGTTCGGAACTTAAGTGAGTTCATGTCGGGGCAGACCGCTTCGTGTGAACGACGACCAGGCACAAGAGCGTCCTTGGGGCGTTAAGGAGAGATGCTCGATGACCGCTGAAAAACCCACAGAGTTGAGCTACAACCCTCATATACCGCTGTCGCAAGCCTTGTTGTTGCCGCGCATCGTGATCGAAAACACTATGCCGATCCTCGATGGCGGCCAATTCGCCATTAAAGCCGTGATTGATCAGGATGTGGTGGTGACCAGCAAAGTATTTGCCGACGGTCACGACAAACTGGCCGTGCGCATCCGCTGGCGTGCCGACGGCGACGAAACCTGGCAGAGCGAGGTGATGGCCGAGCTGGGCAATAACGGCTGGCAGGGCCAGTTTCGTGTCAAGAAGCAGGGGCGTTATGTGTTCTGCCTCGAAGCCTGGATCGATCAGTTCGCCAGCTTTTGTTATGAGCTAGAGAAAAAACACGCCGTCGGCGTTCCGGTCAGCCTGGAATTGCAGGAAGGGCGCTCTCACGTCCAGCAGGCAGCCGAACGTTCCGAGGGCCCGCTCAGTGAACAACTGGCGGCGTTGCACCATGAGTTGTCCGGTCTGCTCGAAACCGAGCAGGTTGCCTTGTTTCTGCACCAACGTAGCGCGGATCTGATGGCCCAGGCCGACCATCGTCCGTTCCTGAGCCTGAGTCCTGAATACCCGGTGGACGTAGAACGAGCGCTGGCGCAGTTCGCCAGTTGGTATGAACTGTTTCCGCGCTCGATCACCGATGATCCGGCCCGCCACGGCACTTTCAACGACGTGCATTCGCGGCTGCCGATGATCCAGGACATGGGCTTCGACGTGCTGTATTTCACGCCGATCCACCCGATTGGCCGCAGCTACCGCAAAGGCCCGAACAACTCGTTGATCGCCGGCCCCGACGATCCGGGCAGCCCTTACGCCATCGGCAGTGAAGAGGGCGGGCATGAGGCGATTCACTCGGAACTGGGCACTCGCGAGGACTTTCGCCGGCTCGTCGCGGCCGCTGCCGAGCATGGGCTGGAAATCGCTCTCGACTTTGCGATTCAGTGTTCCCAGGATCACCCGTGGCTCAAACAGCACCCGGGCTGGTTCAACTGGCGGCCGGACGGCACGATCAAATACGCCGAGAACCCGCCGAAGAAATACCAGGACATCGTCAACGTCGATTTCTATGCCGTGGATGCCATTCCCAGCCTGTGGATCGAGTTGCGTGACATCGTGGTCGGTTGGGTCAAGGAGGGCGTGAAGCTGTTTCGCGTCGATAACCCTCACACCAAACCATTGCCGTTCTGGCAGTGGATGATCGCCGATGTGCGGGCGCTGTACCCCGAGGTGATCTTCCTGGCCGAAGCCTTTACCACCCCGGCGATGATGGCGCGCCTGGGCAAAGTCGGTTACTCCCAGAGCTACACCTATTTCACCTGGCGCAATACCAAGAGCGAGCTGGCAACCTATCTCACCGAACTCAACGAGTCGCCGTGGCGTGAATGCTACCGGCCGAATTTTTTCGTCAACACGCCGGACATCAACCCGGCGTTCCTGCACGAATCCGGGCGCGCCGGTTTTCTGATTCGTGCCGCGCTGGCGACCATGGGTTCCGGGCTGTGGGGCATGTATTCGGGCTTTGAACTGTGTGAAGCGGCACCGGTGCCGGGCCGGGAGGAATACCTCAATTCCGAGAAGTACGAAATCCGCCCACGGGACTTCAACGCGCCGGGCAACATCATTGCCGAAATCGCCCAGCTCAACCGCATTCGCCGGCAGAACCCGGCGCTGCATACGCACCTGGGCCTGAAGGTCTACAACGCGTGGAACGACAACATTCTGTACTTCGGCAAACGCAGCGTCGACGGCAGCAATTTCATTCTGGTGGCGGTCAGCCTCGATCCGCATCACGCCCAAGAGGCGAACTTCGAATTGCCGCTGTGGGAAATGGGCCTGCCCGATGAAGCCAGTACCCAAGGCGAAGACTTGATGAACGGCCACCGCTGGACCTGGCACGGCAAGTACCAGTTCATGCGGATCGAACCGTGGCATCTGCCGTTCGGGATTTGGAGGATTACTCGTTCCTGAGCCTAGCGAAGATCAATGTGGGAGCTGGCTTGCCTGCGATAGCGGTGGGTCAGCGCCGAACATGCTCACTGACAGATTGCTATCGCAGGCAAGCCAGCTCCCACACTGACCGCATTTCTTGAGGCAGTTGATGTTTTCCCAGAATTTTTCAGGAGTTACAAATGGCGAAGAAACCCAGGTCAGCCACCTTTATCAA
This sequence comes from Pseudomonas sp. TH37, assembly GCF_016650735.1. NCBI lineage: Bacteria > Pseudomonadati > Pseudomonadota > Gammaproteobacteria > Pseudomonadales > Pseudomonadaceae > Pseudomonas > Pseudomonas sp. TH37. Next base: position 694,559 of record NZ_JAEKFD010000002.1, read on the forward strand.
GGACCCGCTCTGGTACAAGGATGCGGTGATCTACCAGGTTCACGTTAAGTCTTTTTTCGACTCCAACAACGACGGGATCGGCGACTTTCCCGGCCTTATCGCCAAACTCGATTACATTGCCGATCTGGGCGTCAACACCATCTGGCTGTTGCCGTTCTACCCCTCGCCACGACGCGACGATGGCTATGACATCGCCGAATACCGTGGCGTGCATCCTGACTACGGCACCATGGCCGATGCCAAGCGCTTCATTGCCGAATCCCATAAACGCGGGCTGCGGGTCATTACCGAACTGGTCATCAACCACACCTCGGATCAGCACGCGTGGTTCCAGCGCGCGCGCAAGGCCAAGCCCGGTTCGGCGGCCCGCGACTTCTATGTCTGGTCCGATAACGATCAGAAATACGACGGCACCCGCATCATCTTTCTCGACACCGAGAAGTCCAACTGGACCTGGGACCCGGTGGCCGGTCAGTACTTTTGGCACCGTTTCTATTCCCACCAACCGGACCTGAATTTCGACAACCCGCAGGTCATGAAAGCGGTGCTGTCGGTGATGCGTTACTGGCTCGACATGGGCATCGACGGTCTGCGGCTGGACGCGATCCCGTACCTGATCGAGCGCGACGGCACCAACAATGAAAACCTGCCCGAGACCCACGACGTCCTCAAGCAGATCCGTGCCGAGATCGACGCCAATTATCCCGACCGCATGTTGCTGGCTGAGGCCAATCAGTGGCCGGAAGACACTCAGCTGTACTTTGGCAACACCGACGCCACTGGCCAGAACGGCGACGAATGCCACATGGCCTTTCACTTCCCGTTGATGCCGCGCATGTACATGGCGCTGGCCCAGGAAGACCGCTTCCCGATCACCGACATCCTGCGGCAGACCCCGGAAATTCCCGCCAACTGCCAGTGGGCGATTTTCCTGCGCAACCACGATGAGCTGACCCTGGAAATGGTCACCGACCGGGAGCGCGATTACCTGTGGAATTACTACGCCGCCGACCGTCGGGCGCGAATCAATCTGGGGATTCGCCGGCGTCTGGCGCCGTTGTTGGAACGTGATCGTCGCCGCGTGGAACTGCTTAACAGCCTGCTGCTGTCGATGCCCGGCACGCCGACCCTGTATTACGGCGATGAAATCGGCATGGGCGACAACATCTACCTCGGCGACCGCGACGGTGTGCGCACGCCGATGCAGTGGTCGATCGACCGCAACGGCGGTTTTTCCCGCGCCGACCCGGCCAGCCTCGTGCTGCCGCCGATCATGGACCCGCTCTACGGCTACCTGTCGGTCAACGTTGAAACCCAGGCCGGTGACCCTCATTCGTTATTGAACTGGAACCGGCGCCTGCTCGCGGTGCGTAAGCAGTCCAAGGCCTTCGGTCGCGGGACATTGAAAATGCTCTCGCCGAGCAATCGACGGATTCTGGCGTATACCCGCGAATTCACCGGTCCGGACGGCAAGCACGAGATTATTTTGTGCGTGGCCAACGTGTCCCGCAGCGCACAAGCGGCGGAACTGGATCTGTCGGCTTACGTCGGCATGGTTCCGGTGGAGATGCTTGGCGGCAATGCGTTCCCGCCCATCGGCCAGTTGAATTTCCTGCTGACGCTGGCGCCTTACGGTTTCTATTGGTTCGGGCTGGCGGCGGAAAACCAAATGCCGAGCTGGCACGTGGAACCGGCGCAAAGCCTGCCGGACTTCACCACCCTGGTGCTGAAGAAACGCATGGAAGAGCTGCTTGAAGCACCGTCCCGCCACACCCTGGAGCAGGGCATTCTGCCGAGCTGGTTGCAGAATCGCCGCTGGTACGCCGGCAAAGACGGCGTCATCGACAACGTCAACCTCGCTTACGGCGTGCGTTTCGGCGACCCGCTGCACCCAGTGCTTCTGGGCGAAATCGACGTCACCAGCGGCGGTCAGACCAGCCGTTATCAGTTGCCATTCGGTTTTATCTCCGAGGAGCAGGTGGGCGCGGCGTTGCCACAGCAATTAGCACTGGCCCGGGTTCGGCGCGGGCGTCAGGTTGGCCTGATCACCGATGCCTTCAGCCTCGACAGCTTTGTGCATGCCGTGTTGCAGGGCATGCAGGCCGGCACGGTATTGTCATCCGACGGTGGCGAGATCCGCTTCGAACCGACCGACGAACTGACCAGGCTTGGCCTGACGGCCGAATCGGAGGTGCGCTACCTGTCCGCCGAGCAATCCAACAGTTCGGTAGTGATCGGCAGCAGCCTGGTGCTGAAACTGATCCGCAAGGTCGCGACAGGGGTGCACCCGGAACTGGAAATGAGTGCGTACCTGACCCATGCCGGTTTCCAGAATATTTCGCCGCTGCTGGGCGCGGTGATTCGTCGCAATGCGGCAGGCGAGGACACGCTGTTGATGATCGCCCAAGGCTACTTGAGCAATCAGGGCGACGCGTGGGAGTGGACCCAGAACAACCTCGAACGGGCGCTTCGCGACGAACTCGCCGATGCTGTGTCCGAGCAGGAGCAGCACTACAACGCCCTTGGCGAGCTGAAGGATTTTGCTGGCATGCTCGGCCAGCGTCTGGGGGAAATGCATCAGGTGTTGGCCGCCCCGAGCGCCAATCCGGACTTCGCCCCACAGATCACCACGCAGAAAGATGCCCTGGTCTCGGCCAAGGATGTGGCGGCGCAACTGGAACATGCCCTGAAGTTACTCAAGCAGCATCAAACTGAACTGAACGCTGCGGACCAGGCATTGGTCAGTCGCTTGCTGGACAACAAAAAAACCATCCTCAGTCATGTTCAGGAGTTGGGTAAGAAAGCGGCTGGTGGCCTGCGCATTCGCGTCCATGGTGACTTGCACCTGGGGCAGGTGCTGGTGATCAAGGGCGATGCCTACCTGATCGATTTCGAGGGCGAGCCGGCGCGGCCGCTGCATGAGCGCCGCGGTAAACACAGCCCTTATAAAGATGTCAGCGGCGTATTGCGCTCCTTCGATTACGCCGCGGCGATGACAATCAACGTGCATAACGTCGATAACACCGCCGAGGCCCAAGCCGCGCGTCAACGGGTCGCCGATCGTTATCTGAGGGAAGCGCGGCAAGCATTTGTCGACGCTTATCGGCTGGCGGCAGCTAGTCTTGCTCATGCATGGCAAGATCCCGAAGGCGAAGACGCCGCGCTGGCGTTGTTCAGTCTGGAGAAGGCGGCTTATGAAGTGGCCTATGAGGCTGAAAATCGCCCCACCTGGCTGCCCGTGCCGTTGCACGGTCTGTACGGGTTATTGAGTGGGCTCAAACCCTTTTCCGATCTTGGTGGAGAGTAGTCATGAGTATCTCGAACAAGGAACAGGGGCATGTGGGACAGGCGCTGCTACCCAGGGCGCGGGATATCGATGCGTTGGTACGCGCCGAGCACCAAGACCCCTTTGCAATTCTCGGCCCGCATGGCGATGGCGCCGGCGGGCAGTTCATTCGAGCCTATCTACCGGACGCCTTGAGCGTGCAGGTGGTGGACAAAGAGTCCGGGGAGGAACTCGGCAGCCTTGAGACCACCCAAACCCCGGGGCTGTTCGTCGGGCACTTCGAGGGGGCCCGGCCCTATCTGTTGCGAACCCGTTGGGCCGGTGGCGAGCAACTCGCCGAGGACCCTTACAGCTTTGGCCCGTTACTCGGCGAAATGGATTTGTACCTGTTCGCCGAGGGTAATCACCGGGACTTGAGCAGTTGCCTCGGCGCGCAGCTGAAGACGGTCGATGGCGTGGATGGCGTGCGCTTCGCCGTGTGGGCGCCGAATGCCAGAAGGGTTTCGGTGGTCGGTGATTTCAACGTCTGGGACGGTCGCCGGCATCCGATGCGTCTGCGCCACCCTACCGGGGTCTGGGAGTTGTTCATTCCGCGCCTGCAAGCGGGGGAGGCCTACAAATACGAAATCCTCGGTGCCCACGGCATTCTGCCGCTCAAGGCCGACCCGATGGCCCTTGCCACCGCTTTGCCACCGGACACGGCATCGAAAGTCGCCTCACCGCTGAAAATCGACTGGCAGGACCACGCCTGGATGCAGTCGCGGGGCGAGCGTCAGCGAACCAGCGCACCGTTGTCGATCTACGAGTTGCACGCCGGTTCCTGGCAATGCGAGCTGGATGACCTGGGCGAGGTCGCCCGTCAGTACACCTGGCCCGAGTTGGCCGAGCGGCTGATTCCTTATGTGAAGGAGCTGGGTTTCACCCACATCGAACTGATGCCGATCATGGAGCATCCATTCGGTGGCTCCTGGGGTTATCAACTGCTGTCGCAATTCGCCCCGAGCGCCCGTTACGGCACGCCGGATGACTTCGCCGCGTTCGTCAATGCCTGTCACCAGGCCGAGATCGGCGTGATCCTCGATTGGGTGCCAGCGCATTTTCCCACCGATACCCACGGCCTGGCGCAGTTCGACGGCACCGCGTTGTATGAGTACGGCAACCCGCAGGAAGGTTTTCACCAGGATTGGGACACGCTGATCTACAACCTGGGCCGCACCGAGGTGCATGGCTACATGCTGGCGTCGGCGCTGCACTGGCTCAAGCATTTCCACGTCGATGGCCTGCGCGTGGACGCAGTGGCGTCGATGCTGTATCGCGATTACTCGCGCAAGGCCGGCGAATGGGTGCCCAACCGTCACGGCGGTCGGGAGAATCTGGAAGCCATTGATTTCGTCCGCCATCTCAATGATGTAGTGGCCCTGGAAACGCCGGGCGCGCTGGTGATTGCCGAAGAGTCCACGGCGTGGCCGGGTGTCAGCCAGAGCACGCAACAGGGTGGGCTGGGTTTTGCCTATAAGTGGAACATGGGCTGGATGCACGACTCGCTGCATTACATTCAGCAGGATCCGGTGTACCGCGCCCATCACCACAACGAGCTGAGTTTCGGCCTGGTGTATGCCTGGTCCGAGCGCTTCATCCTGCCGATTTCGCACGATGAAGTGGTGCATGGCAAGCATTCGCTGATTGACAAGATGCCGGGGGACCGTTGGCAGAAGTTTGCCAACCTGCGGGCTTATCTGAGTTTCATGTGGACGCATCCCGGCAAGAAACTGTTGTTCATGGGCTGCGAATTCGGCCAGTGGCGAGAGTGGAATCACGATCAGCAACTGGACTGGTATTTGCTGCAATACCCGGAACACCAAGGGGTGCGCAAACTGGTCGGTGACCTGAATCGGTTGTATCGCGAAGAGCCGGCGCTGCACGATCAGGACGACGCCCCGCAAGGCTTCCAGTGGTTAATTGGCGACGATGCGGTCAACAGCGTTTACGCCTGGCTGCGCTGGAGCAAGGACGGGCGGCCGGTGTTGGTGGTGGCCAACTTCACCCCGGTGCCGCGACAGGCCTACCGCGTCGGCGTGCCGTTTGCCGGGCGCTGGGTCGAGTTGATCAACAGCGATGCCGACACTTATGCCGGGTCCAACTACGGTAACGGCGGCGGGGTGTTCACCGACGAAGAACCGAGCCATGGCCAGGCCCTCTCACTGGAGTTGAACCTGCCGCCGTTGGCGGTGTTGATTTTGCGTCCGGAGGGTTAGGATCTTGATCGTTCCCACGCTCTGCGTGGGAACGATCATCGGCCAGGCTTCACCACCGCATCCGCACCCCAAGGCTGCCAATCAACCCGTTCAAATCATTGTCATCCACATCGCTGCTGTAATCGGCGCTGATATACAGGCTGACCAAAGGCGTCACTTTGGCCACCAAACCCAGACCCACATCCACCGTCGAGGATTTGCGACTGCTGCTGATTTTGTCGACCTGATCCAGGCTCACGGTATTGCCGGTGTACACCGTGTGCCACACATTGGTGCGCACATACGGTTCGACGGGCAGGCCGTTAATATCGTAACTGCCTTTCAAGCGCGCACCGACACGACCACTCCAGGACGTCAAGTCGCTGGATGACGCATTACCAGAACCGGCATTGGGCGTATCCAGCGTAATGCGTTGATTGATCAATTGTGCCTGGGGTTCGATCACCCAGTTATTACCCAGGCCAATCGGGAAACCACCTTCCACCGACAACGTCACCGCGCTGCCTTCGGCGGCTTGTCGCGCGCCTTGGTCATTGCGGCTGTAACCGTTGACCCGGCCACCGCTGGCCGACAAGTCAACGTGCCAGCCTTGCGGGCCGGTCAGGCTCCAGTAGGCGCCGAGACTTTGGCCTTGAAGGTTGAGCGTGTCATGGCCGGGGTCGGCAAGGGCGCGACTGGTCAGCAGCCCATTGTCATTGCCCTGGAATTGGGTGGTGCCGCCGATCAGTCCGACCCGTTGGGTATGGCCGCTATTGCTTTGTACGGTCAGCAGCGCCGGGCCTTTGAATTCGCTGGAGCCGGGGATAGAAGAACCTTGGGCCAGAGAGTCGGTTTGGGCCTGTCGTGAGGTTTTTCCATAGACGTGGTCCCAGGCTGAAGGCGAGGCATCTTCAACTGTCAGGCGTGAGCTTTGTAAGTCTGGATTGACGCGTGAACGGCCGGGATAGGGGGGGGCACTGGCAGGTAAGGTGAGGCCAGGTAACTCCTGGTTATACAAAGGGGTTGTTTCGTCCTCGGCAGACGCGGCCTGCACCTCCATGGATGAGCACAGCAGTAATGAACTCGTGACAGTGCAAAAAGTGATTTTGATCTCTTGTGGGGTGAACGACGTTTTCATGGGGGTCTACCTTGCAATCGCATGCGTATCTCGCTTTGGCGTCTCTCCTACCCCGAATGAGGGGCGACCGAATGGATTGAGGCAAGGGCAGACCCGCCCGTTTTTACAGGAGTCTGGAGGCTTGCCCCTGATGGATTTCCGGGGGTAGTAAGGACTAGCTAAGAAGACTGCTGACGCTGCGTCAAGAAAGTGGCCGATAAGCGGTACGGCTATTTTATGCGTTGTAAGTGACTGATTTTTGGCGCGTATATAAGTTGTTGTTTGTGCAAAAAATCATCCCGAAAGCGCGAGCCAGACGCGTTGGGTAGGGGGCTATCGGTTGTTTGGCGGATGATCCAGTGCAGGATAAACAAACGGCATCGGAGCGCCATTGCTGTCATTTTTTCTGTCAGAGTTGGCAGTCCTTGGCGACTGTCGTTTGACGGAGTTACAGACGCACTTCCACCGCCAGCGGTAAATGGTCCGACAGATGCGTCCAGGGTTTGTGGCCGAGTATTCGCGGTTCATGACTGGTGGCATTACGCAGGTAGATCCGGTCCAGGCGCAGCAGGGGAAAACGCGCCGGGTAAGTTTTCGCCGGCCGGCCATGATGGCGTTCGAAGGCTTCATGCAGGTAATCGCGCTGGGCGAGGGCGGCATTGCCTTGCAACTGCCAGTCGTTGAAGTCGCCGGCAATGATCACCGGGGCGTCATCGGGCAGCGATTCGAGCAACAGGCAGAGCAACTGCAACTGGAGTTGTCGATGGCTTTCCAACAGGCTCAGGTGCACGCAGATGGCATGCACTTCGGCATTCCCCGGCACATCCAGCACACAGTGCAACAACCCACGCCGCTCGGGGCCGGTGATCGAGACGTCGAGGTTGCGAAATTCGCGGATCGGGTATTTCGACAGCAGGGCATTGCCGTGGTGGCCGTCGGGGTAGACCGCGTTGCGACCGTAAGCGAAGTCGCTCCACATGCTGTCGGCCAGGAACTCGTATTGCGAGGTCTGTGGCCAATCGTTGTAACGGGAAGAATGCCGGTCGTGCTCACCGACTACCTCCTGCAGAAACACCAGGTCTGCCGACGTGCTGCGTACCGCTTCACGCAGTTCCGGGAGGATGAAGCGCCGGTTGAGGGCGGTGAAGCCTTTGTGGGTGTTGACCGTCAGCACTCTCAGTCGATGAATCGCCGGAGGCGTGTTCGGTGGCGTTGATTCGACGGCCTGTCGTTCGGCATCGCTGGTCACGTTCACTCCTCTGAATCAGGGCTGCTGTTTCCATGCGACTGATACGCGGGCGAGCAGTTCAGCGTGATGTGTCTTGTAACAACACATTCACGGCAACCTGGTAGCAGCTGTCGAGCTTGCGAGGCTGCGTTCGGCTGCGCAGCAGTCGTCAGTCCAGCATCTATGGTTTGCCTGACACACCGCGTCGCCTGATTTTACGACTGCTGCGCAGCCGTACGCAGCCTCGCAAGCTCGACAGCTGCTACAGAGCCCGGTCGGGTTTCAGACAAACACAATTTCATACGGCAATCGCATGCGCTCCAGTATCACCGGGGGCAGCATTGGGGCGATGCCGATTGCCGGCTCGCCGTCGAGTTGGCTGGCGTAGGCGTAGGTGGCGTGGCTTTTGCGCGCGACGGTCCAGTTGTCGAGGCGTACCTTGCGTGCGCGATGCCAGGGGATCAGCCCGTGATCGCGTGTCGGCCAATGCCAGGCCCGGATCGGTATTTCGTTGAGCGTCGCGCCGACCAAAGCCGCTGCCCTGGCGCAGGCCCGGCCAACGGCATCGTGGTCGACGTTACCGTCTTCGCGCCAGGTGCTGAACACCACATCGCCAGGGCGCAGGTAGCGGACGATGAATTGGGTCAACTCAGACTCCCGCTCGCCCAGCCCGCTGTCGGTGAAGCCGCCGCGAATCCATTTCAGGCTGTGCATGGGCAACCCGAGCCGGCGCAACGCTTCGACGCTTTCCTGGGGGCGGATTACGCTCAGGCGTTTTTCCGACCACTGCCGCGACCCCGGATGACTGGAGCTACCGTCGGTGATCGAGATCAATTGCAGAGGATGGCCGAGGGAGCACAGCAACTGCAGCAGGCCGCCGCAGGTCACCACTTCATCACCGGGATGCGGCGCAATGACTACCGCGCGAGCGCCGGCCGGGACCAGCGTTTCGGTATTGATGACAGGGATATTGTCCAGTTGCGGGGCGCTGTTCCAGATCTGCGCTGGCAAACTGTTTTCAGTGATGGAAACCGATTTCATAGGCGCTACTTCCTTGTTCTGTCTTGCCCTCAGTCATGTTCATTACTTGCAAGGGAGCAAGCCTGGCAGACCCGTGAAGGCGGGGTAAATAGCAATTGCAGCGCTCCGAACCCTGGATTGCTGCGGGCAGAGTATTGCTCATGGAACGCTATTCGTCGCCTCAGCCTTTGGTCGGATACGGTTTTTTTAATCCGGGCTGTGTCAGATGTCGCAAATAGTCACCGAAATCCATTTCAGCAGCGATGCACGCCTTGTAGCAGCTGCCGAGCCTGCGAGGCTGCGTTCGGCTGCGCAGCAGTCGTCAAACCAGAGCTTGCGATGCATCAGGCAAACCGCGTCAGCCGGATTCACGACTGCTGCGCAGCCGAACGCAGCCTCGCAGGCTCGGCAGCTGCTACAGATGGCATTACGGCTTACCCCTGAAGGGGCTTTTTACTCGTCTTCTTCGCGCTGCAATTCGAACAGCAGCAGCGAACGGCCGGTGACTGAATATTCGTGACCGAACTCGAAGCGTTCCTGGCCACGAATCGACGGCTGATTGGTGTCGATCATGCAGGTCCAGAAACCGCCGTCAGGCACTTCCGGCAGCAGGAAGTTGACGATGTCATGGTGGGCGTTGACCACCAGCAGCAGGGTCGCGTCGGCGCCCTTGCGGCGAATGCCGGTTTCCTGGGCGCGGCCATCGAGCAGCATGCCCAGGCAACGACCGTGGCCTTCCTCCCATTGTTCGGTGGACATTTCGCTGCCGTCCGGGGCCAGCCAGGTCACGTCCTTGACGCCGATGTCTTCGTTGTAATTGCCCACCAGGAAGCGCCCGCGACGGAGGATCGGATAGGCCAGGCGCAACTTGATCAGGCGTTTGACGAACTTGAGCAGCGCCTTACCGTCTTCGCTCAGGTCCCAATTGACCCAGCCGATCTCGCTGTCCTGGCAATAGGCGTTGTTATTACCTTCCTGGGTGCGGGCGAACTCATCGCCGGCCACCAGCATCGGCGTGCCCTGGGACAGCAGCAACGTGGCGAAGAAGTTACGCATTTGCCGCTGGCGCAGCTCGTTGATCTCGGGATCGTCGGTCGGGCCTTCGACGCCATGGTTCCAGGACAGGTTGTTGTTGCTGCCGTCCTGATTGTTCTCGTCGTTGGCTTCGTTGTGTTTGTCGTTGTACGACACCAGGTCGTTCATCGTGAAACCGTCGTGGGCGGTGACGAAGTTCACAGAAGCATACGGCCGCCGGCCACGCTGATTGAACATTTCGCCGGAGGCGGTCATGCGACTGGCGAAGTCCGCCAGTTGGCCGTCGTCGCCTTTCCAGAACGCGCGCACGGTGTCGCGGAATTTGTCATTCCACTCAACCCAGCCCGGCGGAAAGTTCCCGACTTGATAGCCCCCGGGGCCGCAATCCCAGGCTTCTGCAATCATCTTCACCTGACGCAGCACCGGGTCCTGACGGCAGGCCACGAGAAAGCTGTGACGCTCATCGAAACCGTCGTGGTAGCGGCCAAGAATGGTCGCCAGGTCAAAACGGAAACCGTCCACATGCATTTCCGTGGCCCAGTAACGCAGGGAGTCGGTGACCATTTGCAGCACGCACGGGTGACTCAGGTCCAGGGTGTTGCCGGTCCCGGAATCGTTGATGTAGTAGCGCTTGTCGTCGGGCATCAAGCGGTAGTAAGAGGCATTGTCGATGCCGCGCATCGACAGGGTCGGGCCTTGTTCGTTGCCCTCGGCGGTGTGGTTGTAGACCACGTCGAGGATCACTTCCAGATTGGCCTCGTGCAGGTGCGCGACCATCTCCTTGAACTCGGCGATCTTGCCGCTGGCCAGGTAGCGTGGGTCCGGGGCAAAGAACGCGATGCTGTTGTAACCCCAGTAATTGGTCATGCCTTTGTGTAGCAGATGCTGGTCATTGACGAAGGCATGAATGGGTAGCAATTCCACGGTCGACACGCCGAGCTTGCGGATGTGTTCCAGCACGTCATCGACCATCAACCCGGCGAAGGTGCCACGCAGGTTCTCGGGGACGGAGGGGTGACGCATGCTGATACCGCGTACGTGTGTTTCATAAATGATCGTTTTATCCCACGGCACGCTGACACGATGGTCATGACCCCAGGTGTGAGCCGGGTCGATCACTTTGCATTTGGGCACGAAGGGCGCGCTGTCCCGTTCATCGAAACTGAGGTCGGCGTCAGGGTGACCGATGGTGTAGCCGAACAACGCTTCGGACCATTTCAATCGACCGACCAATTGCTTGGCGTAGGGATCGATCAGCAGCTTGTTGGGGTTGAAACGATGACCGTTGGCCGGGTCGTAAGGACCGTACACGCGATAGCCGTAGATCAATCCCGGGTGGGCGTCGGGCAAGTAGCCGTGGTAGATCTCATCAGTGTATTCCGGTAGCTCGATACGCTCGAGTTCCACCTCGCCGGAATCGTCGAAGATGCACAGTTCGACCTTGGTCGCGTTAGCAGAAAACAGCGCGAAATTGACCCCCAGGCCATCCCAGGTCGCGCCTAGCGGGAAGGGCAAGCCTTCACGGATTCGCGAAGCCTCGGCACGAGGTTCGGGCGCGGTTTTCTTTGGACTGCTCATAGTTGCTCCTGCATGGGGTGACGGTACTCGACTGCGATGAACCGTGGCTCTGGTTTTTTTCGAGGGCGAGCGCGCCCTCGGAGGCGAGAGACACGCCACAAATCAAGCGAGGCAAGGCGATAAGCGCGTCAGGTCGTTGGCGGTTTGCGCGCAGCGCGTGGCTTTTTCTCGACGTTTTTTTCGCCAAGCGGGGTCACTGTCGAAGCAGAGGGTTTGGCTTTGGCCTTGGTTTTGGGTTCGACGCCTTTGGCATTGAGCTTGCCGTCGGGCTTGCCGACCGTGGACTTGGTGCCGACGCGTTTGCTGCCGGTCGCTTTCGATGACTTGCCGGGAGCCAGTGCTTCGGCTTCGGCCAGTTTGCAGGCCATCTCCCAATGGCGTTTTTCCTGGCCCACGGGTTTCCCTTCGGACTCCCAGATTTGATAGGCAAATTCGCGGATGCGTTTATCGTCGGTACTCATCGCAATGCTCCTGAACTGAACTCAAGCTTGGGTCGTTTGGATAAAGAGATTGACCGGGAAATTCCCCAGCGCGGTGCTGACCAACAGTTCCCTGTGTTTTGTGACTATGACGCTTGCAAAAAGTCCCTTCAGATTTTCTTCAGGGACGGCGAACGGCAACTTGACCCGTGTATCGCCCCAGAGTGGCGCGTCAATCTGTGGTTCGGCACTGTTTTCCAGCAGTTCGGCACAGCGTATCGGTACTATCACGATAGCCCGTTTTCCCTGCCATTCACGAGCAAACGCCAGTACCCGGTGAGCCTGGCTGCCAAGGACTTCAAGAGCTTGATAAGTCCCTTTTTGAAACAGCCCGGCATGCTCGGCACGTCGGTTTAACGCTTGGGCGATCAAGGTTTGCTTGATGCGCCCGTCACGCCAGTTCGCCAACAGATCGGGCAGGTCCAATCGTACGTGCATGGCCTGCTGACGGCTGACGTAATCCACCGGCCGGCGGTTGTCCGGATCGACCAGCGTGAAGTCCCAGAACTCGTTGCCCTGATAGAGGTCCGGTACCCCCGGCACAGTCATTCGCAGCAAGGTTTGCGCCAAGCCATTCAACGCGCCCGGGGCGGCGATGCTCTGCGCCGCCGCACGGATGGCCGTGCGCAGTGGCTGGCCTTCGGGGCTGAGCAGCAGGCGTTCGAGAAACCCATGGGTCGCCTGTTCATATCCCTCGTTGGGTGCGCTCCAGCTGCTTTGCAACTTGGCTTCGCGCAGGGCTTTCTGTTGCCACTGCCAGAGGCGCTGGGCGTAGTTATCGAGCGCCACCCGATCATCGCTGCGCAACTCCAGCGGCCAACTGCCGAGGATCGCTTGATAGAGAATCAGCTCATCGCCCGCCGAGGGCGCGCCGGGTTCAATGCGCAATTCGTCGGCCAGGGTTCGCCAGTGTTCGACCTGTTCGACATACCAGGCGCTACGCTCGCTCAACACCGCCAGCCGCGCGCGGGTGTCTTCGCCGCGTTTGTGGTCGTGGGTCGCGGTGGCCAGCAGGTTGTCGGGGAATTCGGCAAGGCGATTGACGCAGGCAGCATGGAAGTCGGAAACCGGCGCACTGAACTGCTCGGTGTTGTAGCCGACATCGTTACGCGACAGCAGCACCGCCGAGCGATAAAGCGCGGTGTCTTCCACCGCCTTGGCCGCTGCCGGTGAGGTCAGTTGCTGGAAGCGCACGCACGCATGCTTGAGCAGTTTGCGTGGGCGGCCCACCGGGTGTTTGCGCCAGGGTTGGCCACCGAGCCAGCCGGACAGGCAATCGAGCACGGGCCAGTCGGCTTCGCCAAGGGTTTGCCTTGCACCGTCCATGGCCTGCTGGAAAAACCCCTCGTCCTGGGCGCAGTTTCGGCCCAGCGGGCTGATGTAAGTGCGATACACCGGGAAGTGTACGATCAGTTCCTGCAGGGCCCGCCGGATTGCGCCGAGAGTCAGATCCCGCGTCATCAGATCGTCCCGGGCCACTTGCAACAGGGCGTGGGCGACACTTTCGAAATCCCCGGCGAGGGAGCCGTTGAGAATCTGCTGGCGCGCCAGTTGTGCTTCCTGACGGAAATCGGCGGGCCGTTCGCTGTGCCGGCTCCAGAGTTCACCCAAGGTCTGGGCGCCTTCGGGGTCGTGTTGCAGCAACGACAACTGGTTCATGAATTCGTAACCGGTGCTGCCATCGACAGACCAGTCGCGGTGCAGGGTTTCGCCTTCGCCGAGGATCTTCTCGACGTAGATCGGCAGGTGCCGCAGCGGTGCCAGGCTATCGACTCGGCGGCGTAATTTGCGGCAGTAACCACGCGGGTCGGCGAGGCCGTCGATGTGATCGATGCGCAGCCCGTCGACGAGACCTTCGGCCACCAGCTCGAAGATTTTTGCATGGGTCGCCTCGAACACCGCCGGCCGTTCGACGCGCAGGCCGCCCAGTTCATTGATATCGAAAAAGCGCCGCCAATTGATGTCGTCCGCCGCGGTGCGCCAGCTGGCCAGGCGATAACTCTGGCGCTCCAGCAGGTTATGCAGGCGCTGGAAACCTTCGGGGGTGAGCGAGTCGTACGCGCCGAGGGTGTACTGGATGGCATGAAGAATGGCCGGATCGCTGGCGAGTTCATGCAGCTCGGTTTTTAGCGGAACCGCCAGGCTGTGCGCGTCGGTCTGGTAGCTCAAGGTACTGAAGCGGTCTGCCAGGGATTTGAGCTGCTCGACCTGCTCGGCATTCAATTGATCATCGGCCTTGAGCAGTTCGCCGTAGTTCGTGGGGCAAATCGGGAAGTGATGTTCGTAGTGCTCGACATAAAAGGCGCCGCGCCGGGCATCGAAACGCAAGGGCAGGGTGCCGTCCTGCAAGGCGATGCCGTAATCACTGCCCAAAAACGGCAGCAGCAATTGGCCTTCCATCAACGGGTCGGGCGAGTGCCATTGAATGTCGAAGAACTCGCCGTAAGGGCTCAGGCGCCCCCATTCCAGCAAGTCGAGCCACCAAGGGTTGTCGCCACCGCCAACGGCCATGTGATTGGAGACGATGTCGAGGATCAGTCCCATGTTCTGTTCGCGCAATGCACCGACCAAACGGCGCAATGCCGCTTCGCCGCCCAGTTCAGGGTTGACCGTGGTCGGGTCCACTACGTCGTAGCCATGCATGGACCCCGCGCGGGCGGCGAGCAGCGGCGAGGCATAGACGTGGCTGATGCCCAGGCTGGCGAAGTACGGCACCAGCGGCACCGCCTGATCCAGAGTGAAACCTTTATGAAATTGCAGCCGCAGAGTCGCCCGCAGCGGTTGGATGAACGGTTGATTCATTGGTCACGCTCGGCCGCCTGAAGTCGCGCACAGGCGAGCAGTTCCAGGCGCCGGGCGGCGTCCGGATCATCGAGCAGGGCTTCGCTGTCGCCGGGCAGCCTGCGGGACCAGTTGGGATGGGTGTCGGTGGTGCCGGGCAGGTTGGCCTGCTGTTCGATACCCAAGGCATCTTCCATTGGCAGCAATACCAGCGGCGCGCGGGTATGGCCGAGGAAGCGAATCGCGGCGTCGAGCACCTGATCGGTTTCGTGGGACTCTTCGCGGAAATTCTGCGGGTCCTCGCTCAGCACCCGGCGCAAACCTTCGCGCTCGCGTTCACGGTGTTGGCGCCATTCGATTTCCCCCGGGGCGTCGACCAGATTCAAGCGCGCGCTCCAGTCGATATCGCGGCCATGCCACCAGCCATTGAGCGTCGGCAGGTCATGGGTGCTGGTGGTTGCCAAGGCGTTGTCCGGCCAGTCGAGAATCGGCTTGAAGTGAGTATTGTCCTGTTCGAACAGCAGCACGCGCATGCCGAGAATCGAGCGCGCGATGAGTTTCTCGCGCAGACCCTCGGGCACGGTGCCGAGGTCTTCGCCGAGGACGATGGCCTGATGTCGATGGGATTCGAGGGTCAGCAAGCGCAGCAGGTCGTCCACCGGGTAATAGAGGTAGGCACCGTCGCTGGGCGGCGCGTCGTTGGGGATCACCCACAGTCGTTGCAGCCCCATGACGTGATCGATACGCAGGCCGCCGGCATGGGCGAAGTTGGCCCGCAGCATTTCGATGAACGCGCGAAAGCCGTTGCGCACCAGACCTTCGGGGGAGAACGCGGAAATGCCCCAGCCCTGGCCGGAACGGTTGAGGATGTCCGGTGGCGCACCCACGGTCAGTGAGGCGAGCAATTCGTCCTGACGACTCCAGGCCTGGCTGCCGCCGCCGTCAGCGCCAACGGCCAGGTCGGCGATAAGGCCGATGCCCATGCCGGCACCGCGGGCGGCGGCCTGGGCGCGCTCCAGGCTGCGCGCAATCAGCCATTGGCAGAATGCGTAGTAACCGATACGGGTCGAGTTTTCTTCGGCAAAATGCGCCAGGGCGGTGCTGCGCGGGTCACGCCATTGCTCGGGCCACTCGCGCCAGTCGAGGCTTTCACCGCGCTGCGCACGGGCTTCCTGGATCGCTTCGAAGCGGCAATGATTTTCCAGCGCTTCGCCACCGGCATGGCGGAAGCTGCTGAAGTCCGGGTGCAAGGGGTGTTCGCCGTGGGTGAATCCTTCGTACAAGGCTTCGAGCAAGCGGTGCTTGGCTTCGGCGGCGGTGGGCCAATCGATCAGCTGCAGTTTTTCCAGGTGCTTGAGCTCAGCGGCAAGGCCGGTGGCGTCGATCGCGGTGCGTAGGGCGCGCTCACCGAGGATCGCTCCGGGCGCCGCGTACAGGCTATTGAGGAACAAACGGCTGGACGGCGAGTAAGGGCTGTAACGCTGGGTGTCGCCGCTGAACATCGCATGCAGCGGGCTGATCGCCAACGCTTCGGCGCCCCGTTCGCCGGCCACCCGGGCCAGATCTTCGAGGGCTTGGGTATCGCCGAAACCGCCATCGCCGGGGCGACGCAGCGAGTACAACTGCACGCTCAGGCCCCAGGCGCGCGGGTTTTTACTGTCAACCGCGTCGCCGACGCTGTAGCAGTGCTGGGGGGCCACCGCCAGGGTGAAGGATTGATCGTCGATGCTGACGTGCTGATAACCTACCGGCACCAGCCCGGGCAACATAGCGTTGTCATCGAGCTTCAAGTTAATCCGTGAGCCGTCTTCGAGATGGATCTCACACGGGGTTTGCGGTTCGAAGTAGTGGGCCAGGTCAAGGCCGACGCCCACGTCGCAGGTCAGCAGCGGTGGCAGGTGCCGGGTTTGTTGCACCTCTTGCAGTTGCAACAGGCTGGCGTCGATTTCCTGGGCGGTGCCGGCGGGATGGCCAAGCCCGGCCAGCACCGAGCGCAACACCGCCGGGGTCACTTTCTGTGGACGGCCATTGGCATCGATCCAGTCGACGGCCAGGCCTGCTCGGCTGGCCAGTATTTCCAGTTGCGCATTGCTCATGGGCGCTCTCCATCCGGGGGTAGCAAAGGGGCTGCGGCCGTGAGGCTGACTAGCGCGCAATACGGGGCAAGCATGCCCTGATTCAACAGACCGGCCGATTGTGGCGGGTGTTCGAACAGCAATGTCGCGTCGGCCTGTGGGGTGTGGACCACGGGCGCATCGCTGAGGTTCAGGTCAATGCGCAACTGACTGCCATCGCCCAGCCGCCAGCGCGCCGTCACCGCGCCCTCGGCCAGTACCTGCGCGCCCAGCGCCTGGGCGCCGGGCAGGTGCGGGATGATGTGTCGGTGGCGGATCTGCAGCAGTTGGCGATACAGAGCGTAAATCGGCGATTGGCGGCTGGTGGTCAGTTTCGGCCGTGAAGCTTCGAAGGTCTGCGTCGCGTTCGGGTCGGGAATCTGCTCGCGTTTGTGCGGATCGGCAAAGGCGCTGAACGCTGCGAACTCGTTGCGTCGTCCTTCGCGCACCAGTTCCGCCAATTCGCCGTGGTGACTGGTGAAGAACAGGAACGGTTGCTCGGCGGCAAATTCGTCGCCCATGAACATCAGCGGGATCATCGGCGACAACAGCAGCAACGCGGTGGCGGCGTAAAGGGCATCAGGATGGGCCAGTTGATGCAGGCGCTCGCCAAAGGCGCGGTTGCCAATCTGGTCGTGGTTCTGCAGAAAAAGCACGAAGGCTGTAGGAGGCAAGTGACCGCTCGGCTCACCGCGCGCTGTACCGTCGCGGGTGATGTGGCCCTGAAACACGAAGCCCTGGCTCAGGCAGCGGGCGAGCTGTTCGGTGGGCTGCTCGGCATAATCGGCGTAATAGGCATCGGTTTCACCCGTGAGCAGAACGTGCAGGGCATTATGGCCATCGTCGTTCCACTGCGCGTCGAAACCTTGCTCCAGCAGACTGGCCTGGTTGTGCTCGTTTTCCGCCATGAGCCACACGTGTCGCGCCGGATCGGTTTGTCGCCGCACCCGTTGCGCCAACTCCTGAAGAAAGTCCGGGTCTTCGATGGCATGCACCGCGTCCAGGCGCAGACCGTCGAAGCGGTATTCCAGCAACCACATCAGCGCGTTGTCGATAAAGAAGTCGCGCACCTCGCGCCGCCGGAAGTCGATCGCCGCGCCCCACGGGGTGTGTTTGTCTTCGCGGAAAAAGCCTTTGGCGTAGCGGTGCAGGTAATTGCCGTCGGGGCCGAAGTGGTTGTAGACCACATCGAGAATCACCGCCAAACCATGGCCGTGGGCCGTGTCGATCAGGTGTTTGAGTTGTTCGGGCGAGCCGTAGGAGGCTTGAGGTGCGTAAAGCAAAACCCCGTCATAGCCCCAGTTACGCTCGCCGGGGAACTGGGCCAGCGGCATCAGTTCGATGGCGGTAATACCCAGCTCGACCAGGTGTTCCAAATGCTGCTCAACCTGGCTGAAACCACCGAGTGCACCAACGTGCAGTTCGTAGATCACCGCTTCATTCCACGGTCGACCTTGCCAGGCGCTGTGTTGCCACCGATAGGCGAGGGGATCGACCACCACGCTGTGGCTGTTGATATCGCCCGCCTGCGCGCGGGAGGCCGGGTCCGGCACCTCCAGCTCGCCATCGATGTTGTAGCGGTAGCGGGTACCCGCGGGGCAGCGGGTGTTGATCACAAACCAGCCATCGGCCTGAGGCAGCAGTGGCAGGGATTGTCCATCTTCCAGTTCGAGACTGACGAAAAACGCATCTGGCGCCCACAAGGCAAAACGCGTGTGTTCTGCGTCCAGCATGATTGCGCCGTGGGGCCAGGTCTCAAGGGTCCGTAACGGCATCGTTGAAAGCCTCTTACTGTCTGCCCGATTTTCCCAGCGCTTTAGCCACCAGTTGTTCGTAGAGTTCGGCGTAGGGTTCGACTGCCTGGCACCAGTTGAAAGGCGCCGCCATGGCTCGGCAACGCATCGCGTTGAGCAGGCCGGGGAAGGCGAACACCTTGAACGCGCGGCTCAGGGCTTCGCGATAACTCTCTACCGTGGATTCGTCGAAGAGGAAACCGGTCACGCCGTTTTCAATGGTGTCGGCCAGGCCGCCAGTATTGCGGGCCACCGGCAATGAACCGAAGCGCTGGGCGTACATCTGGCTCAGGCCGCAGGGTTCGTAACGCGAAGGCATCAGCAGGAAATCGCTGCCGGCGAACATCCGTCGGGCGTCGGTTTCATTGAAGCCGATGTGCACGCCGACTTGCCCGGGGAAGCGCAACGCCAGTTCGCGCATGGCTTGTTCTTCTTCCGGTTCGCCACGGCCGATGATCGCGATTTGCCCGCCGTTGTCGACAATGTATTCGGCCACTGCTTCGGTCAGGTCCAGGCCTTTCTGGTAGACCAGCCGCGAAACCACGGCGAACAGCGGACCTTCGGAGTCTTCGAGGTCGAACAGCCTGCGAACATGCATGGCATTAACAGCTTTACCGTCCCAATCGCCGATGCCGAACGGGTGGAACAGGTGCGGATCGGTCGCCGCATCCCAGCTTTCATCGATGCCATTGGGAATTCCGCTGAGCAGACCTTGCTGGGTCTTGGCGGCGAGAAAACCGTCGAGGCCGCAGCCGAAGGCTGGCGTGGTGATTTCCTGGGCATAGGTTGCGCTGACGGTGGTGATGTGGCTCGAGTAAGCCATGCCGGCCTTGAGGAACGACATCTTGCCGTAGAACTCCATGCCTTCCTGTTGCAAGGCATGCATGGGGATACCGAGTTCCGGGCACGAGCCTAGGCTGGTGACGCCCTGGTATGCCAGGTTGTGGATGGTGAACAGGGTCGGGGTGCGTTGGCCACGCCAGTGCATATAGGCCGGTGCCAGGCCAGCGGGCCAGTCGTGGGCGTGCACCAGGTCCGGGCACCAGTGAATTTGTGCGAGGTTGGCGGCGATGTCGGCCGCTGCGAGGCCCAGCCGGGCGAAACGAATATGGTTGTCCGGCCAGTCGCGGCCGTTGTTGGCGCCGTAGGGTGAACCTTCGCGCTCGTACAATTCAGGGCAGATCAACACGTAAATGACCAGGCCGTCGGGCATGTCCATGCGCCCGATCTTGCAGGGCGGCAATGCTGCGTGCCCGCCCAGTTCACCAATGATATGAATCGGGTTTTCGCTGTTCATCACTTGCGGATAACCGGGGATCAATACACGCACATCGTGCAGATGCGCCATGGCCCGGGGAAGTGCAGCGGAAACGTCGCCAAGACCTCCGGTCTTTACCAGGTCGGCCATCTCCGAGGTGACGAACAGGACTCTCTTCTTGTTGGGATTCTGACTGGCTACCGGTGCCAGCGTCTTGGGGGTCGGCATGTTGACCGATTTGGCATTGAGGACACCGACGGTGCTCGTTTCCCCGACCTGCTGATGAGCACGTTCTCCCTGGATATCTAAAGCCGCACTGATCATATGAATCTCCCGTGTTGTTGATCTAATTCTAGGCCTGGCACAAACGGTGTTCGTGGCCAAATCCTGTGGCCGGGCGCAAACGCGCTACGCATCGGTGAGCAAGTGCTGCCCATGCGCTGAAGCAGAATGGGTGAAGTGGCTGTTGCAAGGAATGCACCAGTCGCTGTGGCCCTACCTTTAACCTGACACGAGGCCAGCACCAAAAGTTTCGATTATTTTCACCGAATGACCAGCCGGTTTTACTCCGCGAAAATCAGTCTAGGCCAGAACTTAGAGCGGGGGCGGCCAACGGGTGAAATTGTTCGACAATCGGTCAAAAGAGGGTACAGGCATAGAGCTTTGCGGGGAGACGCACCGACGAAGTGCAGGTTTATTTTCTGGTGCGGGTCAAATCGGGACCGGGAGGTCACGATAATCGGGCGTGATGGGAGGTTATGTGCGCCATTGTGGTGCGAAGAATTTGGGGAGGTGTGGTGAGTTTTAGGGCCTCTTCGCGGGCAAGCCCGCTCCCACAGGATTTGTGTCGGTCACGGTATTACGGTCGATACAAATCCTGTGGGAGCGAGGCTTGCCCACGATGAACGATAACGCAGTCCTAGTTCAGAATCCGAATCGACACCCCAGCTGCCCAGGCTTGAATGTCCTCGATCATCTGCGAAAAGAACAGTTGGTAATTCTGTCGGCTGACATACCCGACATGAGGCGTGGCCAGTACATTGTCCAGCGTTCTGAAGGGATGGTGACGGGGCAACGGCTCGTGCTCGAACACATCCAGCGCCGCGCCCGCCAGGCGTTTCTTCTGAAGTGCCTTGATCAATGCCGACTCATCGACAATCGGCCCGCGGGCGGTGTTGATCAGCCATGCCGTAGGTTTCATCCAGTCCAGTGCCTGAGCGTCCACCAGCCCTCGGCTGCGCTCGCTGAGCACCAGATGGACCGACAACACGTCGGCCTGCTCGAACAGTTCCTGCTTGCTGACATAGGTGACGTCGACTTCGGCGGCCCGTTCGGCGGTCAGGTTTTCGCTCCAGGCAATCACCCGCATGCCGAACACCTGCCCGAACCGGGCGACCCGTTGACCGATGCTGCCCAGACCGAGGATCGCCAAGGTCTTGCCCTGCAGGTCGCCGCCCAACCCTTGTTGCCACTGACCTGCGCGCAAGGCGTTGGCTTCGGCCACCAGGTTGCGGGTCGCGGCCATGATCAGTGCCCAGGTCAGTTCGGGGGCGGCATGTTTGTAACTGTCGGTGCCACAGACCTGAATGCCCAGCGCAGCGGCGGCTTTCAGGTCCAGGGCGGCGTTGCGCATGCCGCCAGTGACCAGCAGTTTGAGTGTGGGCAAGCGGCGCAGCAGGTCTTCGTCGAACCGGGTGCGCTCGCGCATCACGCAGATCACCTCGAATGCGCCGAGCCGTTCGGCCAGGGTTTCGTTGTCGGCCGGGTAGTCATGGATAAAACTCACCTGACCGATGCTGTCCAGCACCGACCAGTCCACCACGTCGCGAGCCACGTCCTGCCAGTCATCGATCACCGCAATCTGCACCGCCATCAGCCTTACCTCATCAACGAACGGGATTGGTTTTGTTCAGCCAGTCGAGCAACGCCTGATGGAATTTGGCCGGTTCCTCCATCTGCGGCGCGTGGCCAAGGCCCGGAAATTCAATCAGCGTCGACTGTGGAATCAGTTTTGCCACTTGCTTGCCGAGTACGTCGTAATGACCGATTTTCGCCTTGACCTCGGGTGGTGCGATGTCCTTGTTGATGGCCGTGGTATCGGAGGTGCCGATCAGCAGCAGGGTCGGCACTTTCAGGTCCTTGAACTCGTAGTACACCGGTTGGGTGAAGATCATGTCGTAGATCAGCGCCGAGTTCCACGCGACTGCTGTTTTGCCCGGTCCTTTGGCCAGGCCTGCGTACATGTTCACCCAACGATCAAACTCCGGCTTCCAGCGGCCATCGTAATAGGTGCTGCGTTGGTAGTCGTGGATACCCTGCGCCGTAACGTTCAGCTCACGTTCGTACCATTGATCAACCGTGCGATACGGCACGCCGAGGGCTTTCCAGTCTTCCAGGCCGATGGGATTGACCAGCGCCAGTTGTTCGACTTGATCGGGGTATTGCAGCGCATAACGGGTGGCGAGCATGCCGCCGGTAGAGTGGCCGAGCAGGGTGGCGGTCTGGATGCCCAAGGCCTTGAGCAATAGCTGGGTGTTGGTTGCCAGTTGCTGGAAACTGTATTGATAGTGGTCCGGTTTGCTGGAGGTGCAAAAGCCGATCTGGTCCGGGGCGATGACCCGGTAACCGGCCTCGCTCAGCGCCTTGATCGAGCTGTCCCAGGTGGCGCCGCAGAAGTTTTTGCCGTGCATCAGCACCACGCTGCGGCCGTTAACCTTGCCTTGGGCGGCAATGTCCATGTAACCCATCTGCAGGGATTTACCCTGGGACTCAAAGGCGAAGTGCTTGACCGTGTAGGGATACTCGAAGCCCTGAAGTTCCGGACCGTATTCCGGCGTTTCGGCCTGGGTCTGGGTCTGGGCTTGGGCGAGAACCGGTAGTGCCGCCGTCAGCAGCAGGCCCGGTAACCAGCGGGAGAAAATGCGCGACATGGGTGAGCTCCACAGGAAATCTGCCGATGCTGGATCGGCATGATTAGGGTGAGATTAAACATAGGTCACGGCCCTGCATGATCGTTCAACCCATCCACCCCAGCGTAGCAAGGGCCAACACACCATAGCGGGCGCCCTTGGCGAGTGTCACGATCATCAGGAAACGCCCCAACGGCTCGCGCATGACGCCAGCCACCAGCGTCAGAGGGTCGCCGATGATCGGCACCCAGCTTAGTAGCAACGACCAGTGGCCGTAACGCTGATAGTGCTTTTGGGCTTGCTCGAGATGGCGAGGGCTGACCGGAAACCAGCGCCGGTCGTGAAACCGCTCGATGCCGCGCCCTAGCCACCAGTTCAGCAGCGACCCCAGCACATTGCCCAGCGTTGCGACCGCCAGCAGCGACCAGAGCCAATACTGGTTGCTGAGCAACAGCCCCACCAGCACCGCTTCGGACTGCAGTGGCAGTAGCGTCGCGGCACCGAACGCCGCGAGAAACAGCCCGATGTATGCGCCGAACATCAATGGGCGGGGTAGTCCGCCACCACCACGTCAGTGCCGTCCTTTTTCAGGCCGATCACCTGATAGGCATCGCTCATGCCGTCCATTTCCATCCCGGGCGAGCCCATGGGCATGCCTGGGGCGGCAACACCCAACAGATCGTCACGCTTGCTCAAGGCCAGTACTTGATCGGCAGGTACATGGCCTTCAACGAATTTGCCATTGATCAGGGCAGTGTGGCAGGACGCGAGGCGAGGTGGCACGCCGTGTTGTTGCTTGAATTGGCTCATGTCGGCTTCGACATGGTCTTCAACTTTAAAACCGTTGGCTTCCAGATGGCTGACCCATTTTTTGCAGCAACCGCAGTTGGCGTCGCGGTGAACTTCGATGGGGATCAGGTCGGCGGCCTGGGCCAGGGAAGAGATGAAGAGGGCGCTCAGGGCGGCCAGACGCAGGTGGGTTCGCATGGGGATCTCGTTTCGGATTGTGGCCAAAAAGATGCATTTTGACCATTTTCTCTCGCAAAGAGGAGGTGGATTGTTTCGAAGTAATACAGCATGAGTAAAGCATTTGTGGCGAGGGAGCTTGCTCCCGTTCGGCTACGAAGCAGTCGCAAAACAGACGCGTGTATTCGATCTGGATCTCCACGATGGCAGATTCGGGGCCGCTGCGCGCCCCAGCGGGAGCAAGCTCCCTCTCCACAGGGGGCCAGCCAGCAAGTTGGTTTGCCCGGCACGATTGATACAAACAAACAAACTAACCAAGACGTACATAAAGGCTTGATTAGTTATCTGCACCCATATCGAAGAGTTCGTGTAGACCCATAAAACAAGGCGCTTTTTTGGTATGTATCGTAAATGTACAAGAATTGTAAAAAATGGAGATATTTGTTGGTGACGTTAGAGCGCGCATCGATACTCGCCCGCACTTAACTCGGTTAAACAAGGAACTTTTATGGTCGCCTCACAAGGACGTCTGTGTGTTTTGGATGATCGGCATCCCGTCACACAGTCGGGAGCCCGGTCATGACAATCGGATACACAGGTGCCTGGACGAGCAAAGCAGGTTTATTGGTCAAGGATACCGGCAGCGGCAAGCCTGTCACCCACAGCGCCAGGGTCAAGCAGATGCTGGCGCTGGTGGGAAGCAATCCCAATGCGCTGAGCACGGCGAAAATGGATGAACAGAAACTGCACAGGAACATCAAGGGTTTCGATCCGGAAAATGTCTCCGCCAGGCAACTGGGCAATCTCAGTGCCTTCTTGAGAGGCAAAGGCCTGATTTCCGATATTACTTCGATGACCTTGCTTAATGCCGGTGACAAGTTTGACCGGTTTGGCGTACAGAAAGACCCGGATGCGAAGTTCAATGCACTGGAGTATTTCGCCACGCAACTGGACACCATTCAGAACAACAGCATCAAGGGTGACAAGTACGCCATTGGCCTGATCCCGGAATACAAGACGGCGATCTACGTACTGCAGAACTTGCAAGCCTATGGCAAGGGCAACGGTACGACGGTACCTAATGACAAGGGTGTTAACGCCAAGGCGTGATCTTTGGCAGCGCTGGCCCGCTCGAACCATCGAACGGGCCGGGCACGTGTTATCGGTCAAGCAACTTCATGACTTCTTCCGGATAACGCAGGCCTGCCGTGGCATGGGCCGGGAATATCGCTTCCAGGGCCTGCAATTCTTCGTGGCTCAACTTCACGTCCAGTGCCGCCACATTTTCTTCCAGGTATTTACGCTGTTTGGTGCCTGGAATCGGGATCAGGTAATCCCCTTGGGCCAAGACCCACGCCAACGCCAGCTGGCCCGCCGTCACACCCTTGTCTGCGGCCAGGGCCTGCACCTGCTGCACCAGCAACAGGTTTTTTGCGAAGTTTTCCCCTTGAAAACGTGGACTGAAGCGACGGTAATCGTCGGCGGCGAAATCATCCGGACTTCTCAGGGCTCCGGTCAAAAACCCCCGGCCCAACGGACTGTACGGCACAAAGGCAACACCCAGGCGCTGGCACGCAGCCAGGCAACCGTTCTCCTCCTGATCGCGGCTCCATAGCGAGTATTCACTTTGCAGTGCGCTGATCGGATGAACCTTGTTCGCTCGCTCCAGCGTGGCGACCGAGGCTTCACTCAATCCCAGGTAACGCACCTTGCCGGCCTTCACCAGTTCTGCCATGGCGCCGACGGTTTCCTCGATGGCCACCTGCGGATCGATGCGGTGCTGGTAATACAAATCCAGGGTTTCCACGCCAAGGCGCTTGAGGGTGCCGTCGATAGCATCGCGAATGTATTCCGGTCGCCCGTTGACGCCCCGTGCACCGGGATTGGATGGGTCGCGGACAATGCCGAACTTGCTGGCCAGAAACACCTGGTCGCGCTTGCCGACAATGGCTTTGCCGATCAACTCTTCATTGGTATGTGGGCCATACATATCTGCCGTGTCCAGCAGGTTGATCCCCAGTTCCAGCGCGCGGTGCAACGTGGCCGTGGCTTCGCGGGTGTCCACGCCGGTGGTGTAGAAGTCGGTCATGCCCATGCAGCCCAGACCGATCGCGCTCACCTGCGGACCGTTTTTGCCCAGTTGTCGTGTTTGCATGAAATCAGCTCCCTTGTGAATTGAAATCCTATTGTTCACCTCGACAGAAACAAGATAAACCGGCTAAAACTGCTATCACTATTCGTAATTTCTAAATAATTAGCCGGTAAGCCAAAGCAATGGACCGTTTCAACGCCATGCGCGTGTTCACTCGAATTGTCGAATTGGGCGGCTTCGCTAAAGCGGCAGACAGCCTGCAAATGCCTCGCGCCTCCGTGACCATTCTGATCAAGCAACTTGAAGCACATCTGGGCGTACAACTGCTGCAACGTACCACCCGACAGATCAGCCTGACGCTAGATGGCGCTGCCTATTACCCGCGTTGCGTGCGGCTGCTGGCGGATCTGGAGGAAACCGAAGCTGTATTTTCCGCTGCTCGCCACAATCCCAAAGGTTTGCTGCGAGTGGATATGCCGGCGGGAGTGGGGCGTTTGATCGTGATCCCGGCATTGCCGCAATTCACTGCCCGGTATCCATTGATCGAACTGGAAATCGGTTTGAATGACCGGCCTGTGGATCTGATCCGCGAAGGTATCGATTGCGTGTTGCGAGGTGGCTCGACCCTGGACGACTCACTGGTGGCACGGCCGTTGGGCGTGATGGACCAGGTCACCTGTGCGAGCCAGGAATACTTGCAGCGTTGCGGGACTCCGCTGTGTCTGGAGGATCTGCAGGGGCACCAGATGGTGGAGTACTTTTCCAATGACACCGGCAAACGCTTTGGACTGGAATTTGTACTCGATGATCAGCTGCGGTTGATCGACCTGCCCAAGCACGTTTCGGTCAATAGCGCCGATGGCTATCTGGCGGCGTGTGAGGCGGGATATGGCTTGGTCCAGACCCCGTATTATCACGTTGCCCGCCAACTGAAGGAGGGGCGTTT
Source organism: Pseudomonas sp. TH37 (assembly GCF_016650735.1). NCBI lineage: Bacteria > Pseudomonadati > Pseudomonadota > Gammaproteobacteria > Pseudomonadales > Pseudomonadaceae > Pseudomonas > Pseudomonas sp. TH37. Next base: position 721,395 of record NZ_JAEKFD010000002.1, read on the forward strand.
GATCCAGGTCCTGAGGGACGTGCCGCCACCGGGTTTGCCGCTGACGGCGCTCTATCCTCCTCATCGCCAATTGTCCCGACGAGTGCGGGTGTTCGTCGACTGGATGGTGGAACTCTGTGCGCAGTCGGCCAATGGTTTCTATAGAAAAGACTCAAGCGCCTGAGCGAGTTCCATATTATCGATGTTGATAATAACCAGGTCCGCCACGGTCATAATGGTGGCCGCCATGCCAGCCGCCGTGGGGGAAAACGATGCAGCCACTCAGGGTCAGGAGAGCGAGCAGGGGAATCAGCAGTGTGATTCGACGGAACATTTCAAAATCCTCATGGTTATCGCCGCAATGAAGTCAAAACTCCTCATCGGCTGTAACATGAGACCCCGTTTGCAGCCCCTCATTCCCGCAGTACGGTAGGGGCTTGGTATGCAATCGGATACAAGCCGGATACATTTTTTTGGTTCAGGAACCCGCAATGACCCAGTCGCAACGTTTGAAATACTCGATTCTGATCTCCCTGGTAGTACTGGGGATCATGTTCGGCCTTTCCTGGCTGCAAAACGCAGGGATCATCACAGAGCAGCTGTTCCAGTACATCGCCATTGGCGTGGCGGTGCTCGTGGTGGTGATCAATGGCGTAATGCGTCGCAAGGTCAAGCCTTGAGCGACGCCCCCTGGCCGGGTTGTTCGCTGTAAAGGACAGCAGCGGCCTGTGGATGCAGGCTGTAGCTTTTGTCCGGATTGAGGGTGATCACGCCTTCACCGCACAAGCGTTTCAACACTTCACGGACACTGAGAAAGGACAGGGGAATGTCCAGGTCCAGCAAGTGGCTGTGCACGCCACGCACCCCCAGGCTGCGGTCGCTTTCGGCGGCGCTCAGCAAGGCGTCGATGACTTTCAGACGAATCAGGCTGGTGCGCAGGCCAAAACTCTTGAGCAGAAACCTGATCCGTTCGTTGCCGTGGCGTTCGGCTTGTTGATTGAAAACGCCTGAGCCCAGGGGGCTGGTCTTTGGCGCATGGCTACCGTCCGTTGGCAGTTGCGGGTTGTACATGCAAAAACTCCTTTTCAGAGCCTGATCCGGAAAAATGTGATGGGTGCTCTCAATCAATATGACGAACGAGCCAGGCAAATAATGAAGACCCACATGTAGAAAATTTGTCGCGGTTACGTCAGCGGCCCGTGAGCTGGGCGTGGGGACGTCCTAAATTTTTGCTGTTTGCTTCGTTTTAAGGGGAGGCGCATTGCGTGTCATACGTCTTTTCGATCAGGAGCGAGCGTGATTATTTCCAGGCAGTTAACCAGGTTGAGCCTTGCGGGTGTGTTTCTGGGGCTGAGTCTTGCAGCAAATGCGCGCAGCCAGCCAGAGCAGGCGACGGCCGAGATTCGTCGAACCAGTTTCGGCGTGCCGCATATTCGTGCCGACAACGAGCGCGGGCTCGGCTACGGCATTGGCTATGCCTACGCTCAGGACAATCTGTGCTTGCTGGCCAATGAGATCGTCACCGTCAATGGCGAGCGCTCCCGGTATTTCGGCCCGGACCAGTTTACGATCGAAGAGCGCGGGAACCTGGCCAGCGATGTGTTCTTCAACTGGCTGAACACCCCCCAGGCCGTCGCCGCTTTCTGGCAGGCGCAAACACCGGAAGTCCGCGAGCTCATCGATGGTTACGTGGCGGGTTACAACCGTTCGCTGACAGAGCGTCGAGCGCAGGGTTTGCCGCAGCAATGCCAGGGAGAATGGGTGCGCGCGATTACCGCGCAGGACTTGGTCAAGTTGACCCGACGTCTGTTGGTCGAAGGCGGCGTGGGGCAGTTTGCCGAAGCATTGGCCGGCGCTACCCCGCCGAAAGCCGTTGCCCATGTGGCGGGCGAACCGGTGTCGTTTCAGCTGGCGGCTTCGCGCATGCAACGCTTTGCTCTGGATCGTGGCAGTAACGCCGTGGCGGTCGGCAGTGAACGTTCGTTCAACGGTCGCGGGATGCTGCTGGCCAATCCGCACTTTCCGTGGGTCGGTGGGATGCGTTTCTATCAGATGCACCTGACCATTCCCGGCAAACTGGACGTCATGGGCGCCGCGTTGCCCGGCCTGCCCATGATTAATATTGGTTTCAACCAGCACCTGGCGTGGACCCACACGGTGGATTCGTCCAAGCACTTCACGCTGTATCGCCTGCAACTCGATCCCAAGGATCCGACCCGTTACCTGCTGGATGGCAAGTCCTTGCCGATGAAAAAGCAGACGCTGGCGGTGAACGTGAAGCAAGCCGATGGCCAGACTCGGCAGATTTCCCATGTGGTCTACAGCTCGGAGTTCGGCCCGATTGTGCAATGGCCCGGCAAGCTGGACTGGAACAACCAGTTCGCCTACAGCCTGCGCGATGCCAACCTGGAGAACGACCGGGTCTTGCAGCAGTGGTATGCGATGAACCGTGCCGCCAGCCTCAAGAATTTGCAGGCATCGGTGCACAATATTCAGGGGATCCCGTGGGTCAATACCCTGGCGGTGGACGATCAGGGGCAGGCGCTTTACATGAACCTGTCGGTGGTGCCGAACGTCAATGCCGACAAGCTGGCCAAGTGCAGCGATCCTCGGGCCGGATTACAGATGATCCTGCTCGACGGTTCCAACAGCGCCTGTGCCTGGGACATCGACCCGAACGCTGCGCAAAAAGGTATTTATGCGGCAGACAAGTTGCCGCAACTGCTGCGCAAAGACTTCGTGCAGCATTCCAATGATTCGGCCTGGATGGCCAACCCGGCACAACCGCTCACCGGTTTCTCGCCGTTGATCAGTCAGGACAATCAGCCGTTGGGGCTGCGTTCGCGTTTCGCACTGGAGCGTCTGGGCACCTTGAGCAAGGCCGGCCCTGTCGCTGCGGCAGATCTGCAACACATGGTGATGGACGATCAGGTGTATCAGGCGGCCCAAGTGATGCCGGATCTGCTGCAATTCTGTGCCGCGGACCTCGGCGTCGATGCGCCGATGCTTACGCCGTTGTGTGCCAGCCTCAAGGCCTGGGATCGCCGGGTGAATCTGGACAGTGGACTGGGCTTTGTGCATTTTCAGAATGTCATGGTGCCGTTACAGCAAATCCCTGGCATCTGGCGTGTGGCGTTCGACCCGCAGGATCCGCAAAACACACCACGTGGTCTGGCAATTGAACAGCCAGACGTCGCCAAAGCGATTCGGGCGGCGATGCTGGCCTCGGTCGAGAAGGTAAAAACCCTTGGCCTGAAAGCCGATAGCCGCTGGGGCGATATCCAGGTGGTCAGCAGCGGCGGGCAGCAAACGCCGATCCACGGCGGGCCGGGCACGCTGGGTGTGTATAACGCGATCCAGAGCGTGCCGAGAACCGACGGCAAGCGCGAAGTCGTCAGTGGCACCAGCTATTTGCAGGTGGTGACTTTCGATGACAAGGGGCCGCAAGCTCGGGGTTTGTTGGCATTCTCGTTGTCCAGTGACCCGGCGTCGAAGTACTCCCGGGACCAGACACTGGCCTTTTCGAAGAAACAGTTGAGTGTGTTGCCGTTCACCGAGCAGCAGATCACGTCCGATCCGCAGTACCAGGCTCAGACGATCCGCGAGCAGGATGAAAAAGCAGGGAAGATCGCCGCGCAGTAATCGCGACAGCGTTTGAATCAAAAGTGAAGGCTGCACCCCGCAAGGGTGGCGGCCTTCAGCTTTTTGGGGTTTGTTGCGGGATCGAATTGAGGACCGGATTGCCGTCCTTGTTGCGGGTCAGATAGACCGGCAGCACCTTGGGCAACGAAGCCACCAGGCTGTTGAGCTCTTTGATGTTGTAGATACCACCGAGGCGAATCGAGCCGGTACTGTGGTCGGCGATCATGACTGGCTTGTTCAAATAGCGATTGATCAAGGGCAGGGCATCGGTCAGCGTCAGATCATCGAGCACCAGTTTGCCGCTGCGCCAGGCCAGCGAATGGTCGTTGGCAGAGGTCTGGCTGATTTGCGGCGTGAAGTCGCCGTGTCGGTAACGTGCCTGCATGGCAGGTTCGAGACGTGAACCCTCGCCGGGCAGGGCACCGTTGCTGGTCACCAGCACAGAACCTTCGATCAGGTTCACGCGTACCTGGTCTTCATACATCCAGACATTGAATTGGGTTCCAGTGACGCGAATCCTGCCATCGGCAGCCCTGACAATGAACGGATGCTGCAGGTCATGACTGACGCTGAAGAAGGCTTCGCCTTTTTTCAGCGTGACACGACGTTGGTCCTTGTAATTGCTGAACGTCAGTTCACTGCCCAGGTTCAGCTCCACCTGGCTGCCGTCACTCAGCGTGACCTGACGAACATTGTCGGTCGCTTCGAAATGCTGATAGGTATTGGGCAGCCAACCCAGGTTCCATCCGGTATAGGCCGCCAGCGGCAACGCCAAGGCGCAGACGGTGGCGGCAATGCCGAAAGTGCGCCAAGGCATTGTCGGTTTGCCGCGAACAGCCGGCGCGGGAGATTCGGGACGAGGCAAGTCGCCCGCAACATCCCAGATCTCCAGCATGGCTTCGTACTCGAAGGCATGCAGAGGATGAGCATTGCGCCATTGCTCGAACGCCTGGCGTTCTTCGGCCGTGCAGTCAACGGCGTGCAGACGCATGCACCAGTGCGCAGCGGCATCGGTGATGGCGTCGTATTGAGCTTGCGAGAGAGAGTGGTCGGTCATTGACTCATCCTGATTTCCTGCATTCTAACCTTGAGGGGAAGTCTGCGAGAACAACCGTCATGGCAATTGCCCATCAAAGTGCGACTTATTTTTCACCCGCGCGCCCTGCAAACAGAGCGTCGCCGGGAAGTATCCATAGTTGGAGTGAAAAAATGGTCAAGGTCAGCAGGAATGATCCCTGTCAAGGACGAGAAAACCAGGTGCAGATCGGGGTGACCTGCGCCTGATTTTAGGTGCTTCAAGTCAAACCGTTTATGGGGTTGGCACCGGATCCAGCTGTCGACCCATTTCACATATCAAGCGAGCGACCGAGTCGGCATTGCGCAAAATGGTGTCGATGCGCTGGCTCGCATTCCGTGGATCGAGGAAGGCATTGCGAGCTTCTTCCATCGTCGTGCAGCCCGTCGTTTTGAGGATGTCCTTAGCCACATGCTCCAACCCCTCAATCGAGTCCAGGCATGATCCATGACTGCAATGGTTCGTCCCAGCGCGTAAACAGTTCTTCTCTCGGGGTGGCCAGGGACAATGCTCGTCGCTGGAAATCCTGCTGCGTCTGTTTGGTTACCACACCGAAACCGGTGACGGTGGCGATGAGGTCGGTGAACGGACGCCTTGCCTCAACCGTCGCAATATCCACGGTTTTTGAAAAAAGATGGGAAAACTCATGAATCAGGGTCGCGGCCCGGGAGTGGTCGTCAACGTCGAAAGGCTCAGTCAAACAGTACTTGTACCAATCGAGTTTCGGGTCAAAAAACCTCTCAGTGAAATGCACACGCCTCTGCGCATCGTCATTCACAACAAAAGCGATCGTACTGTCGAGCCAGTCTTTGTTTGAACCGACCACAAAATGCTCGGTATTCATCAAGTCCTCGTTTGGGTCTACCAGTGCCTTGCAAATTGGAGCGATGACTTTTTTGATCTTGTCGAGAACACTGGCGTCGATACTGCCAGTATCAAAAAAGGCTTTAAGAAAGGTATCCAGCCGCGTTCCCGGGTTCAGGTGTCTGAGTTGCACCAGGTTATGCAGACTGTTAAACGCGTAGTAGCGAGCCAGATCGATGGCTTGCACGAGCATGCGTGCTTTTTCCGGGTGTTTTGTCCGAATGTCTTCCATTCCCCGCGCTTCGATATTCAGTACGCTGTTGACTACGCGACTGGAAACATATTGGTTGTGCATTTTCGACAGGGCTTTGCCGTAGTGAATCGTATGCGAGTCCGGATCGATCACCAGTTGTTTGCCCGGCGTTGTCAGCAACGCGGGGCCCTGTTGTTGGTCGTTGATCATTCGCCAGATCGCCCCGGTTTTCACTACGCGGTATACCTTTCCGCCGACCGGGGCGTAGGTTCGTTTGCTGGTTGCCTCCAGATAAGTGCCATCAGTCGTGCGTCTGGTCAGATCCTTCAACGCCACAGTAGTGGTCTCGAAAGGCTGCAATGCCGTGCGCGTCGGTGCTGTCGGTTTTACTTGCGACCATTGCGGGACAACCAACGGCTGGGCAACAGGTGGGGAGGTGGCCGTTGCTGGCGCCGACTCGATAGAAGACTCTAGCGACAACCGTCCCAGCGACACCATTTGCGCGGCACCGGCAATAAACGTCTGCAATGCCTGTTTCCAGTGATGATCCTGCAGCGCTTCGGCGGAGTCTTTGAAGTCTTTGTAGCTTTGCCACAGAAACTGAACATAGGAGAGTTTGCCCGGCAACAGGCTCGAAATCAGTCTGATGCCAGAGCTGAACAGGTTTTTGGCGGCTTCCCATTCTGCCTGGCCGGTGATTTCGGAGTGGCTGCCGAGCATCTTCGAAAGAAGGCTGACGTTATCGTTGAACAACTGTGCAAGCAGGTTGCCGCTGATGGGGGTGGAGGCGAGGGTGATTTCGCTCTGTTGCCCTACGGTGGATTTGAACAAGTTGCCGAACAAAGACTGTTCAGCCTCGGGAAGCCTGCGAAGGATCAGTTCCTGGAGTGGCCCTGGCGTATTGATCGCTGAGATAACGCTGGCCTCGTTCACGAACTCGGTGAATATGGAACCTGCGTGATAAGGCGCATAGAGGATTTGCGGCCCGTCATGTCCGGCACCGGGGCCGATCAGGTACAGACCCAGGGTTTTCACCGCTGCGACACCTGCGGTCTTGATCATTTCCAGTGGCCTGACGATGGCGTGGGCACCTGTTACAACCGCGCGGGCGATCGCGTCCGGCATATCGAGAACCTGCCAGATCAAATCAAAGGCCCTGCCGGAAAGACGTTGCTGCAGTTTCAGCGCATGAGCGTGTTGCAGCAGCTGCCACGGTAGTTGCTGAATAAAACGCTGCATTCGACTGTCGGCATCGGTGCCGGCCTTGGTCAATGCATCGGTCACTCGCTTTGCATAATCGCTCTGGATATTCAGCGACCGCACAAGCTGGCGCACGGTGTCCTCATTCAGGCCTGCGGGAAGGGCCTGAGAGGCGTTCGAGGCGATCTTGAATCCGGTGACTTGAGCCGCGTTGACAGGGTTCAGGGCAAATTCGGTCAAGCTACGCGACGGCCCGGCCAGGGCCAGGTTGGGCGTGATTTTGATCTGGTCGGGGTCAAGTTGCGTTCCAGGGAATCGGCTGCCAATCAATGATACTAATCGGTCATGCACATAGGCCGTCAGGGTCTGGATCCCGTGCAAGTAGTCCTTGTCGTCGGTGACGCTGTTGCGGTATTGCTCCAGCAATTCGATGTGCAGCTGCTGTTCTTCGACTGGGGCCATTCCAAGCCATGCAGGTAGAGACTGCTGTCGGGTGATGGCTTGCGAGAGCAACGTGGCTCTTTGCAAGTTGGTGTCGATGACCCGTTGGGTCATTTTTTTCAACGCTTTGATCTGCTGCGCATCGTCCAGCTTCTGGCTGCGCAGGTGTTCACAACAGGCCAGGAAGTGCTCGATGGAGGATTGCGCAAGGCGCTGCAACACATGGCCTTCAATCAGTCGCAACGAGTTGAGCTTATAGTTCTGGTGGAATCTGCGTTGGGCAGGGGTAAGGTTTTCCAGCAACTCCAGGCGTTTGTTGTCGTCGAGCAGGCGCCGGTTCAGTTCCGTCGTTGCGCTGCTGACTGTCGCGAAAACTTCGAGCCCGGCCGCAGGCGTCCACAGAATCGCCCGGCCCGAATGCTGAACCCGCGCAAACCTACCGAAAATGCATGGGCTATCCGGGGTTTAAGTTTCTCCAGATAAACGCTTTGTAGCGCCAGGGATTCGATCGGCTGGGAGGCAAATTCCGCGCTGAGCAGCGACTTGACATCGCTGAAGGTTTTTACGAAAGCCGCTGCCTTGTCTGCCAGCACCAAGGATGGCAATTGTTTGCCGGACAACACCGGCCGGGTACTCCAGCGTCCCTGAACATTAAGCGTCAGCAATTGATCGCTGATCATTGAGCGTATATCCAGTGCCTTGTCTAACAAGGCATGGACGTTCACGGTGCCGTCGCTGTGGCGGTAAACCTGCAGAACGTATTCCATGTTTTGCAGTTGCTTGGTAATGATCGCCTCAAACAGCTTTTTGAATATCGACCCTGAAATCACCTCGCCGGAAACCTGTGGGTGATTGAAGCCGATGAACCGGTTACGTTCGTCCAGACTCAGGAGACCGTAGAGCTCATCTTCGTGGCCGACCGCGCTGAATTTGCTCAGCAAGGTGTCTTTGAGGTCTTGATGGTCTTTCAGAACCTGTAACCCCTGAGCGGGTGTGTAAAGAAAGGCATTGGACGAGGAATGACTGATCATCAGTGAACCCGCCAGCTCTACGTAGTTGGCCTCGTATTCCCAAAGACGCACGGTTTCAAGGCTGAGTGTCGAAGGCGTGCCGGCGCTCAGCTGAATCAGCTGGTGCAGGGCCTGGCTCTGTTCAGGGTCGATGATGTCGGCTTCGCGCTTGATCAGAAACTCGGCACGCGCCTTTTCCCGGATGGCTCGGCTGAAAAAGTCGCGACGTGAAGCACCGTCGGCAGCTGCAGAGTCCCAGTAGTGCTGCAGTTTTCCGGACAGCAGGCTTATCAGTTTGCTGGAGGCGGTCTTTACAGCGGTTTCCCAGTGGCCCTGGTCGATGCTCGTCGACTTTTTTTCCGGATGGGAAAATTCGTGAGACTGCCCGCTCGGCCAACGCTGATGGCGGTAGTACGACAGCACGGCGTCACTCAAGGACATGGAGTTGATCCAGCGGCTCGAGGCACTTTGCTGGTTGCCGTCATCGGCCGGTGTAACGGAATAAAAGTTGAGTCGGGTCTGGCTTTGATCAAGGCCCGGGAATGGTGATTGCAGCAACTCATCAAGCAGCGTAGTGAGCAGCGAGGTGAGCGTTGGCAACTTGACCAACTCGTCCAGCATGGCCTGCTCGTTCACTCGCTGGTACTCGGTGATGACGGTGCGCTGGTCTTCGAATATTTCACCTTCGATGGCCTGAAAACTCACTTGAATAGAGGTCGCGGCTGCCAGCGTTTTGCGCGCAGACAACGACATGAAGGCCAGCAGGTCGTCGTCCTCGGTCACGCTGTTCAGCTGACTATTAAGCTGTTCGGTCAAGGCTGCGCGGCTGTCGAACTTCTTTATGCCAGCGTACGGGGTGTAGAGAATCTCGCCCTTGTCATTCGGGGTGAGGCTCAACACGAAGCTGCCCGCCAAAGGGATGGGGTCCAGAGCGTCCGACTTCAGCAAAATTTTTTCGGCGAACATGGATGGTGTCTGTTGAAGGCGTAACGTTTGGCTGGCCAGTTCCAGATGACTGAGCCATTCGAAATCCTTGCGCGTCAGCCCATGGATTTTACCCAGATCATTCCAGTGGCCGGGTGCGTGCAGGGCCTCGGGGAAAAACAGCGGAGTGGGAGGTGTGGGCATCGTCGAGTCTCGTTCAGGGCGCGGTTGAATGCGCCAGCGGGTTGAGGCTCAAGACTAAAAGTCGCGGGTGAGTCGAAGGTGGTAGATAGTTACCGCATGGCCACCCGATGTTTGTGCAAACATGCGCCAAAGCGGCTTTTCGGCTCAATTGGTTCTGATCAGATGCACCGGTTCAAGCGAAGGGTTGACAGGCTACTCGTCGCCCGTTGTTAATCGGTTCGTTTTCATACGCTGTTGCCCCCTCCAATAATTACTCTGGAGCTTCAGATGTCTGCGCCACACGATCATGTGTCTACTGCGGTTTCGCAAAACCTGTCCTTCGAAGCGCTGACGGCGTTGCTCGAGCAAATCTTCCTGCGCCACGGCACCTCAGCCGATGTCGCCAAAACCCTGGCTCTCAACTGCGCCGGCGCCGAGCGCGACGGTGCTCACAGCCACGGTGTATTCCGCATTCCCGGTTATGTGTCGACGTTGCAAAGCGGCTGGGTCAATGGTCAGGCGGTGCCGGTGGTCGAGGACGTGGCCTCGGGTTTCGTCCGGGTCGACGCCGATAATGGTTTTGCCCAACCGGCCCTCGCGGCGGCGCGGTCATTGTTGGTGGAGAAAGCCCGTAGCGCCGGTATTGCGGTGCTGGCCATCCGCAATTCCCATCATTTCGCCGCCTTGTGGCCAGACGTCGAGCCGTTTGCCGATGAAGGGCTGGTGGCACTGAGCGTGGTCAACAGCATGACCTGCGTGGTGCCGCACGGTGCCGATCGGCCGCTGTTCGGGACCAACCCGATTGCCTTCGCCGCCCCTCGGGCCAACGGTGATCCGATCGTTTTCGACCTGGCGACCAGCGCCATTGCCCATGGCGATGTACAGATCGCTGCGCGTAAAGGCGAGCGTTTGCCGGCGGGCATGGGCGTGGACAGCCTCGGCCAGCCGACCCAGGACCCGAAAGCGATCCTTGAGGGCGGCGCCTTGCTGCCGTTTGGCGGACACAAGGGGTCAGCGCTGTCGATGATGGTGGAGTTGTTGGCGGCGGCGTTGACCGGGGGCAATTTTTCTTTCGAGTTCGACTGGTCGAACCATCCAGGGGCGAAAACACCCTGGACCGGTCAACTGCTGATCGTGATCGACCCGAGCAAGTCGGCGGGGCAGAGTTTTGCCGAGCGCAGTGAGGAACTGGTTCGGCAAATGCATGGTGTAGGGCTCAAGCGGTTACCGGGTGATCGACGTCACCGGCAGCGCGCCAAAGCCAAGGTCGAAGGCATTGCGCTCGATGCTCAGACGCTGGCAAATCTGCGAGAACTGGCCGGGCTTTGAGCTCAAACGCAATCCCTAATGTGGGAGCGGGCTTCTGTGGCGAGGGGGCTTGCCCCCTCGCCACAAAAGCCCCTCACCACAATGGCTTAACGCCGTCCCAACAACAGCCCCACCACCAAACCGAATCCGGCGGAGATGGCCACGGTTTGCCAGGGATGGCCGCCGATGTAGATTTCGCTGGCCTCGACTGCGGGTTTGGCCCGGTCACGCACGCTGGAGACTGAAGTCCGGGCCTGCTGGAGCTTCTGGGCGATTTGCCCACGAAGGGTGTCCGCTTCCTCACCGACCAGTGAAGCACTGCTCTTGAGCAGTTTTTCCGACTCTTCGATCAGGGCCTGAAGTTCGCTGAAGACCTGATCCTTGATTTGATCCTCGGTGACTTGATCGATGATTTTGCGGGCCATTGGAGTACTCCTTGCAGGTAAATGGGCAGTGAACAATGGAGTCTGGCGCCATGGCAAAAGTTGCAGCAATTTTGCGTGGCGACTCCTCCCTGAAGAAAAATCCAGGGCAGGACATTTCCTCCTACAGTGTAAGATGTCGCCTATTTTACGCAGCAGGTATCTTCCATGAGCTTCAATCTGGCCGACAAACCCCTTGCCGAGCGCGCGGCGCTTGAAGATGAAAAATCCCGTCTGTTCGAACTCTGGCAAAACAACCTGGGTAAATCCAAGGGCGAAGCCGCACGGTTGTTCGGTGAGCGCGCCAAGCGCAAAGGCAAATGGGCCGAGTGGGTCCGCGCCGAACTTGACGGCATGTCGCCCCCGGAATTCGCGAACATGGTGCGCAGTGAAGTCAATCGCCTGATGGCGGCTAAATAAGCTTCCAGCACTGACAGTTTCGAAATTGCCGAAGATCAAAAGATCGCAGGCTTCGCCAGCTCCTACGGGTGAGAAAAGGTCGCGATAATCGCCTCGCGCACTTTCAGCACCACCGGATCGAGCTGCGTGCTGGTACGCCAGCCCAGTTCGATCGGATAGCGTGGCAGCGCCAGAGGGCAGGGCAGCAGCGCCAGTCCGCTGAGCGCGGCGATACTTCGAGCCGCATGGGCTGGAATAGTCGCCACTGCCTGACTGCCCTTGAGCAAGTGCGGCAACGCGGCAAAGTGCGTGGTCGACGCGCATACCCGCCGACTCAGGCCCAACGCCGCCAGGCCTTCATCGGTAATCCCGATAAAACCGCCCGATGAAACCAGAATATGCTCACGGGCGACGAACGCTTCAAGGCTGAGAGTTTCCTGTCCCTCGGCCAGACTGAGGGGGTCCACCAGGCACAGGTAATCGCCTTCACCCAGCACCTGACGACTGAGCAAACGCTCGGCGAATCCGCCGGCCGTGATCGCCAGATCGATGCTGCGTTCCATCAAGGCCCGGGCGACAATCTGGCTATGGGTCTGGCGAAAGATCAGCCGCAGTTTCGGCGCGCGATCAGCGATCTCGTCAATCAATCGTCGCCCGTAGGCGATTTCGAAATCATCCGACAAACCCACCGTCACCGAGCGTCCGTCGTAATGATTCGCCGCCGGATCGACCATCGCCAGGCTCTGGCGGCATTTGTTCAGCGCATCGCTGACCACCGGTTTCAACTGATTGGCCTTGAGCGTCGGCGCAAGACCTCGACCCGTGCGCACGAACAACTGATCGCCATACACCTCGCGCAATCGGCGCAATGCCGCGCTGACCGCCGACTGCGTCACGCCCAGACGCAGCGCGGCACGGCTAGCGCTGGATTCCTCATGCAGGGCTTCGAAGACTTTGAGCAAGTTGAGATCGACGGTCGCGATATTCATTTGGTTCATATCATTCAGCAGTGAGTCGGGCTTTATTCATGATCCTGTGGCGCCGGAGAATGAGCAACACCTCATTACTGACGGAGTCACCGCGATGCCCAAGTCCATCGTTGCTGCCCTGCAAATCGGCGCCTTGCCCGGCGGCAAGGCCGATACCCTCGATCAAATCCTCTCCTGGGAAGCCGCCATTATCGAATCCGGCGCCGCACTGGTGGTCATGCCTGAAGCGTTGCTCGGCGGCTACCCAAAAGGCGAGGGCTTCGGCACGCAACTCGGCTATCGACTGCCGGAAGGTCGTGAAGCGTTTGCGCGATATTTCGACAACGCCATCGACGTGCCCGGTGCGGAGACTGAAGTTTTGGCCGGGTTGTCCTCACGCACGGGCGCCAATCTGGTGATCGGCGTGATCGAGCGCGCGGGCAGCACCTTGTATTGCACCGCGTTGTATTTCGATCCGCAGGCCGGGCTGGTCGCCAAGCACCGCAAACTGATGCCCACCGGTACCGAACGACTGATCTGGGGCAAGGGCGATGGCTCGACCTTGCCGGTGATCGACAGCCAGGTCGGGCGAATCGGCGCAGTGGTGTGCTGGGAAAACATGATGCCGCTGCTGCGCACCGCGATGTACGCCAAAGGCGTGGAGGTCTGGTGCGCGCCGACCGTGGACGAGCGGGAAATGTGGCAAGTCAGCATGCGCCACATCGCCCATGAAGGACGCTGCTTTGTGGTCAGCGCCTGTCAGGTCCAGGCTTCACCGCAAGCCTTGGGCGTGGAAATCGCCAACTGGCCGGCGGAGCGCCCGTTGATTGCCGGCGGCAGCGTGATTGTCGGGCCCATGGGCGACATTCTCGCCGGGCCGCTGCGTGGCGAGGCGGGTTTGCTCACCGCTGAAATCAACACCGACGACCTGATCCGCGCCCGTTACGACTACGACGTGGTCGGGCACTACGCGCGCCCGGACGTGTTTGAGTTGACGGTGGATGAGCGGGCCAAACCGGGCGTGCGTTTTATCTGAGGCGCAGCCACTCTTCGCGGGTGATCTCCCAGAGCTCCTTCGGGAATCGCCCGCTGACAAAGTCGTCCTCTTCGGTGTGTATCAAACGCATGCCGGTACGTTCCGAGAGTTTGCGCGAGCCGATATTCGGCGCCGCTTTCGGCACGCGCAGCAACGGCCGGCCGAGTGTTTCGAACCAGTACTCGGTCACCGCCGCACTGGCTTCACCCATCAACCCCTGGCCTTGCCATTGCGGGGCCAGCCAGAAGCCGCGGTTGTTGTCCTGTTCATTCATCAGGCTGACATTGCCGATCAGTTGATCGGGGGCCGACTTCAAGCGGATCGACCAGTGCCATTCCTCGCCACGGGCCATCGCCGGCAGGGCAATATCACGCAGATAAGTCAACGCGCCGTTGGCGGGATAAGGCCACGGCACCAGGACGTTCAGATAACGCACCACGTCCCAGTGAGGGAACTGTTGCTGGATGGCCTCGGCATCAGCCAGTTCCAGCGGGCGCAAAATCAGTCGTTCGGTGTAGAGCGTTGGAGCGGCGTGCATCGTGGCTGACCTCCTTGTAGGGACGGGTGCTGCGCATCATGCGCAGCGTCGATTGTCCGTCTAGTCTCTAGGCGTTCACACCCCTGTCAACGGATGGACTGTCCATGAGTTTGTTACTCGGCCCGATTCTGCAGTTTCGTGGCATCAACAGTAATGTCTATAACGTGTCGGCTCTAGTGGTTTTACCCTTGGGCGCGATATCACCCAGCGTAAAAGTACCCGGCGGTATCACTGCCGGCAAACCGCTGGCCACCGCTGATATCCCGTTGCTCAATCCTCAGTACCGCGTCTGGCGCATCGATTTAAAAGCGCTGCAAGACCAGGCTGTCGCCACTACTTACACGATCAAGATAGAGGGCGCGGAGGCCAACTTTGTCGTTCCGGCCGAGGGTCAGTCGCCGCGCATGGCCTATGTGTCGTGCAACGGTTTCTCGGACCCCAAGGACATGGAGAAGGTGGACCGGAACAACGAGCGCTGGGAACACATGTGGGGGGCTCATCAAAGCAAGCCCTATCACCTGTTGTTGATGGGGGGCGATCAGGTTTACAGCGACAATATGCGCAGCAATGTGTCGTCGATGAAAACATGGTTTGCCAAGCCTTTCGCCGACCGTCGAAAGGCGGTCTACAGCAAGGTGATCGAAGCCGATCTGGACAAGTTCTTCGCCAGACTCTACCTGGAGCGCTGGAAACAACCTGAGGTCGCGAAGCTGCTCAGAGCCGTTCCGACGGTGATGATGTGGGATGACCATGACATCATCGATGGCTGGGGTTCCTACGATGAGATACTGCATTCAAGCCCGGTGTTCCAGGGGCTGTTTGCCACGGCCAAACGCTATTTCAGGATTTTCCAGCAGCAACTGATCCAGACTCATCCGCACCTCAAACCGTCCGCTGATACTCATCCCTGTGCGATTCCCGACACCGCCGACGGCTTTCACCTGGGGTTTACCGGCCTGGGCGAATTGGCATTGCTGGTCCCCGACTTGCGCAGTGAACGTGCACCGGATTTGACGACTCCGCCGGCTCGGTCGACCCGGATCATTTCGCCCGTCAGTTGGGATGCGATTTATGCCTGGCTGAGCAAGGTCAAGGGGCATAAGCACTTGCTGCTGATGTCGAGTATTCCCGTGGGCTACCTTGATTTGCAGGCGGCCGAAAAGGCACTGGACCTGATCTCGGGGCAACAGGAGCTTGAGGACGATTTGCGCGACCATTGGCGAAGCCTGCCTCACCGAGACGAACGCAAACGGTTGATCATGCGGTTGCTGGATTTCGCCCATGCCGAGTCATGCAAGGTTACGCTGGTGTCCGGTGATGTTCATGTGGCGGGGGCCTGCGTGATCGAATCGACGTTGTCCCGGCATCGCAACGATGGTTCAGGATTGATTTACCAATTGATTTCGACCGGGGTCGTGCATCCTGCACCGCCAGTGCTGGCAGTGCAATTTCTGGAGTCCATTGGCAAGGAACAGGAACAGATCGACTACGGCATCACCGGAACCATGTTACCCATCGGTGCCCGAGGACGTTACCTGATCGCCGCAAGAAACTGGCTGGCGATAGAGCCGGATGAAGACAGCACCGGCAAAAGTCGGCTGTGGGCCAACTGGCACGTAGAAGGCCTCAAACATTGTGTGACCCAGGTGATCGATCCGGTTAAACCGCGGGCCGAGCCGTGAGTATTACCACGTGTCGGTAGTCGGTCCCGGCAGGCTGAGTTTGCCGCGATCAAGGAAACGCATCGTGCCGAACACGCCACCGGCCAATTTGCCCCGAAGCACATAAGGCATATTGTTCAGTGTCTGCGTCTGTCCCAGCCCGAGGGTCTGACGCAGCACCGAGAAGGCCGAAACGCTCACCGGCACAACAATCACCGCTTCAGAAAAACGCGGGATCGAGCCCGATTGATCGCTGACACCGGAGGCGAGTGATTGACCGTTCACCTCCAGATCCAGGGCCACGCCGTTGTAGTCGATCGCCGTTTCATTGGGGTTCTGCACGCGCAGTTTTACCGCAAAACGCACTTCCAGTTCCTGGCTTGGCAGCGGCTCGATACCGACCACGTTGATGTTCAGCGGATCGCGATGAGGGAACAGGGAGCAGGCGCTCAGGGAGAGCAACAGGAGGGACAGAGACAGGGCGAACAATCTGCGCATGGACAGGTTCTCGTAAAGAAAAAGGCCGAGCCGCTCGTGGCTCGGCTCTTGAGCATTACGCACGGTTCAACTGTGCGACAGCTGCAGGTGAAACGGGTTCACCCTTGGCCGCAACATCCGGGTTCTGCATCACCTGAAGCACCGAGGCTTCCGGATCGAACTCGTCTTCTTCCAGCTCGATGAATTCTTCGGGCAGGAAGATATTCAGCACGATAGCGCACAACGCACCGACAGTGATCGGTGATTCGAAGATGTTGTGCAGCGCCTTCGGCAACTCGCGCAACACTTCAGGCACTGCCGCGACGCCCAGGCCCATGCCTAGGGAAATCGCCACGATCAGCATGTTGCGCCGATGCAGGCCTGCCTCGGCGAGAATCTTGATCCCGGCCACTGCCACGGTGCCGAACATCACCAGTTCAGCGCCGCCGAGCACCGGTTTTGGCATCAATTGCAGCACCGCGCCAATCATCGGGAACAACCCCAATACCACCAATAGGCCGGCGATGAAAAACGCCACATAACGGCTGGCCACACCGGTGAGCTGAATCACGCCGTTGTTTTGAGCGAAGGTCACCATTGGCATGCTGTTGAACACCGCAGCCATCGCCGAATTGAGACCGTCGGCCAGCAACCCGGATTTGATCCGGCGGATATAGATCGGGCCTTTGACTGGCTGCCGGGAAATCATCGAATTGGCGGTCAGGTCACCGGCGGCTTCCAGCGGCGACACCAGGAAAATCACCGCCACCGGCACAAACGCCACCCAGTCGAATGAGAAACCGTACTTGAACGGTACGGGCACACTCATCAGCGGCACGGCGGGCAGGCTGGTGAAGTCGACCTGGCCCATGAACCACGCGACCGCATAACCGAGGGCCAGGCCGATGACGATCGCGCCCAGGCGCAGGAACGGCACATCCACCCGATTCAACACCACGATGGTTCCCAGCACCAGTGCCGCCAGCGCCAGATGGCTGGCCGCGCCGAGATCCGCCGCACCGAAACCGCCGGCAATGTCGGTCATGGCGACCTTGATCAGCGACAGGCCCATGAGGGTAATGATGGTGCCGGTCACCACCGGGGTGATCAGCATCCGCAGCTTGCCGATGAACTGGCTCAGTACCACTTCGATGAACGCGGCGAAAAAGCACACGCCGAAAATCGTCGAAAGGATTTCATCGGTGCCGCCGCCCCGCGCCTTGACCATGAAACCGGCGCTGAGAATGACGCTGATAAACGAGAAGCTGGTGCCTTGCAGGCACAACAGGCCGGAACCGACCGGGCCGAACCGCCGCGCCTGGACAAACGTGCCCAGCCCCGAAACGAACAGCGCCATGCTGATCAGATAAGGCACTTCACTTTGCAGGCCAAGGGCGCTGCCCATGATCAGCGTCGGCGTGATAATGCCAACGAAACTCGCCAGTACATGTTGCAGGGCGGCGAAGACCGTGGCGGTCAGGTGAGGGCGATCGTCGAGGCCGTAAATCAGATCGTTGTTGCGTGGGGCAAGGGCTTTTTCAGAGGCGGTCATGGTGGTTTGCGTGCCGAAAGGCGGGGCCGGGTCAGAAAATGGAGGCGCAGGATGCCAGCCGCGGGCAGTGAGGGCAACGCTAAACGGTACAGAGGGGCATACACAAAACCTGTGGCGAAGGGGCTTGCCCCGTTTGGGTTGCGAAGCGGCCCCCGACATTCCTTCAGACACACCTGACGCGCTGATCTTGCGACGGCTGCGCCGCCGAACGGGGGCAAGCCCCCTCGCCACAGAGCCCGCACACATTTGATCTATGTCCGGCCATTGGAGCGAGGTCTTATCGCTCCTGCCAGTTTCTGACAACAGCCTCTGCTAAGCTCCGACGACTTTTTCAGGAAAGAGCCTGCCGACCGTGTCGCGAACCAGCCGTTTACTGACTTTGTTACAAGTGCTACGGGGCAAAAGTCGTCCGGTGACTGCCGCGACATTGGCCAGCGAACTGGAGATTTCCGAACGCACGCTGTACCGCGACATCGCGGAACTCACCGCCCTCGGCGCGCCGATCTTTGGCGAGGCGGGGATCGGCTATGTGTTGCGCAGCGGTCTGTTCCTGCCGCCCTTGATGCTCAATGCCGATGAAACCGAAGCTATTGTGCTCGGGTTGCGCTACGTCGATCAGCGTGGCGATGAGGTCTTGGGCAAAGCCGCGGCCGATGCCTTGGCAAAAATCGCCGCGGTACTCGACCCCGCCGCCCAGGAGGCCTTGCGCAATCCCACAGTACTGCCGGGCCCTCCGGGTTATGGCTATCCGCAAAATGCCGTGCCCTTGAATGTATTTCGCCAAGCCATCCGCGATCAGTCCAAGCTGCACATCGATTACGCGGACGCCAATCAGGTGCCGAGTCAGCGGCTGATCTGGCCACTGGCCCTGGGTTTTCTCAACGAGGTGCGGATCATCGTCGCCTGGTGTGAATTGCGCAGTGCCTATCGCACCTTTCGCACCGACCGGATCTCGGCTGCCAGTGAGCAGGGCGAACGTTATCCGGGTCGACGCAGCGACCTTTTGCGCACCTGGCGCAAGCAGATGCAACTCGACGAAGCAGGGCGTTTCACTCCTGACAAGAACTGACACAGGCTTGTTTTAGCATGGCTCCAGAATCAACTCACAAGGAGCCGTAAACATGTCCAATCCAGCCTCTTCACTGGCCCCCGCCATCGCCGCCTACATTGCCGCTGCCAATGCTCGCGATACGTCGAGGGTTGCCAGTTTTTTCGCTGAGGATGCCAACGTGTTCGATGAAGGGCAGCATCAGGTCGGCACGCAAGCCATCGCCCAATGGATGCAAGACACCGCACAACGTTATCACCCCCGGGTCGAGGTGCTCGACGTTCAGCTGCGAACCGGCAAAGTGCTGGTGCACAACCTGATCTCCGGCACGTTTCCCGGCAGCCCGCTGGAACTGCGCTACATGTTCCGCCTCAATGAGCAGGGCAAGATTGCCAGGCTGGATATCTCGCTGTAACCACCGGCCTATGTAGCAGCTGTCGAGCCTGCTAGGCTGCGTTCGGCTGCGCAGCAGTCGTGAATCCGATTGACGCGGTATGCCTGATGTACCGCCGGTTCTGGTTTGACGACTGCTGCGCAGCCGAACGCAGCCTCGCAGGCTCGACAGCTGCTACGGCCCAGGCTTCACCAGCAGCCCCAGAGACGTATACTGCCGCGCATGAATGTCGACTCTCCCTTAAGCGCCTGGCAACACGCCATCGAACAGAAGGGCTTCGTCCAGGACGAAGCCCAGGAACATGCCGTGTGGGCGCTGCAAAAATGCCACGAAGCCTTGCATGAAAACCACACGCCCATCACCGGCGTGTACCTCTGGGGCCCGGTTGGGCGGGGCAAGACCTGGTTGATGGATCAGTTCTACCAAAACCTGCGCGTTCCGGCCCGACGTCAACACTTTCATCATTTCATGGGCTGGGTGCATCAGCGCTCGTTTCAATTGACTGGCACCGCCGACCCGTTGAAAGCCCTGGCCCGCGAACTGAGCCAGGAAGTGCGCGTGCTATGTTTCGATGAACTGTTCGTCAACGACATCGGTGACGCCATCATTCTCGGGCGTTTGTTTCAGGTGATGTTCGAGCAGGGCGTGGTGGTGGTCTGCACCTCCAATCAGCCGCCGGATCAGTTGTACGCGGATGGCTTCAACCGTGACCGGTTCGTGCCGGCCATTACCGCGATCAAGCAACACATGCAGGTGATTGCGGTGGATGGCGGGGAAGATCATCGCCTGCACCCTGGCGCCGGTCTGCAGCGTTACTGGGTAAATGTCCCGGGTCAGCCCGGCGCCTTGAGCGAGGTGTTCAAGGCCTTGACCGTCGGCCAGTCGCTGTCCAGCGATCCGGTCAAGATCGGCTACCGTTCGGTCAATGTGATGCAGGCCAGTCAAACCGTGCTCTGGTGCCGTTACGCCGAGCTCTGCGAGCAGCCATTTGCCGCCATGGACTTCATGGCCCTGTGCGACACCTTCAGCGCTATTCTGTTGAGCGACGTGCCCAACCTCAGCGCACAAAAACGCGAAGGGCGCATCGCCCGCGGCACTGAAGACGGCGTCGAACGGGTGGTGGCGGGTGATCGCGAGTTGCCGCAGTTGTCGGTGCATGACGATGGCGTGCGCCGGTTCATCGCCCTGGTGGACGAATGCTACGACCGCAAGGTGCCGCTGTACCTCGAAGCGCAGGTGCCGATGGAGGCGTTGTACACCGAGGGTTATCTGGAGTTTCCGTTTCGTCGCACCCTTAGTCGTCTGCAGGAAATGCAGCTACAACGTTTCGCCGAGGCTTGATATCCGGGAGGAGCGAACATGAATCAGCCCTTGTCCCACCATTTGCTGACCATGGCCTATCAGAACGCCTGGGCCAATCACCGACTGGCCAAGGCCTGGCTTCAGCTAAGCCCGGCCGAACTGGCGGCGCCGCGAGTCAGTTTCTTTCCCAGCCTCAGCGCGACCCTCAATCACATCCTGACCTGCGACTGGTTTTATGTGGATGCCCTGGAGCGGGAAATGCGCGGTGACGAACCGCATCCCGATTGCTACGTATTTTTCAACGAAGACGAGCCATTCACCCACAGCGCCGATCTCAAGCGCGAGCAAGCCCTGGTGGACCGTCGACTGATCGCCTACTGCGAGCAACTGCGCGACGCAGACCTCGGACGGCTCGTGACCATCGCGCGCGACACCCCGCAACATGACAGCCGTTTGCGCATGCTGTCCCATTTGTTCGAGCATCAGATTCATCATCGCGGGCAGGTTCACGCGATGCTCAGTGGCACCTCGGTCAAGCCGCCGCAACTGGACGAATTTTTTTGTGCCGGAGAGTCGGCGTTGAGGGCCGAGGATTTTGCCGAGCTGGGATGGACCGAGGCATTGATCTGGGGCGTTTGAGAGAGAACGATCACAACAGGATCCGGTTGTCGGCACCCCGGCACTCGCGATAAGGTCGCTGGACCTTTCAGTGCGCAAGAGGCGAACTGGGGCAACTTGTGTGATTGAGGGTGGAAATGGAATCCGCAGAAATTCTTGTGCTTCAGGTCAGCTACACCAACCCGGTGCATGCCGAGGCAATTTGTCTTGTATTGAACCACTACGCCGAAGACCCGATGGGCGGCGGTCACCCGTTACCCGCCGATAGGTTGCAACAACTGCCGGGGGAACTGGCCAAACGTCCCCATGCCTTCAGCGTACTGGCGTTTGTCGGCGGCGAGCCGGCAGGGCTGGTCAACTGCTTTGAAGGTTTTTCGACCTTCGCTTGCCGACCGCTAGTCAACGTGCACGACGTGGCAGTGGTGTCGAAGTTTCGCGGGTTGGGGTTGAGTCAGAAGATGCTGCACAAAGTCGAAGACATCGCGCGCCAGCGCGGCTGCTGCAAAATCACCCTGGAAGTACTGGAAGGCAATGCGGTGGCTCAGGGGGCCTACGGCAAATTCGGTTTTTCGCCAGGCATGTTCGACCCGGCGCACGGGCGGATGCTGTTCTGGATCAAAGCGCTTTAGTCCGCAATCCATAATCTTGTGGGAGCGGGCTTGTGTGGCGAGGGAGCTTTTGTGGCGAGGGGGCTTGCCCCCGTTCGGCTGCGAAGCAGTCGTAAATCCTTTACATGCGGTTTAACTTTGAAATGCCAGGGGCGCTTCGCACCCCAACGGGGGCAAGCCCCCTCGCCACACAAGCCCGCTCCCACAGGATCCGCGCCAAAACTACTGCTGAACGACTGCCGGCGTGATAGGTGCGCCCTTGGGTTTCATCAGGCTGAAGTCGATCAACGGTCTCTGCTTACGTGCATAAGGGTCGCCGATCATCAATGGCCGAGGCTTGAAGCTGTCGCTGACCAGGCTTTTACTGCGGTCCAGTTCATCGAAACTCAGGCCTGCCAGATCCGCCCAGGTGTGAATCAGCTGAGAACTACTGTACGGCCGGCTCAAATCGCCGGCAAAACTCCAGTCATGAGTTTCGCGCCATTTCGGCGAAGCCCAGGCCATGAACGGAATGGTGTACATCGGCGCTGTCGGTTTGCTCTCGTTGCGCCCCAGGGTTTTATGGCCAACGGAGTCGAAGACGTCTTCGCCATGGTCTGAGAGGTACAGCAGGAAGCCGTTCGGATCAGACTTGGCGTAGTCCTTGATCAGGCTCGACACCACGAAGTCGTTGTACAGCACTGCGTTGTCATAGCTGTTGTACGTCGGCACTTGATCGTCACGCACGCCGTCCGGAACGCCTTTGCGGTCGGTGAACTTGTTGAACGTCGACGGGTAACGGTACTGGTAGCTCATGTGCGTGCCGAGCAAATGCACAACGATCAGCTTGCGTGGCGCCGCATCGGTCAGCGCCTTGTTGAATGGTTCGATCACGTCGCCATCGTACTGGGCGGCGTTCTGGTTGCGGTTGTTGTTCAGGTACACCTGCTCGTCGGCCTGCTGGGAGAACGTCGTGAGCATGGTGTTGCGCTTGGTCATGGTCTGCTGATTGGTAATCCAGAAGGTCTTGTAACCCGCCTGTTTCATCATGCTGACCACCGACGGCGTCGACAGGTAGAGATCGGGATTTTCTTCGTCGGCGAACGTCAGTACCTGCTGCAACGCTTCGATGGTGTAGGGGCGTGGGGTAATGACGTTATCGAAGACCGCCAGTTGGTCCTTGAGCTTGTCCAGCTCCGGGGTGGTTTCCCGAGGGTAGCCGTACAGGCTCATGCGCTGACGGTTAGTGGACTCGCCGATCACCAGCACCAGAGTCGCTGGCTGATTGGCCATCGAATCGGAGAGGTTCTTGAGCGGGGCAATTTTGCTGGCGCTGTGAAGCATGTCTTGCATGCCGGCCAGGGTATCGAGGTAACGGTGATAGGCCACGGCCATCTGCCACGGCACCGCGGGCTCGATGCGGGTTTCGAATTTCTCGAAGCCGCCCGCCAGGCTGCCGGTGTGCGCGGTCTGCTTGATCAGCGGGTAACCAACCACGGCCAGTAGAATCGCCGTCGCCGCGACCAACGCCTGGCCATGTGGCAGGTACACCGGACGCAGGCGGGTCCAGAGGAAATACGCGAACGCGGTATGGGCGAGGAACGCCAGCACCATCCACCAGGCAAAATACTGGGTCATGTACTCGCCGGCTTCAGACACGTTCGATTCGAACATGATGAAGATGACGCTCTGGGAAAATTCCTGCTGATAGATGAAGAAATAACCGAGGCTGGCCATCGAGCAGGCCCACAGCACCACGCCGATCAACGCGGCCATCACACGTGTTTGCTTAGGGAACAGCAGCATCGGCGCCAGCCAGATGGCGCTCATCACAAAGGCCTGACGGAACCCGGTAAAACCGGAAGTGCCTGTCAGTTGAATCAGTAGTTGGGTGATGCCGGAAAAATACCAGAAGAACAGAAATAACCAGAGAAATCCTGCCCAATCAAAACCTTTCGCAGACGTTTTGCTGCGTTTAAACAAAGCCATTCAGCACTCCAGCCTGATAATTACTTCGGCCGTCGGCACTTTCCCTGTCGCAGACGAACGGGCGCCGCGCGGTTACCGAGCGGCCACAATGAGCCGGAGTATCGACAAGAAGGTGTGAAAACTTTGTGAGTTGCTGGAGCAGGCAGGGTGCAGCGAGTCGGAAACAGCGGTGGCTGCTTCCGAGTCAAGCGAGGGGGTCAGGCGTGGGGAACACGTTGGGTCACAGGCCAGGGCTGAACCTGATTGCCTTGGGTCAGCAGGCGCAATTGCGCGACTTCCTGCTTCAACTGGTCACGCTCGTCTTTCAACTGGCGCAGTTCATCGCGACGGATCGTGACGTAAAGGGTTTGTGCTGGCAGTGCTGTGTGTATGGTGCCCATTGCTCACCTCGCAAATGGCTGTCTCAACTGTAAGTACGCTCCCTGAAATCAGGTGCTCACTTACTATCGGCGCCAATACTGATTTCTTTTGCCCCCAAAGGGAACTTTTTTATTTTTCATGGTCGTTGTGTCTTCGGGACGATTCCCGACGTTATCAGTCTGGATCGGGCACAATGCCCGGAAACTATGTGCCAGCGCTCTGGACTAACCCTCATTAGTCGCGTTGGGCTATAACCTTTGACACACATTTATTTGTAGTAGGGAGCATCGGAACATGCAACTCGGGATTATTGGACTGGGCCGCATGGGCGGCAATATTGCGCGGCGCCTGATGCTCAACGGACATACCACCGTTGTTTACGACCGCAATACCGCCTTTGTCGACACCCTGGCTGAAGAAGGCGCCACTGGTGTTGCCGACTTGCCAGCCCTGGTCGCTGGCCTGGCCAAACCACGCGCGGTGTGGGTCATGCTGCCCGCCGGCGCACCGACCGAAGACACCATCGACACCCTCAGCACCTTGCTCGACGCTGGCGATACCATTATCGACGGTGGCAACACCTTCTATAAAGACGACATCCGCCGGGCTAAAACCTTGTCGGAAAAAGGCCTGCACTACATCGACGTCGGTACCTCCGGCGGCGTCTGGGGCCTGGAACGTGGCTACTGCATGATGATCGGCGGCGATACCGAGACCGTTAAGCGTCTCGACCCGCTGTTCGAAACCCTGGCCCCGGGCATGGGCGACATCCCGCGCACCAAGGATCGCAAGTCCGATGACGATCGCGCCGAGCGCGGTTACATCCACGCAGGCCCCGCGGGTGCCGGGCATTTCGTGAAGATGATTCACAACGGCATCGAATACGGAATGATGCAGGCCTTCGCCGAAGGCTTCGACATCCTCAAGACCAAGGCCAGCACCAACCTGCCGGAAGATCAGCGCTTCGACCTGAACGTCGCTGACATCGCCGAAGTCTGGCGTCGTGGCAGCGTGGTGTCGTCCTGGCTGCTCGACCTGACCGCCGATGCGCTGGCCAGCGATCCGAAACTCGACGGTTACACAGGTGAAGTAGCTGACAGCGGTGAAGGTCGCTGGACCATCGAAGCCGCCATGGAGCAATCGGTACCGGTACCGGTGCTGTCGAACTCGCTATTCTCGCGCTACCGTTCGCGCGGGCAAGGCACCTTTGGCGACAAGATCCTCTCTGCCCAGCGCTTCGGCTTCGGCGGCCACGTGGAGACTTCGAAAAAATGACTCATGTGATCCGCAGGAAATCCAAGGCAGAACCCGCACCGCCTACCACGCTGTTTCTGTTCGGTGCCCATGGTGATCTGGTCAAGCGCCTGCTGATGCCGGCGCTGTACAACCTGAGTCGCGACGGTTTGCTGGGGAATGGACTGCGGATCATCGGGGTTGATCACAACGCCATCAGTGACGAAGCCTTCGCCAAAAAACTCGAAGATTTCATTCGGGCGGAAGTGGCGGCCAAGGTCGGCAAGGGCGATGAAGCCCTTGATCCGGTGTTGTGGGCCAAACTGGCCAAGCACATCAGCTATGTCCAGGGCGACTTCCTTGACGAACGCACCTATGAAGCACTGGCGGCGAAAATCGCCGCCAGCGGCACCGGCAATGCGATTTTCTACCTGGCCACCGCGCCGCGCTTTTTCAGCGAAGTGGTGCGGCGTCTCGGTGCTGCCGGATTGCTGCAAGAAACCCCTGAAGCGTTCAGAAGGGTGGTGGTCGAAAAACCTTTCGGCTCCGACTTGCACACCGCCGAAGCCTTGAACGCGTGCTTGCTCAAAGTGATGACGGAAAAGCAGATCTACCGGATCGATCACTATCTGGGCAAGGAAACCGTGCAGAACATTCTGGTCAGCCGGTTTTCCAACAGCCTGTTCGAAGCCTTCTGGAACAACCATTACATCGACCACGTGCAAATCACCGCCGCCGAAACCGTCGGCGTGGAAACCCGTGGCAGTTTTTATGAGGTCACCGGCGCCCTGCGGGACATGGTGCCCAATCACCTGTTCCAATTATTGGCGATGGTGGCCATGGAACCACCGGCCGCTTTTGGCGCCGATGCAGTACGCGGCGAAAAAGCCAAAGTCGTCGGCGCGATCCGCCCCTGGACGACCGAGGAAGCGCGAGCCAACTCGGTGCGCGGCCAATACACCGCCGGCGAGATTGGTGGCGAGCCGCTGCCCGGTTATCGCCAGGAAGCCAACGTGGCGCCTGACAGCACGACCGAAACCTATGTCGCGCTCAAAGTCATGATCGACAACTGGCGCTGGGTCGGCGTGCCGTTCTACCTGCGCACCGGCAAGCGCATGAGCGCGCGCGATACCGAGATTGTCATTTGCTTCAAGCCGGCGCCGTATGCGCAGTTCCGCGACACCGAGGTCGATGAGTTGCAGCCGACCTATCTGCGGATTCAGATTCAACCCAACGAAGGCATGTGGTTCGACCTGCTGGCCAAGCGGCCGGGGCCGGCGTTGAACATGGCCAACATCGAGTTGGGTTTTGCCTACAAGGATTTCTTCGAGATGCAGCCATCGACCGGCTATGAAACCCTGATCTACGACTGCCTGACCGGCGATCAGACGCTGTTCCAGCGTGCCGACAACATCGAGAACGGCTGGCGCGCCGTGCAGCCATTCCTCGACGCCTGGGAGCAGGACGCAACGGTGCAGAGCTATGCGGCTGGCGAAGATGGTCCACAGACCGCTGACGAGCTGCTGACCCGTGACGGCCGCGTTTGGCACAGCGTCGGTGAGTGACGTAACGCAACAACCCATCCGTTTTCTGCTCAGTGACATGGACGGCACTTTACTGCTCCCTGATCACAGCCTCAGTCAGCGTACGATCGAAGCAGTCCGCGCCTTGCGCGAGGCCGGCGTGCTGTTCAGCCTGGCCACTGGGCGTCCGCCCAAAGCCATGTTGCAGCAGATCGAAGCCCTGGGTGTCGATCTGCCGACGGCGGCCTTCAATGGCGGCACAATCGTCAACCCGGACGGCAGTTTGCTGGTTGCGCATTATTTGCCGGCGACGTCAGCGTTGACGGCGCTGGCACTGTTTGCCGATCAGCCGGACATTGAGGTTTGGGTGTTCAGTGGCGGCGACTGGCTGTTGAAGGATCCGTACGGCCCGATGGTTCCTCGAGAGCAGCATGGCCTCGGCTATCCTCCGGTGGTGGTCGAGAGTTTTGAGCCTTACATGGCGCATATCGACAAAATCGTCGCCGCCAGCAACAACGCCGAACTGTTGATCGAACTGGAAGCGCAGTTGCTGCCCAAGGTCGAAGGGCAGGCGCAGGTCTCGCGTTCACAGCCGATCTATCTGGACGTGACGGCGATGCTGGCTAACAAGGGCGAGGCATTGGCGACACTGGCCGAGTTTCTCGGCGTACCGCTGGAACAGACCGCCGCCATGGGTGACGGTGGCAACGACCCGGCGATGTTTCACCGGGCCGGATTGTCTATCGCCATGGGGCAGGCGGAGGAGGCGGTGAAGCGTCAGGCTGACGTGGTGACCGGGGGCAATACCGAAGACGGCGCGGCCGAGGCGATTGAGCAATACATCCTCAAACACTGAATACATGATCGACTGTAGGAGCTGTCGAGTGAAACGAGGCTGCGATCTTTTGATTTTGATTTTTTAAGATCAAAAGATCGCAGCCTCGTTTCACTCGACAGCTCCTACAGTGAGTATTGCGGTGCTACAACCAGTAGCTCACCGCATACCAGCCCAACACGCCCATCACCACGGTGTAAGGCACCGCCATCCACACCATCCTCCCGTACGACAGACGAATCAGCGGTGCAATCGCCGAGGTCAGCAGGAACAGGAACGCCGCCTGACCATTGGGCGTTGCCACGCTCGGCAGGTTGGTGCCGGTATTGATCGCAATCGCCAGGGTTTCAAAGTGTTCGCGGCTCATGTCGCCGGCGAGGAACGCCTGCTTCACTTCGGTGATGTAGATGGTCGCAACGAATACGTTGTCGCTAATGGCCGACAACAAGCCATTGGCAATAAACAACATGCCCGGTTGTTGATCTGCCGGCAGCGCCAGCACCCACTGGATCAGCGGCGTGAACAGTTGCTGGTCATGAATCACCGCCACCACCGCGAAAAACACCACCAGCAGCGCCGTGAACGGCATCGCATCCCTGAACGCGTTGCCAATACGGTGCTCATCGGTAATGCCGGTGAACGCAGTGATCAGCACGATCACCATCAAACCGATCAGGCCGACTTCAGCGACGTGAAACGCCAGCCCGGCAATCAGAATCAGCGCAGCCGCCCCTTGCACCAGCAACGCCGCGCGCTGACGTGCAGTGCGTTCGGCGTTGTCTTCGGCGGCGTAATTGGCCAGCACCGCACGCACATTGTCCGGCAGCAGCGTGCCATAGCCGAACCAACGCAGTTTCTCCAGCAGCACGCAGGTCACCAGACCGGCTGCCAGTACCGGTAACGACACCGGTGCGACTTTCAGAAAGAATTCGGCGAAGTGCCAACCCATTTCATGGCCGATCAGCAGGTTCTGCGGCTCGCCAACCAGCGTGCACACACCGCCCAACGCGGTACCGACGGCGCCGTGCATCAGCAAGCTGCGCAGGAAGGCGCGGAATTGTTCGAGGTCGGCATGATGAAGGCTGGGTAAATGCCGGTCGTCGCTGAACTCGGCGTCCTGGCGTGGATCGTGGCCTGAGGCGACGCGGTGATACACCGAATAAAACCCCACGGCGGCGCTGATAATTACTGCCGTCACGGTCAATGCATCAAGAAACGCCGACAGAAACGCGGACAGGAAACAGAACATCAACGCCAGCAGCGCCTTGGAGCGAACCCCCAACAGCAGGCGCGAGAAGAGAAACAGCAAAAGGTCCTTCATGAAATAGATGCCCGCCACCATGAACATCAGCAGCAGGATCACCGGGAAATTGTGCACCAGCTCATCATAAAGCGCCTGGGGCGTGGTCATCTTCAGCAGCAATGCTTCGATCAGCAACAAGCCGCCGGGCATCAACGGATAACACTTGAGCGCCATGGCCAGGGTGAAGATGAACTCAAGCACCAATAGCCAGCCGGCCGCCACCGGACCGACCGTCCACAACACCAGGGCGTTGAGAATCAGGAAGCCGACAATACACGCCTTGTACCAACGAGGTGAGTGCCCGAGAAAGTTGTGCGCGAAGGCCTGGGCCATTGAACCGGACATCGGCTACTCCTTGTATTAAGAAGCGCGCAACTTGCCGTAAGAGCAACAGAAGATCAAGTGCAGGCAAATGATATCGGCCTAACACTGATAACGCGCGACGATCGCGCGGCAGTTTCCGTCCAGTGAATAGCCGCCTATGACAATGCAGCTGTCGGCCTGAATGGCCAATGAAGTAGCGGTATGCGAGCCGCGACCCAGGCGTGTGCGACACCAGCCAATGCCCTTGGCAAAACTGCGATCCAGTTGCCCACTGGGTAAATATCGGGCAAAAATGAAATCGGCTTCAATCCCGCCGACCATCGATCCAACTGTCAGTACGCGTCCATCCGGTTGAGTCTCGGCGGCGGTCCAGCGGCAACTGCTGCGGCCGACGCCTAAAAGCTTTGGCTTGCCACCGTTGCAATGAATATCGGGTCGACCATTACTGTGAACTTTCAGAGACAGGCAGAGCATCGGCTCGCGACTGTTGCCAAAACAATGCAAGTCGCCATTTTCATGCTGGACGATCTGGTTGATCTGAGCGCTGTGCTCCCGTGCCTTGAAGGTCATGAAACCATCCACGGCGAAGCTGTCATCCAGTCGGCCGTCCGGGTGATAGCGCGCCAGCAGACCTTCCTCGGGAAAATTGATTGATCCACTCACCAGGATCCGACCATCGCGTTGCACCATCAGACTGCTGAGCCAGGTGTTCATCAACAAGTGCCGAACCATGACGAAACCGCGACCGTTGAAGCTGTCGTCCAGCGAGCCGTCGGCGTTGAGTCGTATCAGCATGCCGACGTGATCGGTGGGTTCGAAGTAATGATTGGTCAGCAGCAGGATTCGACCGTCTTCCTGCACACAGACATCACAGGCTTCGGCGCTCGGCACGCCGGGCGGTAACCAGGCGTCGCGAGCACCCAGGGAAAGATTACCCGGAAGGTGCACCACGCAACGTCCATTGTCGCCAAAGCCCTGGACCGGGCAGCCTTGCTGATCAAACATCGCCAGGGCGGGCAGCGTACGGTGTGCATTCTCGTAGTGCAGGCCGGCCACCAGAATGTGCCCGTTGGGCAATGCCCGTACCTTGCCAGCCATAGCCTCGAAGCCGAGTGCGAACTGGCCGCTGATGCTGCCTTTTTTGCCGAATGCCAGATCCGCCGAACCATCTGCAAGCAGGCGGGCCAGGCCAAAGCGTTGGCCGCCCGGAGTACCGACCTTTGCCGCCACCAACAACCGACCAACGTGGTCAATCGCAACCCCATTGGTCATGCTGGAGAGACTGCCGGCGAAATACACTTGAGTCTTGCCGGTGCCAGCGAAATTCGTATCGAGCCGTTCGGCGCCGTTCACGGTTGCAGGTAAGGCAAAAGCAGTCTGGGGTGACATGCATGCATCTCCTTGCCAGTCGTCCTTAATCCCGGTTCCCGGATGGCGACTGCCTGAGCAAAACATTCAATCCCTGAATGACTCGGCGCACAACTGTTTTCATGAGCCGGAGGAGGAGCGTTTTGTGCCAGAACAATGTCTTTTCGAACCATTGCCAAGCCTGCCAAGTAATATGGCAGATTAGAAGTTGAAAAAGGTGAGTGGTGTCGCGCAGCTGACAGTAAAAAACGTCAACTAAGAGGAAGTGGGGGCGCGGATTGCCGGGCGGCAATCCGCGAAAACGCTTAGTGCGGCATGGTCCACGATTGCAGCGTGTAACCTTCCTGGCTCAACTCGGCACGGGCTTCTTCCAGCAAGTGTTCGAGTTGCTCTGGATCGGAATAGGCGCTGCTTGGAATTTGTTTGCGGCTGATGCGGGTGTTAGTGCGATCGATGACGGTCAGGCTGAGCTCGCCATTACCGTCTTGTGGTGCCCAGGCCACGCATTGAAAGGGTTGGAATGCGCGGTCGGCAATCAAAAGTGCTTCGTTGATACGGAGCGGGGCGTTCATGGGATCTTCTCTCTGTATGCCCAATCAAGTGATCTGCCGTCGGTTGGGCTTACCGTTCGGCTGGTTACTTGTACTGATGCCCGCAAGTGGGGGTTGGGTCACACACAATCAAAAGAAATTTCAACTTTCTTTGATTGATTCGACATTCAGGCCGTTTCTGAAAGCTGAATGAAAGGTTCAACTCGTTAGGCAACTAACCAAGTGATTTCTTATAACTAATAAGCAAACAGCCCTATAAGCAATCGATACAAGCCTGCGTCAAAATCTTGCTAGTGTTACAACGAAGCCCGCCAAATGACTGTTTTTAATAATATTTCCTAAAATTTGGCGTCAAGGAACAGTCATGATCGAAGCGCCTGCCTTACGACGTCTTTTAGTAGTGGATCCTTGCGACGACTGTCACCGTTTGTTGCCGGGTTTACGCGCCGTGGGTTGGGATGTTGACAGCTGTACCCTGGAAAACGCCACCGAACGAACCTGCGATGTCGGCCTGTTCCGATTGCAGCCCTTTCATCTGGAGCGCCCGGAAGCCGTCAAGGAATTGATCAGCCGTAGCGGTACCGAGTGGATTGCGGTGCTGAATCAAGAAGTCCTGCGATTGCAAAATGTCGGGGACTTCGTCTGCGAATGGTTTTTTGACTTCCATACCCTGCCGTTCGATGTCTCACGGGTTCAGGTCACCCTGGGCCGCGCGTTCGGCATGGCGCGCCTGCGCGGCCAGGGCACCGTTCATATCGATCAGCCTGAACACGAACTGCTCGGCGACAGTAAACCGATTCGCGAACTGCGCAAACTGCTGAGCAAACTGGCACCCACCGAATCCCCGGTGCTGATCCGCGGCGAAAGCGGGACCGGCAAGGAATTGGTCGCTCGCACCCTGCATCGACAATCCCAGCGTCACAGCAAACCGTTCGTGGCGATCAACTGCGGCGCGATTCCCGAACACCTGATCCAGTCCGAACTGTTTGGCCATGAGAAGGGGGCCTTCACCGGCGCTCATCAGCGCAAGGTCGGGCGGATCGAGGCGGCCAACGGCGGAACGCTGTTTCTCGATGAAATCGGTGATCTCCCCCTGGAACTGCAAGCCAATCTGCTGCGCTTCCTGCAGGAAAAACACATTGAGCGTGTAGGGGGGCACCAGCCTATTCCGGTGGATGTGCGGGTATTGGCGGCGACGCACGTCGACCTTGAAGCGGCCATTGAGAAGAAACTCTTTCGCGAAGATCTGTATTACCGTTTGAATGTCTTGCAAGTCATTACCGTGCCGTTGCGTGAACGCCATGGCGATCTCTCGATGCTGGCCAACCACTTTTCCCATTTCTACAGCCAGGAAACCGGCCGTCGTCCCCGCAGCTTCAGCGAGGACGCGCTGATCGCCATGGGCAAGCACGACTGGCCGGGCAATGTCCGTGAGTTAGCCAACCGGGTACGGCGCGGGCTGGTTCTGGCCGAAGGACGGCAGATCGAGGCGCGAGACCTGGGGTTGATCAGTCAACACATCACCGCTACGCCGATGGGCACCCTTGAAGACTACAAGACCCGCGCCGAGCGTCAGGCGCTGTGCGATGTGTTGAACCGGCACAGCGACAACCTGAGCGTCGCCGCCAGAGTCTTGGGCGTGTCGCGGCCGACTTTTTACCGATTGCTGCATAAGCACCAAATCCGCTAGGGCGCGGTGAAACGAAGAGGCCCGCTGCGACATTCATCGCAGCGGGCCTTTTCCATGAGACTCCTTGTGGGAGCGGGCTTGCCCGCGATAGCGATATGTCTGTTACATCATTGTCGAATCTGCCGACGTCATCGCGGGCAAGCCCGCTCCCACAGGTATTTGCGCTGAACTCTTAGAAGTAGTACGGGAATTTCAGGCTGAAGGAAAAGTCTGGCGAGTCGTCGGTCAGCCCGATGGCCAGGTTGGGAACGATCGTCAGGTTATCGGTTGCTGCCAGGGTCATGCCGATGTTGAAGTTGGCCGAGTTGTAATCGCTGTTGGAAATCGATTGCCAATCGCCACCGTCCGGCTTGATCTTGCTCTTGCGGGCAAACTGATCGGTGAACGAGAACGACATACTCATCTTCTCGTTCAAGGCGAATGCAATGCCGGCGCCGACCTGCCAGGAATCGCCCAGTTTCACGTCCCCGGGCACCTTGGA
This sequence comes from Pseudomonas sp. TH37, assembly GCF_016650735.1. Lineage (NCBI taxonomy): Bacteria > Pseudomonadati > Pseudomonadota > Gammaproteobacteria > Pseudomonadales > Pseudomonadaceae > Pseudomonas > Pseudomonas sp. TH37. The sequence continues at coordinate 754,873 of NZ_JAEKFD010000002.1, forward strand.
GTTGACCTGAGGGCTGATGTCGCTGAAAGAGTCTTCCATGTTGTAGGTGTAGGCCAGGCTGCCGAACAGCACGGCCGGGTCGAAGCTCTTGACCAGCGAAAGCCCCGGGGTGATCGACCAGACACCATTGCCGGTAGGCAAGTCCTCGGGTACCGAGAGGTTATCGTTGTTCGGGTCATTGACCAGCTTGATGCCGTAAGGGTCCTTACCGGTCGGCGCCTTGACGCGCAGTGTAAAGACCGCGTCGGGAAGATTGGCCGACTCATCCAGAAACTTGTAGGCAACGCCAAAGTTCACATCGCCGATGGTCGGGTCGCGGGTTACGGTTGCGTCCGACGTCACCGGGCCTGCACCACCGGCGCCACCGGAGGAATACGTTGATTCGCGATAAACCACGGGGACGTTAATGTCGAACTGCCAACGTTGGGCCACGTTGTAGCGGGCGGTCAGGTCCAGGGTCCAGTTATCCGCCTTGATACGGTCGAGGTTGATGTTACCGAGGAAAATCGCGTCCAGTGCCAGGAAGCCATTGAGTACCAATGCACGGGTATCGTAGTGCGTATAGGTCAGGCCGGTTTCGACGCTGAACTTGCCACCACCGAAGAAGCCGCTGGCTTCGTCATACAGGTTGGAAACGCTTTGCGCAGGCTCCGAATCCTCTTGGAGCGATTGGCCGTATGAACTGCCCGTGGTTCCCGGCGCACCGGCGGCCACCGTCTGGCCACTCCTGGGCGTTTCCGCGGGGGATTTGGTCAGGCGTTTGGGAGCCGGTGTCGCAGGTGCTTCTTCGACTTGACGAACGCGTTGCTCGAGTACCATCAGCGCGTTCTGTTGTACTTCGTAACGCTGTTTCAACTCCATGAGTTCTTGTTTTAGTGCTTCGACCTGGGGGTCCGGTGCTGCGTACAGCAGTGTGGCCGGGGCCAGGCTACTCAAACAAACGATAGCGCTGAACCTTAACGATCGGTGCATGGGTTAGCCGTCCATTTCTGACTACATCGGATGAGACTGAGCGTAGATCAGAATCCTTGGGTGCGAAGACCTTTGAGCTGGTCCAGGTTGCCGTTCAGCGACCCGGTTGTCGCGTTGTCACGCAGCACGACATTGAAGGATGTGAGGTTGTTGACCTGGTTACCACCGCCGAGCAAAGTCGTGTTCTGCATCAGCCCACCCTGGGCCAGGCGTTGTACGGTACTGCCTTGGTTGTTGTTGGCCACGATATTGAGTTGCACACCCGTACCGGTCGAGGCAACGCTCAACGAGCCTGCGCCATTGGCGCCGACCAACGTCGAGCCTGCGGCCAACGCCTGGCCCTGCTGTTGCGTTGCTGGCGCTTGGCTAGCCTTTGTGACGTTGATGTAAACGTTGTTGTAGGCAGAGTTATGGTCGCCGGCAGCACGCACGACTTGAGTGACGCCTTCGGTGCTGTTGAGGCCGTTACCGCCAGTGACGGTACCGGTGCCTTGCGAACGCGCTGAGCCATTACCTTTTTCGTCGATCATCGACACATAGAACTGAGGCTTGATGGTCGATTGTTGAATTTGCATCGAGGAAGTTGCCCCGATCACTTCACCGTTGGCATTTTGCCAAGTGCTGGTCATGACAATGCCGAAACTGATGATCCGCCCCGGCATGACATAGCGGCCGCGCAGGGTCGCCAATTCCTGATCCTTCAGTTCAATGGGTTTGAACGTCTGTGCCTGGGTCGGCAGGCTGGCGGCCAGGCAAACCACGACCAGCCAGATTGGAGTCTTCATTGGATGCTCCCGGAGCGTCGTGCTCCTTGTCATTAGAAGAAGTCGCTTTGGATGAATCCGAAATCCATCAACTCTGCGTCTCGCACCGGGGCGAAGGTGTTGATGCGGTTCTTGGCGGTCAGTGGCATGGGTGGGTCGAGCAACGCATTGGTTTTGTCGTAGCCCTGGCCGATGACGGCAAAGATGATGCCGTTCCAGCCTTTTACAAAGTCGTCGACTTTGTAGCGTTTATGACCGAGTACCGGATCTCCGATATAGACCCAGCCCTTATGGACTTTTTGCATGACCACAAAATGTTTGTAGCCACGGATATCAAGGAGTACCACAACCGGAATTCTGATTTCGCTCAACGTTTCCGGGGCTACCCGATAGCCACGGGCCCGCATGCCGATACTTTCCACGTAACGCTTCATGTCGAGCATTGAGAAGCCCTGGACGCGGACAAGATCTTGATCAGAGTGCGCCAGCATGCCTTCGATGATCTGTTCTTCATTCACGTCCAGCCAATAGGCTTGGCGCAAGATGGTCGCCAGCGCAGCTGCGCCGCAACTGAAGTCGGTTTTCTGTTGCACCAGGTCGGCAAATTTACGCTCGCGTACGCTCTGGATCGGCTTGTACACCACCGCGCCACCGGGCAGGACGGAAAGCGGCATTTGCGCAGCCTCAATCACACTGGCCACGCAAAGCAAAAATGCCAAGACGATAATGCGCATGAAAAGACGCCTTCTGGTGGTGTTGAAACAGGCCCCCGTCAGGGGGCCTCCAGAGACAGCAATTAGAACGAGTTGTTGGAAATGGCCAGCGAGTTGCTTTGTTGGTTACCCACGCCAGCAGCCACGTTGACGCCCAGGTTGCCACTGCCACCATTCACCGAACCGTTCAGGGTCGCAGTGTTGGTCACAGGGTTGGCCCAGCCAGTTGGAGTCAGCACTTGATAGGAATAGGTGTTGCTCAAATCATATGAGCTGCTTTCACTGTAGCTTTTCGCTTTGTCGTACGCAGACTCGGACGATTTACTGCCCGATTTTTCGTACGAGGATGCGGACGATTTCTCATACGATTTATCGTACGATCTGTCGTACGAGGAATCGCGCGATCTGTCGTACGAGGAGTCGCGCGATCTGTCGTACGAAGAGTCGCGCGATCTGTCGTACGATCTGTCTCTCGATGCGTCAAGCGTTGCGTCAATCGATGCGTTAAGCGATGCGTCGGCAGTCCTGCTGCGGGTGCGATCGCCATTGCCATTATTGAAGGTACGGGAACTGGAAGCCGCCGCAGTAGCGTCCAAAGTAGCGCTCAAGGAAGCACTCAAAGAAGCACTCGAAGAACCGCTCGCATTACTGCTGCTTGAACCGCTCGCATCACTGCTGTTAGAGCCGCTCGCATTACTGCTGCGAGAACCACTTATATCAACGCTTTTGGAACCGCTGGCATCAAAGCTCCTGGAACCGCTCGCGTCCCAGCTTGAAGAAGCGCTTTTACTGCCGCTAGCCTCGGATGACTTATCGCGAGAGAAACTACCGCTGGCCGAGTTGGTAACTGTCATCGTATCCAGGCGGTACGTCCGATCGGCGTTGTTATTCACTACCAGGCCAGGACCTTGTTGATCGGCAGAGGCGGTGGCTGTTGCGTTACCGAGCGGGGCATTGGTGTTGGCAATTGCCATGGTGTTTTTCTGCTGGTTAAGGTCGCCGCCAGCAATGTTGATACCCATATTACCGCTGCCGCCATTACCCGATCCGTTCATCACGGCAGAGGCTGTGCTGCCGAAGTTGTTGACCCTGTTATTGTCGCTGTATTGCGTGACGTCGGCGGTGGCTGTGGCAGTGCCGAACACGAAGCTGTTGTCCTGACTGGAGTTTGAGGCAGCATTGGCGATGGCGGACGCGTTGTCTTGTTGGTTGCCGCTACCTGCAGCCACGTTGACGCCGACGTTGCCGCTGGCGCCTGTGGCAGAGCTGTTCATTTCAGCTTCGTTAATCGTCCCTTCGTTACGGATGCGGTTGTCGGTACTGCTCTGGTTATCCCACGCATTGGCCGTCGCATAGACAGGGATCTTTGTTGGAGGAGGGGTGTGATGGCCATTGTTGTGGCCATGGTGGTGGTCATTGTCACGCCGATCGTTTTGCCCAGCTTGTACAGCAACAGCCATGACCGCAGCAATTGCGAAAACCAGAGGCTTGAGTGCCATCGAAGGTTTCATGGTGATTCTCCGTACTTATTTTAGGTTAAGTGTTGTTTCTACCTGTTTGGGTCAATCCGTGACCCGTACGCTCAGGGTGTTGGCCGTTCGGTTTCCCACCCCGGAGCTCTGATTCAACTGGATCACCCCACGGCTACCGGTGAAGGCCTGATCGCTGGTAGCGACTTGGCGATTGCCTGGTGCAGAGTCAGTTGGATCGGAGTTGTTGATCAGCGCCACGTTCTGCTGCATGAGGACGCTGTCGTCGATACTTTGCGGCTGTGTACTGATGCTTATCCGCAGGGCATTGGCTTGCTGGTTGCTGGCGCCCGCGCTCTGGTTGACGCCCAGAGCGCCACTGCCGTTGCTGAAGGAGTCGCCTTGAATGCTGGATCGAGCATCGATCCTGGGGTCGACCTGCGTACGCAGCCGTTGGCGAATCTGCGTGGTCGCGCTGGCTCCATGGCCAACGGCGATGGCTCGGGCGTTGGCCTGTTGCTGCAAATCGCCGGCAGCCTGGTTGACGGTGAGGTTGCCCTGGTACTGCATGCCCGAAGCGTCGATTTCAGCGTTATTAATGACGGGAGGTTGGGCAAAGGTCGATGCACTGCAAAACATGGCAATCATCAGCAGTGTACGATTCATCTTAACGGTCTCCCGTTACGACTTTCAGAGCACCCAGGCCTTGCTGGATGTTGGAATTGACCATGTTGGCAATACCGTTGCCCGAATTGCCCGAACGTCCAGCGGGGAGGTTGGAAAGTTGGGTCTGGTTGGTGAGATTGCCGCCCAGGTTGTTGGTGTTTTGAGTGACCAGGCGGGAGATGCCTGCACCGCTGGCGACGTTGGCAAAGTCGCCGTCGCTCAACTCGTTCGTTTGCCTGAGGATTTGTTTGGACGGGTTGGCATTGGCGGTCGTGGGGCTAGGGTCGGGAGCCACCGGCGGACGCGTTGCCATGCGCGGTTGGACATCACGTTTGATAATAATGATGCCGTTGTCAGCCTGTACGGGCAGGCTGAAACTTGAGCCCAGTGCGCATCCGATCAGTAGGAGGCTATAGATGCTGTTATCAAATGTCCCCACGGCGGCAATTCCTTCTTTGTTGTGGGCTGGTCCTGAATCAGCGTTGTGAAGGATTGAGCGAAAGCTGTGCCGGTTTTTGATTATTGTTTTGATTCAGAGGGTTATCGATCGAGGTTAGCGGATCGATGAAGTGCGGTGTTTCAGGTCTGAGACGACTGCCGGGACGGCAATGTGAGCAGAGATCGCAATAACAGTGGATCCAAGCTTTATGCGGGGATGTATCAGCGCTTTAACATATCGCGTGACAAAACGATGACCAGCGTTGAAACGGGCTGTTCGAGAGGGGACGCGTGTTTCAGAAACGGACGTATTTGCAAAAAATTTGCAACAAATGCTGGGGTATTTGACCAGTGCCCATCAGATCAACGCAATCACTGTGGGAGCGGGCTTGCCCGCGAAAGCGGTGTGTCAGGCGACATCAATATTGACTGTGCCGCCGTCTTCGCGAGCAAGCCCGCTCCCACATGGATTGGGGGGGGCAATAAGGAAGATCAGCGCTCGAGCAGTAACGCGACGGCTTGCAATGCCTGAAGCCGGCGTTCGGCCCAATCGCCCTGAAGCACTTGAACAGGCTGCCGATGTTGCTCCAGCCATGCCTGGGTCGCGTTGAAAAAAAACCGGCGTTCATCCAGCTCGGGCTGACAACGCTGACCGTCATCGGTCCAGTCAACCTGTTCGGGCGACAGCAGCAAGTGCAAGTCATAGTGCCGCGCCAGCAGCGCCTCCTCGAGCCAGGCCGGGCAATCGCCAAACAGGGTCTGGCTCCAGAGCATGTTACTCAGCAAGTGAGTGTCGAGAATCAGCAATGGCGGCCCAAGGGCGCGGGCTTCATCTTCCCATTGCAGCTGACCTCGAGCGATTTCGGGAATATCGGCCGGGCAAGTATCCCGCGCCTCCCGCTCAATGAACCAGCGCACGTATTCACCCACCAGAGCACCGCCGAATTGCTGTTGCAGTTCGGCGGCCAGCCAGCTCTTGCCACTGGATTCAGGTCCTGTGAGCACCAGCACTTTCATGTGCGCAACGCCGGATCGGTGCGCCATGTCCGCCAGCCATGCACCGCCAGCAGGGCGAACGCCCCATAGAGGCCCGCAGTCAGGTACAGCTCTTTGTAGATGAACAGGCCAACAAAGATGATGTCGAGCGCGATCCACAGCGCCCAGCATTGCAGACGTTTTTGCGCCATCCATAATTGCGCCACCAGGCTGAACCCGGTCAGCGCCGCATCGAGCCAAGGCTGGGCGGCATCGGTCCAGTGGGCCATCGCGGCGCCGAGCAGCAAACTGCCGACTGCGCCGACGGTCAGCCCGAGCGCAATGGATTTTCCATCGAGCAAGCTGACATGCCGCTTGCCATGAGTCGCGCTCCCCTGCGTCCACTGCCACCAGCCGTAGATCTGCAAACCGGCGTAGATCACTTGAAGCAGCATGTCCGAATACAGCTTCACCTCAAAAAAAATCCAGCTATACAGCAGCACCATGACCAGGCCGATCGGCCAGCACCAAGGGTTCTGTCTGACCGTCAACCAGACGGCAATCACGCCGAGGGCGGCGGCAAACAGTTCAAGCCCGGACATGGAGGTTCCTTGGTGTCGTAAAAATGAGGGGGGCGAATTGTACCCGGATTGTGGGAAATGGGCTTGTAGTGGGGAGTGGCGCTTACCAATGCCAGTCAGGTCACACGCAATCCCTGTGGGAGCGGGCTTGCCCGCGAAGGCGGCGGCACAGTCAATATTGATGTCGCCTGACACACCGCCTTCGCGAGCAAGCCCGCTCCCACAGGGGACCGCGTTGGGTATAGAAAAGAGTTACACCCGAAACTGCTTCAGCAACCCGTTCAACTGTTCGCTCAGTTCCTTGAGGTGAACGCTGGCCACGCTCGATTGTTCGGCCGCCAGTGCCGTGCTGTGGGACAACCCGGCTGCCTGGGTGACGTTCTGATTGATGTCTTCCACCACATGGGCCTGTTGCAAGGTCGCGCTGGCAATCGAGGCGTTCAACCCGTTGAGGTTGCGCAAGGCCTGGCCGATGGCATTCAGGCTGGCGCCCGCCAGCCCGGCCTGCTCGATAGTCAATTGCGAGGCACGGCTGCTGTCGCCAATTACCTTGACCGCCGCTTCGGAGTGGCTTTGCAGGCGTTCGATCATCGACTGGATTTCCGCCGTGGACTTCTGGGTGCGCTGGGCCAGCAGGCGCACTTCATCGGCGACCACCGCAAACCCGCGCCCTTGCTCGCCGGCCCGGGCGGCTTCGATGGCGGCGTTGAGGGCGAGCAAGTTGGTTTGCTCGGCGATGGAGCGAATCACTTCCAGAACGCTGCCGATTTGCGTGCTTTCGGCGGCTAGGGTACGAATCACTTCGACGGCTTGATCGATGGTCGAAGACAGCTTGTCGATCTGCTGCAGGCTGCCATCGATATTGACTTGGCCCTGTTGCGCCTGAGACTCGGCATTGCGCATTTCGCTGGCCGCGTGCTCGGCGTTTTTGGCCACATCCTGCACGCCGTAGGTCACTTCGTTGATCGCGGTTGCCACCAGTTCCATTTGTTGGGATTGCTGCTGGCTGCGTTGCTGGGCTTGCGCGGCATCGTTGCCCAGTTCGCTGGAAGACTGGCCCAGCGCGCCGGCGGACACCTGCAGCTGACTGATCACCAGGCGCAGTTTGGCGGTAAAGGCGTTGAAGTGCCGGGCCAGTTGCGTGACTTCGTCCTGGCCGTGGGTATCGAGGCTGCGGGTCAGGTCGCTTTCACCGCTGGCGATGTTGGCCATGGCGTTCACGGTTTCCTGGAGCGGGCGCACGATGCTGCGGGCAATCATGATCACCAGCAACGCCATGATCAGGGCAATCACCAGGCCCACGAAAGAGGCCTTCCATACTTGAGCATAAAACTCGGCCTGCATGTCATCGATGTATACGCCCGAACCGATCACCCAACCCCAAGGCTCGAACAGTTTCACGTAGGAGGTTTTTTCCACCGGCGCGCTGGCGCCCGGTTTCGGCCAGCGGTAATCGACCATGCCGGCACCCTTGGCCTTGGCGATGGCGACCATCTCGTTGAACAGCGCGAAACCGTCGGGGTCGCGAATCGCCGAGAGATTCTGGCCATCAAGCTTCGGATTGGTCGGGTGCATGATCATGACCGGCGTCAGATCGTTGATCCAGAAATAGTCATTCTGGTCGTAGCGCAAACCGCGCACGGCATTCAGTGCCTGCTTTTGCGCGGCGTCGCGGGTGAGGGTGCCGGCAGTTTCCAGGCCGTGATAGTAGGTGAGGATGCCACTGGCGGTCTGTACCACGTGCTGGGTCTTTTGGGCCTTGGCCTGATAGAGGTCGTCGTGAATCTGCTTGAGCATCAACACGCCCAACGTCAATAGCATCACCACGGCCACGATCAAGATGAGCCACAAGCGTCGGCTGATCGACACACTGCGCAAGCTGTTCATAACGCTGTTACTCCGGTTTCTTGTTCTTGTAATAAACGATCGCCAGCATCCAACCACACTTTGCCGATCGGGCCTATGCGACTCAGGACCTATTACACGGCAGCGTAAATGAGGCGTCTCTGATAGGATTTCGGCCCCGCACGGAAAAACCTGAGCCCAAGTCTTTTTTCCCGCAACTTTTACGGTTTTGCGTGGATCTTGTGCGCGCGGGGATTCAGCTAAGGTTGATTGCGGTTAACGCTCTACAAATTATTAACGGAGCATGCCTGGGGGTATTGCTTCTTGGGGGATTGATGGATCTTTGGACGGCCTTTCAGGCATTGATTTTAGGCGTGGTAGAAGGGCTGACGGAGTTCTTGCCCATTTCCAGTACCGGGCACCAGATTATTGTGGCGGACTTGCTCAATTTCGGCGGCGAGCGGGCCATGGCCTTCAACATCATCATTCAGCTCGGGGCAATCCTGGCGGTGGTCTGGGAGTTTCGCCGCAAGATCTTCGACGTGGTCATCGGTTTGCCGACACAGCCCAGTGCCCGACGCTTTACCGCGAACCTGTTGATTGCCTTCCTGCCGGCCGTGGTATTGGGGGTGATTTTCGCCGACTTGATTCATGAGTACCTGTTCAACCCGATTACCGTGGCCACCGCATTGGTCGTGGGCGGGATCGTCATGTTGTGGGCTGAACGTCGCCAGCATGAAGTGCATGCTGAAAGCGTTGATGACATCACCTGGAAAGACGCGTTGAAAGTCGGCTTCGCCCAGTGCCTGGCGATGATTCCGGGGACCTCGCGCTCCGGTTCGACGATCATTGGCGGCTTGCTGTTCGGGTTGTCGCGCAAGACGGCCACCGAGTTCTCGTTCTTCCTCGCCATGCCAACCATGGTCGGCGCGGCGGTGTACTCGGGCTACAAATACCGCAATCTGTTTGTGCCGGCTGATTTTCCGGTATTCGCCATTGGTTTCGTCACGGCGTTTATCTTTGCGATGATCGCCGTTCGGGCCCTGCTGATATTCATCGCCAGCCACAGCTACGCGACATTCGCCTGGTATCGCATTGCGTTCGGTCTGGTGATCCTGGCCACTTGGCAATTCGGCTGGGTCGACTGGACAGCGGTCAAACCATGAACGATTCCAGTGCGCGCAACAATACCCCCGGACGCAAGTCCGGGGGCGCCATTCAGAACCTGCGGCTGAAACTGCTGGTATTCGTTGCGCTGTGCGCAGTGCCGTTGTTTGGCTCGGTGTCGCTATGGCTGCACGGGGTGTCGATGATTCCCCTGGCGGCCTACGGCATCGTCAGCGTGCTGGCGTTTTTCCTGTACTGGAGCGACAAGCACAAGGCCCGCGCCGACAGTTGGCGCACGCCGGAGAACGTCTTGCACGCGGTGGAGCTGGCGGGCGGTTGGCCGGGCGCTTTGCTGGCCCAGCAAGCGTTTCGACACAAGACCCGCAAAGTCTCGTTTCAGTTGGTGTTCTGGCTCATCGTGCTGATGCATCAGGTGTTCTGGATCGACCAGCTATTTCTGGGCGCTAACCTGTTTGCATTGCTTTAAAGCACTTTAAAGCAGCAAGCCGACCTGCGTGCGCTTGGGCAATTTGCTCACCACCAGTTGGTGGGAACGTTGCAGCAAGCCTTGCAGCTCTTCGGTGCCCAGCGGGTAGGGCGTTTCCATGATGACCCACTGGGCCCGGGCCAGATACGGCGCCGGGTGAATGCCCGGGCGGTCGCAATGGCCCAGGAACAGGTCCTTGTCGACCTTGAAAGCCAGGGACTGTCCCCGCAGGTTCTGCAAGGCGAACATCTTGTTCCCGGCAATCGAAAACACCCGCACGCCTCCCCACTTGTAATCCTCCCGCGCACCGGGCAGTGCCAGGCAGAATTGCGCGACGTCCTCTTCGCTCATTAGTCCCGCTTTCATAACAGTCTGTCCCCACAAGCATTGAATGATTCGATCAAATGGTCGATCCAGGCGCGTACTGCCGGCATCACCCCGCGTCGATGGGGGTAGACCGCTTGCAGCCAGCCGCCCGGCAATGACCAGTCGGGTAGCAGTTGCACCAGCTCGCCGTTTTTTAGCTCTTGCTCGCAATGCATCATGGGCAGCATGGTAAAACCCTGGCCACTGAGGGTGCACGCTTTGCGCACAATGAAATCGTCGATCCCCAATCGCGCTTCCAGGCTCAGATCATAGCTTTTGCCCTGTTGATCAAGCATGCGGATGTGCACCATGCGGTCGGCTTCCAGAGCGCCGAGCACGGGCAGGTTTTTCAGGTCTTCAGGATGATTTATTTCACGGCCGAGCAAAAAAGCGGGGCTGGCAACCATCAGCATCTGAGCCTGACGCAGGCGGCGGGTGACCAGCAATGGATCTTCATCACCCAGATCCCGCACTCTCAAGGCGACGTCGACGCCCTCGTTGATCAGGTCAACCCGACGGTTGAGCAACATCATCTCCAGCTGAACCTGAGGGAATTTCTCCAGGAAGTTACTGATCACCCCGGGCAGGATTTCGTGGGCCAATCCGACGGGGCACGACACTCGCAAGCGCCCCCGGGGCTCGCTGGACATGCTGGCCACCGCTTCGTCGGCCATCTCGGCCTCCAGCAGCATCGCCTGACAATGGCGCAAGTAACGCTCGCCCACGGCGGTCAGGTTGAGTTGGCGGGTGGTGCGTTGCAGCAGGCGTGCGCCCAGGCGTTCTTCCAGCTCGGCGATACGTCGCGACAACCGCGATTTGGGAATCCCCATCAAACGCCCGGCCGCCGCGAAACCACCGGCTTCGACCACCTTGGCGAAGTAGTAGAGGTCGTTGAGATCTTGCATGGTTTAAGCTCGACTGTTCTATCAGTGGGACAAACTATCGCATTGTTGCCGACTAATCATCTATTGGTTTCGTCGGTAGGATTGTCTCCATCAGATCGCCCGGTGGCGATCCTCACCTTGGAGATCCCACATGAAATTACTGCATATCGATTCGAGCATTCTGGGTGACAACTCGGCTTCCCGTCAGCTGAGCGGCGAAGTCGTCAAAACCTGGCAAGCCGCCGAGCCTGGCGTTGTGGTGACTTACCGCGACCTGGCTGCCGATGCCATCAGCCATTTCTCCGCCACCACCCTGGTCGCTGCCGGCACCGCCGCAGAGCTGCGCAACGCCGCGCAACAGCACGAAGCGGATCTGAGTGCCTCGACTCTGGCCGAATTCCTCGCCGCCGATGCCGTCGTGATTGCCGCGCCGATGTACAACTTCACCATCCCGACTCAACTCAAGGCCTGGATCGACCGCATCGCCGTGGCCGGTCAGACTTTCCGCTACACCGAAGCCGGCCCTGAAGGTCTGTGCGGCGGCAAGAAAGTCGTGATCGTGTCGACTTCCGGCGGTCTGCATACCGGTCAAGCGACCGGTGTTGCGCACGAAGATTATCTGAAGGTGCTGTTCGGCTTCATTGGCATCACCGACATCGAGTTCGTCCGCGCCCATGGCTTGGCCTACGGTGATGAAGTGCGCACCAAAGCCATGAGCGACGCTCAGGCGCACATTAGCGAGCAATTGTTCGCTGCCGCGTAAGGCTTGCGTAAAGTCGTAAACAGCTCGGGCAATACCCCTGAAACTCTGTATTCTGGTCATCGTGATGGCCGGATACGGAGTTTTTTGTTTCTGGCGGTTATCAGTTTCTGGCCCAGGTTATGCAGTCGAGGGTTAACATCTGCGGTCAGGTAATAAGGTGGGGCATCCCATGGTGCGTCTTTGTGCAACGCTACTGATTTGTCTGCTGGGCAGTCTGAGTTTGGTGCACGCCGCTTCTGCGCCGCATCCTCACTGGAGCGTCGGTTTCCATGAGATGACGTTCCTCGATCCGCTGGACTTGCAGCCGATGCGCGCCATCGCCTTTTACCCGTCCAGTGAAAAGGAACATTCCAGTACGCTCGAGGGTTATACGGTCGAAGCCGGTGAAGACACCAAAGTCGCCATCGGGCGTTTCCCGATGCTGATGCTGTCCCACGGCAACACCGGAACCCCGCTGGCCCTGCACGACCTCGCCACCTCATTGGCACGCAAGGGTTTTGTGGTGGTGGCGGTGATCCATCCCGGCGACAACTCCAAGGACCACAGCCGCCTCGGCACCTTGAGCAACCTTTATGGTCGGCCGATCCAGATTTCCGAAGCCATTACCGCGACACTCAGCGACCGGATGCTCGCGCCCTTCGTCAACGCCGAGCAGGTCGGGGTGATTGGCTATTCGGCCGGCGGTGAGACCGCGTTGATCCTGTCCGGTGCCACCCCGGATCTGGATCGCCTGCGCCGTTATTGCCAGGAGCGCCCGGATGATCACGATGCCTGCAACACGCAAGGCGAACTGATCGTCGATCGTGATGATTTGCAGCCAGTGGCAGACCCGCGCGTGCATGCCTTGCTGCTGATGGCGCCGCTGAGCCTGAAGTTCGGCCGCCATACCCTGGCCGACGTGCATGTGCCGGTGCTGCTGTACAGCGGTGATGGCGACAAACTGGTGGCGTTCGACAAAAACGCCGCAGCGCTTGCGCGCAAACTGCCGACCGCACCGGACTTCAAATTGCTGGCCGGGGCAGGGCACTTCGTGTTCCTGGCGCCGTGCAACGAAGAACAGATCGCCGCCATGCCGGCGCTGTGCACCGATGCCGACGGCGTCGACCGCAAGGATATTCACCGCAACATGATTTCCGAAGCCGGACGGTTCTTCTCCCATGCTTTGGGCAAACCCACCCGCGCCGGCATGCAGACAGCGGATCAATAATGTGGGAGCGAGCCTGCTCGCGATAGCGGTTTGACTGGCGACTGATTTGTTGAGTGTCCTGCCGCCATCGCGAGCAGGGGATTGCAGGTGTCAGGCCATCGCCCGGCGTTTCAGCAGCAGGGTCAAACCGAGTCCGGTTATCGACAACAACGCCGCACTAAAGAAAATCCACGAATACCCCAGATTCAACGCCACTGCGCCCATCAGCGGCCCGGCAATCGCCAGCGCCAGATCGAAAAACACCGCATAAGCACTCAATCCCGCTCCGCGACTGGAATTGGGCACTTGCTTGATCGCTTCCACTCCCAGCGCCGGATACACCAGCGACAGGCCGAACCCGGTCAGCCCCGCGCCGATCAAGGCATAACCCGTCGAGGGCGCCAGCCACAGCAGGACCAGCCCGACGGTTTCAATGGTCATGCAGGCAATGGCGGAGGTGAAGCCGCCGAAACGGCTGATGCTGGAGATGAACAACAGTCGCGCCAGAATGAAACAGACCCCGAATACCGTCAGGCAATAAGCCGCGCCGGTCCAGCCAAGGCTGACGTAATACAGGGTAATAAAAGTGGTGAGTGTGCCGTAACCGATGGACGCCAGGCTCAGGCTCGCGCCGAAGGGCGCAATTCGCCCGAACACCGCCCAGAACGGCAGGCGCTCGCCGCGAATCACCGGCACCGAAGGTTTGTTGCGGATCAACAGCAGCGCCAGCAGGGCCAGTAACGACAGCGCGATCCCGAGGCTGGCGAACCCCAGTTCAGCGACCATCACCACCCCCAGCGGCGCGCCGATAGCGATGGCGCCGTATGAGGCGATGCCGTTCCAGGAAATCGAACGCGCCGTGTGCTCGGCACCGACCTGGCCCATGCACCAACTGATTGTGCCGACCCCGATCAACCCTTGAGCGATGCCCAGCAACAAGCGGCCAGCGATCAGGATGATCAGGCTCAACAACGGCACACTTTGCAGCAGGGTCGACAGCAATGTCAGCACGCCGCTCAATGCAATCCCCGACAACCCGTAAACAATCGCCCGTTTTGTGCCAATGCTGTCAGACATGCGGCCGGCCATGGGCCGACTGAGCAGGGTAGCCAGGTATTGGGAGCCAATGGTCAGCCCCGCCACGATGGCGCTGAACCCCAACTGCTCATGGACATACCCCGGCAACACCGCAATTGGCAGGCCAATGCAGAGGAAGGCAATAAAGGTATAGAAAACGATGGAGACGATCTGCAGGGTGATCGCCATTGAGCTTTGCGGAGGCAGTTGCTGCACAGACATGAGAGCTCGTTCGCGGGCGGCGGTAGGAGAACTGCATCATGGCGTGGGAGGGGAATAAAAGGAAGCAGGCTAACTATGTGGATTGCAGGTCAGCATAGGCCTCCAGCATTTACATCGCCTGCTCGCGATGGTCTCAGCACCAAGACGTTTTGGATTTGAAATAAAAAAAGCCCCGTCACAAGGACAGGGCTTTTCACTTGAAGCTTGCAGCCGTCTTACATCAAAACACCCTGACTACGCAGGTAGTCGTCATAGGTGCCGCTGAAGTCGATCACGCCATCGGCGCTCAACTCGATGATGCGGGTGGCCAGGGACGATACGAACTCACGGTCGTGGCTGACGAAGATCAGCGTGCCCGGGTAGTTCTCCAGCGCCAGGTTCAGCGCCTCGATGGATTCCATGTCCAAGTGGTTGGTCGGTTCGTCCATGATCAGCACGTTCGGCTTTTGCAGGATCAGCTTGCCGAACAGCATGCGACCTTGCTCACCACCGGAGATGACCTTGACCGACTTGAGGATCTCGTCGTTGGAGAACAGCATGCGACCGAGGGTGCCGCGAACGATTTGCTCGCCACCTTGGGTCCATTGGCCCATCCAGTCGAACAGGTTGCAGTCGTCTTCGAAGTCGTGAGCGTGATCCTGGGCGTAGTAGCCCAGCTCCGCGGCATCGGTCCATTTCACGGTACCGGCATCCGGAGTCAATTCGTTGACCAGGGTACGCAGCAGGGTGGTTTTACCGATACCGTTCGGGCCGATGATCGCCACGCGCTCGCCGGCTTCAACCTGGAAGCTGAAGTCCTTGAACAGCGGCTTGCCGTCGAAGCCTTTGGCCATGCGCTCGACGATGACCGCCTGACGGTGCAGCTTCTTGGTTTGTTCGAAACGGATGAACGGGCTCACACGGCTCGAAGGCTTGACTTCGGCCAGCTGGATCTTGTCGATCGCCTTGGCGCGGGAGGTCGCTTGCTTGGCTTTCGAGGCGTTGGCCGAGAAGCGGCTGACGAACGATTGCAGCTCGGAAATCTGCGCCTTCTTCTTGGCGTTGTCCGACAGCAGTTGCTCGCGGGACTGGGTCGCCACGGTCATGTACTCGTCGTAGTTGCCCGGGAACAGGCGCAGCTCGCCGTAGTCCAGGTCAGCCATGTGGGTGCACACGCTGTTCAGGAAGTGACGGTCGTGGGAGATGATGATCATCAGGCTGGAGCGCTGGGTCAGAATGTTTTCCAGCCAGCGGATGGTGTTGATGTCCAGGTGGTTGGTCGGTTCGTCAAGCAACAGCACTTCAGGATCGGAGAACAGTGCCTGCGCCAGCAATACGCGCAGCTTCCAGCCCGGGGACACTTCGCTCATCGGGCCGAAGTGCTGCTCGATGCCGATACCCAGGCCCAGCAACAGCTCGCCGGCACGGGATTCGGCGGTGTAGCCGTCCATTTCAGCGAATTCGGTTTCCAGCTCGGCCACGGCCATGCCGTCTTCTTCGGTCATTTCCGGCAGCGAGTAGATGCGGTCGCGCTCGGCCTTGACCTTCCACAGCTCTTCGTGACCCATGATCACGGTGTCGATCACGGTAAATTCTTCGTAGGCGAACTGGTCCTGGCGCAATTTACCCAGACGCACGTTCGGCTCGAGCATGACCTGGCCGCCGGACGGCTCGAGGTCGTTACCGAGGATTTTCATGAAGGTCGACTTGCCGCAACCGTTGGCACCGATCAGGCCGTAGCGGTTACCGGCGCCGAATTTGACCGAAACGTTTTCGAATAGCGGCTTGGCGCCGAACTGCATCGTGATGTTAGCTGTGGAGATCAATTACTTTACCTATCAATGGGTTGCGAGCTGCGCATTTGGCGCTTGGGCCATTCCTGGGACATTCTGGAGATTCACTCCATCTCTCCCCAGTCACCGCTAGAGTTCAACCAGCGCGCATAAGTCGAGAGCAGCATCTGGACGCTGTGTCCAAGCTGTTGGGCAAAAAGGCGGGATTCATGCCAGACATTGCGCATATTGTCGCATAAGTGTGACGGCAGTTGTACGGTGGGCGATAACGTGTCGCACGCTTCTTTGAGGTTCGGCCACGGTTTGTGCAGAACCGGGGTCTGTCTGAGGAGGGCTCATCCTGGATAGGCCGGGAAACTCAGAGGCCACCTCAATGTTATTTTTGTTCAGCGTTGTGTTCGGGACACTTGGCGTGGCTCTGGGTAAAGTCAGCACCGCTTGCCCGGCCTCGTGTGTTTCAGATGGATTGCTGAATGGCCAGCACTTGGTCAGGGTGGGCACCAATTCAGACTCGTCTCTCCATGCCATGCGTGACAGCAGAAGGTGGGGAGGGGGCTATTCTTCTTCGTCAGGGGCCGGATTTCCGGGCGCGCTGGCGTTTCCTTGTCATGACCGCTAACCATCACCTGATCGATAGCGGCTCGCAGATACTCCCCTGACCCAAGGCGCGCTTCTTACCCGCCATCCCCCGCTGTGAGTGGATAAATGGGTTACGCTGGAAAGCAGGCAACGTGAGAACGCAAACAATCTCTCATCATGGATGGGATCAAAATGAAACTGATTTTGGTGATGCTTGTTGTTGGTCTGTTGGCTTGGAAGCTTTCCCCTGAACTACAGTCCTGGGCTGCGGTTCAACTATCGAATCCCAAAGAAGTCTCTAAAGAAGTCTCTATAGTCGTGACTGCGCCGAAGCCTGTTTCAGCGCCATTCAAATGTGATGGGCGAAAATATTGTTCGCAGATGACCTCGTGCGCAGAGGCCAAAAACTTTCTGAAAAATTGCCCAGGAATGAAAATGGACGGCGACAACGACGCAATCCCCTGTGAGTCGCAGTGGTGCCAATGACTATTTGTCGCTCAGCGGGAAAGTCTGGCTTTGCCGCACGTTGAACGGCGTGCGACAAGCCGGCGACTGACCAGGTCGAGACTCAGAGCAAGTAGCCAGCGGCTTGTCCGAGATGGTTGTCCTGCCCTCCAGTAATGAGGTGCAGTGGAATGTGTTGTTGTTCATCGATAGATGGGATTTCGAAACTTCCCACTATTTGAAGGTGCCGCTCATTCAGTCCGGTCGACTCTTCTTCTTTTGCCTTAGCCATTCTCGCGTGGTTCGCTGCGATTTCATTGAGAGTTGACACGTTACATCTCCGGTGACTGACCAAGCGTATCGCTGGAGTCCTTAAGTGTTAATTTAATTGCCGCCGCGTCAGAATTACGTCGTTCCGGGGCTGCTACGTCCGACCGGTGCAAAGCCTACGCCAGACATGTTGCGTATTCCGCACCAGATTTTCATATGCGACGAATGGTGGCGTGGCAGGTGGCTACTATCGGGTGGGCGGTTCGCGTTACTGTGCATTCCCATGTTGGGTCGTCGGCGCTTTGGCGGTATCCGTGGACACATTTTCACAGTTGAAGGTTAACTATTAGTTACAAAGTGTGGCTAAAATGCCATCTTTCGACCCCATGCCGACCGCCGGCATTGACTCAAGAACGCGCCATCGGGACCCAGTTTGTTCATTTCTGACGTGTGACGATTTTCGTGAAACTTATCATTGCCGCTATTTATGTCATCTCCATCGCGTATGTTCACTTGCGCGGTAAGGTGCGCCACAAATTTGGCCGTCAACTGAGCGACCACTCGACGTTTCTGGCACCGATCAATTGCTTCCTTTATCTGTTTTCGAAAACACCCAATAAGCCTTATCTCAATCCGGCAGACTTTCCCGACTTGAGCCCTTTGCAGGCTCATTGGGAAGAGATTCGCGCCGAAGGCCTGAATCTGCTCAAGGCTGGGGAGATCAAGCGTTCAAATCAGTACGACGACGTTGGTTTCAACTCGTTTTTCAAAAGTGGCTGGAAACGTTTCTATCTCAAATGGTACGGCGACAGTCACCCGTCGGCCGCAAAGCTCTGCCCGCGCACGACTGAACTGGTGCAAAGCATCGGCTCGATCAAGGCCGCGATGTTCGCCGAACTGCCACCGGGTTCGAAACTGGTCCGTCACCGCGATCCGTATGCCGGTTCGTACCGTTATCACTTGGGGCTGGAAACGCCGAACGATGCCGGTTGCTACATTAACGTCGACGGTGAGAATTATCATTGGCGTGATGGCGAAGCGGTGATGTTTGATGAGACCTTCATTCATTACGCCGAAAACACGACTGAGCAGAACCGCATCATCCTGTTCTGTGACATTGAGCGGCCGATGAAGTATCGCTGGGCGACGGCGTTCAACCGCTGGTTCAGCCGCACGGTGATGGCGGCTGCGGGAGCGCCGAACGATGCCGGCGACAAGGTCGGTGGTATCAACCGCTTGTTCGCCAAAATCTACAAGATTCGCCTGCGTGGCAAAGCGCTCAAGAAGCGTAACCGCACTCGCTACTACCTGGAGAAGTGGGCGATTTTTGGTGGGTTGCTGGCGATTTTTGTTTTGATCTGAGTTTTGCGTTGTGGCGCATGATTCCATCGCGGGCAAGCCCGCTCCCACAGTATCCGAGTCGAATACAAATTCAGCGAACGCCGCCGAACCTGTGGGAGCGGGCTTGCCCGCGAAGAGGCCTGTATTTTCACTGCATAATTTAGGAATGCTACTGTGATCGGTCAGCCACTAGACCGTTTCGTAGGTTTTTTCTCTGCAGTAGATTTGGCTTTGGTGGCCGGTTTACTGGTCGCTTTACCGCTACCCTTGCCACCAAGACTGCGTTTGAGCAGTTCGGTCAGATCGATAACATCCGCCGTCTTGCGCTCCTCTTCACCGGTAACGGTTTCGACATCTTCGATCTTGCCTTCATTCGCCTTCTTCTCCACCAGCGCCATGATCTTGTCTTCAAAGCTGTCGCGGTACTCCTCGGGTGTCCAGTCGGCACTCATGTCCTCCACCAGCCGTTTGGCCATCTCCAGCTCACCTTTGGCCAGATCCGGCTTGGTCACTTCACTGCCCAGTTCCAGTTGATCAAGGCTGCGCACTTCGGCGGGCCAGCGCAGCATCACCAGCACCATGGCTGATTCCAGAGGCATGAGGGCCGCCAAGTGCTGGCGCGAATGCAACACAACGCGAGCCAGGGCGACCTTGTCGGTTTTACTGAGGGTTTCGCGCAACAGCGCATAGACCTTGCCGCCGCGTTTGTCCGGCGCCAGGTAGTAGGGCGTGTCGATGTTTTGCAGGGGGATCTGCTCACTGCCGACAAAGGCAAAAATGTCGATGGTTTGGGTCGACAGTGGATGAGCCGAGCGAATCTCCTCTTCACTGAGCACCACGTAACGTCCCTTTTCGTACTCGATTCCCTTGACGATGTGCTCTTGGGTGACTTCCTTGCCGGTGACCTTGTTGATGCGCTTGTAGCCGACCGGGTCCATGCTGCGGCGGTCGAGCCAGTTGAAATCGATCCCGCGCGAAGACGTCGCCGAAACCAGCGCCACGGGGATGTGCACCAGACCGAAACTGATTGCGCC
This sequence comes from Pseudomonas sp. TH37, assembly GCF_016650735.1. Taxonomy (NCBI): domain Bacteria; kingdom Pseudomonadati; phylum Pseudomonadota; class Gammaproteobacteria; order Pseudomonadales; family Pseudomonadaceae; genus Pseudomonas; species Pseudomonas sp. TH37. The sequence goes on from NZ_JAEKFD010000002.1 coordinate 774,828, forward strand.
TTTCCAGATTGCCCGTGCCATCGTCGTGATCTCGTCGATTGATGTTCTGGTGACCTGTGGCCAAGGGCAAAAGTTTCAGCCAGCGGCGGCCCGGTCCTGCGGGCGGATCGGCGGTGCGGTTAACTCGTGTTACATCTTGTGGAGGAGGTTTTAGTTAACAAATCCGAACCCTGGGCGTAGCGTGGCTTCATTCATCCATGAAGCGTGGCACGCTCATTTAGAGAGGTCCTCATGAACCGATGTGTGCTCGGCGTCATCGCGATGGCATTGAGTGGCGTGCTAAGTCCTTTGGCTCTGGCAGACGCCGCATCGCCGTCCTCGCCCTTGCTGCTGGCGCAGAACCTGCCGGGCAGCACCAACAACAATCCCTACAACAGCCCGATTCGCCGGGCCAATCCCAACAGCATGCAAGGCACGCAACCCAACATCCCGGTAATCCGCGGGCCAAACACTGTGCCTGTGCCACGACCGCCAACGCTCGATAATGGTGGTATCGGCAACCGCTATCCGCAAGATCGACCGGCCCCCACCAGCCAACCGAAGTTCATTCCCAATCCACCGCCCCGGGACTCGAACCGCAACTACCGTTGAACGGCAGGACAGAGGTCTTGCCAGCCATTTTGACGACAAAAGGAATCGTGCATGTTGCGTAAAACCCTCTTGGCCACCTTCTGCGCCAGCGCGTTGTTGACAGCCACTGCGCCCGTTTTCGCGGCGCCGACACAGGATATAAAAAGTGAGCAGGGCACCCTTGAGCTCACGCCGATCGTTAAAGGCCTGGAGCATCCTTGGGCGCTGGCGTTTCTGCCCGACCGCCAAGGGATGCTGGTGACCGAGCGGCCTGGCAACCTGCGGCTGGTCAGCGCAGACGGCAAACTCTCGGGTCCGCTCAATGGCGTGCCTCAGGTCTGGGCCAAGGGGCAGGGCGGATTGCTCGACGTGGTGTTGTCACCCGATTTCAAGCAAGACCGCATGGTCTATCTGTCTTACGCCGAAGGGGGCGGTGAAGGCGGCAAGGCCGGCACGGCGGTTGGCCGCGGACGGTTGTCGGAAGACCTGACGGCGATCAAGGATTTCCGGGTGATCTTCCGTCAGGAGCCCAAGCTCTCGGTCGGCAATCACTTCGGCTCGCGACTGGTGTTCGACCGCGACGGTTATCTGTTCATCACCCTGGGCGAGAACAACGACCGGCCCACGGCGCAGGATCTCGACAAACTGCAAGGCAAGATCGTGCGGCTCTACCCGGACGGCAAAGTGCCGAAGGACAATCCTTTTGTCGGGCAAAAAGGCGTTCGCCCGGAAATCTGGTCCTACGGCCAACGCAACCCGCAAGGCGCGGCCCTCAACCCCTGGAGCGGCACACTCTGGGAAAACGAGCACGGCCCTCGGGGCGGCGACGAGATCAACATCATTGAACGAGGCAAAAATTACGGCTGGCCGATGGCAACCCACGGCATCAACTATTCCGGCCTGCCGATCCCGGAAGCCAAAGGCGAAACCGCCGAAGGCACTGTGGGCCCGCACCATGTCTGGGAAAAATCCCCGGGCCTGAGCGGCATGGCCTTCTACGATAGCGATCGCTTCAAGGCCTGGCAGCACAACGTATTTATCGGGGCGCTGGTGAGTCAGGAGCTGATTCGCCTGCAGTTCGAAGGCGACAAAGTTGTTCACGAAGAGCGGTTGTTGGGTGAGCTCAATAAACGAATTCGCGATGTGCGGCAGGGGCCGGATGGTTATTTGTATGTACTGACCGATGAAGATGACGGGGGGCTGTACAAGCTTGGCCTGAAGTAACTAACCCCCCTGTAGCAGCTGGCGAAGCCTGCGTTCGGCTGCGCAGCAGTCGTAAAATCATCCACCGCGGTGGCTCAGGCAGACCGAGGCCAGGATTGACGACTGCTGCGCAGCCGAACGCAGGCTTCGCCAGCTGCTACAGGGGAGTTTCACCGGGGAGCATAGAGAATCACCGCCGCCCGCAGCTTGCCTCGCCCAAAACTGCACATTTTGTCGAATTCGCCATGGCTGACCGGCAAGTGCTGGCAATCCATAGGCTGACGATGCTGGCTGTGATCCACATCCGGATCGTGCAAGTAGACGAACTCTTCATCGCAATCGGTGACGATCACCCAATGCGGTGCCTTGGAACGGGTCAGGCGATAGCTGCTGATCAATACCAGCGGTTGTCCGCCATCGTGCAGTAACCGTGGCAGATCCAGTGGTCCGCCGATCATTCGCTCCACGTCGGTGGCTTGCAACTGCGCCGTGAACTCCTCGTGTACCAGGCGCATTACGTCTTTTTTATGCGCATCGCGCACACCGTCGAGGAACAGCGGCCCGGCCATGCTCAGCTGCAGTCGCACCCGAAAGCCACGCCGCCACGCTGCCAGCGCCAGGCCTTGAGGGCTGCAGCCACCGTGGCCAGACGTCATGAACACCGTGGTCGCCTCGCGCCAGATTTGCAGCTCTTCGCCACGCTCCAGCGCTCGATCGTCTTGCAGCGCGCCCATGGCCATCAGCAGGCAGGCTGGGCCACAGGTGAACTCGGTGGTCTGCGGGTAGTAAGGCACCTTGATGTTGCGTGAATCGCGGTGCTGGAGGATACGTTTTTCCAATCGCAGCGCGTCGGCATGGTCCTGGTAATAGTCGTGAATCAGCGCGAAACGCCGATAGCCGTTGCGCTCATACAGAGCAATCGCCGACGGATTGTCGATGCGCACTTCCAGCCGCAGGTAGGCGCAATCATGCTCAATGGCGCAGGCCTCGACACGTTCGAGCAATTGCTTGCCCAGTCCACTGCCGCGAGCATCAAGGGCTATCGCAATCGAGTACAGGCGCGCCAATGAAGTACCCCGGTGAAACAGCACCACCGCATAGCCCACTAATTGCTCGCCACGTTGGGCCACCAGCAGTTGCCCGTGAGCCCGAGTGATCATCCATTGAAAACTGCGACTGTTGAGCCGGTCCGTGGTGAAACATTGCTGTTCAAGTGCCAGCAGTGCCGGGATGTCTTCAACTATCGCCAAGCGAAAAACAGGATTCATTTGACCGCCGTAAAAGTTGCGTAACGAAACGGGACTTTCGAAAAAGTTCGTGCTTAATAGGAAAGGTCTTGTTCTTCAATGGATCAATCACTATGTCAGCGGTACAAGGTCATTGGCGCGAAGTATCTGAGCAAACGTTACCCACAGCAATAACTTCTGCAAACTATTTAAATGGCGCGATCAGAACTTCCAGCCAGTTGATGATCATCGTCGAACGCAAGGAAGACTGGACCTCCTACTTCCCCAGTGAAGACATCGTCACCGCCCAGGAATACCTCGAACAGACCCGTGACAACGAGCAGGGCAAGCGGGTTCAGGTGATCAACCTGTGCCGCAGCTACAAGTACCTCGGGCACGGTTATTACTGCTCGCTGCTGGCCGAAGCGCGGGGGCACAAGGTTATTCCGTCGGTGCGGACCATCAGCGAACTGACCCGAAAATCCCTGTATGGCCTGGCCCTGGATGATCTGGATAAAACCCTGGAAAAGGCCCTCAGCAATCACCTTTACAGCGATACCGAAGGGTTTACCCTGACACTGTACTTCGGAAAAACCACTATCGAGCCATTACAGGATCTGGCTCGACAATTGTTCGAAGTCTTTCCTTGTCCGATATTGCTAGTTGAGTTTCGTCGAACTAACGGTTGGCACATCGAAGGTGTAAAGTTTGGCACCTTGCATAAGTTGCGTGACGATCAGGAAGATCAGTTCGCTAATGCGCTCGACAGTTTCAGTCGCAAGATCTGGCGCATGCCGCGCTCCAGGCGATTGGCCCGTTATGACCTGGCCATTCTGCACGATCCGCAAGAAGCATTGCCGCCCTCCAATCCCAAGGCTTTGGACAACTTCATCAGGGTCGGCAGGACACTAGGCATCGACGTCGAGTTGATTGAACGCAAGGACTACGCACGAATCGCCGAATACGATGGGCTCCTGATCCGCGAGACAACGAGCGTCGATAACCACACCTACCGCTTCGCCAAAAAAGCCGAGAGCGAAGGTTTGGTGGTGATGGATGACCCGGCGTCGATCCTGCGCTGCACCAACAAGGTTTATCTGACTGATTTGCTCAAGAGCCATCAGTTGGGTATGCCCGCCACTGAAATCCTCTACAAGGAACGACCGGAAGATTTCGAGCGGGTAGGCGAGCGTCTGGGGTTTCCACTGGTGCTGAAGATACCCGACGGTTGTTTCTCAAAGGGCGTCATCAAGGTCGAAAGCCAGCAAGCCTTGCTCGAGGCGACTGCCGAACTGTTCGAGCACTCGGTGTTGCTGCTCGCCCAGGAATTCTTCTACACCGAATACGACTGGCGCATTGGCGTGCTCAACCGCAAACCGATCTTTGCCTGCCAGTACTTCATGTCCAAGGGCCATTGGCAGATCTACAACCACAAAGCCAAAGGCCAGGACATCAACGGCGAATGCCGCACCCTGGCGGTTCACGAAGCGCCGCGAGCGGTGGTTGAACTGGCGGTGAAAACCGCGAATCTCATTGGCGACGGCCTCTACGGCGTCGACCTCAAGCAGTCCGGCGACAAAGTGGTGGTGATCGAAGTCAACGACAACCCGAACATGGACGCCGGCATCGAAGACGCCTACTTGCAGGACGATTTGTATTCCTTGGTGCTGGAAGAGTTTGTCCGTCGGCTGGAGCTCAAGCGCCGCGGCCAGGCCTGGTGAGCGGCCGATGATCAAGAGCTTTGATCTGAGCCACGGCGGCTTGCAAGCGGTCGAACGGCTAGACGCCGAGGTGATGCTATTCAGTAACCCCGATGCGGCCGAACGGGATCTGTTGCACAGCCATTTCAAGCTCGATGAACACGCTCTGGCCTCGGCCCTGGACCCCGACGAGGTGTCGCGCATCGAGTTTCACCCCGACAACCTGTTCCTGATCTGGAAGCGCCCGGAAAACTACTCCGGCGGCGGCAGCCTGGCCTTCGAGGTGTCGTCCTGCGGCTTGCTGTTTTCCCCGGGGCGTCTGCTGGTGATCGCCACCGACGACTCGCCGCTGAGCGGCCTCGGCACGCGGCAGTCACTGAAGACGCCACTGGATGTGTTGCTCGACCTGTTGTTCAACAACATTCACCACTATCTGGGGCACCTCAAGGTGATCAAGATGGTTGCCCGGGAGTTGCAGCAGAAATTCAATGCCTCGATGCAGAACCAGCATCTGATCCAGATGTTCAACCTCAGCGAAAGCCTGATCTATTACATCAACGCCATTCACAGCAACGGCGCGGTCTTGACCCGGCTGCGTAATCATGCGGCAAAGGAACACTTCAGCGTTGAAGCCATTGGTTTGATTGACGATCTGATCATCGAAAACAACCAGTGCTACAAACAGGCGGAGATCTACTCCACGGTGTTCTCCGGGCTGATCGATGCGCGGGGCAATCTGATGAACAACAGCATGAATAACCTGCTGCGCAAACTGACGTTGATCAACGTGGTGTTTCTGCCGTTGAACCTGATTGCGAGCATTGGCGGCATGTCCGAGTTCAGCATGATGACCGCCGGCACGCCGTGGTGGATTTCCTATCCGTTGTTTCTGACGGTGATGATGCTGGGGGCGGGAGTGATGGTGATTGGCCTCAAGCGCCTGGCGAGGTGACTTCGGCGGCTGTCAGATCGCCTTCGCGAGCAGGCTCGCTCCCACATTTTGATCTGGGGAGCCCAACTTTCGAGTCCGGCACAGCCCCCTGTGGGAGCGAGCCTGCTCGCGATAGCCATCTCAAAATCAGACCAAATCCGGATCATGCTTGTTGAGTGGCATCGATGGAGTTCTTGCGGCGTTGAAGCCCCCGCACCACCAGGTACAACAACGGCCCGACCGACACAAAAATCGCCGTCACCAACAAATAGGGAACCACCGACAACCGCGACTGCCCACGCTTGCGCGCATCCTTGTACATCCAGATACCGGCAAGCGTCGCCAGCAGGTATAGATCGATCACCACCTGCGCGGTATCGGGCCGCGACATCAGGCTGATGCCGAAGTCGAGCAACGATTGCTCGGCCTGCAGCATCACCGAAACGGTGTAGCCGGCGAAAGCAATCAGGGCAATGAGGGGCAGGGCGACAGACTTCATGGTTTCCTTCCTTGGGACAATGAGCAGATCGCCAGCCTACAGCGGCCCTTGAAAATTGGCCATTGACTTGCCATCAGCGTCCGGCTAATTTCCAGCCATGACTTCCACTGTATTGCGCTGCCAGCCAAGCATTATTACCGCCATTCCTTATTTGGCGGGCTAGCTCACGACTGCAGCACCCAACCCGCCCTAGAGGCGGGTTTTTACTTTCTGTCTCTTGGGTTTGAGCTTACCGGGCACACGCAACCGGTGTAGGAGCTGCCGACCGCGTAAACCCGGATACCGTAAAGGAGACGACCATGAGCAGCACCCCCGCCCAGCAGAGCTTGCTTGAGCACTACGTGAAAAAAATCCTCGCCGCGCCGGTTTATGAACTCGCCGTGCGCACGCCATTGCAAGCGGCACCAGCCTTGTCCGAGGCATGGGGCAATCAGATCCTGCTCAAGCGCGAAGACTTGCAACCGACGTTTTCCTTCAAGATCCGCGGTGCCTACAACAAACTGGTGAACCTGAGCGACGAACAGAAAGCTCGTGGCGTGATCACGGCCTCGGCAGGCAATCATGCCCAAGGCGTAGCGTTGGCGGCCCGTGAGTTGGGGATTGCCGCAACCATTGTCATGCCCTGCACGACACCGGAATTGAAGGTGCACGGGGTTCGCAGCCGAGGTGCCGATGCAGTGCTGCATGGCGAGAGTTTTCCGTTTGCCCTGGAGTACGCGCTGAGCCTGGCACGGCAAACCGGTCGCACCTTTGTCTCGCCCTTCGACGATCCGGACGTGATCGCGGGGCAGGGCACCGTCGCCATGGAAATCCTACGGCAACACCAAGGGCCGCTGGACGCGATCTTCGTTCCGGTGGGCGGAGGTGGCTTGATCGCCGGGATTGCCGCATACGTCAAATACCTGCGTCCTGAAGTCCGCATCATCGGCGTCGAGTCGGAACATTCCGCCTGCTTGCAGGCTGCATTACAGGCCGGCGAACGGGTGGTGCTGCCAACCGTCGGCACCTTCGCCGATGGCGTGGCCGTTGCAGAGATCGGCGCCCATGGTTTCGAGGTCTGCCGGTTCTGCGTCGATGAGGTAATGACCGTCAGCAACGACGAACTCTGCGCCGCCATCAAGAACATCTACGACGATACCCGCTCGATCACCGAACCTTCCGGCGCACTGGCCGTGGCCGGGATCAAGCAGTACGTGGCACGAACCGGCGCCCGGGGTCAGACCCTGGTGGCCATTGATTCCGGAGCGAACATCAATTTCGACAGTTTGCGGCACGTGGCGGAGCGCGCCGCGTTGAGCGGCGCCCCGGCGTGAGGGACGGGCCGGTTATTCCTGAACAGCTTTCTCGACATGACTCGACGCCGACCAGATCCGGTAGCGTACTTCGACGTCCTTGGGCACGTAGAGAACGATTGGCAGCTTGCTGTTGTAGCGCAGCCTGAAACCGTCACCGACCACCGGCACGAAGTCCTTTTTGCTCTTGCCATCCGGGCAGGCCATGAGCGTGCTCATCGGGCCGGTGACTTTTTCCAGCCGGTAATACGGGTAACCCCAGCCCTCAAGGTTTTTTTCCTCAAGCCTGCCGCCCAGGTGCTGACGGTTGCAGTCCACGGTCAGAGTCTTGCCGGCCAGAATCTCGACCTGATAGCCGTCTTCCTGGTGTTGCGGGGCGAGGTGAATGACCTGGCGGGTAAAACCGCTCTCAGGCTTGGGATATGGCGCGACGTTTTCGAGGGTTGCGGCGTGGGCTACGGACGACAAAACGGCAACTATCAGCCCGACGGTCGTGTTAAGCGGCAAAGCACCCATGATGCCTCCTTGCGTGTGTGTGGGGTCAGCGGATACTGAATGGATGGGCCGCATTCTTACTACCGTCCTCAGTCAATGCAAATCCGACATCGGGGGGATGCAAAATGCAGGGTTGGAAACAGTCCTTTCTTGCATTTTGCACGAGTCGCTTTATAGCCACCCCCGCCAATCCTTGATTCGCCGACGAGGTGCAGAGCGAAATTCTGGGCATGTTTTATGCTGAAGCTGTCTTGAGCTGACCGCGATCCCTGTTGAGTCAGCGCTGAAACAAGAAAACGGTCGGACGTTGGAACGATGAAACCCGCACGGACGAAAAGAACGGGCGATCTGAGCTCCGAGCGACATTGATTTTTGATTGGCAATCTCACAATACCGAGAGGGTGGCCATGTTTCTTTCTGCCTTGGAACTACGCAATATCGTTGAAAGCAGTTTTCTTCCGAAACGCTGCCAATGCACGCTGTCGCCGGACCTGTCGATGACCGTCAAGGTGTATTCGGACAGCGAGACTGACCATCTCGACCTGTTCGTCACCGGCATAGATGCCCATCACCTCAACGGGTGTCGGGAAATCAATAATCTGATAGCCGAGTTACGCACCGACCTTGCGCACAATGCGCACAGCCAGCTGTTGCACCCGACGTCAAAAGCCCATTAACCGGCGTTTTCACCCAGTTCGAGCGACACGCGCCGGGTCTGGATAAACCCCAGGCCCAGCGCCAATTCCACCAGGATCGCCAGTAAAATACCCGGCCCTGCATGACCATTGAGCCATTCGCCGAGGCCCAGCGCTGCCAAACCGAAACACCCCACCATAAAGCCGTTGCACATCGCGCTTCGCGCCGCCGAGGGCGGTGCCTGCCGTGCGAGATAGAACATCACCCCTAATGCGCCGAACAGCACCGCACTGCGCCTGGCGATAACACCCGACGCGGACGAATACTCGATACTCCAGATCGCCAGCAACCATTGCGGCATTAAACCCCAGACCAGCGCCAGCAGAAAACAAAGGGCAGCGGTGACTGTCGACAGCGTGCGAAACGAGAACTGCATGGCGAATCCTTTCGGCAGTGAGGAAGACGCCAAAGCATAGCGTCAGAATCCTCACTGGCCTACCGCCAAGCTCCGAATCAGAATCTTCTGTCAGTTCTGATAACTGCACGCGTCAGAGAGTTTTCGGTACGTAATTTCCGCAGGCTTACCCGACTTGTCGATGTACTTCATGTTAGCCGTCACCACTTGGCATTCCAGCGTCGATGGCTCAGTCAGGGAAACGACTTTGCCCACATGAAGCGGCATGCCGTAGTGATAGGGCACTGCCTGGGAGGACGACGTATCGTTGGCCTGAGCGAAACCTGCGAACGCGGTGCAGGCAAGGGCGGTAGTTATCAGTAGTGTTCGCATGTTCATGATGCTTCTCCAGTGCAGAGGGAAGGTCAGTTCGACTGAAGAACGTCGAACCTGCCGCACTGGGCGTCAGAGAAAGCTGAGGGCGTGCGGTCCAGTAAAGTTTTGGACCGTGGGGTTAAGCGATGGTTAACCGGGTTGTATGCCGCCTGTCGTGAGGTAACGCTGTTCACTTAAGCAATTTCAGCCGCGACGCATTCTTTGTAGCAGCTGCCGAAGGCTGCGTTCGGCTGCGTAGCAGTCGTGAATCCGGCTGTAGTGGTGTACCTGACGCAGCGCAATGGCTGATTTTACGACTGCTTCGCAGCCGAACGCAGGCTTCGCCAGCTGCTACAGATCGCATTGCTTAAGTGAACAGTATTACCTGTCGTGAGGAGGTTTCTGACAGAGGTTTCATGTAGGTAAAAAACTGAGGGAGGTTCGGCTGGTTCCTACAAGCTTGGGCGCCTTGTCGTCTTTCGCCGACCTGCAACCAGCGTTTACTGTTTGGCATCGCTGCAAAATCAGCGAACAGGTTTGGTCACCTGATATCCCGCATACATATGTGCCATCATTCGCCCTACGGACATCTTTGTCTTCGTTGTGCGTTGTTATGGCGGCTGTGTGCTGGACGCCTTCGGGCGAGCCGATTTGCGGGTTATCGGTTGACCAAGCCTGTACACAGTCCGCCTCCATCGTTTGGTCACGGTGCTGGCGGTTACTTAACTAACGTTTGAGTAATTCTTATGCCAACGTTCAACCCGTTTCCTGTTCGCTATCGTTCAATCAAAAGCAGCATTACCGACTCAAATCCCTTGGTAATCGACACCGAAGCCAATCCCCAAGATATTCTCGAAGCCGCGTTGCAGCGCATCCGAGCCTCCAGCCAGTTACTTGAAACACTCCACTGCCAGTGCTTCAAGCATGGCGACGTTCAGGACATTCCGCACATTACCCATGCGCTTTATTTGCTGACTCAGGATGGTTGCGACCTGCTGCAGGTTGCACAGCAACGGATGATGGGATGGAAAGCCCCAGCCTGACGCCGTACCTTTAAGCCTGCCTCCTGTGGGGTAGGCTTTGAAGCTAGATGTCCGACGGTGATGCACTCGATGGGATGAAGCGCTCATTTCAGGCGTAAAACCTTGAACCCATGAGTATCTGGCGGAGCATCAACACTACCAGCTTCCTCTGGTTGCCCTTTTCCTACGAAATAGTCATAGACCAGAAACTTTCCCGAGACCTCGTTCCCGATATTTGGAATGACCAGCCGCATTTGCTCTTGTCCAAGATAAAGCCAGCGGGGCAGGGACTTCTCTGCAAAATCGATTCGTTCGATCGAATGACTGACGGGGTTTTTGCGTAAAACAACACCTTTCAAGTATGGCGAGCCGTAGTTGAGTGCAAATATAAAACTGGAGGAAACACACTTTGCCAGGACCACCTGCCCGACAAAGTCGGTATCGGGCATGTCTGTAAATGCAGTTTGTGTTTTCTGATCGAGCTCAAGAAATAAGCGCTGGCCCTCTGCGGTTGACTCGGCCAGTAAAGACACCTGTGTCCCATCAGACAAAGGGCAATGGAGAATTGACTTGGGCGGCTCCGCACAAGCGTTCCCTATTGACAGAATAGTGATTAAATACAGCCATGCGCTTTTCACTTTATATTATCCCTGAGTACCTGCATTGAGTCGGGACTGGCTGCGAGTTTGGCGGCACAGGCACTTATTTTTTTATAATAAACCCCGTTGGAAAGGCCTCGGTACTTTTTGTAGGCCTCTTCAATTGAGCTGGATATATCTATCCAGTACTGCATGTACTCGGTGCCGATCTGTATGTTTGTTGCTTCGTCAAAGAGCTTTCCCGCAGCGTAAAGCCGTTGCCCTTCATCAAAAGCGTCTTTGGTTTGCTTGTCGCTTGGCATATGACCAAGCTCTTTCTTTTTTCGATATTTAAATACTTGCTTTACGCCTGCCAGCTGAACTTGCATAAGCCCGCGCGCGTCTTGTTTGGCTCCTGCGTGAGCGTCAAAGCGGGACTCCATGTAGATTTGGCAAATGATAGTGTTTGTATCAATCGAGGACTTGTTGTTGGCTTCAACCAGCTTCCTGATTTCCTTCAAACGCTTACTGTCATCTACCACGACTGAAGCCGGGGTTTTATCGGTTACCGGAGTCAACGCTTTTTGGCTTGTGGCCAAAGGTTTCAATTTAGGCATATCAAGCGTCCCATCCTGGATTGATAGGGGGGATGTCGTCATACACCTCAATCACAGCCATTTCCGCTTCTGCACTTTTTATTTTTCCAGTTCTTCCTTCATCATTGGTACGTCCCGCCAGGCTCTTGCCCGAAGAGGTTTTGATGACATAAGGAAAATTTTTCAACGGTAAACCCGTGTTTTGATCAGTAATCAAGAAATCCAAGTCATGGTCTGTTTTCTCGAGAACTGTTTTTCGTTCTAAAAGTTGACCGGCGCTCGCGATTGCAGCTGCTAACGGGATCAATGGACCTAATGCCTGGGTACCTGAACCCGCTCCCGGCCCACCACCAGAATTCACCTTCACCTCAGCCCCACTAATCGTCACGCCCCCCGCATCAATCTTCACAAAGCTCCCACCAGCCTTGGCTGTGAGCTCCATGCCACCCTCAACCACCACTTTCTCCCCAGCATGGTAGTGAATCTCCTGACCCGCCTCGACAAACTGCGCAGTCCCCACCTTCAGGTGCTGAGTCACGCCGACAGTGAGGTGATCATCAGCCCGCGCTTCGGTCTTGCGGTCGAGATGGGTAACGCGATGTTCTTCGACCTTGAACTCGCTAAACGCATTGGCCTCGACCGTGTCATGCCGCTCATTGCCGACACGAATTTTCTGGTCGTGCTCGATGTTTTCATCCCAGTCGCGCTGGGCGTGCAGGTAGATCTGTTCCGCGCCTTTCTTGTCTTCGATACGAAACTCGTTGTAACCCTTGCCGCCCGGTGAGCTGAGGGTTTTGAAGGTGCTGCGGGTTTTGTTCGCCGGCAGGTCGTAGGGGACGACGTTTCCCTTGTGGTACAGGCAGCCGGTGATCAGCGGTTGGTCCGGGTCGCCTTCAAGGAAGGTGACGAGCACTTCCATGCCGATTCGCGGGATGGCGATGCCGCCGTAGGCGTTGCCGGCCCAGCCGGTGGCGACGCGCAGCCAGCAGCTGCTGGTGTCGTTGCCCTGGCCGTCGCGGTCCCAGTGGAACTGCACTTTGACGCGGCCGTATTGGTCGCAGTGGATTTCTTCCCCCGGCGGGCCGGTGACGATGGCGGTCTGGCTGCCCAATACTTTGGGTTTCGGGTGTTCGAGGGCAGGGCGGTAATGCGCGTCCCACGGGGTGGCGAGGAAACGGTTGCGGTAGCCCTGCTGGAAGTCATCTTTATTGTCGGTGACGTCGCTGGTGATGTTCTCGCCGAGCACTTGTGGCTGCTTGCCTTCGTGGACGATTTCCAGCAGCAGCCAGAGGTCGTTCCACTCGGCGCGCGGGTGTTCGCTCAGGGCCATGAAGTGGCCGCTGACCAGGGTCGGTTCATCGCCTTTGCCGTCGGCCAGTCGGTAGTCACTGCGATGGCGTTCCAGGGCGCGGGTTGCCAGTTGCTTGCCGCGCGCGCGGTCGGTGAAGCGGCCGGGGTAGTCGTAGTCTTCGAGGTCCGGGGCGAATTCGCTTTTGGCGGTGCCTTCAGGAAGGATTCGTGGTTTTTCGAAGTCGTAGTCGCGGCGGCTGACGCGGGTGGTGCGGGTTTCCAGGCGCAGATTGAAGCGCTTGATCACCGGTTTCTTGGCGGCCATGCCGGAGTCTTGCTGGTAGCTCACCGGCGCGAGTTTGCGGAACACCGTCTGGTCATCGCCGAACACCAGTTTGTGGCCGCTGGTCGAGTGCTGGAAGTGGAAGTGAATGCCTTCCTCTTCGCACAGGCGCTGGATGAAGTGCAGGTCGGATTCGTCGTATTGCACGCAGTACACGCGCTCGGGGTAGATCGCGCCGAGCTGGAAGCTGTAGGCGTCGGCCAGAATGCCTCGCGCCTCAAGCACCTGGGCGATGATCTTCGGCACAGTTAAATGCTGGAAAATCTGCTGGTCGTGGTTGTGCCGCAAGTAGGCCAGTTGCGGCACCAGGCTGATGCTGTAGCGGGTCAGACTTTTGCCGGAATCGCCTTGCTCGATGCGGTAGACCAGGCCATGGATTTTGCCCTGGCCGGTGGCGCCAAAGGTCAGGCAACCGGGCTTGTGCAGCAGCTCTTCGAGTTTCAGGTCGGGGCGGGCGCTGACCAGTTCGATGTCGAAACAGAACGGCTGGTTGAGGGCTTCGCGGCCGACGAAGCTGAGGACCTGCAGGTCGACGGAAACGCCTTCGAGCGTGAGGGAGATATGGGTTGCGTTTGCGTCCAGCATGCCTTGATTTCCGTCCTTTGAAAAAGCAGGGGCGGATGGTGCAGCATTAAAGTGCCATTATCAAGGTTGAAATGCCGTAGGCGGGGAGGGTAAAAAGTATAGGGGAAACCCCTAGTTACAGTTTTTTGGTCAATGAATCCTGGCCTTTAACCGTTAGATCGCCTCCGCGGGCAAGTCGGATCGCCGCACCGCTGCGGCGATCCGACTTGCCCGCGAAGAGGCCATCAAATTCAGCGCAACTCTAGCTGCCGCCGATACGGCAAATCCGGCCCGGTCTTGCTGCAGGTCAACGCCGCAGCGCTCACTGCAAACCTGAGCATCGCGTCAATTTGCTCGCGACTCAGCTGTTGCAGACCTCCAACCGAATCCAGTTGTTGCTCGGTCAACCAGGTAATCAACGCTGCCTGAAACGTATCGCCAGCCCCCACGGTGTCGGCAATTTTCACCGAACAGGCCGGCACCGACCACGAGCCGTGGGCACGGCTGAACACCGTTGCGCCTTCGCCGCCTCGGGTGAGGAACACCAACTGACAGCGATGCTCCAGCCAGCCTTCGATTACGCGCTGAGGATCTTGCTCGGGGTACAGCAGACTCAAATCTTCGTCGCTGACCTTGATCAGATCCGCCAGCTCCACCAGCGTGGCAATCCGCGAGCGCCACAACTCGATGTTCGGCTCGGGATTCAGGCGCACGTTCGGGTCGAGGCTGATCAGGCGTTTGCCGCTTTCCCGTTGCACCAATGCCAATAACGTATCGGCAATCGGTTGCACCACCAGCGAGAACGAGCCGACGTGCAACCCGCGCACTTCAGGGCCCAACTCTGGCAGATGCGCCAGGCTCAACTGCCGATCAGCGCAGCCTTCGCCACGAAAGCTGTAATGGGGCGAGCCATTGGCACCGACCGCGACCATCGCCAAGGTAGTCGGCGCGGCAAAGTCCACGAGGTAGTCCGGGCACACACCTTCATCCTGCAGCACTCGCTGCAAACGGCGGCCGAGGTAATCGGTCGACAGCCCGCCGAACAGCGCGGCGTCCACGCCCAAACGGCGCAAACCTACGGCCACGTTGAACGGCGAGCCGCCGGCAATTGCCTTGAAATTCACTTTGGATGCCAGGCCACTGGCATCATCTTCGCTGAAGAAATCGAACAGCGCTTCGCCACACACCAAATACATAATTGCTCGCTCTTTAAAGGGTTGCGACATGCTGTTGATAGCGTTCGTAGGCCTGCTGACAGGCCGCCACATTTTCTGTAATCGGTAAGGTTTCACTGGCCAGATCGAGCTTCACGCAGCGCTCGCACAAGTCCGCCAGGCTGTCTTCGTGACCGTTTGCCCAGGATTTGCACCACACCGCCTGAATCGCTGCGCCGAGGGCCGCGGCCTCGCTTTGTTCGGTACAAATCACTGGCGTATTCATGATGTCAGCAACGATCTGTCGCCACACCGGACTCTTCGAGCCGCCGCCGATCAGGCAGATGCAGCGGCTTTGTAAGCCATTCTGGCGCAACAAGTCTAGCCCGTAACGTAAACCGAAGGTGGTGCCTTCCACCACGGCGCGGCACAGGTTGGCCCGGGTCAGGTTGGTCATGGTCAGCCCCAGCAGGCTGCCGCTGGCATGGGGCAGGGCGGGGACGCGTTCGCCATTGAGGAACGGCAGCATGCACACGCCGTCGGCACCGATCGGCGCTTGCGCGACCAAGGCGTTGAACGCTTCGATATCCAGTTCGAACAACTCGCGAATCGCGCCGGTCGCGTTGGTCAGGTTCATCGTGCAGATCAATGGCAGCCAGCCGCCGCTGGAGGAGCAGAACGTCGCGACCGAGGCATCCGGGCTGACGTTCGCTTGTTCGGCATAGGCGTAAACCGTTCCCGAGGAGCCGAGGCTCATGGTGATCGCGCCGGGTTTTATATTGCCGGTGCCGATGGCGCCCATCATGTTGTCGCCGCCACCGCTGGAGACCAGCGCCTTGGGGTTGATGCCGAGGTGCTCGGCGATACTCGGCAGGATCGTGCCGACCGGTTGGTGGGCGTCGATCAATTCCGGGAGCGCGGCTTGCAGGCGTCCGGTCGGGTCGATGTCGCGCAGCAGTTGCAAGTCCCACTGGCGGGTTCGCACGTTGAAATAACCGGTGCCCGAGGCATCGCCATACTCGCTGCAACTGCGGCCGGTGAGCCAGAAGTTGAGGTAGTCATGGGGCAGCAGGATGCGGGCGATTCGGGCGAATACCTCCGGGTGTTGTTCTTTGGTCCAGAGCAGCTTGGACACGGTGTAACCCGGCGCGATGACGATGCCGAGGCGTTCCAGTGAGCCTTTTTCGCCGCCCAGATGGGCGAGCAAACGGTCGTTCTCCGGCGTGGACTCGGTGTCGCACCAGAGCTTGGCCGGGCGCAGCACCTGGCCGCGATCGTCGAGCAGCACCAGGCCATGTTGCTGGCCGGAAACGCCGATGCCGAGGATCGCCTGACCGTCTACATTTGCTGCGAGCAATGCGCGGTGGGTGGCCAGGGTAAAGGCTTCCAGCCATTGAGCGGTGTCTTGCTCGCGACGACCATTGGCGCCGCTGATTAGGCTGTGGGCGGCGGCGCCCTGACCGAGGACCTGACCGCTGTGCGCGTCGAGGACAATGGCTTTGGTGCCTTGGGTGCCGCAGTCGATGCCGAGGAAAAGTTGTTGGTTTGCCATGGAAGATCCTTGGATCGTCAGGTCGATATCAATGCCCATTTAACATTTATGTTGTTTGTCAGTCCGCCATCGCGGGCAAGCCCGCTCCCACAGTGGTCCGTGGTGGAACACAGATCTGTGACCAACCTCGATCCCTGTGGGAGCGGGCTTGCTCGCGAAGACGGCAGCAGGTTCACCACCATTCTTACGCTAGCACCCGCTCCAGCGTCCGCGTCACCCCAACATCCCGCAAGCTGTTACAGCACCACTCGAACGCTGCCACAAACTCGGCTGAACGCGGAATCGCCGTCCCGAAAATCTCCTCAACCTCCAACATTCGTTGAGTGATCAACACATCATCGGCCACCAGCGCCTGACAGAACGCCGCCCGCGGATCCGGAATTGCATAGGTCTGGCCATTCTCATCCACGCCTTTGAGGTACAGCGCCCACGCCGCCACCACCAGCGCCGCACGCTTGGTCTCCTGGCCATCGGCAATCAAGCGGTTGATGGTCGGCACGGTGAACTTCGGAAACTTCGACGAGCCATCCGAACACACTCGCTCCAGCTGATCGGCAATCGCCTGGTTGGAGAAGCGCGCCACCAGGGTGTTTTTGTACTCGGTCAGGTCGATCCCCGGCACCGGCGCCAGTTGCGGCGTCACGTCCAGGTCCATGTAGGCGCGCATGTAGCGCACGAACAGCGGGTCATTCATGGTTTCGTGAACGAAGCGGTAACCCTTCAAAAAGCCCAGATAGGTCAGAGCCAGATGGCTGCCGTTGAGCAGTTTGATCTTCATCTCTTCGTAAGGCGTGACGTCGTCGGTGAACTGCACGCCGACCTTTTCCCAGGCCGGGCGGCCGTTGACGAATTTGTCTTCCAGCACCCATTGCACAAACGGTTCGCAGACCACCGGCCAGGCATCATCGACGGCATGTTTGTCGGCCAATTGCAGACGATGCTCGGTGCTGGTCATCGGCGTGATGCGGTCGACCATGGCGTTGGGAAAGCTGACATGGCGCTCGATCCAGTCGCGCAGATCGGCATCGCGCAGGGCGGCGAATGCCAGCAGGGCTTTACGGGTCACGGCGCCGTTGTGCGGCAGGTTATCGCAAGACATCAGCGTGAACGCGGGAGTACCGGTTGCGCGCCGTTTGGCCAGTGCGGCGCAGAGGAAACCGAACACGGTTTTCGGTGCGTTCGGGTGGGCCAGATCATGCTGGATCTGCGGCAGGTGCGCCATGAACTCGCCGTTGCTGTCGTCGATGCAATAGCCGCCTTCGGTGATGGTCAGCGAGACGATGCGGATGTCTGGATCGGCGAGTTTGTCGATCAGCGCCTCGGCACTGTCTTCGGCCAGCAGCATGTCGCGGATGGCTCCGATGACCCGCACTTCGGCGTCATCGGCGTCGCCCAGTTCGAACAGGGTAAACAGATAATCCTGTTCTTTGAGATCGTCCCGGGCACGGCGGTCCTCGGCGCGCAGACCGACTCCGCAGATGGCCCAGTCCAGCGCTTCGCCGGTATTCATCAAGGCATCGGTGTAATACGCCTGATGCGCACGGTGGAAACCGCCGACGCCAATGTGCGCGATGCCTTGGCGGGTATCGCTCAGGGTGTAGGCGGGCAGGGCCACCTCGGGGGCGAGGCGGTTGAGGTTCTGTTTATTCAGTTTCATCGCATGCTCTCGAATCAGGCTGCGGCGCGCAGTGGGCGGGTCAGCGCCACGCCGTCGGCATCGAATAAATGGCAGTGTTCAGCATCCAGGTGCAGGCTCAGGGATTCGCCATAACGGCTGGCCAGATCTCCGCGAACGCGCATGGTCAGCGCTTCGCCGGACGACGTCAGAACATGGCAGAAAGTGTCGCTGCCCAAGCGTTCGCTGACATCGGCAGTCACTTGCAAGGTGCAGTCACCGGGTTGCGCCAGCTGCAGATGTTCCGGACGAATCCCTAAGGTCACCGCGCCGCCGACACTCAGGTTGGTACCACTCAGGGGCAAGGTGATGCGGGTGCCGGCGTCCAGCAGCACTTCGCAGCTTTGGCCGTTGACGCGGGTGACTTTGCCCTTGAGGAAGCCCATTTTCGGCGTGCCGAGGAAGCCTGCGACAAACAGGTTGGCCGGCTGGTGATACAGGTCCAGTGGCGAACCGACTTGCTCGATCTTGCCGCCATTGAGGACGACGACTTTGTCGGCCATGGTCATGGCTTCGACCTGGTCGTGGGTCACGTAGATCATCGTGGCTTGCAGTTCTTTGTGCAGGCGCAACAGTTCCAGGCGCATCTGCACCCGCAGGGCGGCGTCGAGGTTGGACAGCGGTTCGTCGAACAGGAAGATTTTCGGGTTGCGCACGATCGCCCGGCCGATCGCCACGCGTTGACGCTGACCACCGGACAGTTGCTTCGGCTTGCGCTCCAGCATCGGCCCGAGTTCAAGAATGCGCGCCGCTTCGCCGACTTTTTTCTCGACTTCGGCTTTCGCTACACCGGCCAGGTCCAGAGCGAACGACATATTTTTGCGCACGCTCATGTGCGGGTACAGGGCGTAGGTCTGGAACACCATCGCCAGGTCGCGCTTGGCCGGGCTGACTTCGGTGATGTCGCGGCCATCCAGTTCGATGGTGCCGCCACTGACTTCTTCAAGGCCGGCTATCAGCCGCAGCAGCGTGGATTTGCCACAGCCCGACGGGCCGACGAACACCACGAATTCCTTGTCATTCACTTCGAGGTCGATGCCTTTGATGATGGAAAAACCTTCGAAGCCTTTTTGCAGATTTTTGATTTTCAGGTTGGCCATGATGGCGCTCCTTTGTGCTTATTCTTTGAGGGCTATTTCACGGCGCCAAACGACAGGCCGCGGACCAATTGTTTCTGGCTGATCCAGCCGAAGATCAGGATCGGCGCACAGGCCAGGGTCGACACTGCCGACAACTTGGCCCAGAACAAACCTTCAGGACTCGAGTACGAGGCGATCAACGCGGTCAGTGGCGCGGCCTGCGACGAGGTCAGGTTCAGCGACCAGAACGCCTCGTTCCAGCACAGGATCAGCGACAGCAAAACCGTGGAAGCCAGGCCGCCCTTGGCGATCGGCAGTAGCACCCGGACCATTTCCTGCCACAGCGTTGCGCCATCCAGGCGTGCGGCTTCGAGGATGTCTTTGGGGATGTCTTTGAAGTAGGTGTAAATCATCCAGACCACGATCGGCAGGTTGATCAGCGTGTAGATCACGATCAGCGCGATTCGCGTGTCCAGCAGGCCGAAACTCTTGGCCAGCAGGTAGATCGGCATCAGCACGCCCACCGGCGGCAGCATCTTGGTCGAGAGCATCCACAGCAGCGTGCCTTTGGTGCGCTGGGTTTCGTAGAACGCCATCGAGTAGGCCGCCGGCACCGCGATCAGCAGGCACAACGCAGTGGCACTGAAGGAAATCACCACCGAGTTCCAGGCAAAGCTGAAGTAGTCACTGCGCTCGTTGATGTGCAGGTAGTTCTCCAGCGTCGGCGTGAAGATGAACTGCGGCGGCGTGGCGAACGCATCGATTTCGGTTTTAAAACTGGTCAGCACCATCCAGAAGATCGGGAAGAAAATCAGGATCGCGATGGCCCAGGCCAGAGTGCCGAGCAGCAGGCTTTGCAGGCGGCGGGATTGTTGAAGAGTCATGGCGCAGGCCTCAGGCTTTGTCTGTCAGGTTTTTGCCGATCATTCGCACCAGCACGATGGCCGCGACGTTGGCAATCAACACCGCGATCAAACCACCGGCTGACGCCATGCCGACGTCGAACTGCACCAGCGCCTGGTTGTAGATCAGGTAGGCGAGGTTGGTCGAGGCGTAGCCGGGGCCACCGTTGGTGGTGGTGAAGATTTCGGCAAATACCGAGAGCAGGAAGATGGTTTCAATCATCACCACCACCGCGATTGGCCGGGCCAGGTGCGGCAGGGTCAGGTGCCAGAAAATCGCGATGGGACCGGCACCGTCCAGGCGTGCGGCTTCTTTCTGTTCCTGATCGAGGGACTGCATGGCGGTCATCAGGATCAGGATCGCGAAGGGCAGCCATTGCCACGAGACAATGATAATGATCGACAGCAGCGGGTAGTGCGCCAGCCAGTCCACCGGCTGCGCGCCGAACAGCTTCCAGATGTAGGCGAGAATCCCCGATACCGGGTGAAAGATCAGGTTTTTCCAGATCAGCGCACCGACGGTGGGCATGATGAAGAACGGCGAGATCAACATCACCCGCACGATGCCGCGACCGAGAAACTCACTGGCCTCCAGCAACGCGCTGATCAACACGCCGAACACCACGCTGATCAGCAGCACGCTGCCCACCAGTAACAGGGTGTTGGTGGCGCCGGGCAGGAAGCCCGAGTCGCTCAGAAAGTAGCTGAAGTTCTCCAGCCCCACGAACTGGTTTTCACCGGGGTAGAGCAGGTTGTAGCGAATCATTGAAAAGTAAACGGTCATGCCCAGCGGCACGATCATCCACAGCAGCAACAACGCTACCGAGGGGCTGACCAGAAACCAGCCGGGGTTGGTCAACCGGCTTTTACGCACCGGTTGGGGGATGTCCATGTGAGCTTTGACAGTTGAAATATTCATGGCGATAGAACCGATTAAGTGCAGACATGTTCAGGACAGTAGGTATTCCCAACATCGACGCTAAACCTGTGGGAGCGGGCTTGCCCGCGAAGAGGCCGGTACACCAGACACATCTTCATGACTGATCCATCGCTATCGCGGGCAAGCCCGCTCCCACAGGGTAAGGGGATGGTTACTTGGGATAACCGGCGCGCTTCATCTCACGTTCGGTGGTTGACTGGGCGGCGGTCAGGGCCTGGTCGACCGTGGTCTGGCCGATCAGCGCTGCCGAGAACAGCTTGCCGACCTGGGTTCCCACGGCCTGGAACTCAGGAATGGTTACCAACTGGATGCCGACATAGGGCACGGGCTTGATGGACGGTTTACTCGGGTCCGCGGCCTTCAGCGATTCCAGCGTCACCTTGGCGAACGGCGCGGCATTCATGTAGGCCTCGGTGTAGGTCGAGGCGCGAGTGCCTGGCGGCACGTTGGCGATACCGTCTTTTTCCGCGACCAGCGCACCGTACTCCTTGGAGGTGGCCCAGGCGCTGAACGTTTTCGCCGCGTCCTTGGCCTTGGAACTGGTCGGGATGGCCAGCGCCCAGGAATACAACCAGGCCGAACCTTTGTCGGTGGTTTCATGCGGTGCGTAGGTGAAGCCGACATGATCGCTGACCTTGCTTTGGGTCTTGTCGGTGACGAATGAACCGGCGACGCTGGCATCGACCCAGATCGCACACTTGCCGCTGTTGAACAGCGCCAGGTTTTCGTTGAAACCGTTGCTCGACGCGCCCGGCGGGCCGGACTTCTTCATGGTGTCGACGTAGAAGTTCAGCGCGTTCTTCCACTCAGGTCCGGTGAATTCCGGCTGCCATTTCTCATCGAACCAGCGTGCGCCGTAAGCATTGGCGACGGTGGTGATCAGCGCCATGTTCTCGCCCCAGCCAGCCTTGCCGCGCAGGCAGATGCCGTACTGTTCTTTGTCTTTATTGGTGAGTTTGCTGGCAAATTCGCTGATCTGAGTCCAGGTAGGGCGTTCGGGCATGGTCAGCCCGGCGTCCTTGAACAGGTCGGTGCGGTAATAGGTGATGGAGCTTTCCGCGTAGAACGGCAGAGCATAAAGCGAGCCCTTGACCGAAAGGCCTTCACGGACCGAAGGGAATACGTCGTCGAGGGCGTAGGTGGCCGGCAAGTCCTTCATCGGTTCCAGCCAACCCTTGGCACCCCAGAGCGCGGCTTCGTACATGCCGATGGTCAACACATCGAACTGTCCGCCCTGGGTGGCGATGTCGGTGGTCAGGCGTTGGCGCAGGACGTTTTCTTCGAGCACCACCCAATTGAGCTTGATGTCCGGATGCTCGGCCTCGAAGGTTTTCGAGAGTTTTTGCATGCGGATCATGTCGCTGTTGTTGACGGTGGCAATGGTCAGGGTCTGGGCGCCGAGGCTGACGCTACTGAGGGTCATGCAGGTGAGAGCAAGCAGAGCTTTTACAGAAGGTTGCATCATGCACTCCTTTTCTGCACCCGGCGGGTTACAGAAGGACAGTTATTGTTTTTGTGTCTTCCGAAGGGCAGGAAGAATGTGCACTGATTACAGCCTTCAAACGATGGGCTGACAAATCATCCATCGCACTGTGACCGATACTTTTTTGCACTGGGGTTCAATGCGAGAAGCGCAGAGGACGGTGTTTTAGCGGTTAACCCCGATTGAATCCGTACAGGTTTATACGGCCGAAAATCAAAAGATCGCAGCCTTCGGCAGCTCCTGCAGGGATCGCGTGATTCTGTAGGAACTGCCGAAGGCTGCGATCTTTTGATCTTGCTTTTAACCGTGGTTTTGCTCAGTCAAACGCTGCACCGCCAACCGCCGGTAGTGCGACGGCGTCATGCCCTTGAGCTGCTGGAAACGCCGGTTGAAATTGGAAATATTATTGAAGCCCGATTCGAAACACACATCGGTCACCGTTTTGTCGCCATCGGCCAGCAGCTCACAGGATTTACTGATACGTAGGCGATTGACGAATTCGATGAAGCAGCGCCCGGTGGCCTGTTTGAACACTCGGCTGAAGTAGGTCGGCTTCAGACCCAGGTGCTCGGCGACTTCTTCCAGCGGCAGTTCCCGGGCGTAATGGGTAAAGATGTAATCCACCGCCCGGTTGGTGCGGTCGATATTGTGTTCATCGGCCAATTGCGGCGTCGTGGCACCGGACAGCAATTGATAGTCATCGGACGCCGCCAGCAACTCCAGCAGAATGAAAAAATGCCCGAGCCGGGTCATGCCCTTGGTATCAGCGATGCGCTGCATCAAGGTCATGGCCTGGCGGATCGTGCGCTTGCAGCGAAACTCGATGCCGTACTGCGCGCGCTCCAACAAGGGTGCAAGCGTCTTGAGTTCGGCGAACACCTGATGGCCGCTTTCAAACAGTTCGTCAGTGAAATTGACCAGCATGTCGCGTTTGGGCACCACTTCGTCTTCGGCGACCTGGCTGATCCAGTTGTGTGGCAGGTTGGGGCCGGTCAGGAACAGTGTTTCCGGGTAGAAGTTACCGATGTAGTCACCGATGAATACCTTGCCGGAGCTGGCGACGATCAGGTGCAGTTCGTACTCCTTGTGGAAATGCCAGCGCACCAAAGGGCAGGGGAAGCCGTGCTGACGATAGATGATGGACAACCCGTTATGGTCGTCCATCAATTCGTAGGAAGGATCGGTAACTCTGGCTGGTCGGCTCATATCAAGGCACTTTTATTGTTATCGCCCGTTGATCATGCCTCTTTCCAGGCTCACTGTGCCAGCCCGCGACGTTGACCGTTCAGGACCGTTCATGCAACGAACGGCCATACACGGCTTTCATGCTGGAGGCGGTCCAGCAGCAACGGACAATCTCGCACTCGTCGAAAAAGTCGATGTTGATGATGCTGCAACGGGTTACCCAGTCGCGCGTTGTACTGAACCAGTCATTGATTTGGCTTTTTATGTGCTGCGGGCCGCCCAATAGCGAATAGGTGGTCGCCGACAGCGACCAGAGAAACGTCTCGTAGGGCGCATCTTCAAGGGTCGTAGCGATATGGCTACGTAGCTCGCTGGTATCAGTGAATGTTTGTTCGAGCCACTTGTGCGGTATGCGCTGCCAGAAGTATTTACTGTCCAGCCCTGACGCGCCTTGGGCCGCCATGACGATGCGACGCAGTGAACTGGTGCGCTTGAGTTCACCCACAGTTTTCAATGCGTCGCTGTGCGGGATGATTCGCAGCCCAAGGCGACGCACCAGCACATCGTTGAGTTTCCGATAGTCGAAAGGTTTGCCCGCTATTCCGAGTTGATGAAAGTCCAGCACGATGAATTCATCCGGATTTCGATCGAGGAAGGTCGATACCGCATCGATCAGTTCATCGAGGATCCGATGGGACTGAAACCCATTGTGATGAAAGTAAAACACCGGCTCTACGGGGCCGAATGTGTAGCCGAGCCGCAGATCGAAAGCTCGCGCGCCATTGGCCAGTTGCCAGGCAAATGAATCGTTCTGGCAGGTTGTCCAGTTGCCGACCATCACTTCATAGTTGGGTGCTTTTTTGTCCATGCCGGCATTGTGCGTGCCGGGCCAGACAATGTCGGTCAGCTTCAACCGATCGATATCCAGTACGTTGCTCATCCATTTCTGTTTGTCGAACGTGATGGTGGTGCTGTGGGTCATGACAGTTCCTTGTCGTTGACCTCGTCCCATCCGTGGGACGAAGAAGTCATGTGTCGGATGTGACGGTGTGCCACATCCGTATTATTCGCCTCAGTTAAAGGCTTTCATGACCCAGCATAGAAGTGCGTGGCAGTATTGCCAGGCACGGAAATGTTTGCACAAATATAGCTATTTAGTGGCGCGATGGTTATTAGATTTTCTTGCTGGCTTTTTTCAGGTTTGCCGTTCGGCAGTAAGAAACGATTTTCGAATCTTTAATAAAGTCGAAGTTGATAATGTTGCATGTTTCTGCCCATTCACTTTTTTCTGGATCAAACCATAAGTCAAGATGTTCAAGGATTCTTTTAGGGCCGCCCACGCTGTAACAGGTTGCGGAAAGCGACCAAAGCTCCCACTGACCTGGCAGGTTGTTCATTACCGTGGCGATGTAATTATGCAGGTCGTCGGTATTGACTAGATTTTGGTTGACCCATTTATGTTCGATTTTTCCGCAAAACCTTTTGTAGTCCAGGTCATTGTGCCTTGGGGCGGCGACCAATACTCGTTGTAATGGACTGATTTCCTTGAGTTGACCCAGGCTCAGATGCCGGTTTGCGGCAGGTATCATTTGATCGCCGAGATGTTTCAGCATCATGTCGTTGAAGTATTTGAAGTCAAAGGTTTCCTTGCCGTGTTTCAGTTCATGAAAAGCCAGGACGATGAATTCATTGTGGCTTCTCACAAGAAACGCTTTGATGTCGCTTACAAGATCTTCCAACGTGCGAGAAGAGAGATAGTCGCCATGTTGGCAACGGAATTTTCCGAGTCCCGCCGAGTCTGCGTGGTAAACCAATCGGACATCGAGCGCCCGAGCACCGCGGCTCAGTTGGGAAAAAAACGGGACGTCCTGACACGCCAGATAGTTGGGGCCTGGAAGAAGCGCGTAGGACGCTTCCCGGTCACAGCCTGCATTATGGGTGCCCGGCAGTGTCAACTCACGAAGCGACAAGGTGTCAATGGCCGGTGTGGCGGCCATCCAGTTATAATTCTCGTAGTTGTTTGAAGTGTTGTTGTCCATTAATGCATCCTTGCATCTAATTAATAGAAGGAGCGCTACTTGTTACAAGGTGGTCGGAGTGGCGCTTGCAGGATGTTTATAATGATTTAAGTTCTATTTGCCAAGGGTCAGTTTGGTGCGAGGTGTGTGATTGGTAATGTTCTTGTTGTGTTTGCTGGATGAAGTCCGGCTTTTATTGAATACGGTTTTTTGCTTCAATCCACTGTGCCATGTATTGAGTGCTTTTGTGATGATGATGGCGCAACATGCTGCCGGTGAAGTTATTCCTTCTAAGTTGTGCCAGGTGTTGCTGGCAATACAACAACTTCTCGATCAGTGCCGGGCCATGTGTCGACGACTTATAACGCTCGGCTAATAACATCTGCCCATTGGATTGGGCGCTCATCCAAAGGTCTTTGTCTTTGTAAAGACGAACCGCACAATCGGCGAACTCACGCGCAGTTCGGGTCACGGCGCCCGGCCACGGCTGTTCGCGGTGCATCGCTTCTGCGCCAATCGGGGTGGTGACATTAGGCGTGCCGCACAGCATGGCGTCGACGATTTTGCCTTTGATACCCGCACCGAAGCGCAACGGTGCCAGGCACACCCGGGCTGCAGACATGACTTGCAAGGCATCTTCTGCCCAGTTCATCACATGAAACCCTTGGGCCGCATTGTGCAGGGCGGTGGCTTTGGGCGGCGTATAGGCGCCATAGATATGCAGTTGCGCCTCTGGCAACTGCGCACGGATCAGCGGCCAGATCGTGGTTTTCATCCAGAGCACGGCGTCCCAGTTGGGGGCGTGGCGGAAGTTACCGATGCTCAGGAAATGCGCACGGTCTTCAAAGGCTGGCGACGCGGTGGTCAGCGGTTCGACCATCAATGGGCACCAGTGCAGCAGTTGTTGCGGCAACCCGAACTGCTCGACCAACAATTCAATCTCCACTTCGGAGATCATCAGGTTCAAGTCGCAGCGATACAGGGCGGCAATCTCCCGTTTCGCCAGATCGGTGTCCGCCATGAGCTCGAACTCTTCACGCAATGCCGGGGCGAATAACTCGCTGAAATCGTTGGCGTCGTCACTGGCCTTCAAGCGCTCTTTGAGGCGCTGATGCCGCGCATGTCGCAGGCTTTGCAGATCGGAGGTCTCCAGCACGCGCAAGGCGTCGGGGGAGTGTTTCTCTACTCGCCAGCCGAACTGCTCCTCCATCATGAACTGGTCGAACAGCACGATATCCGGTGCCAGTTCACTGACAAAGGTGTCGAAACTGCTGTTATTCAACTCGATTGGCACTTCGTGAATGCCCAGCGCGGTCAGGTCCGCACGGTGCTCACCGGTGCCGGCCGGGCTGCTGAAGGTGATGTCCCAGCCTTGCTGCAGGAACGTATCGAGAATTTGCATCACATGCCCACTGGCCGCAGAAGAGCGGGGCTCGGGCCAGACGTAACCAATCACCAAGACTTTGGTTGCGCGGGGCTGACTCATTGACGGGTATTCCTTGAAACGGGTAGGGAGCGGAGAAAATCGGGGTGCGAGAAAAGTCAGGCCTGGACGAGTATGCCTTTGACCTTGTCCCGCAACTGATCAATGGAAAACGGCTTGCCGATGAGATACATGCCGTCAGGCACCTCGATGCTTTCGGCATAGCCGCTGGCGAACAGAATCGGCAACTCGGGACGCAGCATGCGCGCCTGCTTCGCCAATTCCCGACCGTCCATGACCGGCAACCCCACATCCGTCATCAGTAAGTCGATGTACTGGTCTTCGTCGTTGAGAAACTCCAGGGCCTGCTCGCTGCCATCGGCCTCAAGTACCCGGAATTGCAGTTCCTCCAGCACATCGACGATCAACGTGCGCACGATGGCATCGTCTTCGACGACTAGAATGGTGGAGGCATCAGTGGACATAGTGGGGCTCTCAAAGGTTGAATTCGCGGTTGCCGGTCGATCGAAACCGCCGGGTTCTTGCATGAGTAAGTGACGAATCACGACAAGTTCCCGACGCGCTACAAAAACAATAGCCGCACAAGAACCGCACAGAATAGCCGCTCCTTTGTCCCAGAGCAGCTAAATGCAGGCTTTTGCCGCAAAACATGTCAGAAAAATGGATGAGCTCGGCCGTTTTGGGGCAGACTCGATGCTTTTCAACAGTATGACAAGGCTTCCCCATGACCTCTGCGTCCTCGGTTGATGAGCAACGATTCCGTAAACTCCTGAGCCGCAACGTCAGCCTGCCATTGGGTATGGGCATTATCAGCGCGGTTTTCTTCGTTTCGCTGATCAGCTACCTGCTGTCGGTGATCCAGTGGGTCCAGCACACCGACCGGGTGATCAATAATGCCAATGAAGCGATAAAGCTGACCGTCGATCTGGAAACCGGCATGCGCGGGTTCCTGCTTAGCGGCGACGAACATTTCCTTGATCCCTATGAGACGGCCAAGCCGAGAATCGCCGTCGCTCTCAATACCTTGCTCGAATTGACCGTCGACAATCCGGTCCAGACTGATCGTCTGCGCCGGCTCCAGGCCTTGCAGACGGAATGGGCTAATTACGCGCAATCGATGATCGATTTGCAACGCGCCAGCGGTGACTACCGTGGCGCCGTCAAGGCCGGACGCGGCAAGCGTCTGACCGATGAGATCCGCAAGCAATTCGAAGATGTCATCGATCTGGAACAGCAGTTGCGCGCCACTCGCAACGAGGAAGTGCGCCAAACCACGATTTGGAGCATCGCCCTTTATCTGCTGTTCGTGGCCGGTATCAGCGGATTGCTGGCCTACATTGGCCGTCGGGACTTGCTCAAACTGTCCCAAAGCTACAGCGCCAACCTCGCCGGGCAACAGGCCAGTGCCCGGCGCCTGGAACAGCAAGCCTGGTTACGCAACGGTCAGACCGAACTGGCCGAGCAAGTCTTGGGGCAGTTATCCCTCAATCTGTTGGGGCGCAACATTCTGCAGTTCTGCGCCCAATATTTAGGGACGGCTGTCGCGGCGATCTATGTCCGTGAGGATCATGGTGGCCTGAAACGCATCGCGTCTTACGGTTTCTCCCGGGAACAGGAAGCGCTTGAGCAGCAGATCTACAGTGGCGAAGGGATAATTGGCCAAGTGGCGCAACAGGGGCGCTTGATTCGTCTTGATGACGTACCGGGCGACTACTTCAAAGTCAGCTCCGGCCTGGGCGAAGGTTTGCCGCACAGCGTGCTGGTGGTGCCGACCAGCGACGACGATCGGGTCAACGGTGTGATCGAACTGGGGTTCCTGCGCACGCTGACCGATCGCGATGTTGAACTGCTCGAATTGATTGCCGGCAACATCGGTACCTCGATCGAGGCCGCCCGCTATCGCCAGCGCTTGCAGGAAGTGCTGGCCGAAGCCCAGCAACTCAACGAAGAGCTGCAAGTTCAGCAAGAAGAACTCAAGACCGCCAACGAAGAGCTGGAAGAGCAGTCGCGGATTCTCAAGGAATCCCAGGGCCACCTGGAAACCCAGCAGGTAGCGCTGGAGCAAACCAACGAACAACTCGCCAGGCAGGGGGAGATCCTGGTCGCGCAACGCGATGCCATGGACCTGAAGAACACTGAACTGAATCTGGCTCAAGTTGAGCTCGAAGCGCGCGCCGAAGAGTTGCAGCGCTCCAGCACGTACAAATCCGAATTCCTTGCCAACATGTCCCACGAGCTGCGCACGCCGCTGAACAGTTCGTTGATTCTGGCCAAACTGCTGGCGGAAAACCCGCAGGAAAACCTCAGCGCCGAGCAGGTCAAGTTCGCCGATTCGATCTACTCCGCCGGCAATGACTTGCTTAACCTGATCAACGATATTCTCGACATTTCCAAGGTCGAGGCCGGCAAGCTTGAGGTGCGTCCGGAGAACACCAATGTTGCGCGTCTGGTGGAAGGCCTGCGTGGCATGTTCCAGCCGATGGCCGCGGACAAGAAACTGGATTTCCGGGTGCAATTGCAGGCCGATGCACCGCTGACGCTGTTCACCGACCGCCAGCGGCTGGAGCAAGTGATCAAGAACCTGCTGTCCAACGCGGTGAAGTTCACCGAAAAGGGCACGGTCAACCTGAGCGTCGCTGCTCAGCCAGACAATGGCATCGCCTTTATCGTCCGCGATTCCGGTATCGGTATTGCGCCGGATCAGCAGGAAAGCATTTTCGAAGCCTTCCGTCAGGCCGATGGCACCTCCAATCGTCGTTACGGCGGCACCGGCCTGGGCTTGTCGATCTCTCGTGATCTGGCCACGTTATTGGGCGGCTCCATCAGTGTGACCAGCATGCCTGGGCAGGGTAGTGTGTTCACCCTGGTGTTGCCGCAGCACTATGTCGAGCCGGGCGACGCGCCTGTCGAGACGATGAAAGCCACGCCGGTGGTCATGCCGAAAAGTGCCGTGGTTACTGCGCCTGTGCCGCTGATTGCCGACGTCGACATTCCGCGTTTCGACGATGATCGCAACAAGGCGCCATTCGCCACTCGCTGCATTCTGGTGGTGGAGGATGAGCCGAACTTTGCGCACATCCTCTACGACCTGGCCCATGAATTGGGTTATCAGTGCCTGGTAGCCCACGGCGCCGACGAAGGCTACGACCTGGCCGGGCAGTTCATCCCTGATGCGATTCTGTTGGACATGCGCTTGCCGGATCATTCCGGGCTGACGGTATTGCAGCGCCTGAAAGAACATGCCGAAACCCGGCACATCCCGGTGCACGTGATTTCGGTCGAAGACCGCGTCGAAGCCGCCATGCACATGGGCGCCATCGGTTATGCGGTCAAGCCGACCACGCGTGAGGAACTCAAGGATGTGTTTGCCCGCCTCGAAGCCAAACTGACGCAGAAGGTCAAACGGGTGTTGCTGGTCGAAGATGACGATGTGCAGCGTGACAGCATCGCCCGACTGATTGGTGACGAGGACATCGAAATCACCGCTGTCGGCCTGGCGCAGGATGCGCTCGACTTGCTGCGCAGCACGATTTTCGATTGCATGATTATCGACCTGAAGCTGCCGGACATGCTCGGCAACGACTTGCTCAAACGTATGTCCACCGAAGATATCTGCTCGTTCCCGCCGGTGATCGTCTATACCGGACGTAACCTGACCCGGGACGAAGAGGCCGAGCTGCGCAAGTATTCGCGCTCGATCATCATCAAGGGCGCGCGCTCGCCCGAGCGGTTACTGGACGAAGTGACACTCTTTCTACACAAAGTCGAATCCCGGTTGTCCCAGGAACGCCAGACGATGCTCAAGACCGCCCGCAGTCGCGACAAGGTTTTCGAGGGACGTAAAGTGCTGCTGGTGGACGACGATGTACGCAACATCTTTGCCCTCACCAGCGCGCTGGAGCAGAAGGGCGCAATCGTGGTCATTGGCCGTAACGGCCGTGAAGCGATCGAGAAATTGAATGAAGTCGAGGACATCGATCTGGTGCTGATGGACGTGATGATGCCGGAGATGGATGGTTTCGAAGCCACCCTCGAAATCCGCAAGGACCCGCGCTGGCGCAAGCTGCCGATCATTGCAGTGACGGCGAAGGCCATGAAGGACGATCAGGAGCGCTGCTTACACGCCGGCGCCAACGACTACCTGGCCAAGCCCATCGATCTGGATCGTCTGTTCTCGTTGATTCGTGTGTGGTTACCGAAGATGGAACGCATCTAGTGGAGCGCAACACCGAAATCGAATTGCGCTTGTTGATTGAGGCGATCTACCTCAAGTACAGCTACGATTTTCGCGATTACTCCACCGCGTCGATCAAACGCCGGGTCAATCATGCCTTGAGTCAGTTTGAGTGCAAGACCATCTCGTCGCTGCAGGAGAAGGTTCTGCACGACCCGACCGCATTCATGCAATTGCTGCAATTGCTGACGATCCCGGTCAGCGAAATGTTCCGAGACCCTTCGCACTTCCTGGCGCTGCGTCAGGAAGTGGTGCCACTGCTCAAGACTTATCCGTCGATCAAGGTCTGGATCGCCGGTTGCAGCACCGGCGAAGAGGTCTATTCGATGGCGATTCTGCTGCGCGAAGAAGGCCTGCTGGATCGCACCATCATCTATGCCACCGACATCAACCCGCGCTCGCTGGATAAAGCCAGGCAGGGGATTTTTTCCCTGGAGAATGTTCGGGCCTACACTCACAACTACCAGCAGGCTGGTGGTCAGCGTTCATTCGCCGATTACTACACGGCGGCCTATGGCTACGCCATTTTCGACAAGAGCCTGTGCGACAACGTGACCTTCGCCGATCACAGCCTGGCCACCGACAGCGTGTTCTCGGAAACTCAATTAATTTCGTGTCGTAATGTATTGATTTACTTCAACAAAAAACTACAGCATCGCGCGTTCGGCTTGTTTCATGAATCCCTGTGTCATCGGGGTTTTCTGGCACTGGGCAGTAAGGAGACCCTGGATTTCTCGGCCTATGGCAATCAATTTGAAGCATTGGTCAAACCAGAACGGATATACCGCAAATCATGAACAGGGCAGTGCTGGATACTCATAGGCTGGATCTTCGCGGCATCAGCCATCTGCTTGTCGAGCTGGAAGGAGTCGCATGTTAAGTAGCATCCAGGCCAAATTACTGATCGTCGACGACCTGCCGGAAAACCTTCTGGCGCTCGAAGCATTGATCAGGCGCGAAGATCGTATCGTCTACAAAGCCCTGTCCGCCGACGAAGCCTTGTCGCTGTTGCTGCAGCATGAATTCGCGATGGCCATTCTCGATGTGCAGATGCCCGGCATGAACGGCTTCGAGCTGGCCGAGTTGATGCGCGGCACGGAAAAAACCAGAAACATCCCGATTGTGTTCGTCAGTGCCGCCGGCCGCGAGCTTAATTACGCGTTCAAGGGCTACGAAAGCGGTGCAGTAGACTTCTTGCACAAGCCGCTGGATGTTCACGCGGTCAAGAGCAAGGTCAATGTCTTCGTCGACCTGTATCGCCAGAGCAAAGCGATGAAGCATCAGGTCGAAGCGCTGGAGCACAGTCGCCGGGAGCAGGAGGCGCTGCTCAAACAGTTGCAGAATACCCAGAATGAGCTGGAGCAAGCGGTGCGCATGCGGGATGACTTCATGTCCATCGTGGCGCACGAAGTCCGTACGCCGCTCAACGGCCTGATTCTCGAAACCCAGTTGCGCAAAATGCACTTGGCCCGGGATAACGCCGCAGCCTTCACCCTGGACAAGATGCACGCCATGGTCGACCGCGATGAGCGGCAGATCAAAAGCCTGATTCGCCTGATCGAAGACATGCTCGATGTGTCGCGGATCCGTACTGGCAAGCTGTCGATTCGCCCCAGTCGGTTTGACCTGGTGCAACTGGTGAACAACCTTCTGCAAAACTTTGCACCGCAGGTCGAGGCCGCGGAGTCGTCGGTTACCTTGACGGCCGAGCAGCCCGTGTTGGGCCACTGGGACGAGTTCCGTATCGAACAAGTGATTTCCAACTTGTTGACCAATGCGCTGCGTTATGGCGCCAAGAGCCAGATCGACGTACGCGTGTACAATCAGCACGGGCAAGCGTGGGTTGAGGTTCAGGATCGCGGTATCGGGATCAGTGAAGAGAATCAGCAGCGCATTTTTCAGCAGTTCGAACGGGTTTCCGCCAAGGCCGTTGTAGCAGGGCTGGGCCTGGGGCTGTTTATTTCGGAGCAGATTGTCGCCGCCCACGGTGGCTCCATCACCGTCGAGAGCCGGATTGGCGAAGGCGCCTTGTTTCGCGTTTGTCTGCCGCTGCAGGAAAACAGCCCGATAAACGCAACCTCTGAGTGACCACACGGTCGTATCAGCAGCTATTGACCGAACAAAGGCTTTCCATGAGTGAAGATGCACAAGATGTGGTACTGATCGTCGAGGATGACCCTTCGATCTTGATGGTGCTGTCTGCTTATTTGTCGGGTGAGGGTTACCGGGTGCTACAAGCCGAAAACGGCGAGCAGGCCTTTGAAATTCTGGCGAGCAAACCGCATCTGGACATGATGATCACCGACTTCCGCTTGCCGGGGGGAATCTCTGGCGTGCAGATCGCCGAACCCGCCGTGAAATTGCGACCGGAGCTCAAGGTCATCTTCATCAGCGGCTATCCGCAGGAAATTCGCGAGACCGACAGCCCGATCACCCGCAAGGCGCCGATCCTGGCCAAGCCGTTCGATCTGGATGTGTTGCAACAGATCATGCAAGACATGCTGTCCTGAAGGCAGCTATATCGCTGACCAGCCGGCCCCTGTAGGAGCTGCCGAAGGCTGCGATCTTTTGATCTTTTTGCGCTCGCGCGACGGCCCCGGATCAAAAGATCGCAGCCTGCGGCAGCGCCTACACAAGAATCCTTCAGATTCTGATCATCTCCCGCACCTTCGCCGTCAACAAATCGAAGGTGAACGGCTTGGTGATCATCTGCATGCCTGGATCAAGAAAGCCACCGCGCACAGCGGCATGTTCGGCATACCCGGTGATGAACAATACCTTGAGATCAGGCCGATACTGCCGGCCGATTTCCGCCAGTTGCCGGCCGTTCATGCCCGGTAGCCCCACGTCGCTGATCAACAGGTCGATTCGCTGACCGGAGTCGAGAATCGGCACGGCGCTGTCAGCATCGCCGGCTTCAACGAAGGCGTAGCCCAATTCACTCAATACGGCGCTGACCAGGACTCGCACGGCGGGATCGTCTTCGACGATAAGCACGGTTTCGCCATTCCGGGCGTAAGGAGCGTGTTGGGCATCGACTTGGGTGTCCTGGAGCAGTTCTCCGCTGAAACGCGGCAAAAACAGACTGACCTTGGTGCCTTTTCCGACTTCACTTTGAATGCTGACGTGGCCGCCAGACTGTTTGCTGAAACCGTAAATCATCGACAAGCCCAGGCCCGTGCCCTGGCCGATGGGTTTGGTCGTGAAGAAAGGATCAAAGGCCCGGTTGATGGTGCTTTGCGGCATGCCGCAACCGGTATCGGTGACGCTCAGGACGATGTAATCGCCCGGTTGCAGATTGCTGTGTGCCTCGGTAAACCCCGTATCCAGATGCTGATTGGAGGTTTTGACCAGCAGCTTTCCGCCGTCGGGCATGGCGTCCCGGGCGTTTAGCACCAGATTGAGCAGGGCGCTTTCGAGTTGGTTGGGGTCGGCCTCGGCCACCCACAGTTGCTCGTCCAGCTGCATTTCAAGGTGAATGCTTTCATTGATGCTGCGCTGCAACAGTTCACCCATGGACACCACCAGGGTGTTCATCTGCACGGGTTTTGAATCCAGCGACTGGCGTCGGGAAAACGCCAGCAGACGATGCGTCAGGCCCGCCGCGCGGTTGGCTGAGGTCACCCCAAGATCGATCAGGCTGTCCAGGTCCTCGGTGCGTCCCCGGGCCAGGCGTCGACGCAGCAGCTCCAGGCTGCCGATGATGCCGGTGAGCATGTTGTTGAAGTCGTGGGCAATACCGCCGGTGAGTTGGCCGACCGCTTCCATTTTCTGCGACTGCCTGAGCACCTCTTCATTGTGGCGCAGTTGCGCGGTGCGTTCCTCGACCTGTTGCTCGAGGGTTTCCAGGGTGTTTTGCAGACGCAGTTCGCTTTGGCTCAGATCAATCAACCGGTCCCTGGCTTCATACTGCCGTCGTCGCCCGCGCAACGCTGTGGTGACCAGACTGATCAGCGTGACCGGATGAAACGGCCGCTCGAGAAAGGTCACGTTGCCCAGTTGCAGCCCGAGTCGCGATGCAGGGTTCTGCTCCGGGCCACCGTGGTGGGTCAGCAGTACGATCGGCAGATCCGACCA
This sequence comes from Pseudomonas sp. TH37, assembly GCF_016650735.1. NCBI lineage: Bacteria > Pseudomonadati > Pseudomonadota > Gammaproteobacteria > Pseudomonadales > Pseudomonadaceae > Pseudomonas > Pseudomonas sp. TH37. The sequence goes on from NZ_JAEKFD010000002.1 coordinate 810,285, forward strand.
CGCCGGTTGCTGCTCGATCAGGCCCAGCAGCGGTTCAAGGTTTGCGCCCAATAAGGCCTCGGAGGCAATCACCAGCAGGCCGGCACCCAGCGACAGTTCATTGCACAACGTGCCCAGATCGCGGGTGATGATCCCATCGAACCCTGCCTCGTTGAGCATCATCAGCGCAATCTGGCTGTCGCGTCCCAACGGCGCAAGAATGATCGCACGCTCGGACATTGCCTCCACGGCCGTCACTGGACATCTTCCTCAAGCAGCGGCTTGCTCGCGCCCAGGTAAGTGGGCACTCCACGCAATACACCCTGGAATGCATCCAGTGGTTCACCAATGGTCATGCCCTGGCTGCTGATGCGGTACTCGCGAATGGTCGATTCGTGGCTGCCGGTACGTTTCTTGATGATCGAGATCGCCCGGCGAACCTTGCCCAGGGCTTCGAAGTAGCGCAACAAGATGACGGTGTCGGCCAGATAGGTAATGTCGACGGGGGCCTGCATGTCACCGACCAGTCCATGTTGGGCGACGGTCATGAATGTCGCGGCGCCTTGGCGATTGAGGTACAGCAGCAACTCGTGCATGTGCAGCACCAGGGCATTTTCTTCGGGCATTGCCGCCTGATAGCCGTTGATACTGTCGATCACCACGGTTTTGATATTGCCTTCATCGACACAACGACGCACCCGGTAGGAGAACTCGCCGGGGGACAATTCGGCGGCGTCCACTTGCTCGATCAGCAAGTTGCCGGTGTCTTCCAGGGCCTTCAGGTCGATGCCGATGTTTTTCATCCGCTCGAACAGCAGCCCCAGTTCTTCATCGAAGATGAATAACGCGGCCTTTTCGCCACGGGCCACCGCCGCAGCGGCGAAGACCATCGAGATCAGCGATTTGCCGGTGCCGGCCGGGCCGAGGATCAAGGTGCTGGAGCCTGTCTCGATACCGCCGCCGAGCAGGGCATTCATTTCCGGGATGCCACTGGTCAACTGCTGGCGGATATAACGCCCGCGATGTTCGGCCGCCACCAGGCGCGGGAATACATGCACGCCGTCACCCATGATGGTGAAGTCATGGAAACCGCCCCGGTACTTCTGGCCGCGATACTTCACCACGCGGATACGCCGACGTTCGGCACCGTAATTGGGCGTCAATTCTTCGAGGCGAATCACCCCGTGGGCCACACTGTGCACGGTTTTGTCGAGGGCTTCGGTGGTCAGGTCGTCCAGCAGCAGCACCGTGGCCTCGTAGCGCACGAAGTAATGCTTGATGGCCAGAATCTGCCGGCGGTAGCGCAAAGAACTTTGGGCCAACAGGCGGATTTCGGACAAGCTGTCGACCACTACGCGGGTCGGCTTGACCCGTTCGACCGCTTCGAAAATCTGTTTGGTGGCTTCGCCCAGTTCCAGGTCCGAGGAATACAGCAGGCTCTGCTGATGCTCGGCATTGAGCAGGCTTTCCGGCGGCGTCAGCTCGAAGATGTGGATGTTCTCATCCAGTTCCCAGCCGTGGGACAACGCCCCTTGGCGCAGCTCGCGCTCGGTTTCAGACAAGGTGATGTACAACGAGCGCTCGCCGGCACGGGCGCCAGCCAACAGAAAATGCAAAGCGACGGTGGTTTTGCCGGTTCCGGGTTCACCCTCCAGCAAGAACACGTGGCCGCGGGACAATCCACCGGCCAAAATGTCATCCAGACCTTCAATGCCGGTGGCGGCTTTTGCACTGATCAACTCGTTAGACGTAGACAAGAAATGCCCTCTCATGACTAGGGGATGCGAGGCAACAGGCTGGAAGCGCCTGAGTAGACTGCCTGATCACTTGACCTTTCGCCGAGACGGCGGTTCAACCTTTTGTGTTTGTGTGTGGTTCTTGTACAAAAAAGCAAAGATCTTGATTAAAGCCCTTGCTGCAACGCCGGATCGTCGGGGTTGAGCTGTTCCAGCTGTGCCAGCAATATCTGCACGTTCTGCAACTGTCCGCTTTCCTTCCAATAGTTGATCAGCAGCACGCGCGCCTTGCGATCGGCCGGGTGGCGCTGGACGATTTCCTGCAACTGGTTCTGCGCCGCCTCCAGCTCCTGCTCACCGTGCAGCGTGGTGGCCAGGTCGTAGCGGTATTCCTTGTTGTCCGGCTCAAGCTCCACGGCTTTGGACAGCCCGAGCAGGGCGAACTCACTTTGCCCGTGATGCAGCAACCAGAGCCCCAGCGCATGTTGCAGGTAAGCCGAGTCAGGCTGGGCCTTTAACTGTTTCGCCAACAATTGCCTGGCGGCATCGCTTTGGCCCTGTTTATCCAGCACTTCGATCTGCATCACCAGTGCCGGCAGGTTGCCGGGCGCCAGTTGCAACGTGCGCTCCAAGGCCTGCTGCGCTTTCTTCAGCTCGGCATTGTGCAAGTGCAGGCGCGCCAGTTGGTATTGGGTTTCGGCGCTTTCCGGCTGACCCTTGAGGAGCTGCTCCCAGGCATCGATGGCTTGCTCCAAGGGGCCGAAGTACAACCCCAGTTCATCCGGCGTCAGACCTAATAAGGCATTGACCGCCGCAAACCGGACGCTCGGGTCGCTGTCATCGAGCAAGGGCCCCAGCAACAGGCTGCGCTGCCCACTGGGCACCAGCCCATTGATGCTTTTGATCGCTGCGATGCGCACATCCGCCGATGGATGTTGCAGGTCCGCATCCGCCAGTTTCAGGGCTTGCGGGCTTGGGTAGTTGGGCAGTTCGGCATGCAGCCAGACACGGCGCTTGGTTGACAGGTCAGGACGCCCCAATTGCTGATAAAGCACTCGCGCCGCGCCCGGTTGACCCGCACGTGCCTGGGCCAGCGCTTCGCTGTAGCCATGCTTGATCGCCGCCGGCACCACGGGCGTCGTGCTACGCAAGAAAAACCAGGCGAGGGCGAGGGCAAACAATACGCAGAGGCTGATGAGCAAGTAGCGGCGGGACTGAGGCATGCAGGAATCCGGGAGCTGGCAGGCTTTTGCAAAGCCACCAGCTTCGGTCAGGCCGGGCTGTGAGTCAAACCCAAGCTTGATTCAGCAGGTAGTCGTCGGCGAATTTGCCTACAGGTATTGTCGACACTGAAACCTGTCGAGGCACTGAAGCAATGACTACGCTTGCTGGAGATGACTTAATGAGCGCTCTCATGCAACCGCTGCTTCAATATTTCAAGGCGATACTCAACCCCGGACGAGAGGTGCTGCTGTTCGCCCTGAGGACCATTGTGGCCGGGCTACTGACGTTGTACCTGGCCTTCCTGTTCGACCTTGAGCAGCCCAAGTGGTCGATCATGGCGGTGGTCATCGTCAGCCAGCCGTTGGGCGGCATGGCCCTGGCCCGAAGTTTCGGTCAGGTCATCGGCACCACGTTAGGAGCGGTGGTGGCGGTGTTGATCATGGCGATCTTCCCCCAGGCGCCCCTGCCTTTCATCCTCACCCTGGCCTTGTGGTTGGCATTCTGTACCGCCGGCGGCACCTTGTTGCGCTACACCAGCTCCCAGGCATTTGTGCTGAGCGGGTACACGGCGGTGGTCGTGGCGCTGCTGGCGGTACCCGATCAGGAAGGCACGTTCCTGCTAGCCGTCACTCGTGTGACCGAAACGCTTTTGGCGGTGGCTTGCGTGTGCGTAGTAGGGTCGAGTTGATGAGCGGCGAGACCTTCGGCGGCACCGTGCAAAGCATCGCTTTTGCTATCGCCGACCGCGAGAACTCCCCCGGCAGTCGCCTGCTAGCCAGCATCAACCCCAGTTACACTTGGGTCAAGCTGGCGCAACGAGTGCCGGTGCGGATTCAGATCGATGCTGACTATGTCGCTAAAAACCGTCTGAGGGCCGGGACCACGGCCACCGTGACAGTCCTGGAAAGCCGCGAGACTCAAGAACACCGCTAACCCTGTGGGAGCGGGCTTGCCCGCGATGGCGGTGGGTCAGCCAACATCAACGCTGAATGTGCAATCGTCATCGCGGGCAAGCCCGCTCCCACAGGGGAATGTGGTGGATTCAACAAGCGTGCAGACAAAAAAAAGCCCCGCGACCGAATGAGGCGCGGGGCAAAAGAATTGGTTGGTTGCGGCCAACCAAAGGAGCTCTTTAAAACGTTACTTGCTGGCGACCGTCTCTGGTTGCCAGCCGCCGCCGAGGGCTTTGTAGATTGCGACAATGCCGCGATACAAATCGACTTCGGCCTGGGCCTGGGTGTCTTCCGCTGCCAGGCGCTCACGCTGAGCATCGAGCAGCACGAGGAAGTCCACGGTGCCTTCGCGGTAGCGAATGTCGGCGAGATCGGCAGCGGCGCGGCTTGATTCGCTTTGACGAATCAGCGAGATCAGGCGCTGCTGACGTTTACCGTAATCGCTGAAGGCGTTTTCCGACTCTTCCAGCGCCAACAGGACTTGCTGCTCGTAGGTCGCCAGGGCGCCTTCGGCTTCAGCGTCGGCACCACGCAAACGGGCGCGCACGCTGCCCAGGTCGAACGCCGCCCAGGTAATGCTTGGGCCCAGTGCCCAGGCGTTGGCCGCCGAGGAACCGATCTGCGAACCGCGCCCGGCAGTGAAGCCGAGGAAGCCGCTGAGGCTGACCCGTGGGAACAAATCAGCCTTGGCCACGCCAATACGGGCGGTGGCGGCCGCCAGTTGGCGTTCGGCGCTGCGGATGTCTGGACGCCGTTGCAGCAGTTCGCCCGGATCACCGATCGGCAGGGCCTTGGCGATCGCCGGCAAGTCTTTTGGACTCAGGTCGACGGTCAGCTTGTCCGGACGCTCACCCAGCAGGGTGGCGATGCGGTTGCGCTGACGCACCTGTTCGGCCTGCAGTTGCGGCACGCTGGCTTCCACAGAGGCCAGACGCGCATCGGCGCGAACCACGTCCAGCTGATCGCCGACACCGGCATCACGCAGGCTTTCGGTGATCTTGCGCGATTCCTGCTGGTTGTTCAGGTTGGCCAGGGCGATCTTTTCCCGCAACTGCGCACCGCGCAGTTGGCCGTAGGCGTCCACCAGTTCGGCAATCATGGTGACTTGCAGTTGGTAAAGATCGGCTTCGGCGGCCTGCTGTTCGGCGTCGCTGGATTCCAGGTTGCGCTGGATGCGACCGAACAAGTCCAGTTCCCAGGCCATGTCCAGCCCCAGGTCATAGCGTTCACTGCTGACGCGTTTAGTGGTCTGGCCGGGAATCTGTCCTTTGGCCAAATCACTGCTCGCGCGGCTGGTGATGGTCGGCATGGCGTCGTTGCTGACGTCATCGCGAATCGCCCGGGCCGCTTTCCAGCGGGCGAAGGCCACGCGCAAATCACGGTTGCCTTGCAAGGATTGCGTCACCAGCTGGTTGAGGGTCGGATCCTCGAACTGCTGCCACCAGATGCCTTCGAAACGGGCGCGGTCAAAATTCTTCTGACCGGCGCTGCCATCGGTGGCGGCCGTGATGTTGGCCGCCTCCGTCGCTGGGGTTTTGTAATCCGGGCCAACGGCGCAGGCACTCAGGGCCAGTACCAGAAGGCTCGGCAGGAAGGCTTTCAGGCTCATTGTTGCGCCTCCACTTGCTTTTCCAATTTCAGCGCCTTGGCCGCTTTGCGCGCTTCACCGCGCTCCACAAAGTTGCGAATCAGTACGTAGAACACCGGCGTCAGCAACAGACCGAAGAAGGTCACCCCGAGCATCCCGGAGAACACCGCCACACCCATGGCATGACGCATTTCGGCACCGGCACCGCTGGAGAAAACCAGAGGCACAACACCCATGATGAACGCGAAGGAGGTCATCAGGATCGGCCGCAGACGCAGACGGCAAGCTTCCAGTACCGCTGCCAACGGGCCGAGGCCTTCTTCCTGTTTATCCTTGGCAAACTCGACGATCAGAATCGCGTTCTTACACGCAAGTCCCACCAGTACGATCAAGCCGATCTGGGTGAAGATGTTGTTGTCGCCGCCCGAGGCAATCACACCAGTAATGGCCGACAGCAGGGTCATCGGAACGATCAGGATCACCGCCAGTGGCAGGCTCCAGCTCTCGTATTGAGCCGCGAGCACCAGGAACGCCAGCAGTACGCAGAGCGGGAACACGAACAGCGCCGTATTGCCGGACAGAATCTGCTGGTAGGTCAGGTCGGTCCACTCGTAGGTCATGCCGTTGGGTAATTCGTCCTTGAGCAGTTTCTCGATGGCTTTCTCGGCCTGGCCGGAGCTGTAGCCGGGGGCTGCCGCACCGTTGATTTCAGCGGTGATGAAGCCGTTGTAGTGCATCACGCGGTCCGGCCCCGAGGTGTCGCTGACCTTGATGAAGGTCGCCAGCGGAATCATCTCGCCCCGGTTGTTACGCACTTTCAGCTGACCGATCTGGTCCGATTCGAGGCGGAACTGTTGCTCAGCCTGAACGTTGACCTGATAGGTGCGACCGAAGCGGTTGAAGTCGTTGGCATACAGCGAACCCAGGTAGATCTGCAGGGTGTCGAAGATGTCACTGACGGCAACGCCGTGGGTCTTGGCTTTTTCCCGGTCGATGGCGGCATCGACCTGCGGTACGTTCACGGTGTAGCTGGTGAACAGGCCTGCCAGTTCCGGCACGCTGTGGCTTTTGGTGATGATGTTCATGGTTTCTTTGTACAGCTCGTCATAGCCCAGGTTGCCCCGGTCTTCGATCTGCAGGCGGAAACCGCCAATGGTCCCCAGGCCTTGTACCGGCGGCGGCGGGAAGATCGCCATGTAGGCTTCCTGAATCCCGGCGTACTGGCCGTTCAATGCACCGGCAATCGCACCGGCGGACATGCTCGGATCCTTACGCTCGTCGAATGGTTTGAGGGTGACGAACACGATGCCGGAGTTAGGGCTGTTGGTGAAGCCGTTGATCGACAGACCCGGGAAGGCCACCGCGCTTTCCACACCAGGCTGTTTCAGGGCCAGGTCGGACATGCGCTTGATCACATCTTCGGTACGGTCCAGGCTCGCGGCATCCGGCAGTTGCGCGAAGGCCACCAGGTATTGCTTGTCCTGGCCGGGTACGAAACCGGTCGGGGTGTTGGAGAAACCGAAGAACGTCAACACCATCAGGCCGGCATACACAAGCAGGGCGATACCGCTGCTGCGGATAACCCGGCCCACGGTGCCGACATAGCCGTGGCTGGCCTTGTCAAAGAAACGGTTGAACGGACGGAACAACCAACCGCCGAAGATTTTGTCCAGAACCTTGGAAAAACGGTCTTTCGGCGCGTCATGACTCTTGAGCAATACCGCAGCCAGAGCCGGCGACAAGGTCAACGAGTTGAAGGCCGAGATCACGGTCGAGATCGCAATCGTCAGGGCGAACTGTTTATAGAACTGCCCGGTCAACCCGGAGATGAACGCAGCCGGGATAAACACTGCGCACAACACCAGCGCCGTCGCGATGATAGGGCCGGTCACTTCACGCATCGCACGCTTGGTGGCTTCTACAGGGGCTAATCCGAGCCCGATGTTTCGCTCGACGTTCTCCACCACCACAATCGCATCGTCGACCACGATACCGATGGCCAGTACCAGCCCGAACAGCGACAGGGCGTTCAATGAGAAGCCGAACAGGTGCATCACGGCAAACGTACCGATCAGCGAAACCGGCACCGCCACCAATGGGATGATCGAGGCGCGCCAGGTTTGCAGGAACAGGATCACCACGAGCACAACCAGGATCAGCGCTTCGAAGAGGGTGTGAACCACCGCTTCGATCGAGCCGCGCACGAAGATCGTCGGGTCATAGACGATGCTGAAGTCCATGCCTTCCGGGAAGTTCTTCTTCAGCTCGGCCATTTTCTCCCGAACATCGTTGGAGATCTGGATCGCATTGGAGCCAGGGCGCTGGAAGATCGGGATCGCCACCGCCGGCTGGTTGTCCAGCAGGGAGCGCAGGGCGTATTGGCTGGAGCCGAGTTCGACGCGAGCGATGTCTTTCAGACGAGTGATTTCACCATTTTCGCCGGAGCGAATGATGATGTTCTCAAACTCTTCTTCGGAAACCAGACGGCCTTGCGTGTTCACCGACAGCTGGAACGCGGTGGCATTCGGCGCAGGCGGAGCGCCCAGGGCACCGGCCGCCACTTGACGGTTCTGTTCACGAATCGCGGTGACCACATCGGTGGCGGTCAGGTTACGCGAAGCAGTCTTGTTCGGATCGAGCCATACCCGCAACGAGTAATCGCCCATACCGAACAGCTGCACGTCACCGACACCGCCCAGACGCGCCAACTCATCCTTGATGTTGAGCAAGGCGTAGTTGGACAGGTAAAGCATGTCGTAGCGTTTGTCCGGCGAGGTCAAGTGCACAACCATGGTCAGGTCGGGCGACGCCTTGTCCACAGTGATACCGATGCGCGTCACTTCCTCGGGAAGTTTGGGCTCGGTCCGGGTCACGCGGTTCTGAACCTGTACCTGCGCGTTATCCAGGTCAGTGCCCAGGGCGAAGGTGATGGTCAGGGTGATCTTGCCGTCAGCGGTGGACTGCGAGGACATGTACAGCATGTTCTCGACGCCGGTGATGGCTTGCTCCAACGGAGCGGCCACGGTTTCACCGATGACTTTAGGGTTGGCGCCCGGGAAGTTGGCACGGACCACAACGGTCGGCGGCACGACTTCCGGGTATTCGCTGATCGGCAACTGGAACAGCGAGATGGCGCCGGCGATCAGGATCAGCAGCGACAGTACCGCTGCAAAGATCGGCCGTGAAATGAAGAATTGGGAAAAATTCATCGGAGTAATTGTCCCTTAACCGCGTGGAGTGGCAGCTGCCACTTTCACAACTGCACCCGGCGCGACCTTGGCAGGTGCGACTTGAGGCAGGTTGCTGGCTTCCAGCGCTTGTCGTTGTTGTGCGAGGGCCGCGAGGGTTTCCTGGCTGGCCATCGGGATCACTTCAGGGGTGACCGGTGAACCAGGGCGAACCCGTTGCAAGCCCTTGACGATGATGGTGTCGTCCTTGTTCAGGCCACTGCGCACGATGCGCAGACCTTCGATCTTCGGACCCAGCTCGACAGGGCGGTAAGCCGTTTTGTTGTCGGCATCCATCACCAGCACGAACTTTTTACCCAGGTCGGTACCGACCGCTTCGTCGTTGATCAACACCGCGGAGTAAGTGCCGCTGCCCACCAGTTTCAGGCGTGCATAAAGACCCGGGGTGTAAGTGCCGTCGCTGTTGTCGAACACCGCACGACCGCGGATGGTGCCGGTCTTCGGGTTGACCTGGTTGTCGACGAAGTTCATCTGACCCTGGTGCGGGTTGCCGTCTTCATTGGACAGGCCGAGGTAAACCGGGGTAGTTGCACCGCGTTGACCCTGGCGGGCGAGCTGGGTGTATTTAAGGAAGACACGCTCGTCGGCGTCGAAGTAGGCGTAGACCTTGTCGGTGGACACCACGCTGGTCAGCGCGGTGGTATCGGCGGTAACGAGGTTGCCGGCGGTGATTTCCGCACGGCTGACACGGCCGCTGATAGGCGCAGTGACGCGGGTGAAGCTGAGGTTCAGTTTGGCCAGGTCCAGTTGCGCCTGGAGGGCGCCGACGGCAGCGCGGGCTTCTTGAGCCGCGCTGGTGCGCGAGTCGGCGAGTTCAGCGGAAATCGCGTTGCTGGTGCGCAGACGTTCGCCGCGCTGGGATTCGTTTTCGCTGCGGGTGGCGGTGGCACGAGCCTGGGCAACCAGGGCTTCGAGGCGGCGGACCTCAGCCTGGAATGGACGCGGGTCGATCTGGAACAACAGATCGCCTTTCTTGACCAGCGCGCCTTCGGTGAAGGCCACGTCATCGATCTGGCCGGAAACCCGTGGACGAATCTCTACCGTTTCCGGCGCTTCAAGGCGCCCGGTGAATTCGTCCCACTCGTTGACCGGTTGTTCCAGCACCTTGGCCACGCTGACCTTGGCCGCGGGCATGGTGGCGGCAGCGTCCGGGGTCTTGCCGCAAGCGCTCATCACCAGCACGGCCAACACGGCCAAGGGGAAGCGCAAATGTTTGAGTGACTGTTCCATGGATGCATCCGCCAATGTATTGAGATGGACGGATGATGCTTGGCGGGGTTGTATGGCACGAATCGAATGAACCGAAGGTAACTATCATTCGGAATGATATAAGCTCAAAGCGAGCCCTCTAGCATGCACCTTCCGTTAGTGGGCTATCAAATGAAATGATGACAAATCAGTGTTGCAGGGAGTGTAAGGGATTGGCCCGAAACCGTGTCACGGCTTTCGCGGGCAAGCCTCAACCCAAAACTCAGGATCAAGCCAGACTATCCGGATCCCCAAAGAACATCTGAATCCGCGACCTTAACCAACGCTCACCCGGGTCATTATCCTGCGACCCACGCCAAGCCATGTGCAATTCAAAACTACGCACCGGCAACGGCGGGTCTTCCGCGCGAACGCCACCGGCCGCGGTCAACGCTTCAGCTGTGTAATCAGGCACGGTCGCAACGATATCAGTCCCGCTGATCAGCGTACTGAGCCCATTGAACTGCGGCACCGCCAGCACCACATGCCGTTTGCGGCCGAGTTTCTCGAGCTCTTCATCTATAAAGCCGCTCAGGTCGCCCGCGAACGAAACCAAAGCATGGGGGCGCTCGCAGAAATCATCCAGGCTCAATGGCCCCGGCACCGTGTCGGCCCGCAGCAGTTTCGGCATGCTGCGGCGCAGCACTTTGCGCTTGGCGTTGGCTGGCAGATCGGCGGTGTAGCTGACGCCGATGGAAATCTCGCCCGAGGCCAGCAGGTTCGGCATCAGGATGTAGTTGGCCCGACGCACCACGAGCACGATCCCCGGCGATTCCGCGCGCAGCCGCTTGAGCAGCATCGGCAGCAGCGCGAACTCGACATCGTCCGACAAGCCGATGCGGAACACCGCGGTGCTGGTCGCCGGGTCGAATTCCGCCGCACGACTGACCGCGGTGGAAATCGAATCCAGGGCCGGCGAGAGCAGGGCGAAGATTTCCACCGCTCGGGCGGACGGCTCCATGCTGCGACCGGTACGCACGAACAGCGGGTCATCGAACAGCCCGCGCAGGCGCGAGAGCGCCGCACTGATGGCCGGCTGGCCGAGGAACAGTTTTTCCGCAGCGCGGGTCACACTGCGTTCGTGCATGAGTGTTTCGAAAACGATCAACAGGTTCAGGTCGACACGACGCAGGTCATTACGATTCATCTGGAGTCCTGGCAGATTCAGCAAACTTGACGTGAGCGGCCATATGAGAAGAATGGCCGGCATGAATCTTACGGGCAAAGGCTGGTACTCTGCACAGAGTAATTCAGTTTTTTCTGAAAGGCTGCTTCGGTTTTTACGGCATTGGATGATGTCGCCGTCGCTGCGGAATCAATGACAGGCATGTCGACTATTAATAGCCACTGATGGTCTTGGGTAGAAAGCCCAGATAGAGTTCAGGGCATTAGAGGTTACTTTGACGAGGTTTGCGATGTCCCGCACGATCCGTTTTCACAAGTTTGGTCCAGCCGAGGTGCTCAAATGCGAAGAGCATGCGGCCGCTCTGCCTACGCCGGGCGAAGTGCAGGTGCGCGTCGAAGCGATAGGCATCAGCTGGTACGACATTCTCTGGCGCCAGAACCTGGCCTCATCCCATGCTCGTCTGCCTTCAGGCCTTGGTCATGAAATGGCTGGCGTGGTCACGATGGTCGGCGACGGCGTCGATGATCTGGCCGTTGGTGACAAGGTCGCCAGCTTCCCGGCCGAGAGTCCCAATGACTACCCGGTTTACGGCGAACAGATCGTTCTGCCGCGCTCGGCGTTGACCCGCTACCCGGATGTACTTACCCCGATCGAAGCCAGCGTGCACTACACGCCGCTATTGATCGCTTATTTTGCCTACGCTGACCTGGCGCGAGTCAAACCCGGGCAATTTGCCCTGGTGACCGACGCCAGCCACTGCGCCGGTCCGTCGTTCGTACAACTGGGCAAAGCCCTCGGTGTACGAGTGATTGCAGCGACCAAAACCGCGGATGAGCGTGAGTACCTGCTGTCCTTGGGCGCCGAGAAAGTCATCGTCACCGAAGAACAGGATCTGCTGATGCAGATCAACAAGATCACCGATAACCGCGGCGTCGATGTGGTGTTCGATGGCCTTGGCGGGCCGCAGATGTCGCTGCTCGGCGATGTGCTCGCACCTCGTGGCAGCCTGGTGCTCTATGGCCTGCAAGGGGGTAACCAGACGCCATTCCCGGCCTGTGCGGCGTTCCAGAAGAACATTCAGTTCTTCGTGCACTGCATCGGTAACTTCACCGGCAAGCCGGAACTGGGCATCGTCCAGGATCAGGCCGCACTGCAACGTGCCCTGCGCGATATCAACCAATTGACCGCGGACCGTGTGCTGCTGCCGCTCAAGACCCGGGTGTTTCCGTTTTCCGAGTTTGTCGAAGCACACCGCTATATGGACGAATGCCCATGCCGCGAACGGGTCGCCCTTCAGGTCGAGCCTGCGTAAGCTGTTCCTCTGCAAGAGTCCGTGAGAGCACGGACTCCTCTGCTGGCAGTCACTCCCAAATGAGACGTCCATCGATCTGTCGGTGGGCCGGTTCAGCAACTGAACTGGTTTTTGCTCTCAATCTGTATCTTCTAATCATTATATAAGCCCTGATAATTGAATGATTAATTTCATCTCAAGGAAAGAGTCATGGCTGAGTATCAGGCTGAAACTCCTCAATGCGCGCCGGCAATATATGCTCAACAAATAATGCAGCGTCGCTCAGTTGTCTTACATTCACTGGCAACTTCTTTCTTTATTTCTTGTGCTAAGTGTCTGTGGGACGCTGTCGGAAATTTCCTAGGACCGCGCACGGGAGCACAAGACGCCCGTTCTACCGCGCGTTGCGGCGATATTGATGTGCCAGGGGTACCCGCGACATTCAATCATTTCAAATAATTACACAATGCTTAAGTGCTAGCATTTGAATAACAATATCGGCACTCCATTCATGACAAGCAACCTGTTGCGCAATACACCTCCTTGTTTGCGCGGCGTTGAACTTATGAGTCACAGGTAAATAATGATGACCGCTACCCATGATCAGGCAATGAACTATGTTTATCAGCAAATGCTGCAGCGTTTGTTGGGTTTTTTCTCTCGCGCCGAGCGCACGGCATTGCAATTGATGATTCAGCGCCTGGTGATGTCCGCAGGAGGTATGGAGCGTATCGGCGATTACAAGGTGCTGGCGATGCAGTCCGGGTCCCGCGACAGCTGCTACACCCTGGCACTATTGCGCGCCGCACAACTGAGTATCGCCGGCCGGGCGCCGGCGACGTTTCAGCTGCGAGTGGCGACCTTGCGCTTGAACGGGGCGGCCTCGACGGCCCTGGAAAACATCCATCGCAGCTGCAGTGCGTTGTTTCTCTACGACGATCCCCGGGTCGAAGTGTTGATGGTCGATAATCGTGAAGTCCTGCCGTTCAACCATCTGGCGTCGATCTCCGAAGCCGGTCGCGAGTCGAATCGGCTCAACCTGCTGATGGTCGGGCACCGCCGTGCCTGGGATGGGCCGCTTGATCTGTGGGATGACGGGTACTTGGCGACCGGCGAGTTTTACGGACAAATCGCCCGCTGGGACAAGGGTGTCGACGCTTTGATCAGCAGCGATACGCCCCGTCGGCAGAAGCAGTTTCTCGAGGGGTTGAACCGTGCAGCAGCCAAGGCCGGGCTCAAGGCCCCGGACCGTCGTGAAGCCGGCTATGAGGGCCTGTTCGCGCGGCTCGATGAATTGGGCAGCGATTGCTATAGCGAGTTTTATCCTGAGTCTGCTCAGGCGGCGTGGCGTCCCGCCGAGCGTTTTGAAGCGTGTCGCCGCACGACCTTCATCGATATTCACGACATACTGGTCAGCAACCTGGAAGAGCGCTGGCCATTGCTCACCGATTTTCTAGGGTTTCAACCCGACGAGTTGTCGGCTCAGCTCAGTGATAACGACTACGTCAGTCTGTCGATATCCGCGCATATCCGTGGCTTGCAAGCGTGCTATGTACACGGTCGCACCTACGAGACGGGCGTCAGCGAGTATGTACAGCGGGCGCTGGTGATGATGCGGCGTAAACACGTTCCAGAGCGCTTTTGCGAACAGGCCATGAAGACGTTCGGCAACCCGATGACAATGACTGACCAGCGCGCATTGGCAGCGGCTGAAGCACAAAAGAACCTCGGTCTGAGCGAGGCTCAACTGGTGTGTCTGCTGTTCGCGCCTTTTGCCGATAACGGCGCGGCGCTTGAGCATTTTCTTCGTCAGTGCCATCCCGGCATGCTCGTGGCATTGCCGGACTTGCACCGGGCGATGCAGGGCGGTCCGGCACCCGAGCAGGTTCTGCAGTGGATGGTCGATGTCAGCGGGTTGTCGGTGAGTCTGATCGGTACGCTTTACCGCATGGCCCCGGTGGTTCGGGATGAGGGCAGGGGGCTCGGCACGGAAAGCGGCGAGGAGGGTGTGCAAGCTGAAGCCGTGGAACCTGACCGTGAAACGAGCGTGGCTGGCGAATGGTCGACGGGGCGGTGAAAGTGCCAGGTTTGACGGATTCAGCAAGGATGCGTCATGACGTTCGTAGTCTGTTCGGCCGTTACCCATGAAAGGACCACGAGATACCGATTTTGCCTACCAGGCGGTGTACCGTTACCTGACTAACCTGATCAATGAGCCGGGCGGTGACGTGCAAGTGCGCCTGCCCTCATTGCGACAGTTGGCGCACCGACTGAGTGTGTCGATCTCGACCATTCAGTACGCCTTACGCTGTTGGAGAAGGAAGGGCGCGTCTATTCGGTGGCCAAGTCCGGCTACTACGCCGTACCCGTATCCTCAATAGGCATACCCGGCCGCGGCAAGGACTTGCTCGAAACGGTTTATGTCAACGCCAGACGTCCCGGCATGCTGGTGCTGAGCGCCGATGAACCGGCGTTATTACAACCCCTGGATAGCCCGTTGCTGTTGCTGGAGAGAGAACTGCTGCGCCAGTACCCACGCCAGCCACAACCGTCTTCACAACCCTGCGGCGAGCTGGAGCTGCGCACAGCCCTGGCGGCGCGCTACACCACTTCGCCGACACGTTGCTGGCATGCCGATGATGTCTATATCGGCGCCGACCTGCGGGGAGTCCTGGAAATATTGATCGCCGCTCTTGGCCTCAAAGACGCTGTGATGGTGGTCGAATCACCGTGCGACTGGGGCATTCTGCGTCTGCTCCAGGATGCGGACGTGCGGGTGATCGAGCTGCCGTTACAAGCCGATGGTGGTCTGGATCTGGAGCAGTTGAAGGAACTGCTTGAGACCGAGCAGGTGCGACTGGTGATGCTTTCATCGGGGCTGAACATGCCACGAGGCAGTGTGGCGCCTGACAGCAACAGGCAATCCGCCGCACAGCTGCTGAAGCGACATGGCAGTTGGGTACTGGAAAACGATTGCTATGGCGAGCTTGAGTTCGAGCCGAACGGCCTGCGATTTCGCGATCTGCTGGACCCGGATCGGCTGATCGTGTTTTCCACATTCGAGAAATTCATCGGGTCGGAGGCGCCCTTCGGCTATCTGCTGTCGCGACAAATGCGTGCCAGATTGCAACGGCACTTTTTGCTGCGCGCTTTCCGTTTGTCGTTGATTCGTCAGAAAGCCATTGCGCGGCTGTACAGCAACGGGCGCATCGACCAGCACCTGCTGGTATTGCGTCGACTGCTCAAGGAACGCATGGTGCAGATGACTCAGTTGCTTGAAGAGCGCCTGCCCGACGCGCTGCACTTCGTTGAGCCCCAAGGCGGGGCGACGATCTGGATCCGCTCGTTGCGCCAGGTCAATGTGCATCGAGTGTTCGAGCGTTTACTCAAGCAGCATGTGGTGATCGCGCCGGGAGAACTATTCAGCTTGCAGGGCCTGCACGGGCAGCATTTGCGCCTGAGTCACACACCTTCGGTGGTCACCACGACCTTGCCGACGCACTGGGACTGTTGGGGAATGCCTTGCGTCTGGAATCGATCGACTGAGCCGAGGCGCGAACCCTCCTCGGTACCTGACAATTGATAACGTCGCGCCAGGAGCAAACTGTCAGTAAACTCCTTTCTATTCCCGAACCACTCTCTCTCAGAGGTTTTGCATGACACTCAGTCCTTTTGCGGGCAAACCGGCACCGGCAGAACTGTTGGTCGACATCCCGCGACTGGTGACGGCCTATTACACCGGCCAGCCCGATGCAGCCATTTCTACCCAGCGCGTCGCCTTCGGCACGTCCGGACACCGAGGTAGCTCGTTCGATCTGAGTTTCAACGAATGGCACGTTCTGGCCATCAGTCAGGCGATCTGCCTGTACCGCGAAGCCCAGGGCATCGACGGTCCGCTGTTCGTCGGCATCGACACCCACGCGCTGTCCACGCCGGCCGGTGCCAGTGCCCTGGAAGTCCTGGCGGCGAACGGCGTGACGGTGATGATCGCCGAAGGCGATGAGTACACGCCGACGCCGGCCATTTCCCATGCGATTCTTTGCTACAACCGTGGGCGCACTTCGGGCCTGGCAGACGGCATCGTCATCACCCCGTCTCACAACCCGCCACAAAGCGGCGGCTACAAGTACAACCCTACCAATGGCGGTCCGGCCGATACCCACATCACCAAGTGGATCGAAGCCAAGGCCAACGAGCTGCTGGTGGCCAAACTCGCTGGCGTCAAACGCATCAGCTACGAGCAGGCGCTGAAGGCTAGCACCACCCATCGTCACGATTACCTCAACACCTATGTCGCCGACCTGGTCAACGTGATCGACTTCGACGCCATCCGCGATGCGAAGCTGCGTCTGGGTGTCGATCCGCTGGGCGGAGCAGGGGTGCGCTACTGGTCGGCGATCGCCGAGCACTATCGCCTGGACCTGGAGGTGGTGAATAAAGAGGTTGATGCGACATTCCGTTTCATGACCGTCGACTGGGACGGGCAGATCCGCATGGACCCATCGTCCAGCCACGCCATGCAAGGCCTGATCGGTCTGAAAGAGCGTTTCGACGTGGCCTTTGCCTGTGACCCGGATCACGACCGCCATGGCATCGTGACCCCGTCCGGGGGGTTGCTGGCACCCAACAACTACCTCGCGGTGTCGATCGATTACCTGTTCCAGAACCGTCCACAATGGCGCGCCGATGCGGCCGTGGGCAAAACCGTGGTCAGCAGTGGCTTGATCGATCGCGTTGCCAAGCGTCTGGGCCGTCGTCTGTACGAAGTGCCGGTCGGCTTCAAATGGTTTGCCGACGGTCTGTTCGATGGCTCCCTCGGTTTTGGCGGTGAAGAAAGTGCTGGCGCGTCGTTCCTGCGCAAGGACGGCAGTGTCTGGTGCACCGACAAAGACGGTTTGATTCCGGCATTGCTGGCCGCCGAAATGACCGCTCGCACGGGCCGTGACCCTAGCCAGGCGTATCGCGCGCTGACCGATGAGCTGGGCGAACCGTTCTCGGTGCGGGTCGATGCCAAGGCAAACCCTGAGCAGAAAGCGCTGCTGAGCAAATTGTCGCCAGACCAGGTCACCTCGACTCAACTAGCGGGTGAAACGATCCAGAGCATCCTCAGCCATGCACCGGGTAACGACCAAGCCATCGGCGGTCTGAAAGTCATGACCGAGAACGGCTGGTTCGCGGCGCGTCCGTCGGGCACTGAGGATATCTACAAGATCTATGCGGAAAGCTTTGTCAGCGACGAGCACCTGAAGCAGTTGGTGGCGGAAGCTCAGACCTTGGTGGATGGCGCGATTTCTGCGAAGTGATTGAGGGCCCCTGTGGTGAGGGGGCTTGCCCCCGTTCGGCTGCGAAGCAGTCGTAAATCAGTCACCGCGTGCATTCTGAAAGAATTGGATTGTTTGGGTTTTGGGGCTGCTTCGCAACCCAACGGGGGCAAGCCCCCTCGCCACAACGGCTATACGTAAAAAAAGGGGCGACCATTAACGGTCGCCCCTTTTTTTGTCCCGCTGTCCCCATCAAGCCAAATCCACCAACACGATTTCACTGTCCTCAATCGCGGTCACGCGCAACACCTGCTCATCGGCAACCGCGACACCGTCTCGAGCTTGTGCACGCAAGCCATTGACTTCAATGACACCTGTTGCCGGCACCAAGTAAGCGCGACGGCCGTTGTCCAGGCGGTATTCCGCCGTTTCCCCGGCTTTCAGGTTGGCCGCCACCAGACGCGCATCAGCGCGAATGTGCAGGCTTTGATCGTCGCCGGCCTTGCCGCTGGCCAGGGTCACGAAACCTTCGCGCTCGCCTTTGGGGAACGGCTTGGCGCCCCACGACGGTGCCGAACCAGCTTCGTTGGGGATGATCCAGATCTGAAATATCCGGGTCTCGGTCGCTTCCAGGTTGTACTCACTGTGAGCGATCCCGGTGCCGGCGCTCATGACCTGCACGTCGCCCGCTTCGGTGCGGCCCTTGTTGCCAAGGTTGTCCTGGTGGGTAATCGCGCCTTCACGAACGTAGGTGATGATTTCCATGTCGCGGTGCGGGTGTTGCGGGAACCCGGTACCAGGGGCAATCACGTCATCGTTCCACACCCGCAGGTTGCCCCAGTTCATGCGTTTGGGGTCGTGGTACTCGGCGAACGAAAAGTGGTGATGGGCATCCAACCAGCCATGGTGTGCGCCGCCCAGCGAGTTGAAAGGTCTGAGTTCAAGCATGATCGTCTCCTGAAAAGGTTCGTCATGGGGCAGAACGCCTGAGCCACAAACGAGAACCGGTGGTTGATGGAGAGCATCATCTATCAGGCAATCATCGATAAAAAGCGTAAAAAATGCCTCAATACAATCGAATTATCTGATATCAAATAACCTCGAAATATTCTCACCCAGCCTTCACTTCATCGTATAAGCCAATGACCTGTAAGCATTTCACTAGAACTCAACGGCAAATGCAGACACCATAGCCCTCAACAGCCTCACACTCTGGAGTCCGTCAGCGTGCCGCAACACACCCCCGATCTTCCCCCCGAACTTCGTCCCTTGGCCGAAATGCCTTTGTTCAAGCGCCTGGCCGCCCGGTTCTTTGGCCATGGCCTTACCCGGTTGCGTGCGCAACACCGTGCCTCTTGGCTGCACGGCCAAGCCGACGGTTTTCGCAGCGGTCATAGCGCCGGTGTGGAGTACGGCTATAAGGAAGGCAAACTCGAGGGGCTGGAGGAAGGTCGGCAGGTTCTGTTGATTCGCGACTCGCGCTCGACCGAGCATCGACCACCCAACGTCGATGACAATCTGTTCGACGATTGGCGCCTGCCATTGAGTGCTGAGCTGAAGAAACGCATGAAGGCCGACGTGGCGCGACTGCTGCCCGCGTATGCCCAACCGAGCGCCGCCCAATGGAAGATGATTTTCAGCGACACACCGTCGACCTCGGTGATCGCCGGGGCGGGCGCGGGCAAGTCGACCACCCTGGTGCTGCGAATTCTGCTGCTCAGCCATTACCTGGGGTTTGAGCTGAACTCGATGACCGTGGTGACCTTCACCCGCGAATCGCGCAAGGACTTCATCAACAAACTGATCGAGCTGTTTGCAGTCTGGGGCCGGGGAATCAGCCTTAAAGAAGCGCGCGATCTGGTGCGCACTTTCCATTCGCGCATCCTGCCGATGGTTCGCAGCCTGCCGGGTTTCGAGCGGCTGCAAGCCTTCGAAAACCTCAGTCACCGCGTGCAAAACGGTGATGAGGAGGTCGACAGCAACCCCTTCGACCTGCGCATCAATGACGCCCAGCGCCAGCAACTCAACGCCTGCTATCACAGCCTGCACACCCGCGATGAGCGTTTTCGCGAACTGATCAAGCCTTTGTCGCGTCATGCCTTGCAGCTCAAGGAGCTGGAGCGTGATCACCCGGACGTGCAGAAGCGCATGGCGGTGACTGAGCTCGCCGCCAAGCGCGATGAAGAGCTTTGCGACACCATCGAAGACTTGTGGTTTCGCGCCGGTGCCTGGCCGATCAAGGGCATCGAACCGAATCGTCAGACCTTCGACATCAACGGCTCGACCTTTCATTGTCACGGCTACATTCCGACGCTGGACGCCTGGGTGGTGCTGGGTTTCGACCCCCGGGAAAATCCCCAGGTCAGCCGTCAAAATGCCAAACTTTCAGTGCGCGCAGAATGGGCGGTAAAGCGCACTCTGTTTCAAGCTTTCTGTCGTAAGCCTTTGATATGGCTGGACAGTTATGAGTCTTCAAGGCGTGTTTTGGCATCGCTTGCCGGGGACGCCAGCGCCGGGCCGGGCTTCGATTACAAGGTCAAGGGCGAGCTCGGTTCTGCGCCATTGCTGGACTGTTTTGTCGCGGCAGCCGGGTTTATTGAAAACCTCGGCCTGGATGTGCCGAATGCCGTGGGCCAGATGAGTTTCGCCAAGGATGACCCGGACCGGTTCTTCTTCGAGGCGTTGAGCCTGTTCTGGCGAGCGATGGAAGATCATCTGCTGGATCAATCGCCACCGGTGATGACCTACAACCGGATGTTCGCCTTGTTCAGTGAGCATTCGCCGGAGAATCTCAAGCTGTTGAGCGATGAGCTGCTCAGGCCAATGTCGCACTTGATGATTGACGAGTTTCAGGACGTGTCGCCGCAGATCGTTTCGTGGATTCGCGCCAGCCTGGCGGAGATCCGCAGTCGCGGACCGGCCATGCATGTGGGACGCGGCGCGCAGCGTTCGTCGTTGCTTTGTGTCGGTGATGACTGGCAGTCCATCTATGGCTGGCGCGGCAGTTCGCCGACTTACTTCATGGAATTCAACAAGGAATTTCCGTCGCCGAGCACGACCAAAGTGATGCTCAGCGACAATTACCGCAGCCATCAGCACATCATCGACGCGGCGGAGCATATTGTCCGCGCGGCACCGGCGATCGCTGGCAAGAAGGCCAAGGCCAGCGGTGAACCCAAGGCACTGCTGCCGGTGAATGTGCTCGATCGGGATGACCAAGGCATGGCCCAGCGCCTGATCGAACACTATAGAAAGGGTGATTCAATCTTGATGCTTTATCGAAAAAGCAGCGATAAGTCGTTGATAGAAGAACATATTCAGTCTGTAATTAATGTAGATTCTAGCTTGCCGTACGACGCTCGGCGGCTCAAACAACTGACCTATCACAGCGCCAAAGGCCTGCAGGCTGATGCGGTATTTTTGCTGGGCGATTGCCAGCACCTGACCAGTTCTCCTTACAAGAACCAGGTCTATCGCATGGCCGGGCTCGGCAAGGCTGGCGACAGCGAAGCTTACGACAGCGCACAGAAAGACGAGATTCTGCGACTGGCCTACGTGGGCATCACCCGGGCAGTCAGCCATTGCTATTGGTATGTCGATGGCCAGGATACCTCGGCTGCGAATATGCCCAAGGCCTCCGACCGGATCGGCAAAGGCAAGGCGTTCTTCGCGGATCACCGCCAAGGAAAAGTCTCTGCCTGACCCCTGAAGCTGTTCACTGAAAATCTTGAGTCAGAAAAACCTGTGGCGAGCAAGTTCGCTCGCCACAGAGACGTTACCGACTGGCTGCGAAAAGTTGCGGGGGGCGCAATCCCGGCCTAAGGTCCAAGGCGAGGCTTTGCTTGCGACTGGCGCGCAATGATTCGCCGCAGGTCGCTGTCCATCCAATGCGGATACATGCAGCGAGGTGACGACATGCCGAACGACTCCCGTCCCGCCGTGCTCGAACTGATCGGCAATACGCCGCTGGTACGCGTCAGCCGCTTCGATACCGGCCCGTGCACATTATTTCTCAAACTCGAATCGCAGAACCCCGGTGGCTCGATCAAGGATCGCATCGGTCTGGCAATGATCGACGCCGCCGAGCGCGATGGTCGCCTGCGCCCCGGCGGCACCATTGTCGAGGCCACCGCCGGCAACACCGGTCTGGGCCTGGCCCTGGTCGGCCGGGCCAAGGGATACCGGGTGGTGTTGGTGGTGCCGGACAAGATGTCCACCGAGAAGGTCCTGCACCTCAAGGCGATGGGCGCCGAGGTGCACATCACTCGCTCCGATGTCGGCAAAGGCCATCCGGATTATTACCAGGACGTCGCTGCGCGGTTGGCGCAGGAAATTCCCGACGCCTTCTTCGCCGATCAATTCAACAACCCGGCCAACCCGCTGGCCCACGAGTGCAGCACCGCCCCGGAAATCTGGGCGCAGACTCAGCATGATGTGGATGCCATCGTTGTCGGCGTCGGCTCGGCCGGCACGTTGACGGGGCTGACCCGTTTCTTTCAGCGCGTACAACCGAATCTGGAAATGGTGCTGGCCGACCCGGTCGGCTCGGTGATGGCCGAATACAGCCGCAGCGGCACCTTGGGTACGCCCGGTTCCTGGGCGGTGGAGGGCATTGGCGAAGACTTCATTCCGTCGATTGCCGATCTGTCCAGCGTGCGTAAGGCCTATTCGATCAGCGACGAGGAAAGCTTCGATCATGCCCGCCAACTGCTGCGCGCCGAAGGTATTCTCGGCGGCTCTTCGACCGGCACATTGCTGGCGGCGGCACTGCGTTACTGCCGCGAACAAACCGAGCCGAAGCGGGTGGTCAGTTTCGTCTGCGACACCGGCACCCGCTACCTGTCGAAGGTCTACAACGACCAGTGGATGAACGATCAGGGGCTGCTTGCGCGCAAGCGCTACGGTGATTTGCGAGACCTGATCGCGCGGCGCTTCGAGGATGGCCGGGTGGTCAGCGTGGGCCCGGACGACACGCTGCTCACTGCTTTCCAGCGCATGCGCCTGGCGGATGTGTCGCAACTGCCGGTGCTGGTGGACGGGCAGCGGCTGGTCGGCGTGATCGACGAATCCGATATCCTGCTTGGCGTGCACGAAGACGCTTCACACTTCCGTATGCCGGTGAGCAGTGCGATGACCGACAAGCTGGAAATCCTGCCGCCCGGCGCCAGTCTGGCCGAACTGGAGGCGAAGCTCGACCGTGGATTGGTGGCGATGATCGCCGACGACTCGGGTTTCCATGGGCTGATTACCCGCGTCGACATGCTCAATTACCTGCGGAGATCCCTTGCATGAGTCAGCACGATGAAACCGCCAAGCCACGTGCCTTCGCCACCCGTGTGATCCATGCCGGGCAGACGCCGGACCCGTCCACCGGGGCGCTGATGCCGCCGATTTACGCCAACTCCACCTATCTGCAACAGAGCCCGGGTGTGCATAAGGGTTTCGACTACGGGCGTTCGCACAACCCGACGCGCTTTGCGCTGGAGCGTTGTGTGGCGGACCTCGAGGGCGGTACTCGGGCCTTCGCCTTCGCTTCCGGGCTGGCGGCGATCGCCAATGTGCTCGAGTTGCTCGATGCGGGCGCACACATCGTTTCCGGCAATGACTTGTACGGCGGTACATTCCGGCTGTTCGACAAGGTACGCCAGCGCAGTGCCGGGCATCGTTTCAGTTTCATCGATCTGACTGATCTGGCGGCATTCGAAGCGGCGCTTCAGGATGACACGCGGATGGTCTGGGTCGAGACGCCGAGCAATCCTTTGCTGAGTCTCACTGACCTCGCCGCCGTCGCGCGCACCTGTCGCGAGCGAGGCATCATTTGTGTGGCCGACAACACTTTCGCCAGCCCGTGGATACAGCGTCCGCTGGAGTTGGGTTTCGACATCGTGTTGCACTCGACGACCAAGTACCTGAACGGCCACTCCGACGTGATTGGCGGCATCGCGGTGGTCGGGCAAAACGCTGAGCTGGCCGAGCGCTTGGGTTTCTTGCAGAACGCAGTGGGGGCTATCGCTGGGCCATTCGACGCTTTTCTCACGTTGCGCGGCGTGAAGACCCTGGCGCTACGCATGGAACGCCACTGCAGCAATGCGCTGGAGCTGGCGCAATGGCTGGAGCGTCAGCCGCAGGTGGCGCGCGTTTACTATCCGGGCCTGCCATCGCATCCGCAGCATGCACTGGCGCGGCGGCAAATGCGTGGGTTCGGCGGGATGATTTCCCTCGACTTGAACTGCGACCTGGCTGGCGCCAAGCGCTTCCTCGAGAGTGTGCGGATCTTCGCCCTGGCCGAGAGCCTGGGCGGGGTGGAAAGCCTGATTGAGCATCCTGCGATCATGACCCATGCCAGCATCCCCGCCGAAACCCGGGCACAACTCGGCATTGGCGATGCGCTGGTGCGTTTGTCAGTGGGGGTCGAGGATGTCGAAGACCTGCGTGCCGATCTGGCACAGGCGCTGATGCAGATCAGTTAAACGTTTAAGCCGCGACGCAGACTTTGTAGCAGCTGCCGAGCCTGCGAGGCTGCGTTCGGCTGCGCAGCAGTCGTGAGTCCGGCTGATGCGGTCTGTCTGACATACCGTAATTGCTGATTTTACGACGGCTTCGCCGCCGAACGCAGCCTCGCAGGCTCGGCAGCTGCTACATCAGGCATAACTCCTGAGGGCCTGCGGTGGAATGAACGTCTCCAGCTCATCTTCAACAGCTTCGATAATTCGTTCTACATCTGCTGCATTCATGACCGTTGCGCAAGGAATGCCGGCAATGGCGATCATGGTTTCGCCACTGGCGCGGTCGAACAGCCGGGCAACCATACTGCCCGGTGCATCCATGGTCGCTTCGAAACCCATGGGATGAAAATGCCAGCGCATCAGCTGGCAGGCATTTGGAAAAGTGACTTTGCTGAAGGAGCCTTTATTCATGTGTTGCCCACCTTATTCATCGAGCGCTTCCTTTAGCTCATGTTAGGAGGGAAGAACCTTCAATGGCTCAACCGGTGACTGTCTTTAAAAGTAGCATCCGGATGTGAAAGTCACGTGATTTTTTCAGTCCGTTTAGCGATTGGTTCATTTTTTTTTGACGCAGATCACGAGACACCGATTTTGTGGCGAAAGGCCAATATTACCGGGGCATTCCACGGGGCCATTGAAGCCTGGCGAGAACTTCGGCAAGCTCGGTTTTTTCTCATTGAGTCCTTTATGCACGCCGATGATGATGCTCCGTTGCAAACCCAGGCCACGGGCGAGACGGTCATGCGTTACCACCTGCGCTGGAAGCACCGGGATCTGGACGGCGTCATGGCGCTTTATCACCCGGACGTTCAGTACAACGATTTTTTCCAGAATCGCATGATGGGGCTGGATGAGTTGCGCGAGTATGTGCGCGACAGCATGCCCCGCGATCCGGATGAAGCCCTGGAGCATTCGGACCGTATTCGTCTGGACGACGACACGGCGTTCATTCAGTACCGCATCACCCTTCGCGGCGGCGAAGGACTGGTGTCGTTTCGGACCAGCGAGGCAATTACCGTACGTGACGGGCTGATCTGGCGGGTCAATGAATACGCCACGCTCGTACACGAACACGCGACCGGCAAACCCGCCCGCAACCAGCGCCCGGCGGTCAGTCGACTCGGGCTGTCACCGCGGCAGCTGAGTTTCATGGCCGAGGACTTGCAGCAGTACTTCCAGCGCCAACAACCGTATCTGGATCCCGAGCTTGATCTGCAACGGGTGGCGACGGAATGCGGGTACAGTCGCAATCAGATTTCCTATCTGCTGAATCAGGTGTTCGGCCAAAGCTTCTACCGTTACGTCAATCAGGCGCGGTTGCAGCATTTGCTTACCGCACTGGACGCCGCCATGCCGCCAGTGCGCATCGACGAACTGGCCTTCGCGGCTGGCTTCAATTCGTTATCGGCGTTTTACAGCTGTTTTCGCCGACACACCGGTCTGTCGCCCAAGGCGTACACCAAACAAATTTCTTTGCGTGCACGCGCGCAAGACAATCCCTGAGCCCACGCACTAGGATCGACGCCATCGAAGGTTTGAGTGGCGGAGTCTTGCATGTCGGCGTGGCGCACGATCAGTTTGTGGATGGATCAACTCGACGAGCCATTGCTGGCGCGCCCGGCGCTGGAGCAGGATCTGGATGTCGACGTGGCCATCATTGGCGCCGGGTACACCGGGCTCTGGACCGCGTATTACCTCAAGCGTCTGGCGCCGGGGCTGAATATTGCCATCGTCGAAGCAAACATCGCGGGTTTTGGTGCGTCAGGCCGTAACGGTGGCTGGTTGATGGGCAATCTGCTGGGCGAGGATCGCTTGCTTGCCGATTTACCGGCCGAACAGCGCCGCGCTTCTTTCGACCTGCTGCACGGTATCCCTGACGAAGTAGAGATCGTCATCGAACGAGAAGGCATCGACTGCGATTATCGCAAAGGCGGAGTGCTTTATTGTGCTGCGCGTTATCCAGAGCAGGAAGCCAGCCTGCGTCATTATCTGGACACGCTCTACCGCCAAGGGCTGACCGAAAGCGACTACCGCTGGCTCAGTCCCGAGCAATTGGCGCAACAGATCAGAATTGCCAAACCTTATGGCGGTATCTATGCACCGCACGTCGCGACCATTCACCCGGCAAAGTTGGTCCGAGGTCTGGCGCGTACGGTGGAGCGCATGGGGGTCAACATCTATGAGAACAGCCCGGTCTCTCAATGGCAGTCGGGCAGTCTGCGTACAGCCAAGGCTCAGGTTCGCAGCCGCTGGATCGTGCCGGCGGTAGAAGGGTATGCGGCCACATTGCCACCGTTGGACCGTTATCAATTGCCGGTCCAGAGTTTGCTGGTGGCGACCGAACCACTGTCCACCGCGATCTGGGACGAAATCGGCCTGAGCCACGGTCAGGCCTTCAGTGAAAGCAGCCGACAAGTCACCTATGGCCAGCGCACGGCGGATAACCGCTTGGTATTTGGTGCCCGTGGCGGCTATCAATTTGCTGGCAAGTTGCGCCATGACTTCGACCTGACCACCAGCGAAGTGGAGTTGCGGCGCTACCTGTTCAGCGAACTTTTTCCGCAGCTCAAGAACGTACGAATCACCCATGCCTGGGGCGGCAACCTGGGCATGTCCCGGCGGTTCAAGCCGCACATGCTCTGCGATCAGGCCAGCGGCATCGCCTTGTCCGGCGGTTATGGCGGGGAGGGCGTCGGCGCCAGCAATCTCGGCGGGCGAACCCTGGCCGACCTGATTCTTCAGCGCGATACCGAGTTGGTCCGCCAACCGTGGGTCATTCCTCAGGGCGGTCTCGACGTGCTCAAGGCCTGGGAGCCGGAGCCCTTCCGCTGGTTGGGCTACAACGCAATCATCCGCAGCTTCGTCCACGAAGACCAGACCCTGGCCAACCCGACCACCGCGCCCTGGCGTCGCAAACTGGCCAGTCGGGTCGCGGGGTTCATGGAGGGTTTCATGCACTGAACGACGACGTTCTGATGTTGCCAGTCCGTGCGCAAGACTTACGTTTTGATTTTTTGATCCATTGATTGCCTGCCAACAAAAAAAGCCCATACAGGAATCGACTCATGATCCGAAAGACACTGACGCTTGCTCCAATTGCGCTCGTCGCGACCCTCAGCCAGGCCGCCGAGACCGTGAAAATCTACAACTGGTCGGACTACATCGCGCCGGATACCACCAAGAACTTCCAGAAAGAAACCGGCATCGCCTTCAGTTATGACGTCTTCGACAGCAACGAAACCCTTGATGGCAAGCTGATGACCGGCACATCCGGCTATGACGTAGTGTTCCCGTCCAACCACTTCATGGCGCGGCAGATTCAGGGCGGGGCGCTGAAGAAACTCGACAAGAATCAGCTACCGAACTGGAAAAACCTCAATCAGGTGCTGCTCAAGACGTTGCAGGCCAACGACCCTGGCAACGAGCATGGCTTCCCGTATTTGTGGGGCAGCACTGGCATCGGCTACAACATTGCCAAGGTCAAGGCAGCGTTGGGCGACGACGCACCAGTGGATTCCTGGGACCTGATCTTCAAGCCCGAGAACATGGCAAAGCTGCAGAAGTGCGGCGTGGCGATCCTCGACAACGGCCCCGAACTGTTGCCGGCCGCGTTGAATTATTTGGGGCTGCCACATCACAGCAAGAACCCCGAGGACTACAAAAAGGCTGAAGCGCTGCTGATGAAAGTCCGGCCTTATGTCAGCTATTTCCACTCATCCAAGTACACCAGCGACCTGGCCAACGGTGACATCTGCGTGGCTGTCGGCTTCTCTGGCGACATTATCCAAGCGGAAAACCGCGCCAAGGAAGCCAAGAATGGTGTCGACATCGGCTATTCCATTCCCAAGGAAGGCGCCGCCATCTGGTTCGACATGGTCGCCATGCCCGCCGACGCCCCGGACGAGAAGGCCGGTTACGCTTTCATGAACTACCTGCTGCGCCCCGACGTCATGGCCGGCATCAGCAACTACGTGCACTACGCCAACGGCAACGAACAGGCGGATAGCCTGATCGACCCGGCCATCAAGAACGACACCAAGGTTTATCCGAGCCCGGAGATGATGGGGAAATTGTTTGCGCTGGAAGCCATGCCGTTGAATGTAGATCGGGTGCGGACGCGGGTGTGGAACAAGATTCGGACGGGTAGCTGAGCGGTCATATCTTGTAGCCAATGGCGCCAGTCGGGCTGACTGCGATGGGTTAGATTCCATGCCTTCTATCAATAGACAAGGAGGCAATGGAATGCCTGTCTGTTCGAAAGCTGGTCATCTGCGCATTGGGCGTTATTCCGAACCTGGACGCATCTACTTGTTAACAGCCGTGGTTCACGAACGGCAACCGATATTCACAGATTGGCAAATGGGAAGACTGGTTGCTCAGCAATTGCATCAGGCACAGGAGGAGCGCTGGGCGGATTTTCTGACTTGGGTGGTGATGCCAGACCATATGCACTGTTTGGTACAAATGCAGGATAAAACGCTGGCCGAGCTGATGTGCCGAATTAAATCCCGTAGCGGTCTGGCCGTTAATCAGGCGCTAGGGCGAAGCGGGCGTTTGTGGCAGAAGGGTTATCACGATCGAGCGGTCCGGCGAGAGGAGGACGTGAAAAATCTTGCTCGATATGTCGTCGCCAATCCCATTCGGGCGGGACTGGTTTCACCAGTTCATGATTATCCGCTGTGGGATGCGTGTTGGCTGTGATATTTCACGACTGCTGCGCAGCCGAACGCAGGCTGCGCCAGCTGCTACAAAACCATAGCGCACTGGAAAGCTGTAGCAGCTGCCGAAGGCTGCGTTCGGCTGCGTAGCAGTCGTGAAAATAGTCCATTCCGGAGTGATATCTATGCCGAACGCAGGCTGCGCCAGCGGCTAAAAGAAAATGTCGCATCCCGGAAACCTGTAGCAGCTGCCGAAGGCTGCGTTCGGCTGCGTAGCAGTCGTGAAAATAGACCATTCCGGAGTGATATCTATGCCGAACGCAGGCTGCGCCAGCGGCTAAAAGAAAATGTCGCATCCCGGAAACCTGTAGCAGCTGCCGAAGGCTGCGTTCGGCTGCGTAGCAGTCGTGAAAATCCCCCATCCAATAAAGTTAGAGTTGATATCAATACACTGGCACTTATATTAATAAGTCCAAAAATGATAACTCCTCTACAAAAAAACAACTTACCCATATTTAATATTTAAATATCAGATTGTCGGACAATCCGGCTAAAGCCTTAAACTAAAAACTATATTTCGACAGCGCACGCACTGTTTACTGGAGTTCGCCGGAACAGATCAATTTGACGTCAAAAAAAATGTAGACGTTTGATTTCGAATTGTGTCAGTTTTTATACGCCTTCATTGGGCGAGTGATAGGACGATCTCGCCAGAGATTGTCGTATCGGACAAAAACTGTTCCATTGCTAAACAAGGAAGTGTGTTTATGTCGAAAGTAAAAGACAACGCTATTGATCTTGCCGAACAGGCCTTTGCGCCATTGCAAGCGCTGGCTGCACCCAGTTCCGCCTACAACCAGATCGATAGTTTCAGCCATCAGTATGATCGGGGTGGCAATCTCACGGTCAATGGCAAACCCTCCTTCTCCGTCGACGAGGCTGCTACCCAGCTGCTGCGTGACGGCGCTGCCTACCAGGACAAGGACGGCAGCGGCAAAATCGAACTCACCTACACGTTCCTGACCTCGGCTTCGTCGAGCACCATGAACAAGCACGGCATCACCGGGTTCAGTCAGTTCAGCGCGCAACAGAAAGCACAGGCTGCACTTGCCATGCAGTCCTGGGCCGACGTGGCCAATGTCACCTTCACCGAGAAGTCCTCAGGTGGTGACGGTCACATGACCTTCGGTAACTACAGCGGCGGTCAGGACGGCGCGGCGGCATTCGCCTACCTGCCTGGCACCGGTGCAGGTTATGACGGTACTTCGTGGTATCTGACGGGTGGTGGTTATAACGTCAACAAGACGCCGGACCTGAACAACTACGGTCGTCAGACCCTGACCCACGAAATCGGTCACTCCCTGGGCCTGGCTCACCCTGGCGACTACAACGCCGGTGAAGGTGCGCCGACCTACAACGACGCGACTTACGGGGAAGACACTCGCGGCTACAGCGTCATGAGCTACTGGAGTGAAAGCAATACCGACCAGAACTTCAGCAAGAGTGGTGTGGAAGCCTATGCGTCCGGCCCGCTGATGGACGATATCGCCGCCATCCAGAAACTCTACGGTGCCAACACCACCACTCGTACCGGTGATACCACCTACGGCTTCAACTCCAACGCCGGTCGCGACTTCCTGAGCGCGTCTTCGTCGTCGGACAAAGTCGTGTTCTCGGTCTGGGATGCGGGCGGCAAGGACACCCTGGACTTCTCCGGCTTTACCCAAAACCAGAAGATCAACCTCAATGAGGCCTCGTTCTCCGATGTTGGCGGCATGGTGGGCAACGTGTCCATCGCCAAGGGTGTCACCGTGGAGAACGCGATTGGCGGTTCGGGTAGCGACCTGCTGATCGGTAACAGCGTGTCCAACGAGTTGAAGGGCGGTGCCGGCAACGACATCCTCTTCGGCGCGGGCGGTGCCGACAAACTGTGGGGCGGCTCGGGTTCGGACACCTTTGTGTTCGCGGCCAGCAGCGACTCCAAGCCAGGTGCCGTCGACCAGATCCTCGATTTTGTCAGTGGCCTGGACAAGATCGACCTGACCGGCATCACCAACGGCGCGGGCCTGCACTTCGTGAATTCGTTCACCGGTGCGGCAGGTGATGCGGTATTGACCACTTCGGGCGGCAATAGCCTGTTGTCGGTGGACTTCTCCGGGCACGGCATGGCTGACTTCCTGGTCAGCACCGTTGGCCAGGCGGCGTTCTCGGACATCGTGGCCTGATTCAAGGCAAAAAGGAGGGCGGCGCTTGAGGCGCCGCTCTCTGTCCCTTGAACGGTAGGTGCTATGAGTAAGGCTATAACCATGAGTAAAACGCCCTATGATTCAGAACGCTTTTACCTACAAAGCAACCGCGTGGCTGTTGGCGACGCTGATGATGTTTCTTGGAGATGTAGCCATGGCACGCAGTCTTAAATTAGCCGATCCGTCGGAACTCGTCGGGAAATGGCAGGCCACTTTGAATACCGCGCAAGACTCGCCCGAGTCCCAGGCGCTGCAGGACAAGCCGTCAAATGTTTGCTCGATCGAGCTCAAATTGAACCAGACCCTGGGTGAGGGGGCCGAGTGCCTCGGTGCCTGGCTGAACGAGTCGGCGATTGGCTGGTTCCCGGAGCCGGATGGCATTGCCGTGACCGGTAAAGAAGGCTCGAAAATTGTGTTTTTCAGCCGACAGCATGAGGGGCTTTATAAAAGCACCTTGAAGTCAGGTCTGATCATTACGCTCAAGCGCACTGCGCATTAAGTAAGTAATGCCTGACTGAATAAAAATTATAAGCAGCACATCAATAGCCGGAACTCTCTGAAGAACTCAAAGGGTTGTTATTGATGTGCAAGCGATAGCCGGCAAAAAAATGTCTCGGCCCATGTGCGGACAGTTAATTGGAACCTCGTCAAGTAAGGCGAGGAATAACACCTCAGGAAAAACCAATGAAGAAGGCGAAGAGCCCGGCCACCGCACCGTTATTCAAGGCACTGGGCGACTATAAAAATATCCTGATCAGCGTCGGATGTTTCACCGCACTGATTAATGTGCTGATGTTGGTCCCGTCGATTTATATGCTTCAGGTCTATGACCGGGTACTGTCTTCGCAAAACGAAACCACACTGGCGATGTTGTCGTTGATGGTGGTCGGGTTTTTCGCTTTTATCGGTCTGCTGGAAATAGTGCGTAGCTTCATTGTCATTCGTATCGGCAGCCAACTGGAGCGCCGTTTCAACCTGCGGGTTTATCAAGCCGCTTTCGAGCGCAACCTGTTCAAGGGTGAGGGCAACGCGGGGCAATCTTTGGGCGACCTGACCCATATTCGCCAATTCGTCACCGGCCCGGCGCTGTTTGCCTTCTTCGATGCACCGTGGTTTCCGGTCTACTTGTTCGTGATCTTTCTGTTCAACGTCTGGCTCGGCGTATTGGCCACCGCAGGCGCGGTACTGCTGATCGGGCTGGCCTGCCTCAACGAGGCGATGACCAAAAAGCCCTTGGGCGAAGCCGCAGGGTTTTCCCAGAAATCCAGCCAACTGGCCACCAGTCACCTGCATAACGCCGAAACCATTCAGGCCATGGGCATGCTCGGGGTCTTGCGCAAGCGCTGGTTTCAGGTGCACTCGCGTTTTCTCGGCTTGCAGAATCAGGCCAGCGACACCGGCGCGGTCATCAGCTCCCTGAGCAAAACCCTGCGCCTGTGCCTGCAATCCCTGGTGCTGGGGCTGGGCGCCTTGCTAGTGATCCAGGGTGACATGACCGCCGGGATGATGATCGCAGGTTCGATCCTGATGGGCCGGGTGCTGAGCCCCATCGATCAGTTGATCGCTGTATGGAAACAGTGGAGCGGCGCCAAACTCGCTTACCGCCGTCTCGACGCCTTGCTGCAAGCCTACCCGCCGACTGACGAGGCCATGGCGCTGCCGGCGCCGAAAGGTCAGATCACGTTCGAACAAGTCAGCGCCGGCCCGCCCGGGCAACGCGCAGCGACTTTGCACATGGTCAATTTCAACCTGGGTGCCGGGGAAGTGCTGGGCGTGCTCGGGGCTTCCGGCTCCGGTAAATCGACCCTGGCCCGGGTGCTGGTCGGCGTCTGGACGACGTTGGGCGGCACGGTACGCCTCGACGGCGCGGACATTCATCGCTGGAACCGCGACGACCTCGGCCCCTACATCGGTTACCTGCCTCAGGACATCGAATTGTTCAGCGGCAGCATCGCCGAAAACATCGCCCGATTCCGTGAGGCGGACCCGCAAAAAGTCGTCGAAGCCGCGCAACAGGCCGGCGTCCATGAACTGATCCTGCGCATGCCCCAGGGCTACGACACCGTGCTTGGCGAGGACGGCAGCGGTTTGTCCGGTGGCCAGAAGCAACGTGTGGCCCTGGCTCGCGCGCTGTACGGCAACCCGAGTCTGGTGGTGCTGGATGAGCCGAACTCCAACCTCGACACCGTCGGCGAAGCCGCGCTGGCCGGCGCCATCGCGCACATGAAGGCCCGGGGCACCAGCGTGATTCTGGTCACCCATCGCTCTTCGGCCCTGGCCCAGGCCGACAAGTTGCTGGTGCTCAACGAAGGTCGCTTGCAGGCCTTCGGCCCAAGCCAGGAGGTGCTCAAGGCGCTTGCCGGTAACCAGTCCAGCGCCCAGGAACAGCAACGTGAAAAACCTGCGCAAGCACCGGGCGGACTCAGCATGAGCCGGCAGTATCAGCCCACGACAAGGAATTCGGGTGTATGAGCAGCACACGCATGAACGACGACAGCGAAGCGACGATGGAACACGACTACATCGCCGAACGTCCTGAGCGCGACGCGCGCTTCTTCGCCCGCATGGGCTGGATTCTGGCGATTGTCGGCGCCGGCAGTTTCTTCACTTGGGCGAGCCTTGCGCCGCTCGATCAAGGGATTCCGGTTCAGGGGACCGTGGTGGTCTCGGGCAAGCGCAAAGCCGTGCAATCGATGAGCAGCGGTGTGGTCAGCCAGATTCTGGTGCGCGAAGGCCAAGTGGTGAAGCAGGGCCAGCCGCTGTTCCGCCTCGACCAGACCCAGGTCGCGGCCGACGTGCAATCGCTGCAGGCGCAATACCGCATGGCGTGGGCCAGCCTGGCGCGCTGGCAGAGTGAGCGGGACAACCTCAAGCAGGTGAATTTCCCCGCCGAGCTGAGCAACGATCCTGACCCGCGCCTGGCCTTGGTGCTCGAAGGCCAACGGCAATTGTTCAGCAGTCGTCGCGAAGCTTTTTCCCGTGAGCAAGCCGCCCTGCGCGCCAACATTGAAGGCGCCAGCGCGCAACTGGCCGGCATGCGCCGCGCGCGCACCGACCTGACGGCCCAGGCCAGTTCCCTGCAACAACAGTTGAGCAATCTTCAACCCTTGGCGGACAACGGCTACATCCCGCGCAACCGCTTGATGGATTACCAGCGTCAGTTGTCGCAAGTGCAGCAACAGCTGGCAGAAAACACCGGCGAAAGCGGCCGGGTGGAACAGGGCATCCTTGAATCCCGGCTGAAACTGCAACAGCACAGCGAGGAATACCAGAAGGAAGTCCGCAGCCAACTGGCTGACGCGCAGCTCAAAAGCGTGACCCTGGAAGAGCAATTGACCTCCGCCGGCTTCGACCTGCAACACAGCGAAATCATCGCCACCGCCGATGGCATCGCCGTCAATCTTGGGGTTCACACCGAAGGTGCCGTGGTACGTCAGGGCGACACCCTGCTGGAGATCGTGCCGCAAGGCACTCGCCTGGAAGTGGAAGGGCACCTGCCGATCAACCTGATCGACAAGGTCGGCACGCACTTGCCGGTGGACATTCTGTTCACCGCGTTCAACCAGAGCCGTACCCCGCGAGTCCCCGGCGAAGTCAGTCTGATCTCCGCCGACCAGATGGTCGACGAAAAAACCGGTGTGCCGTACTACGTGCTGCGCAGCAGCGTCAGTGACCAGGCCATGGAAAAACTCAACGGTCTGGTGATCAAGCCCGGCATGCCGGCAGAAATGTTCGTGCGTACCGGTGAACGTTCACTCCTCAACTATTTGTTCAAACCGCTGCTCGACCGGGCAGGCTCCGCGTTGACCGAGGAATAAGGATGTTCGGCTGTATGAATAAGCTTTCCCTGCTCGCAGCGACCCTGGCGTTGCTGACGTGCAACAGCTCGATGGCCATGGGGCCGTTCGACATTTATGAGCAAGCGTTACGCAATGATCCAGTGTTCCTCGGCGCCATCAAGGAGCGCGATGCAGGCCTTGAGAACCGTGCCATCGGCCGCGCCGGGATGCTGCCCAGGATCGGTTACAACTACAACAAGGGGCGTAACACCTCCAAGGTCACTCAAATTAATGAGGGAAGACCAGACTTCACCGAGGACCGCAACTACAGCAGTTACGGCTCGACCTTGACCCTGCAACAGCCGCTGCTCGACTACGAGGCCTACGCGGCGTATCGCAAAGGCGTGGCGCAATCGCTGTTCGCCGATGAGAGCTTTCGTGGCAAGAGCCAGGAACTGCTGGTTCGCGTACTGGAGAATTACACCAAGGCGCTGTTCGCTCAGGATCAGATCGACATCGCGCGGGCCAAGAAAAAAGCCTTCGAGCAGCAGTTTCAGCAGAACGAGCAGATGTTCCGCCAAGGGGAGGGCACGCGCACCGATATCCTCGAAGCCGAGTCACGTTACGAACTGGCGACCGCCGAGGAGATCGAGGCGCGCGATGAACAGGATGCGTCCTTGCGGGAGCTGGGCGCACTGATTGGCGTGCCGGCGATCGACATTGGCGACCTGACGCCGCTGGATCAGAACTTCCAGACCTTCACCCTGCAACCGGCCAATTACGACACCTGGCACGAGATGGCGGTGGCCAATAACCCGAACCTCGCCTCCCAGCGCCAGGCGGTGGAAGTGGCGCGTTACGAGGTCGAACGCAACCGTGCCGGCCACCTGCCAAAAGTTAGCGCCTACGCCTCGGTGCGCCAGAACGAATCGGAAAGCGGCAACACCTACAACCAGCGTTACGACACCAACACCATCGGCATCGAAGTCAACGTGCCGCTGTATGCCGGCGGCGGGGTCTCGGCCTCGACCCGTCAGGCCAGCCGCACCATGGAACAGGCCGAGTACGACCTGGACGGCAAGACCCGGGAAACCTTGATCCAGTTGCGCCGTCAGTTCAGCGCCTGCTTGTCGGGGGTCAATAAATTGCGGGCTTATCAGAAGGCATTGGTGTCGGCCGAAGCGCTGGTGGTCTCGACCAAGCAAAGCATTTTGGGCGGCGAACGGGTCAACCTCGATGCGCTGAACGCCGAACAACAACTGTTCACCACCCGCCGGGATCTGGCCCAGGCACGTTATGACTATTTGATGGCCTGGACCAAGTTGCACTACTACGCCGGCACCTTGAACGAGCAGGACCTGGCCAAGGTGGATGAGGCCTTCGGCCAGGGCCCGAACAAGGAAAATCGCACATCCCCGTAGGAGCTGCCGAAGGCTGCGATCTTTTGATCTTCCGGCGTCTTGCTGACGCTAAAAGATCGCAGCCTGCGGCAGCTCCTACAAAAAACAAGAAAAGCGAGAGTCATGAACATGGAAGTACAGATCAAGCCGATGTCGGTCGGCACGTTATTACTCCTGATTTCATCAGTACCAGGCCCAGCCCAGGCGCTTTATCTGGAAACCGGCACCCTCGGTGACCCCGCCAGTTGGCGCTCGGCAGAGTTCCAGCGCGATTGGGGACTGGCGCGCATGCAGGCCGATCAAGCCTATGCCGCCGGCGTCACCGGCAAGGGCGTGAAAATCGGCGCGCTGGATTCCGGTTTCGATTCCAGCCATCCCGAATTTGCCGCAGATCGTTATCACGCTGTGACCGCCAGTGGCAGCTATGTCGACGGCTCAGCATTCAACGTCGACGGCACGCTCAACACCAACAACGACTCTCACGGCACCCACGTCACCGGCACCATGGGTGCTTCCCGGGATGGCAGCGGCATGCACGGCGTGGCGTACAACGCGCAAATCTACGTCGGCAACACCAACAAGAACGACAGTTTCCTGTTCGGCCCCAGCCCCGACCCGCGCTACTTCACAGCGGTCTATAACGCCTTGGCGGATGCCGGTGTACGCGCGATCAACAACAGTTGGGGCAGCCAGCCGCCGGACGTCAGTTACCGAACCCTCGACGACCTGCACGCCGCCTACGCCCAGCACTGGAACAAAGGCACCTGGCTCGATGCCGCCGCCGACGTTTCGCGGCGCGGCGTGATCAACGTGTTCAGCGCCGGCAACAGCGGCTACCCGAATGCCAGCGTGCGTTCGGCCTTGCCGTACTTTCAGCCGGACCTGGAAGGCCACTGGCTGGCGGTGTCGGGGCTGGATCAAAGCAATCAGCAGAAATACAACCAGTGCGGGATCGCCAAGTATTGGTGCATCACCACACCGGGCGCGAAGATCGACAGCACCATTCCCGGCGGCGGTTACGCGATCAAGTCCGGCACTTCCATGGCCGCGCCGCATGCCACCGGGGCACTGGCGCTGGTGATGGAACGCTATCCGTACATGAACAATCAGCAGGCGCTTGAGGTGCTGCTGACCACCGCAACGCAGCTCGACGGTTCGGTCACCGAGGCACCGAGCACGCGCATCGGTTGGGGTGTGGCCAGCCTTGAGCGGGCGATGCGCGGGCCGGGGCAATTGCTCGGGGCGTTCGACGCCAATCTGGGGGCAGGGCAAAGCGATGTCTGGAGCAACGGCATTACCGACAAGGCGCTGATTCAGCGTCAGGCCGAAGACGCCGCCGAACGCATCGCCTGGCAACAGACGTTGAAGGACAAGGGCTGGGAGAACGGTGTCCCGGCTGGCGCCAGTCAGCAGGATCAGACCGATTACGCAGTGGGCACAGCTCGCGATTCCGCCGCCGCCAACCGAGTCTACGAAGGCAGCCTGATCAAGTCCGGTGCCGGGCGGTTGATGCTGACCGGCGACAGCACTTATCGCGGCCCGACCACGGTCAACGGCGGGTTGCTGGCAGTGAATGGCTCGCTGACGTCGGCGGTCACCGTCAATGACAGTGGCACCCTCGGCGGTAACGGACGAATCGCTGCGTTGACCGCCAATCCCGGCGGCACCGTGGCGCCCGGTAATTCCATCGGCACGTTGCAAGTCAGCGGCGATGTGATATTTGCGCCGGGTTCGACTTATGCCGTCGAACTGTCACCCACCAGCAGCGACCAGATTATTGCGGGCGGTACGGCCACGATCAGCGGCGCCACCGTGAGCCTGTCCCTGGAAAACAGCCCGACCTTGCTCAGCACCCAACAAGTGCAAAGCCTGTTGGGCAATCAGTACAACATCTTGCAAGCGGCGGGCGGGATTCAAGGCCAGTTCGGCGCGGTGCTGCCGAACTACGTGTTCATCGGCGGCAGCCTCGATTACGCCGCGACTGGCATCCAGCTCAGCGTGGAGCGTAACGCCACAACCTTCGCCAGCGTCGGGCAAACACCGAATCAGCGGGCCGTCGCGGCCGCAGCGGAAGGGCTTGGAGCGGGTAACGCGGTGTACGAAAGCCTGCTGCTGTCACCGACCGCGAGTTCGGCGCAACAAGCCTTCCAGCAGTTGTCGGGGGAAATTTACCCGGCGCTGGGCTCGGTGCTGATCAACGACAGCCGTTATCTGCGCGACGCAGTGGGTGAGCGTCTCAATGAAGCCAATGGTTCCCAAAGCAATGGCTGGATCAAGGCATTGGGCGCTTGGGGCAAGACCGATGACAGCCACGATACCGCCGGCTACACCACCTCAATTGGCGGTTTGCTGGCCGGTGTCGATGGCGCGGTGGATGACCAAACCCGTGTGGGCCTGGTCGCCGGTTATAGCGACAGTTCGGTCAGCATGGGCTCTGGAACTCACTCATCAGCGCAGGTCGACAGTTATCACCTGGGTGCCTATGTCGGCCACGAAATGGGCGCCTGGCGTCTGAGTGCCGGTGGTGCCTACAGCTGGCATCGGGCCGACATCAAACGTGACCTGCAATACGGTGACGTCAGCGCCAAACAGAAAGCCAAGGTCGATGCCGGGACTACCCAAGTATTCGGCGAGGCAGCGTATCGCCTGAACCTGCAAGCACTGGCTTTGGAACCGTTCGCCAATCTGGCTTACGTGCACCTAGACACTGAGGGCTTCACCGAAAAAGGTGGCGCCGCGGCGCTCAAAAGCAGTGGAGACCGGCGTGACGCGGTACTCAGCACCCTGGGCGTACGCGCACTGAAAACAGTAACGCTGTCCGGCCAGCAACTGCTGGACCTGAGCGGCAGCCTCGGCTGGCAGCACAACCTGAGCAACACCGATTCCGAGGAACACCTGGCGTTTGCCAGCGGTGGCACTCCGTTCGTGGTGGAAAGCTCGCCGCTGGTTCGCGATGCGGCGCTGGTGGGTGCCCATGCCAGCCTGGCCTTGAGCCGGGATGTTCGGCTGAACCTCGATTACACCGGCCAACTGGCCAGCCGCGAGAAAAGCCACGGCGTCGGGCTGAGTCTCAATTGGCAGTTTTAACGCAGGCGAGGGGGGCTTGGTGCAATCCCTGTGGGAGCGGGCTTGCCCGCGATGAGGAAGTGTCAGTCGACATTAATGTTGCCTGGCACACCGCCTTCGCGGGCAAGCCCGCTCCCACAGGTTCCGCGCCTTGACTGGCAGGATTGGGCTGGCCTTGAGGCACAAGGATTTTGGCAACATAACTAAGGATGGTCGCTGGATGAGAGCTGAAAACAACAATTCGCCCGCTCGGTCGGGCAGCACGTTTACTACTTTAAAAACGCTCAATCGCGCCTTGCTCTGCGCATTGGCCACCCTGGGCACCGCACACGCGGCGCCCTACGTGGAAAACGGCAGAACGGGCGATCCCGATAGCTGGCGCAGCACGGAGTTCAACGCCGACTGGGGCCTGGGGGCGATCAATGCTCAGGAGGCCTATGCCGCCGGTTACACCGGCAAAGGGGTGAAACTGGGGATTTTCGACCAACCGGTTTACGCCTTGCACCCGGAGTTTTCCGGTGCCAATAAAGTGATCACGCTGGTCACCAGTGGCATCCGCGAATACACCGACCCATACATTCCGGTCAAAGCCGGGGACGCCTTTCTCTATGACGGTTCGCCCTCGGTGGGCTCCAACGGCAAACTCGGTGCACACGGCACTCACGTTGGCGGGATCGCCGCAGGCAGTCGCGATGGCGGGCCGATGCACGGCGTCGCCTTTGGTGCGCAAATCATCAGCGCCGACAACGGCGACCCGGGCCCGGAAGACGGCATCATTCGCGGCAACGACGGCGCGGTGTACAAGGCCGGTTGGGATGCCCTGATCGCCAGCGGCGCGCGGATCATCAACAACAGCTGGGGCATCGGCATTACCGACCGCTTCGACTTGGGTGGTCGGGACCCGGCGTATCCGCACTTCACCGTGCAGGACGCACAACTGCAGTTCAACGAGATCCAGGCCCTGCTGGGGACCAAACCCGGCGGTGCCTACGACGGCGCCATCGCCGCGGCCCGCAGTGGCATCGTGACGATCTTCGCCGCCGGCAACGACTACAACCTCAACAATCCGGACGCTATCGCCGGTCTCGGTTACTTCGTCCCGGAGATCGCGCCGAACTGGATGACCGTCGCCGCGTTGCAGAATAACCCGGACACCAGCAGCCCCGACCCTTACAACATCAGCACCTTCTCGTCGCGTTGCGGCTACACCGCGAGCTTCTGCGTGTCGGCACCGGGCAGCCGGATCTACAGTTCGATTATCAGCGGCACCAATGCCGATGACCTGACCACCGGCTACGCCAATTACAACGGCACCTCCATGGCGGCGCCGCACGTTGCAGGCTCGGTGGCGGTGTTGATGGAGCGCTTCCCGTACATGACCGGCGCGCAAGTCGCCAGTGTGCTGCGCACCACTGCCACCGACCTCGGCGCACCCGGCGTCGACTCGCTGTACGGCTGGGGCATGATCAACCTGCGCAAAGGCATCGATGGCCCGGCGATGTTCGTGACCGAGCAGGACATTCCCGAGGAATTCCGCATCGAAGGCGCCTACGGCTCCAGCCAGTTTGTCGCGGACTTGCCAGGTATCGGCGCGATCATCGATGCCGGCAAACCCACCGAACGTGTGTGCAATGACGTGCACTGTGGGCTCGACGTCTGGCGCAACGACATTTCCGGCCATGGCGGCCTGACCAAGCAGGGCATCGGCACGTTGGTGCTGACCGGCGCCAACACCTACGCCGGCCCGACCCTGGTCAACCAGGGCCGATTGGCGATCAATGGTTCGCTGCTGTCGGCCGTCACCGTCAATGACAGCGGCATCCTCGGCGGTAATGGCAGCATCGCGGCGCTGACCGCGAAAAGCGGCGGTACCGTGGCGCCCGGCAATTCCATCGGCACCTTGCAGGTGGCGGGCGACGTGACTTTTGAGCCTGGCTCGACCTACGCCGTAGAACTGTCGCCCACCAGCAGCGACCAGATCATCGCTGGCGGCAAGGCGATCATCGAGGGCGCAACCGTCAGCCTGTCCCTGGAAAACAGCCCGACATTGCTGACCACCAGCGAAGCGAAATCCCTGCTCGGCAATCAGTACAACATTCTGCAAGCGGCCGGCGGAATCGAAGGGCGCTTCGGTGCGGTGGTGCCGGACTACCTGTTCCTCGGCGGCACCCTCGACTATTCGGCTAGCGGCATTCAGCTGGCAGTGGTGCGTAACGCAACATCCTTCACCAGCGTGGGCCAGACCCCGAACCAACGCGCCGTGGCCGCTGCCGCCGAGCAATTGGGCGCAGGCAATCCGCTCTACGAAACCCTGCTGCTGTCGCCGACCGCCGCTGTCGCGCAACAAGCATTCCAGCAACTCTCCGGGGAAATTCATCCGGCAATCGGCACGCTGCTGATCAACGACAGCCGTTACCTGCGCGATGCAGTCGGCGAGCGTCTGCGTGAGCACGATCTGTTCGACGCCGGGGCACCCACCGATGACCGCAGCAACGCCTGGCTCAAAGTACTCGGTGCCTGGGGCAAGAGCGATGGCGGGCATGACAACGCCAGTTCCAATAGCTCCATCGGCGGGCTGCTGGCTGGTGTCGATGGCTTGATCACTGAAGATACGCGACTGGGTTTCGTCACCGGTTATAGCGACAGCTCGTTGAGCATGGGCGATGGCACGCACTCGTCGGCATCGGTCGACAGCTACCACTTGGGTGCGTACCTGGGCCATGAAACCGACGCGCTGCGCCTGAGCGTCGGCGGTGCTTACAGCTGGCATCGCATCGACGTCAAACGTGACCTGCAATTTAACGGTGTCAGCGGCAAGCAGAAATCCAAACGCGATGCGACCTCCGCGCAACTGTTCACCGAAGCGGCGTATCGCCTGGACCTGCAACCGATCGCTCTGGAGCCATTCGTTAACTTGGCTTACGTGCACTTGAACACTGAAAGCTTCAGCGAAAAAGGTGACGCCGCTGCACTCAAGGGCGGTGAAAACAACCGCGACGTGGTGCTTTCGACCCTTGGCTTGCGGGCGAGCAAAGCCATTGCGTTGTCCGACCAGCAACAGCTGGAACTGTCCGGCACGCTCGGCTGGCAGCACAACCTGAGCAACACCCGTTCTGAAGACCACCTGGCCTTCGTCAACGGCAACACCGCGTTCAGCGTGCAAAGCGTGTCCATGGACCGCGATGCCGCAGTGGTCGGTGCCCGTGCCGGATTGGCGCTGGGCCGTGATACCCGTTTGAACCTGGATTACAACGGGCTGCTCGGCTCCCGGGAAAAAGACCACGGTGTGGGCCTGACCCTGGACTGGCAGTTCTGATTTGACGCTAAGGAAGCAAGAACATGGGACTGTTTGATTACAAAAATGCCGGCAGTGAGGCCGGCAAGGCGCTGTACTCCGACGCGATCGCGCTAACGCTCTACGCGTACACACCGACCGGCCAGCCACTGCCGGCGACCGCTTGGGCGCCGATTGGCGCGGCAGCGTTGGGCTATCAGGGCAAGGTCGGGGCCCAAGGCACCTTCTATGGCGAGAAGGACGGCTTCACCAGCGCCGAAGCCGAAGTGCTCGGTAAATACGACGGGGCAGGGAAGCTGATCGGTATCGGTATCGCCTTCCGTGGCACCGGTGGCCTGGGCTACAGCGACACTTTCGGCGACATGAAAAACAATCTGCTGGCCGCGGTCGGGCCGGTGGATTACGCGACGAACTACGCGAAAAACGCCTTCGACACTTTGCTCAAGGACGTCGCCGCGTTTGCCATCGCCCACGGCTTGAGTGCCAAGGACGTATTGGTCAGCGGGCATAGCCTTGGCGGGTTAGGGGTCAACAGCCTGGCAGAGTTGAGCGGGAACAATTGGGATGGTTTCTTCAAGGACGCCAACTATGTTGCGTTCGCCTCGCCGACCCAAAGCGCCACCGGCAACAATGTGCTGAACATCGGCTATGAGAATGATCCGGTGTTTCGAGTGCTCGACGGCACCACCTTCAGCAGTGGCTCGCTGGGCAAGCACGACGGACATCAGGATTCGGCGACCAATAACATCGTCAACTTCAATGACCAATACGCCTCCACCGCGCAGAACCTGGTGCCATTCAGCATTCTCAACCCGCTGAACTGGTCGGCCCACGGTTCGTTGGGCTATGACGACGGCTTGAACCGGGTGATCGACTCGCGCTTCTACGACCTTACCGACAAGGACTCGACGCTGATCGTGTCCAACCTGTCGGAATCGTCCCGAGGCAGCACCTGGATCGAGGACCTTGGCCGCAGCGGCGAGCCGCATACCGGCAGCACGTTCATCATCGGCACCGACAGCAATGACTTGCTCAAGGGCGGCGCGGGCAATGACTTCATCGAAGGCCGTGACGGTAATGACCGGTTCCGCGATGACGGAGGCTACAACCTGCTGCTGGGTGGCAAGGGCAGCAACACCTTCGAGCTGCAGAAGCCGTTGCAGAACTTCAGCTTTACCAATGACGGCGACGGCACGCTGTATGTGCGCGACGCCTACGGCGGCATCAGCATGACCCGTGATATCGGCGCGCTGGTGAGCAAGGAATCGGGGTCGTGGTGGGGCAGCAAGGACATCACCTACAACGTCACCGCCAATGGCTTGCTCAATGGCAGTGA
The DNA here is from genome assembly GCF_016650735.1 of Pseudomonas sp. TH37. Taxonomy (NCBI): domain Bacteria; kingdom Pseudomonadati; phylum Pseudomonadota; class Gammaproteobacteria; order Pseudomonadales; family Pseudomonadaceae; genus Pseudomonas; species Pseudomonas sp. TH37. Next base: position 854,225 of record NZ_JAEKFD010000002.1, read on the forward strand.
ACTGACCCACTACAACCACTCGCTCAACGGCGATGGCTATGGCAACACGCTGGTGGCCAGTGTCGACGGTGACTGGCTGTTCGGCAACGCCGGCGACGATCTGCTGCGCAGCGACAAAAGCCACGTGACCTTCGTCGGTGGCGCGGGCAATGACGTGATGCATGCCTCGGGGAGCGGCAACAACACTTTCCTGTTCAGCGGCGCCTTCGGCTTCGACGCGATCAATGGCTACCAGGGCAGCGACAAACTGGTGTTCATGGGCGTCCAGGGCGCGGGGCAGGGCTATGACTACGCGCAGCACGCGACCCAGGCCGGCAACGACACTGTGCTCAAGATTGGCGATTACGCCGTAACGCTGGTGGGCGTGGGTCTGGATAATCTCTCGGCTTCGGGAATTACGTTTGCGTAAAAGCTGCATGCACTAGAGGCTCCGGGGCGTCTCGTGATTGAGGCGTCCTGGCTGTGAGCTATCTCTGACAATTCCAACAAAGAGAGAGGCAATACCAATGGGTGTGTATGACTACAAAAACTTCGGCACAGCAGACTCCAAGGCGTTGTTCAGCGACGCCATGGCGATCACGCTGTATTCCTATCACAACCTCGACAACGGTTTCGCCACCGGTTATCAGCAAAACGGCTTCGGCCTGGGCTTGCCGGCAACCCTGGTCACCGCACTGATTGGCGGCACCGATTCTCAAGGCGTCATTCCCGGCATTCCCTGGAACCCCGATTCGGAGAAGGCTGCTCTCGAAGCTGTGCAAAAAGCCGGCTGGACGCCGATCACCGCCGCGCAACTGGGCTATGACGGCAAGACCGACGCTCGCGGAACCTTCTTCGGCGAGAAGGCCGGTTACACCAGCGCTCAAGTGGAGATCCTCGGCAAGTACGACGCCCAGGGACATCTCACCGAAATCGGCATCGCTTTTCGCGGCACCAGCGGCCCGCGAGAAATCCAGATCGGCGACTCCATCGGTGACGTGATCAACGATTTGCTTGCGGCCTTGGGTCCCAAGGATTATGCGAAAAACTATGTGGGCGAAGCCTTCGGCAATCTGCTCAGTGACGTTGCGGCATTTGCCCAGGCCAATGGGCTGTCGGGCAAGGACGTGCTGGTCAGCGGCCACAGCCTCGGTGGCCTGGCGGTCAATAGCCTGGCGGACTTGAGCAGCGAAAAATGGTCCGGGTTCTACCAGGACTCCAACTACATCGCCTACGCCTCGCCGACGCAAAGCAGCAGCGACAAAGTGCTGAACATCGGTTATGAAAACGACCCGGTATTCCGCGCCCTTGATGGCTCGTCATTCAACCTGTCCTCGGTTGGCGTGCACGATGCCGCCAAGGATTCGACGACCGATAACATCGTCAGCTTCAACGACCACTACGCCTCGACGGCGTGGAACGTGCTGCCGTATTCCATCCTCAACATCCCCACCTGGATTTCACACTTGCCCACCGGTTACGGCGACGGCATGACCCGGGTGCTGGAGTCGCAGTTCTACGACCTGACCAGCAAAGATTCGACCATCATCGTCGCCAACCTCTCGGACCCGGCGCGCAGCAACACGTGGGTCCAGGACTTGAACCGCAACGCCGAAACCCACAAAGGCAGCACCTTCATCATCGGCAGCGACGGTAATGACCTGATCCAGGGCGGCAAGGGCAACGACTACCTGGAAGGGCGCGACGGTAACGACACCTTCCGCGATGGCGGTGGCTACAACATTCTGTTGGGCGGCAAGGGCAGCAACGTGCTGGACCTGCAGCAGTCGGTGAAGAACTTCGTCTTTGCCAATGACGGTGCCGGCAACCTGTACGTACGCGACGCCAATGGCAGCATCAGCATTACTCGCGACATCGGCAGCATCGTTACCAAGGAGCCAGGTTTTCTCTGGGGTGTGTTCAAGGATGACGTGACCCACAGCGTCACAGCCAATGGTCTTGCGGTCGGTAGCAACCTGACTCAGTACGCTTCAAGCGTGAAGGGCACGACCGGCGCCGACACCCTCAACGCTCACGCAACGGGCGACTGGTTGTTTGGTCTCGATGGCAACGACCATTTGATTGGCAGTATTGGCAACGACGTGTTTGTCGGCGGGGCGGGTAATGACCTGATGGAGTCGGGCGGCGGGGTCGACACGTTCCTGTTCAGCGGTGCGTTTGGCCAGGACCGTGTGGTGGGTTATCAAGCCAACGACAAACTGGTTTTTTTCGGGGTTCAGGGGGTTGCGCCGAACGACGACTTCCGCGCCCATGCCACGGCGGTGGGGCAGGATACGCTGCTGACGTTTGGCAGCGATTCGGTGACCCTGGTGGGTGTCGGGCTGGACAGTTTGGCCAGTGGGGGAATTGTGATCGCCTGAGTTTAGCGGGGCGCCTGTCAGGGCCCTATCGCGGGCAAGCCCGCCCCCACAGTGGTTGGTGATGTTCACAAAATCTGTGTCCGCATCAAATCCCTGTGGGAGCGGGCTTGCCCGCGATGAACGATAACGCGGTAATTCAGTGACTCACCATTCACTCCCGGACTCCAATACCTGCACCAACAGGAACTGGCACTAAACCATCAGCCCATCCACGCGTTATCCCTATGACGCCGGTGCTGCATGCCGCCATTGAGTACAGGAGATTTTGCAACGTGAGTAACAGCAAGAGGTACACCGTCGGTTTGGCGCTGGCCTTGTTATCGGCAACCGCCGCCGCAGAACTGCCTCAGAGCTCGATTCTGACCCGTTACGGGGTCACCTCCGATCAACTGCCAAAACCGGCCGCGATCGAAACCACCAAACCCGCCACGCCCGTCGAAGAGAAAAGCCGCTTTCAGGTCCAACCGGAACAGCCTTGGGTGACAGTGCGCCTGGGCGACGGCAAACTACCGGAGAAGACCGGCAATATCAGCATCGATCGTTCGATGCAGCAGGAACGGGAGCGTTGCCAGCGGATGCAGGAACGACTGATGCTCAAAGGAGGGCAATCCTTCTCCTGCGATAACAATATTCTGGGAACTCACTGAGCATAACGGGTGACCCTGAGCATAATGCCGGTTAGTTAAGCCGTAATGCGATCTGTAGCAGCTGCCGAAGGCTGCGTTCGGCTGCGCAGCAGTCGTAAATCCGGCTGATGCGATTTGCCTGATACACCGCAAGTTCGGGTTTGACGACTGCTGCGCAGCCGAACGCAGCCTCGCAGGCTCGACAGCTGCTACAAAGAGTGCGTCGTGGCTTAACTAACCGGCATTAGGCGATCAATAACCCTGCGCACGATCGATCTGACCGAGCATCGGATCCCCCCGTTGATGCCGGCGAATGTTCTCCAGCAACACCCCAAAGGCGCTTTCTGGCTGAGTCATCGCCGCGATGTGCGGTGTCAGCAGAATCTGCGGGTGGTGCCAGAACGGATGATCTACCGGTGCCGGTTCCTGCTGCAGCACATCAAGGACCGCGCCGCTCAAATGCCCGCTGTCCAATGCCTCAAGCAAATCACTTTCCACCAGATGCCCGCCACGGCCCATGTTGATCAGCGCCGCGCCACGGGGCAGTTGCTCAAACAGCCTGCGATCAAGAATGCCCTCGGTCTGTTCGGTCAGCGGCAATACACACAAGAGAATGTCGCACTGGCTGAGGAACGCCCGCAGTTGCTGGTTGCCGGCATAGCAATCGATCCCCGGAATTTGATGGGCACTGCGCGCCCAGCCTGATAAGGCAAAGCCCAGCGGTTGCAAGGTCGCCAGAATCTGCTGCGCCTGAGCGCCAAGCCCCATGACACCGACCCGACGCCTGGCCGCCGGTTGCAGCAAGTGCGCTTGCCAGCAGCGGGCCAATTGTTGCTGGCGATAGCGCAGCATGTCCCGGTGCAGGCTGAGCACGGCAAAAGTGGCGTATTCGCACATGCCACGGGTGATGCCGGGATCCAGCAGGCGCACCACCGGCAAGCTCGTCGGCAGGCGATTGAGGTCGAGTTGATCGACGCCGGCGGACAAGGCAAACAGCACTTGCAGATTGGGCAGTACAACCTCGAGATCGTCGGGTGCCTGCCACGCGGCCAGGTACTGAATGTCCTTCGGGTCGCCGATGTCCGGCCACGCGCGCCATTCGATATCCGGGGCGTGTTCGGCGAACAGCGCTTTCCACTGTTCGCCGCGCACAGGGTCAGCTTTATACAGCAGGGCCATGGGCATTTCCTGATAGGTGAAGATGGTGCCCATCATCGCGCAACGCCAGCGCAGGATCTGTCGAAAGCAGCGGGTTTAACGCGTTGAGTAACGTTGTATCGGCCATGCACCGGCAGATTCGGCCGGCTAAAGGAATCTGCCGTTTGGCGGGGTGAAAACAGTCGATCCGAATTTCTCAGGGGGCAAGTTCGGCGTAGTTCGTTTCGCGCAAGCCTTAACCTGAACACCATCGCAACCACTTCCCGGTTGCCGGACTCACGATGGGAAATGCCATGAATAGCAAAGTCGACGAAACCCCTCATTTGCTCCGTCAGCGCGATCAATTCGTGCCACGTGGCCTGGTTACCGCACATCCGTTGGTGATCGATCGGGCCCAAGGCTCAGAATTGTGGGACGTGGACGGCAAGCGCTACCTGGACTTTGTCGGCGGTATCGGTGTGCTGAACATCGGTCACAATCACCCGAAGGTGGTCGCGGCGGTGCAGGCGCAGCTGCAAAAAATCTCCCACGCCTGTTTCCAGGTGGTGGCCTACAAGCCTTATCTCGACCTGGCTCAGCGCCTGTGCGAAATGATCGGCGGCCAGGAATCCTATAAAGCCGCGTTCTTCACCTCCGGCGCCGAAGCCGTGGAAAACGCGGTGAAGATTGCCCGCGCCCACACCAACCGCTCGGCGGTGATCGCCTTTCGCGGCGGGTTCCACGGCCGGACCTTGCTCGGCACCACGCTGACCGGCATGAGCCAGCCCTATAAGCAGAACTTCGGGCCGTTCGCGCCGGAGGTCTTCCACACCCCGTATCCGAATGCCTATCGCGGCGTGACCAGCGACATGGCGCTCAAGGCGCTGGATGAATTGTTGGCCACTCAAGTGGCGCCCGAGCGGGTCGCGGCGATCATTATCGAACCGGTGCAGGGCGATGGCGGTTTCCTCTCGGCACCGACGGAGTTTCTCCAGGCCCTGCGTGCCTTGACTGAAAAACACGGCATCGTGCTGATCCTTGATGAAATCCAGACCGGTTTCGGTCGCACCGGCAAATGGTTCGGCTTCCAGCACGCCGGCATTCAGCCGGACTTGGTCTCTGTCGCCAAAAGCCTGGCCGGTGGTTTGCCGCTGTCCGGTGTGGTCGGCAAGGCCGAGATCATGGACGCGCCGTTACCCGGCGGCCTCGGTGGCACTTACGGCGGTAACGCGCTGTCGTGCGCGGCGGCGCTGGCGGTGATCGAGGCTTATGAGCAAGAGCAGTTGCTGGCGCGCGGTGATGCTTTGGGCGAACGTCTGCGTCAGGGCTTGTTGCGCTTGCAGGCTCGTTACCCGCGCATCGGCGACGTGCGGGGCAGCGGCTTCATGCTGGCGATCGAGCTGATCAAGGATGACGACGCGCGCACCCCCGATGCCGAGCTGAATCAACGGCTGATCGACGAAGCCCGGGCCGGTGGCCTGCTGGTGATCAAGTGCGGCGTGTACCGCAACGTGCTGCGCTTCCTCGCGCCGCTGGTGACCACCGAAGCGCAGGTCGACGAAGCGCTGCAGATTCTCGACGCGGCGCTGGCACGAGTCTTGAACTGAGCTCACGCCTGCTCGGGGCGGTGCCACATGGCATCGCCCGTGAGCATTTATGGAGCATGGATTGATGGAATGCATCATCGGAGGCTTTACACACCATGGGGCTGACTGATTATCGAGCGTTGTTGATCGATTGCGATGAGGTCCTGGTGGATCGCGATTCCGGGGTCTGGACGGCGTTGCAGCCGCTGCTCGACAGCCGTGGCGGTCACCCGGACAAAACACAGGTGCTGGCCGAATTCAGCGAGGTGGTGCATGCGCTGTACCCGCGCTTCGGCGAACTGGGTTTCAGCGGCTTGCTGTGTTTCGCCCACCGTCAGTTGGCCGAGCGCTGGGGGCTGAAGGCCAGTTGGGAGGAGGGCATGAGCTTTGCCCGCTCGGTGGCGGGTTGGTCGTTGTTCGAAGACGCACCCGGCGCGATGCTGTACCTGCGCAAGTTCTATCGGCTGCTGGTGCACGGCGATCGCGATGCCGAGGATCGCGGCCTATTGTGCGAGCGCCTGGGGATCATGCCCGAGGATTTTATTTCACTGGCCAGTGATCCCCTGCGGGATCACGATTGGCTGGCGGCCAATGAGCTTGACGCCAAAACCATCCTCCAGGTGACCCGGCCTTCCGCCCGGCAGCAGGGCGCGGGCGCTGTCTGTCTGATCTGTCGCGGCCGGGGCAAACACCCGACGCCGTGCGCCGCGGATTACTGCATCAACAGCATGGCGGATCTGGTGGCTCAGCATCAGCTGTCTTTACGGCGCTGATTTTGCTAGAAGATTGTCTTACAAACGGCAGTCAAGAGGTACGCAATGGAAGGTTTAGTAAAACTGGACCGGATCGACATCAGCATCTTGGTTGAACTGCAAAAGGATGGGCGCATGACCAACGTCAGCCTGGCCGATGCCGTGGGCCTGTCGGCCAGCCCCTGCCTGCAACGGGTCAAACGGCTTGAGTCGGCCGGGTATATCTCCAGCTACAAGGCTCACCTGAACCTGGCCAAGATCACCGACTCGGTCACGGTGTTCACCGAAATCACCTTGAGCGACCACAAGCGCGAAGACTTCGCCAAGTTCGAATCCAATATCCGTCTGGTCGATGAAGTGCTCGAATGCCACCTGATCAGTGGCGGCTACGATTACCTGGTGCGTTTCATGACCCGTAGCATCCAGCATTATCAGGAAGTGATCGAAAGCCTGCTGGACAAGAACATCGGCATCTCCAAGTACTTCAGCTACATCGTCATCAAATCACCCGTGCTCAAGGACGGCGTGCCGCTGCGCAAATTACTGCGTCACTGAAACTCCCTCCGCATATACACCATTCCCTTGCAACCTGCCGCGCCTGTAAAAAAGGCGCGCGACGGGCTGTTGCCGATCTGCGGCGCACCCCCTGTAGCAGCTGCCGAGCCTGCGAGGCTGCGTTCGGCTGCGCAGCAGTCGTAAAATCAGGCACCGCGGTCCGTCAGGCACACCGTGCATTCAGGATTCACGACTGCTTCGCAGTCGAACGCAGCCTCGCAGGCTCGGCAGCTGCTACACGCCGCGGCATTACGCGCGATGGGCTGCTCTGGGAATGCACCCCGATTGGACATCGGCCCCGCCAAACCTCTCAACACGCTTCATGCTGGCGCAGGCCGCATAAATAGCTGTTTACGCCACAAAAACAGTCTTCATTTGCGTTATGAGCGATGAATTCGGAGCGAAGCACAAAATAGCCTGCGTTGTAATGCGTTCAGAGAGAGGGGCAGATCGTTGCAGGGCTGCGACGATCCGTTGAACGACACCAATCGGAGCGCAAAAAAAATGCGAATGAGCCACGCAAAAAAAGCACTGTTGGGTTACGGCGTCTTCATGCTGGCGAGCAGCAGCGAAGCGCATCAAATCTGGTACGAGCAGCCACCGGGGCAACCCCTGGCGTTGTACTACGGGGAATATGACAAGAACATGCTGGAAGTCACACCGGGCGGGATGGACCGGTTCCGGCAACTCAAGGGGTGGTCGATCAACAACAAGTCTCAACCGTTGAGCCTGACCTTGCGGCGCCAGGCATTTGCTGTGGCGCATCAAACCAAGGCGGATGACTCGCTGCTGGCCGAGGACACGCATTACCCGATCTTCGACCTTCACGACGGCGATAAAACGCAAAAGGCTTACTGGACGCCCGCCACCCGTTGGGTTGGTGACTTGCGCGCCCGAACGCCGGAACTGACGCTGGATATCGTGCCCACCGGTGTCGCCGATGCCGGCAAGGCGCAGTTTCAGGTGTTCTATGCGCACAAGCCCTTGGCCGATCAAGACGTGGTGCTGGAAACCGGTTCCGGCGAAGTGTTTACCCGGCGCACCGATGCGACCGGCAAGGTCAGTTTCGAGCTGCCTTGGCAGGGCATCTATGTGGTGGCCGTCGAATACAAGGACCACACCGCCGGCGAGCGCATCGACCCTCAGGGCCAGGCCGAACCCTTTGACGTGAAGAGCTTCAGTTCGACGCTGTCGTTCTATCGAAAGGAAGGTCAGGTACCCTTGCCGCGGGCGCCGTCGCAGTTGCCGGCATCGGAAGTTGCCAGGCTGAAGAAACAGGGCTGAGCCAGCGGTAGTCCACTGACCACGACATGAGTGACTGATATGACCCTATCCACAAGCGTGGCAGCGCAGGCGGGAAGTGTTTCCCCTGCGCTTGCCTCCAGCGCTGCAAAAACCAACACCCGGATGCTCGCCATCGATGCCCTGCGCGGCTTCGTCATGCTCTGCATGCTCGTCGACCATGTGCGGGAAACCTTTTTGCTGCACCGCCAGGTGACCGACCCGATCGACGCCTTGAGCGTGACCCCGGACCTGTTCTTCACCCGACTGCTGAGCACCATCTGCGCCCCGGTGTTCATCTTTCTCACCGGTTTGTCGGCCTGGCTCTACAGCCAGAAACACACGGCCAATGAGACATCGGTATTCCTGCTCAAGCGCGGGTTGTTCCTGGTGCTTCTGGAACTCACGTTCGTGTGCTTTGCCTGGAACGCCGAGTTCCCGCCCAAGACGTTGTGGCTGCAAGTGATCTGGTGCATCGGCATCTGCATGATCGTGCTTGCCGGGTTGCTGCACTTCAAGCGCGGTTGGTTGATCGTGCTCGGGGTAGCGATTGTCGCCGGGCACAACCTGCTCGACGGCGTGACCGTGGGGCCGGATTCGCCGTTCTACGTGCCGTGGTCGATCCTGCATCAGCGGGTGTTCATCGACATCACCGAGTTCACCCGGGCTCGCACCACATATCCGGTGTTGCCGTGGATCGGGGTGATTCTGCTGGGCTGGGCCATCGGGCCATGGTTCGGTAAGGACATGGAAGCGGCCGAGCGGATTTCCCGTTTGCTGAAAGTCGGTGTCGGCCTGCTGGTGGCGTTCGTGTTCATTCGTTACCTGAACGTCTACGGCGAGAAGCCTTGGGTGCAGACCGGTGATTCCCTGCGCACGTTCATGAGCTTCATGAGCGCGAAAAAATACCCGCCATCGCTGATGTTCCTGATGCCGACCCTCGGCCTGGGGCTGATCCTTTTGGCGTTGTTCGAGAAGGCCCAGGATCGCTGGTCCACCGCGACTCTGGCGATCTACGGCGGTGCGCCGATGTTCTTCTATTTGCTGCACCTGTACGTGCTCAAGGCCATGTACCTGGTGTCCGTTGCGATCTGGGGCGCCAATCAGGGCACCTATTATGGTTTCGATAACCTGCCCATGGTCTGGCTGTGGAGCGTGATCCTCGGGGTGTTGCTGTTCTTCCCGACGCGCTGGTTCGCCAACCTCAAACAGCGCCGTCGCGACATCGCGATTCTCAAATACCTCTGATTTACAGGCGTTGATTTACAGACGCTGATTCCCAGAGTTGCCCCTCGGTGTCCCCCATTCGGCGGGACACCTTACAGACCCGCTATGCACGACTGATTTTCCAGGAGTCAAACTGTGAAGACGTTGACCACGCACGCCCTGCTTTTGGCCTTGGGGGGGCAAAGCCTGCTCGCTCAGGCATCGGAACAAGACAATGCCAAAGGTTTTTTAGAGGACGGCCAATGGAACCTGCTCAATCGCAGCGTCTATGACCGTCGCGATTATGAACACGGCTCGCTCAGCAACGGCGCGCGCAATGCCTATAAACCCAGGGCCCAGCGCAGTGATCTGGCGGAGGAATGGGCTTATGGTCTGATGGCCGATGTGGCCTCGGGTTTCACCACCGGCACCGTAGGCTTTGGGCTGGACGCACACCTGTATTCCGGCTGGCAACTGGACAGCGGAGGCGGGCGTGCCGGCAAGGCCCGACTGCTGGGCGTCGACAACGAAGGTCACCCCAAAGACGAGTTCAGCCGAGGCGGCGCTGTGGCCAAGCTGCGTTTCTCCTCCACCGAATTACGTTACGGCGAGCAGCGAGTGAAAACCCCGGTGTTCGGCTCTTCCGACAGTCGCTTGTTACCCGAGACCGCCACCGGTTGGCTGTTGACCAGCCGCGAACTGCCTGGCACCACGCTGTATGGCGGGCACTTCAACGAGAGTACCGACCGTAACGCCACCAGCCATGACCAAGGCTTCGTGGTCAATTACTCCAACGGCAAACAAGGCAACAGCTTCGACTTGATCGGTGCGCGCAACACCTCGATCAAAGGGCTCAACGCCAGCCTGTTCAGCGCGGTGTACGACGATACCTGGCGTCAGCACTATTTGGGCGCGGTCTACACGCAGCCGTTGGCCGAAGGCCAGGAGCTGATCTTCGACCTCAATCTGTATCGAACCCAGGACACCGGCAAAGCCTTGTCCGGCCGTATCGACAACACCACCTGGAGTTTTCTCTCCACCTACAAGGTCGGCTCCCACAGCTTCGGCCTGGGTTATCAAAAGGTCGACGGCGACACGCCCTATGACTACGTGACCCGCGGTGCGATCTACCTGAGCAACGCGGTGGCGCTGTCCGACTTTAACGCACCCGAAGAAGCGTCCTGGCAAGCCCGCTACGATCTGAACATGGCCGGCTACGGCATACCCGGACTGACCTTCGGCGCACTGTATGTGCGCGGCAGCGGCATCGATGGCACTCACATGGACCCGAACGGCGGTTACAAATGGTTGGGCTACGGGCAGGGCGGCAAACATTGGGAGCGTGATCTGCAAGCCAAGTACGTAGTGCAGTCGGGACCGGCGAAAAACCTCGGATTCACCCTGCGGCATGCGGTCCATCGGGGGAATTCGGCGCAGGCCGAGCTGGATGCCAATCAGATTCGTCTGGCGATTGAATACCCGTTGGGTGGGAAGTTCTGAGGCGCACACCTTGTAGCAGCTGTCGAGCCTGCGAGGCTGCGTTCGGCTGCGAAGCAGTCGTAGAAATAAGCACTGCGGTCCGTCAGGCACACTGTGCATGTAGGGTTTGCGACGGCTTCGCCGCCGAACGCAGCCTCGCAGGCTCGGCAGCTGCTACAGGGTTAGCGCGATCGGCGACAGTTGCGCTGTTTCAAAAAGATTTGAGCTATTTAACCGCATAAACCTTGCGCACATACTTCGCACTGCTCCAGGCGCACGGTGCGCCTTGCGGTACGAACACGGTGTCGCCGGGGTTGACGGTTACGCTGGTTCCATCCGGTGCCTGCAAGGTCACGCTGCCTTCGAGCAGGTGCATCAGCTCGTTGAGTTTGTGCGCCCGGCCATGGCGGGTGTACGGCGTCGAATCCCAGACACCGACGCGCAGATCAGTGGCGTCATCTTCGAAGGCATTGCGGGAGCGGCACTGCGGCGTAGGCCCGGTCAGTATTTGCGGTTCCGGGGCCGTCGAAGGGGACAGCATCGCCAACGGGTCGAGGGCTGTCAGCCCCGGCGTCGCTTCGGCAGTGGGGCTGCTGACGGTGCAGAAGGCCCAGCAAGTGCCGGGTTGCGGCTGAACTCGCAGTGCCGTACCGCGACCGATCACGGCGCTGGCACCGACCCCCAGTTCCAGCGTCTGTTCCCGGGATTGCAGCACGACATGCCCAGCGTGGACCACGATCACTTCGGTGTGCGGAAAGTCATCGATATCGAGGGTTTCGCCTGTATGAACGATGCCCGCCGATACGCCGTCGGGCCCGGTGTAGACGACCTGACGACCGTCCATGAACGGATCGATGGAGCTCAAGGGGGCTGCTTTGAAAGGCGTAGAGATACGGCTGCCGTCGGCGCGAGCCAACAGCAGAACGGTAGGTTGAGACATACGGGTGACGCTCCCTGCAAATGGGGGATAGAAGGTGTTGGATGGCGCTTGCTTCATCGCGCGCCGGGGTCAACCAATGGCTTGGGTGACGAGGGCAAATTGGCGGACGCCGTTGACCGCTTGCGGCGGTGTGCCGAGAGCCATTTGTGCCACCGTGTCGACCTGTTTGAGGCCGGCCAGCTCCAGCCATTCGCCCAAGCCACTGTCCGCCGGAATGTCGATCCGCACGAAGGCGTCCGGCACCTGGGCCAACAACATGGCGATCAGGTGTTTGGCCTGCTCGGGGGTTTCAGCGATGACCGGGCCGAGGCAACGACCACGACCGAAAGGGCGCAGCAGGGCGAAGGCACGCAATTGACCGTCGCGCTCGATGCCCACCGAATGCTCGACCACTCCGAACAGATCCGTAAGCACCGCTTGGCGGTCCAGCCCGCTGCCGGCGTTGGCCAGTTCCAATTGACGAGCCTGATCAGCCGCGCGCAGTGGACGACATTCTTCACCGTCCGCCAGTGCTTCCAGCGCGGGTGCTTGCGCCTGGCCTTGATGCTGCTGAACCCGGCCGAATTCGACAAAACCCTGGCTGGCGTAAAGCGGTGCGCCAGCGAGGGTGGCATTGAGCATCGGCGTGCATGAGTGGCAAGCCTCCAGCGCGTATTCCATCAATCGACGACCAATCCCCTTGCCCTGATAGTCGTCACTGACGATCACCAGGCCGATGGTGGCGAACTTGCCTTGCGGGCAAGTGAATGCGCTGCCGATTAATCGTTCGCCATCGAGCACCACGAAACCTTCGCTGACCCGCTGCAACATCGCCCAGTCTTCCTGGCGGTGGGGCCACTTCAACTGCACGGACAAGGCATGGGCCGAAGGAATATCGGCGGCGGTCATCGGCCGATAGACATAAGTGGAAGGTTGCGAGGCGGACATGGCGAGTCTCCGTTTTCAGTGTGCGCGATCAACCGGTTTTCCGGCGCTAGGGTGCCTGTATCCCATCTGCGTGAAGGCCTGACAAGGGGGCCTGGAAGATTCGGCAGATTCCTCACGTCGCAGGCCTGCAGACCACACTTACTACTTAATTGCCCCATAAGGTCGGCAGCAAATGCTTGGGCTTTTTTTCTACGATGGAAGCCTGAGTTCACGCCTCACCGTCCCTTTTTGGAGTGCTCCATGGATAGCTTCGATCCTCGCCTTATCGCTGTGCGCAGCGCTCACTTTATTGCCGGTCAATACCGCGATGCCCGACCGGGACTGGAGGTGGTTCGCCCTTCGGACGGCCAGGCCTATGCCCAGTTGCCGATCGCCGATGCCGACCTGGTGGATGAGGCGGTCAATGATGCCTGGCAGGCTTTTAATCACAGCGACTGGGCCAGTCGTCCCCCCCGGGAACGGGCGCGTGTCATGCGCCGCTGGGCCGATCTGATCGAAGCCGATGCCGCCATCCTGGCGCCGCTGGAAGCGGTGGGTTCGACCCGCCCGCATAAAGATGTGATCGCTTGGGATATTCCTTACGTGGCGGAAGGCATTCGTTTTTTTGCCGAACTGGCGGACAAGCACGGCGGCCATGTCGCGGCTACCCAGACTGATCGATTGGGCATGCAGATCGCCGAACCGTACGGTGTGATCGCGGCCATTGCGCCGTGGAATTTCCCGTTGAGCATGGCCTCCTGGAAAGTCGCTCCAGCACTGGCCGCCGGTAATGCCGTGGTGCTCAAGCCGTCGGAGCTGACGCCGTTCTCCAGCCTGCGCTTCGCCGAGCTGGCGGTGCAGGCGGGTATTCCAGCAGGGATTTTCAACGTGGTGCAGGGTGATGGCCGCGTCACCGGCGATGCCTTGTGCCGTCATCCTCGGGTGGGCAAGGTGACCTTCACCGGGTCCACGGCGACCGGGTCGAGCATCATGTCCACCTGCGCGCTGGTGGGGCCGAAACCGGTGACGCTGGAGCTGGGCGGCAAGAGCCCGCAGCTGGTGTTCGCCGACGTGCCGGACATCGCGAAAACCGCGCGCACCGTGGCACTGGCCATTACCGGTAACGCCGGGCAGGTGTGCGTGTCCGGTTCGCGGCTGTTGATTGAGCGCTCGATCATGGAGCCGTTCATTGCGCACTTGCAGGCGTATTTCGAAGAGCTGCGGCCAGGGCCGACCTGGTCTTCCGAGAGCACGCTGTCGCCGATCATTTCCCGGCTGCAGGCCAGCCGCATCGACGGCATCGTCCAGCGCTCGCGCCAGGCCGGGGCCGAGGTGTTGACTGGCGGTGGCTTGTTCGAAGGGCTGGGCGGGGCTTATTACCAACCGACCTTGCTGGCGGGTCTGGACAACCACAACCCGGCAATTTGCGAAGAGATCTTCGGCCCGGTGCTGACGGTGCAGACGTTCGATGATGAAGAGCAGGCATTGAGCCTGGCCGCACACGCCACCTACGGCCTGGCGGCGGGGGTGCACACCGCTGACATCAATCGTGCGTTGCGGCTGGTCCGGCGTCTGGAGGCGGGCACGGTGTGGGTCAACCGTTACGGACGCAGCAACGACTACATCCTGCCGACCGGCGGCTACAAACGCTCCGGCATCGGCAAGGACCTGGGGCGCGAAGCGTTCGAAGCCAACTTGCGCTTCAAGAGCGTGCTGATCGATATCGTGCAATAACGCCTGACACATAACCCTGTGGTGAGGCGGCCTGTGGCGAGGGAGCTTGCTCCCGTTGGGCCGCGCAGCGGCCCCAAAACCATTCACCGCAATCCTTCAGGTAAAACGCGTCAGCCGGTTTTGCGACTGCTTCGCAGCCGAACGGGAGCAAGCTCCCTCGCCACAGGGATCCGCTGACCGTTGATCGTCGACAGGTTTCAAATCGCACCCAAACGGGCGCTTCCTCACCGAAGCGCCCGTTTTCGTTCCTCCCGGCGCAGGTTCTGCCGTGAATGCGGGCGTTTTTGAGCCTCGCGCGGCCATCAAGGTCCATAAAAGCGCACAAATACGGGGTTTGCCCAAGGCTGGAGCGAGCCGCAAAGTCTGCTGAGGGGGGTGGCTAAAACGGTGGTTTGTATCAAGCAGAGGTCGCTTTTAACGCCATCTGCTGGTTTCACGGTGTTGTAATGACGGTGTGCTGCAGCGTTGCATCGCCGCTCTCGAAACGCAGCGAATGCCTGTCGCGCCATGACCTCAACGAACTTCAGGACCGCACTCAATGAGCTTTCTTCGCCCCAAATTCATTACGTTCGACTGCTACGGTACGCTGACCAATTTCCACATGGGCACGATGACTCGCGAACTGTTCGCCGATCGCGTGGTACCCGAGCAGATGGATCAGTTCGTCAAGGATTTCTCCGCCTATCGTCTGGATCAAGTGATGGGTGACTGGATGCCATATGACGAAATCCTCAAGACCTCACTGGCGCGAGTCTGTAAGCGTTGGGGCATCGAATACCGTGACGAAGGTCAGCTGTATTACGACGCCGTGCCGACCTGGGGTCCGCACCCGGACGTACCGGCCGGCCTGTCGAAAATCGCCGACAAGATTCCTCTGGTGATTTTCTCCAACGCCAGCGACAGCCAGATCATGTCCAACGTCGACAAACTCGGCGCGCCGTTTCACAAGGTTTTCACCGCCGAACAGGCCCAGGCCTACAAGCCGCGTCTGGCCGCATTCGAGTTCATGCTCGACAACCTCAACTGCGGCCCGGAAGACATCTTGCATGTGTCTTCGAGTTTCCGTTACGACCTGATGCCGGCCCACGACATGAAGATCAAGAACAAGGCCTTTGTCGCCCGCGGTCACGAGGTTCCGGGCAATGCGTTCTACGGCTACCAGCAGATCACCGACATCGGTGGGCTGGCGGCGCTGGTCGGTCTCTGAGTCGAACGGTAACGGCATTCTTCATTTGGCATAGGCGGGTTAGACATGGGCAGTGAATCCTACTGGCTCGACACCGCACCGGCGTTTACCGGTGCTCAGCTCGGTGCATTGCCCGGGCAAGTTGACGTGGCCGTCGTCGGTGGTGGTTTCACCGGCCTGGCGGCGGCGCGGGCATTGGCGCTGAAGGGCGCCAGTGTGGTGGTGCTGGAAGCCGGAAGGGTGATCGGCGAAGCCTCCGGGCGCAACGGCGGCCAGTGCAATACCGGCGTTGCCCAGGACTACGCCGGGCTGAGCGCCAGCCTCGGTGCCGACAAGGCCCGCGCTTATTACCAGGCCTATGAAAGCGCGGTGCAGAGCGTGGTGTCGCTGGTGGAGCAGGAGCAGATCGCCTGCGACCTCAAGCGCAACGGCAAGCTCAAGCTGGCGGCCAAACCGATGCACTACGAAGGCCTGGCGCGTACCTGCGAATTGATTCGCCAGGAAGTCGATGCCGAGGTCGAGTTGCTGACCGCCGAACAGACCCGCGCTGAAGTGAATTCCGCTCAGTTCCACGGCGGCTTGCTGCAACGCAACGGCGTGCAGATGCACGTCGGGCGTTTCGGCGTCGGGCTGGCCGAGGCCGCGGCACGTCACGGTGCGCTGATCCATCAAGGCACGTCAGTGACGGACTGGAAAGCCCAGGCCGGCGGCTATCGGGTCAATACCAGCAAGGGTTCGCTGCACGCCGGGCAAGTATTGCTGGCGACCGGCGCCTGCCAGCACGGCGGCTTGGGCTGGTATCGGCGGCGGATTGTGCCGGTCGGCAGTTTCGTGATCGCCACTGAGGTGTTGCCACAGGTCCTGATCGATCAGCTGCTGCCCGGTCGGCGCGCCTATGTCACCAGCCGCATGATCGGTAACTACTTTCGCCTGACCCCGGACAACCGCTTGCTGTTCGGCGGGCGTGCGCGGTTTGCGATGTCCGACAGCGTGTCCGACGCCAAGAGCGGCAAGGTGCTGCAAGCGGCGATGGTGCAGATGTTCCCGCAGTTGGCCAACGTCAAGATCGATTGCTGCTGGGGCGGACTGGTGGACATGACCTCCGACCGTTTGCCTCGCGCCGGTCAGCACGGCGGCGTTTATCACTCCATGGGCTACAGCGGCCATGGCGTACAGATGTCGGTGCACATGGGCCAGGTCATGGCCGAGGTGATGGCCGGCAAGGTCGAGGCCAACCCTTGGCGCGAACTCGACTGGCCGGCGATTCCCGGGCATTTCGGCAAGCCGTGGTTCCTGCCGTTCGTGGGCGCTTATTACCGTTTCCAGGACTATTTGCATTGAGTTGATGTTGTGGCGTCACCGTCGTTTGCGTTTCCAGGACGCCCCGGATATCCGTGGGCACTCGAGCCTCATTTTTTCGACAGGTACAACTGATATGACTGACAACAAAATCGACTCGACACTGATTTCCGGCCAGGAAAGCCTGCGGGTATTCGAAGGCCTCAATCGCGGCATGTCGCGCCGCAACGCCTTGCAGATGCTGGGTGTGGCAGGTGTCGCCGCAGCGGGTGCCGGTAGCCTGTTCGGCGCCGCCGGCAAATTGTTCGCCGAAGAAGCGGCGACCCCGGGCAAAGGCAAACCGGGCGGGCGGATTCGCGTCGCCGGCATGTCCAGCTCCACCGCCGATACCCTGGACCCGGCCAAGGGCGCGCTGTCCACCGACTACGTGCGCCACTTCATGTTCTACAACGGCCTGACCCGTTTCGACAGCCACCTGGTGCCGCAACTGGAGCTGGCCGAGCGCATCGACAACACCGACGCGACGCTGTGGATCATCACCCTGCGCAAGGACGTGACCTTCCACAACGGCAAAACCCTGAGCGCCGCCGACGTGGTGTACTCGCTGTCGCGCCACAAGGATCCGCTGACCGGTTCCAAGGTCATGCCGCTGATGGCGCAGTTCGAGGAGATCAAGGCCACCGGCACCCACGAAGTGCAGATCCGCCTGAGTGCGCCGAACGCCGAACTGCCGTCGATCCTCGCCGTGTCGCACCTGATGATCGTTCCCGAAGGCACCACCGACTTCAATCAGGGCATCGGCACCGGGCCGTTCAAGGTCAAGGAATTCAAACCGGGCGTGCGCTCGATTGCCGCGCGCAACACCGGCTACTGGAAACCGGGCCTGCCGTACCTGGACGAGATCGAGTTCATCGCGATTGGCGACGAACCGTCACGGATCAATGCGTTGCTGTCGGGCGACGTGCACATCATCAACGAGGTCAACCCGCGCTCGACCACGCGGATCAAGGCCAGCACCACCCACCGCGTCGTCGATGCACCGTCGGGCAACTACACGGACCTGATCATCCGTCAGGACCAGATGCCGGGTAAAAGTGCGGAATTCACTCAGGCCATGAAGTACCTGCTGGACCGTGAACAGGTCAAATCCGCGGTGTTCCGTGGCTTTGCCGTGGTCGGTAACGACCATCCGATTTCCCCCGGTTCGCGCTATTACAACGCCGACCTGCCGCAGCGGGTCTACGACCCGGAAAAAGCCAAATTCCTGCTGAAGAAGGCCGGCATGGAAAGTATCAGCATGCCGCTGATGTGCTCACCGGCCGCGACCGGTTCGGTGGACATCGCCGTGCTGCTACAGCAATCGGCGAAACAGGCCGGGCTCAAACTCGACGTCAACCGCCTGCCCAGCGATGGCTACTGGTCCAACCACTGGATGAAGCACCCGCTGAGCTTCGGCAACATCAACCCACGGCCGAACGCCGACGTGATGTTCTCGCAGTTCTTCCAGTCGAGCGCGCCCTGGAACGAGTCGGGCTGGAAGAACGATCAGTTCGACCAATTGCTGATGCTCGCCCGCGGAGAAACCGACGACGCCAAGCGCAGCAAGATGTACGCCGACATGCAGGCCCTGGTGCACGACCACAGCGGCATCGGCGTGCCGGTGTTCATCAGCAACATCGATGGCGTCGACCAGCGCATCAAAGGCTACGGCAGCAACCCGTTGGGCGGTTTCATGGGCTACATGTTTGCCGAGCAGATCTGGCTGGATGCTTGATCGGCCGCACACGCGTGTAAGCGGGGATATTGCATGAGGGTAGGGCGATGAATAGCAACACACTATGGTTGATCGGCCGGCGCCTGGGCGCGGCGGTCGTGACCTTGTTGATCGTGTCCATGGTGGTTTTCGCCATCACGGCGGTACTGCCGGGGGACGCGGCGCAACAGGCTCTCGGGCAATTCGCCACGCCGGAACAGGTGGCGGCCTTGCGCCTGAAACTGGGGTTGGATCAACCCGGTGTGGTGCGTTACCTGCATTGGTTGATGAACCTGCTCAGCGGTGACATGGGGCAGTCGGTGTCCAACGCCATGCCGGTCAGCGACTTGATGGCCGGGCGGGTGCCCAACACGTTGATGCTGGCGGCCGTCACGGCGCTGGTGTCGGTGCCGGTGGCGCTGATCCTCGGCATCGGTTCGGCCATGGGCCGGGGCGGGCGCATCGACAGCTTCCTCAGCTTTGTCACCCTGGCCCTGGTCGCGGTGCCGGAGTTTCTGGTGGCGACCCTGGCGGTGCTGATCTTTGCGGTGAACCTGGGCTGGCTGTCGGCGTTGTCCTATGCCAGCGACATCACCTCACCGCTGCAATTTCTGCGCACCTACGCCTTGCCGGTGATGACGCTGTGCTGCGTGATTGTCGCGCAAATGGCGCGCATGACCCGGGCGGCGGTGATCGATCAACTCGACAGTGCCTATGTGGAAATGGCCCGGCTCAAAGGCGTGAGCCCGATGCGAATCGTCCTGCGTCATGCCTTGCCCAACGCCATCGGGCCGATTGCCAATGCCATCGCCCTGAGCCTGTCCTACCTGCTGGGCGGGGTGGTGATCGTCGAGACCATCTTCAACTACCCCGGCATCGCGAGCCTGATGGTCGATGCGGTGACCAACCGCGACATGGCGCTGGTTCAGGCCTGCACCATGCTGTTTTGTACGGCGTACCTGGGGTTGGTGCTGATTGCCGACCTGTGCGCGATTCTTTCCAATCCGAGGCTGAGAAACCAATGAACGATCTCATTGCGAAATCGGCGCCTGCCGGCCCCGAACTGGCGCTGGGCAAGGTCTCCAATGGGCCGTCGTGGCTCGGTCTGGTCGGCGCTGCGATGTGTGTGATCTGGTTGCTGGTGGCCATCTTCGGTCCGTGGCTGGCGCCGCACCCGGTGGGCGAAGTGATCTCCGACAACGTCTTCGACAGTCTCAGCGCGGCTTACCCGTTGGGCACCGATTACCTGGGCCGCGACATGCTCAGCCGAATTCTCGTCGGTGCGCGGTTCACCGTTGGCCTGGCGCTGGTTTCGGCCGTGCTGGCCAGCACGCTGGGCACCGGATGTGCGTTGCTGTCGGTGGTCTCGCCGAAGTGGCTGGACGAGGTGATCAGTCGTTTGATGGATGCCTTTATTTCCATTCCGAGCAAGATGCTGGCGCTGATCATGGTCTCGGCTTTCGGCTCCTCGGTGCTGTTGCTGATCTGCACCGCGGTGCTGAGTTTCACCCCCGGTGCATTCCGCATCGCCCGCAGCATGGCGGTGAATATCGAAGCGTTGGAATACGTGCAAGTGGCCCGCACCCGTGGCGAGCGTCGGCTGTACATCGCGTGTGTGGAAATCCTGCCGAACATGCTTAACCCGGTGTTGACGGATCTGGGGTTGCGCTTCGGTTTCATCGTGCTGCTGCTCAGTGGCATGAGCTTCCTCGGCCTGGGTGTGCAACCACCGGATGCAGACCTTGGCTCGCTGGTACGGGAAAACATCGGCGGTCTCAATCAGGGCGCGCCAGCCATCGTGATTCCGGCGCTGGCCATCGGCACTCTGACCATCGGCGTGAATCTGTTCATCGACCGACTGTCGTCACGGCGTAGTCGACGTGCGGGAGGTCATTGAAATGAGTGATTTGATTCGAGTCGAAGACCTGCGCGTGGTCGCTTGTGGTGAGCGCGGCGAGGTGGAAATCGTCAAGGGCGTGAGCTTCTCCCTGGCAAAAGGTGAAGTGCTCGCACTGATCGGTGAGTCTGGCTCCGGCAAGACCACCATCGCCCTGGCGTTGCTCGGCTATGCCCGGCGCGGTTGCCGGTTGGCGGGCGGGGTGGTGCAGGTAGGCGAACACGACATGCTGGCGTTGAGCGAAAGCGAGCTGCAAGGCCTGCGTGGCAACCGGGTGTCGTACATCGCCCAGAGTGCCGCCGCCGCGTTCAACCCGGCGAAAAGGCTCATCGACCAAGTGGTGGAGGGCGCCTTGATTCATGGTTTGGGCAGTCGGGTCGCGCTTGAAGTCAAAGCCATCGAACTGTTCCGCGACCTGGCCCTGCCGGACCCTGATCACATCGGCCAGCGTTATCCGCATCAGGTATCCGGCGGGCAGTTGCAACGAGTGATGGCGGCCATGGCGCTGATCAGTGATCCATTGCTGGTGGTGCTCGACGAACCGACCACTGCCCTCGACGTGACCACCCAGATCGATGTGCTGCGCGCCTTCAAACGCGTGGTCCGCGAGCGTGGCGCGACGGCTGTCTATGTGTCCCACGACTTGGCGGTCGTAGCGCAAATGGCTGATCAGATTGTGGTGCTCAACGGCGGGCAAATCTTCGAGCAGAGCGCCACCGCGCCGTTGCTCAAAGCCCCGGCCCACGAATACACCCGCAGCCTGCTGCTGGCGGCCCGTCCGGACACGACAATTCGCCCGCCTTGCGGCATCGCCGAAGAAACGCCGCTGCTGACCATCCAGGGGCTGACCGCCGGTTACGGCAACAAGAATATGCAAGGCATGCCGGCAATCCGCGTGCTGGAAGACATCGACCTGACCGTACGCCGGGGCCAGGCCATCGGCGTGATCGGGGAGTCGGGTTCCGGCAAGTCGACCTTGGCGCGGGTGGTGGCCGGGTTGCTGACACCGGCGTTGGGCGGCCTGACCTTCGATGGCCAGCCATTGGGCGGCAGTTTGTCCGAGCGCACTGACGAGCAGTTCCGACGGATTCAAATGGTGTTCCAGAACGCCGACACCGCGCTCAACCCGATGCACAGTGTTGGCACCATTCTGAGTCGTCCGCTGAAGATGTACTTCGGCCTCAAGGGCGCCGCACTGCGCGAGCGTATCGGCGAACTGCTGGACCTGGTGCGCCTGCCGCGAGCCATGGCGGAACGACGCCCGAATGAACTGTCTGGCGGGCAAAAGCAGCGGGTCAACCTGGCGCGGGCCCTGGCGGCGAAACCGGATCTGATCCTCTGCGACGAGGTCACCTCGGCGCTAGACACCGTGGTCGGCGCGGCGATTCTTGAACTGCTGCGCGATCTGCGCCAGCAACTGGGCGTGTCGTATCTGTTCATCAGCCATGACATCTCCACGGTGCGGGCGCTGTGCGACGACATCGTGGTGATGTACAGCGGCCACAAGGTTCAGGCCGGCACTCGGCAGTCTTTCGCGCAGGCACCGTTCCATCCTTACACCGACTTGTTGATCCATTCGGTGCCGGAGCTGCGACAGGGCTGGCTGGAAAACTGCGGCACCACTTGCGGCACGCTGCCGCCGATCGGCGCCAAGGCCAATGTGCCAGAGCTGTGCACCTTCCTCAGTCGTTGCCCGGTGCGGGTCGACGGCCTGTGCAATCACACCGCGCCGAACCGCCGGATCATTGATGGCGGCAGTGAAATCCTTTGCCATCACGACAGTGCCGAGTTGCTCAAGACTCAACAGGATTTGGAAAACATAACCGTGGGAGCCTACGCATGAACGGGCGTTTTGTGAGGCTGGCCGAGCAGGGCCGACCGACCGTCAAACTAATGGTGGACGGCGCGCCCATCGAGGCATTGCAGGGCGACACCCTGATGGTCGCATTGCTGACCCAGGGCAACGCGCTGCGCCAATCGGAATTCGATTCGGGCCGTCGCGCCGGTTTCTGCCTGATGGGCGCGTGCCAGGATTGCTGGATCTGGACCCGCAGCGGCGAACGTCTGCGCGCCTGTTCCAATGAAGTCCGCGAAGGGCTGGACATCGTCACCACACAACCGGAGGCGATATGGCCACTGCACGGCTGAGCACTCATCGGGTCGTTATCGTCGGCGCCGGGCCGGCCGGCATTCGCTGTGCTGAAACACTGTTGGCGGCTGGCCTCAAACCGATCCTGATCGACGAGAATCGCCGGGATGGCGGGCAGATCTACCGTCGCCAGCCTGAAGGGTTTACCCGGGATTACGTCACCCTGTATGGCACCGAAGCCGCCAAGGCCAAGGATTTGCATCAGAGCTTCGACCGTTTGCGCAGGCAGATCGACTACCGCCCCGACACGCTGGTGTGGAACCTGACGCCGGGGCAATTGTGCTGCGTCAGCCAGGGCAAGCACTCGACGGTGGATTACGACGAACTGATCCTCTGTACCGGCGCCACCGACCGTTTAATGCCGATTGAAGGCTGGCAGTTGGCGGGCACCTACAGCCTCGGCGGAGCGCAGATCGCACTGAAGTCCCAGGCGGTTTCCATCGGCCATCGCGTGGTGTTCATGGGTAGCGGGCCGTTGCTGTATCTGGTTGCCAGTCAATACATCAAAGCCGGGGCCATGGTTGCGGCGGTGCTCGACACTTCGCCGCTGATCAAGCGCATCGGCGCCTTGCCCAAGTTGTTGGCGCGGCCGGGGTTGCTGTTCACCGGGATGAAACTGCTGGCGCAGCTCTATCGGGCGAAGATACCGGTGCATTTGGGGATCACCCCCCTGCAAGTACTGGGTGACGCCGCCAGTGGGGTCAGTGGTGTGCGGATCAGCACAGCGAAAGGCGAAGCCCTGACGATCGATTGCGATGCTGTGGCCTTGGGTTATCACCTGCGCCCGGAAACCCAATTGGCCGACCTGGCCGGTTGCCGCATGCGCTTCGACGAGGCCTCCAGCCAATGGTGGCTGGCCGTCGATGAAGCGGGCCGGACCTCGGTCAGCGGTGTGTATGCCGCCGGGGACGGTTCGAAGATTCGCGGTGCCGATGCCGCCGAGCACGCCGGGCGACTGGTGGCGATGGCGTTGCTGGAAGATTTGCAGCAACCGGTGAACATCGGATTGCGCGACGAACAACGGCACGCGCTGGCGGTCATGGATGAGTTTCGCCTCGGCCTGGCCCAAGCGTTTCCCTGGCCTGCGGCGCAAGCCAAAGCGTTACCGGATTCAGCCATCGTCTGCCGCTGCGAGATGATCAGCGCCGGCGAGTTGCGCCGTACTGTGAATGAGAAGGGCGCCTGTGAAGTCAATCGGGCCAAGGCCTTCAGTCGGGTCGGCATGGGCCGTTGTCAGGGCCGTTATTGCTCCCAGGCCGGGGCCGAAGTGATTGCCGCCGCTGCGGGCGTCAGCGTGCAACAGGTCGGCCGGCAACGCGGCCAGGCGCCGGTAAAACCCCTTTCGATGCTCACCGAGGAGGTGTCGCCATGACCCTACACAAAGCCGATGTGGTGATTGTCGGCGGCGGCCTGATGGGCTCGGCGGCGGCGTTTTTCCTGCGCCAGCGCGGGCAGTCGGTGATTTTGCTGGAACGCGACCAGATCGGTCAGTACGCCAGCGGCGTGAACTTCGGCAACGTCCGTCGCCAGGGGCGATTCCTCGGGCAACTGGAATTGGCCAATCGGTCCTGGGCGTTGTGGAAACGCCTGCCGGAATTGATCGACGACGACCTCGAATTCATCGCCAGCGGGCACATGCGTGTGTGTTACCGCGAAGACGAAATCCCTGAGCTTGAGGCCTACGCGGCGGCGCCCGAAGCGGCTCAGCTGGACTTGAAGATCTATCGCGGCGCCGAGCTGCACGAGCGCTTCCCATTCCTCGGGCCGGATGTGAAGGGCGGTTCCTATGCGCCTCATGATGGCCACGCCAACCCGCGTCTGGCCGCGCCGGCCTTCGCCCGGGCGGCACGACGCCTCGGTGCGCGGATCGAGGAACAGACCGAAGTCGCCGACGTGCAGAAGGTCGGCGGCGAGTTCACGGTGACCACCACCGATGGCCGTCAATTCATCGCCGAGCGCTTGCTGATCACGGCTGGTGCCTGGGGCCAGAAACTCTCGGCGCAGTTCGGCGAACCGGTGCCGCTGGACACCCACGGCCCGCAAATGGCCGTGACCGAACCGGTGCCTTACGCCTTGCCGACGGTGATCGGCGTGTACACCAAAATTCCCGAAGAAGTGATCTACTTCCGGCAGATTCCGCGCGGCAACATCATCATCGGCGGCGGTTACCGGAGCAAACCGGACATGCTCAACCGCCGCGCCTATGTCGAGCCGCGCAGTATTCTCAATCAGATGGATCAGATGCGTCGCCTGTTGCCGGGTGTCGGCAACCTGAACATCATCCGCGTGTGGAGCGGCATCGAAGGCTACATGCCTGATTCCCTGCCGGTGATGGGACCGAGCGGCAACGTTGACGGCTTGTACTACGCGTTCGGCTTCTGCGGTCACGGCTTCCAGCTCGGCCCTGGCGTCGGCGATGTGATGGCTGAATTGATCAGCACCGGCAGCACTAGCACCTCGATTGAGCCGTTCTCTATCCGCCGGTTCGCCCCTTCAGCCGAGCAACGGACAACTGAGCAAAGGAGCAGGGCCTCATGAAACCCCGTGTACTGGATATTCTCAAACGCCTGATGGCCTTCGACACCGTTTCGTCGGAGTCGAACATGGCCCTGATCGAGTACGTGCGCGACCTGTTGCTGAGCAAGGGCATCGAGTCGCTGATCGTCAAGGACGAAACAGGCAAAAAGGCCAACCTGTTCGCCAGCACCGGCCCCAAGGAATTGCCGGGGATTTTGCTGTCCGGGCACACCGATGTAGTGCCGGCTGCGGGGCAGGCCTGGACCTTTCCGGCGTTTCAGGCGACGGTGCAGGACGGGCGGATTTACGGCCGTGGCAGTTGCGACATGAAGGGTTTTATTGCTTTGGCGATCGACGCCATGCTCGACGCCGCCGACCACTCCTTGAACCGACCGTTGCAAATCGCCTTGTCCCATGACGAAGAGACCGGTTGCGTGGGGGTGCGACGCTTGCTCGACGTGCTGCATCTGGCGCCGGTGCGGCCGTTTTTGTGCCTGATCGGTGAGCCGACCAATATGCAGTTCGTGCTGGGGCACAAGGGCAAGGGTTCTTACCGCACTTACTGCCGTGGGCTGGAGGCCCATTCCTCCCTGGCACCGCGTTCGGTCAACGCGATTCACGTGGCCTGCGATTTCATCGCGGCACTGCGCCAAAGCCAGCAGCAACTGCAAGCGCAGGGCGCGCAGGATGCCGACTACGACGTGCCTTATAGCACCGTGCATGTCGGGCAGATTGTCGGCGGCAAGGCGCTGAACATCGTGCCGAACCTGTGCACCCTGGATTTCGAGGTGCGTAACTTGCCGGCGGACAATCTGGACCAGTTCCTGGAACAGATGCGCGAGCGTGCCGAAGTGATCGTGCGCGAGGCCAAAAAACTGTCCAGTGTCGCAGCGATCGACATTGAAACGGTCAACGTCTATCCCGGCCTCGATACCCACCCGAGCGTCGAAGCGGTGCGCTTCCTGAAAAACTTCGCCGCCCCGGACACCGGCACCGCCAAAGTCTCGTTCGGCACCGAGGGCGGGTTGTTCAAACAGCGTCTGGATGTGCCAGTGGTGGTCTGCGGCCCTGGCTCGATCGAACAGGCGCACAAGCCGGATGAGTTTATCGAGATCAGCCAGATGGAGGCTGGGGAGCGGTTTTTGGATGGCCTGCTCGGTTCCTTGAAACTGTGATTTCCTTGTGGGAGCGGGCAAGCCCGCTCCCACAGGGTTTTGTGTTTACCCTGAAAGACCAAATTTCTCCCCGGTAGAGCCTGCCGTCCCACCGCAAATTTCAGCATCCAACACTGCCCATCAGACGCTTTCAGCATCCTCATCCGTGGCATCTCCCTAGACTGGAAATGTCTCGGATCAGGACTCGACCATGCTCAAGAATCGTTTGAAAGACCCCAGCCTACTGACAGAACTCGCTTACCTCGACGGGCAGTGGATCGGCGCCGATAACGCCGCAACCCTGGACGTCATCGACCCGGCCACCGGCCAATTGCTTGCCCGGGTCCCGGCCATGCAAGGCGCGGAAACCCGGCGTGCCATCGAAGCTGCCGAACGCGCCTGGCCTGCATGGCGCGCACGCCCGGCGGCGGAACGTGCGGCGCTGCTGGAGCGCTGGTATCAGGCGATGATCGACAACCTCGACGACCTCGCCTTGATCATGACCTGCGAGCAGGGCAAACCGCTGAACGAGGCCAAGGGCGAAATCCGCTACGGCGCCGGGTTCGTCAAGTGGTTCGCCGAAGAGGCCCGCCGGGTCTACGGCGAAACCATGCCGGCCCCCAGTGGCGACCGCCGCCTGCTGACGCTCAAGCAACCGGTGGGCGTGTGCGCCGCCATCACCCCGTGGAATTTCCCCAACGCGATGATCACTCGCAAGTGCGCGCCGGCCCTGGCTGCCGGATGCCCGATCATCGTCAAACCTTCGGACCTGACCCCGCTGTCGGCCCTGGCCCTGGCGGTACTCGCCGAGCGTGTCGGCATTCCGCCTGGGGTGTTCAACGTGTTGACCGGGATGCCCGCCGGCATCGGCGAAGAGCTGACCGGCAACCCGACGGTGCGCAAAATCTCCTTCACCGGCTCCACCGCGGTCGGTCGCCTGCTGATGCGCCAGAGCGCCGAACACATCAAGCGCTTGAGCCTGGAACTGGGCGGTAACGCACCGTTCATTGTGTTCGACGACGCCGATCTGGAACAGGCAGTCGCCGGCATCATGCTCAGCAAGTTCCGCAACGCCGGCCAGACCTGCGTCTGCGCCAACCGCATTCTGGTGCAGGACGGCATCTACGAACGCTTCGCTCAGCGATTGGTGGAAGAGGTGGGCAAGCTCAAAGTCGGCAATGGCCTGGACGCCGACGTCACCATCGGCCCGCTGATCAACCCGGCAGCGGTGAGCAAGGTCGCCCGGCACATCGACGATGCCCTGAGCCAGGGTGCGCGTTTGCTCTGCGGCGGTATTCCCGAAGGCGACAACCAGTTCGTTCAGCCAACCGTCCTCGGCGACACCCACGCCGGCATGCTTCTGGCCAACGAAGAAACCTTCGGCCCGGTGGCGCCGTTGATGCGTTTTACCCTTGAGGCCGAAGCGCTCGCATTGGCCAATGCCACACCTTATGGCCTGGGCGCCTACTATTTCACTCAGGACTTGCGTCGTTCATGGCGTTTCGGCGAGGCGCTGGAGTTCGGCATGGTCGGTCTCAACACCGGGATCATTTCCATGGAAGTCGCGCCGTTCGGCGGCATCAAGCAGTCGGGCCTTGGCCGTGAAGGCAGCAAGTACGGCCTGGACGAATACCTTGAAGTCAAAGCCTTCCACATCGGCGGGCTGTGATAACGATTGCACAGCCATTTTGCGAGGCATGATTAATGAGTAAACCATTCAGAATCGCCGCGATTGCCGGCGATGGCATCGGCAAGGAAGTGTTGCCGGAAGGATTGCGAGTACTGGAGCAGGCCGCGAAGAAGTGGCAGCTCGACTTGAGCATCGAAGTGCTCGACTGGGCTCACTGCGATTACTACCTGGAACACGGGCAGATGATGCCCGATGACTGGTTCGAGCAGCTCAAGGGTTTCGACGCCATCTACTTCGGCGCCGTGGGCTGGCCGGACAAGGTGCCGGATCACATTTCCCTGTGGGGTTCGCTGTTGAAGTTTCGCCGCGACTTCGACCAGTACGTGAACATTCGCCCGGTGCGTTTGTTTCCCGGCGTACCGTGCCCGCTGGCAGGGCGCAAACCGGGCGACATCGATTTCGTGGTGATCCGCGAGAACACCGAGGGCGAGTATTCCTCGGTCGGCGGCAAGATGTTCGAAGGCACCGAGCATGAATTCGTGCTGCAAGAGTCGGTGTTCACCCGGCGTGGCGTGGACCGGATTCTAAAGTTCGCCTTCGACCTGGCCCAGACCCGACCGCGCAAACGCCTGACGGCGGCGACCAAGTCCAACGGGATTTCCATCAGCATGCCGTACTGGGACGAGCGCACGGCGTTGATGGCCGCGCAGTACCCGGACATCACCTGGGACAAGCAACACATCGACATCCTCTGCGCGCGTTTTGTGCTGCAACCGGACCGGTTCGATGTGGTGGTGGCGTCGAACCTGTTCGGTGACATCCTGTCCGACCTCGGTCCGGCTTGCGCCGGCACCATCGGCATTGCGCCATCGGCCAACCTTGATCCCGAGCGGCGTTTTCCGTCGCTGTTCGAACCGGTGCATGGTTCGGCCCCGGACATCTACGGGCGCAACATCGCCAACCCAATCGCCATGATCTGGTCCGGTGCATTGATGCTGGATTTTCTGGGGAACGGTGATGAGCGTTATCGCGCCGCGCACGACGGGATTCTGCAGGCGATCGAACGGGTGATTGCCGAGGGGCCGATCACGCCGGATCTGGGCGGGAAGGGCTCGACCCAGGAGGTCGGAAAGGCGATTGCAGAAGCGCTTTAAAACCCGCGGCGCACTCCTTGTGTAGCAGCTGTCGAGCCTGCGAGGCTGCGTTCGGCTGCGCAGCAGTCGTGAAATCAGACACTGCGGTGTTTCAGCTAAACCGGGGGGCAGGACTTGCGACGACTTCGTCGCCGAACGCAGCCTCGCAGGCTCGACAGCTGCTACAGCCGAACGCAGGGGATCAGTCTTCCTTGCGAACCGTGGCCACTTCATCGGCCCGGACTTTCACTGTCGCCCCGGAAATGTCTTCGAATTCGAAGAAGCCGTCCTTGGTTTTGGTGTTCGGCATGTCCTTGGTCAAATACTGGGTGCCGTTCTGCAGGGTCACGACCGTTGGCGTCGAGCAGCCGGCCAGGGCCAAAAAGGCCGCTACTGCCAGGGGCAAACCCAGAGTCTTGATATTCATACACACCTCTCATCACTGAATGAAAACAGCGCGACAGCCCCGCTTGAGGTCAATCGTCGCTGTGCCTCTACCGCGGTTTGTGCGATGGAATGGCAGAAAGTTCGATGGTCACCCGAAAATTACCGAATAGCGTCGCCACTGATCCTTTTCCGTTTGCACCGGGTAGGGCATAGCTGGTATCTGTACGCATAACCAGTACTCGTTTGCCATGGCCCTTTTGCCCGTGATTGTAAATCCTCTCGATGATCCGTTCTATTACTTGAACAACTTCATGCAAGTGCTTGATTGGCTTGAGCATCGTTATGCCGATGTGTTGAGCGTCGAGGAGCAGGATTTCATCCGCGACTTCAATCGACTGCCCCGCGAGTCCCAAGCCCTGCTGGTCAGACTGGTGATGCGCAAGGGCGTGCATTTCAGGGCCGGCAAACTGAGTTACGTCGAGATCGGCGACATCGACAGCGCTGCGGCGCCGCTACTGGCATCGGGCTGGATCGACCAGCAGTCTCCGTTGCACATCGAGGACTTGTTCGAGGTATTGCTCAAGGCCGAGATTCTCCAGTGCTTTGGCAGCGCCATCGATCAGCCCAAGGGCAAAAAAACCGATTGGCTGCCGACCCTGAGCGAGCAGTTTCCCGAAGCGCAAAGTTTTGCCCAATGGTGTCCGGCACTGAATGACCGGTTGTTCAGCCTGACCGTCATGGGCCTGTGCGACCGGCTGCGACTGATGTTCTTCGGCAACCTTTACCAGGACTGGTCGGAGTTCGTGCTGGCCGACCTGGGCATCTTTACCTACGAAAAAGTCGAGTTCTGCGCCGAGTCCCGAGGCTTGCGCAGTCGCGAGGACGTCGATGCCTGCCTGTTCCTGCACAACTGTCAGCAGCGTTTCGAGGCCGGTGAAGACGTGACGACGATTGTCGAGCAGATCAACGGTCTGCCGCTCGACAATCCCTGGCTGCAAAGACGTCGCGGCAAACTGCTGTTCCAGATCGGTCAGCATTGCGAGCGCGTCGCGGATTTTTCCACCGCCCTGAGCCTCTACCGCGAATGCGCCTACCCCGGCGCGCGTCTGCGGCTGATTCGCGTGCTGGAGCGCTGTGCTGAATACCAACTGGCTATGGACCTGGCCACCCACGCCGAGCAAGCCCCTGAAAGCGCTGCCGAGCATCAGCATCTATCGCGTGTGCTGCCCAGACTGCGGCGCAAACTGGGCGGGCCGCCGATCAAGCGGCCAGCCCCTCGGGCCATGCAGCGTCTGGACCTGCAACTGCCCAGGCACGATCCGGCGTTGTCGGTGGAGTCTTACGTTCAGGCCCACCTGGCGGACGATTCGGCGCCGGTGCATTACGTCGAGAACAGCCTGATCAACTCACTGTTCGGGCTGCTGTGCTGGCCGGCGATCTTCGCGCCTTTGCCGGGGGCGTTTTTTCACCCGTTCCAGCGCGGGCCGGTGGACCTGCTCAATGAAGACTTCCATGCGCGGCGCGCGGATCTGTTCCAGGCCTGCCTCGCCGAACTCGATGACGGACGTTATGTGCAAACTGTCCGCGAGCGTTACAGCGCCAAGTGGGGCGTGCAGTCGCCGTTCGTCTTCTGGGGCGTGCTGAGCGAGGAACTGCTTGAGCAGGCACTCGACTGTCTGCCCGCAGAACACCTCAAGCACTGGTTCAATCGACTGTTGCTCGACATCAAGGCCAACCGCGCCGGCATGCCGGACCTGATCCAGTTTTGGCCGCAAGACAAAACCTACCGCATGATCGAAGTCAAAGGCCCCGGCGATCGGTTGCAAGACAATCAATTGCGCTGGCTGGAATTCTGTCACGAGCACCAGATGCCGATCGCAGTGTGCTACGTGCAATGGGCGGAGCAGGGCGCGTGAGCTACAGCATTGCGGTGCGGGCGCTGTGTGAATTCACCGCCAAGGTCGGCGACCTCGACTTGCGCTTCACCCCGTCACCGACTGCGCTGGAAGGCATCGTCGGGCATCGCACCGTGGCGTCACGGCGCAGCGAGGGTTACCAGAGCGAGGTCGCGCTTGAGGGCCAGTATCGAACCTTGACCGTGAAAGGCCGGGCGGACGGCTACGATCCGGCGCAAAACTGCCTCGAAGAAGTCAAAACCTACCGTGGCGACCTGGGCAAGCAACCGGCCAACCACCGGCAGTTGCATTGGGCGCAGGCCAAGATCTACGGTGGGTTGATGTGCCAGAAACTGCAGTTGGAGCAGATTAATCTGGCGCTGGTGTACTTCGACATCGTCAGCGAAAAGGAAACCTGTCTGGTCGAGGCCTTCAGCGCCACCGAATTGCAGCTGTTTTTCGAGCACCATTGCGGATTGTTCCTGCACTGGGCCGAGCAGGAAATGGCCCATCGCGAAGGGCGCAATCTGGCGGCGCAACAGCTGGCATTTCCCCATGCCGATTTTCGTCCCGGACAACGGCATCTGGCCGAATCGGTGTTCAAGGCTGTCAGCACTGGTCGGTGCCTGATGGCCCAGGCACCGACCGGTATCGGCAAGACGGTCGGCACGCTGTTCCCGATGCTCAAGGCGCTGGCGCCGCAACAATTGGACAAGGTGTTTTTCCTCACGGCGAAAACCCCGGGGCGCAAATTGGCGCTGGACGCCGCGCAGGTCATCCTCGACAGCGCCGACGCTCCGCCATTGCGAGTCCTTGAGATGATCGCCCGGGACAAGGCTTGCGAGCACCCGGACAAGGCCTGCCATGGCGAGTCGTGCCCGTTGGCCCAGGGCTTTTATGATCGTTTGCCGGCCGCGCGCCAGGCCGCCAGCCAACTGAGCCTGCTGAACCAGAGTGCCTTGCGCGAGGTTGCCCTGCAGCACGACGTTTGCCCCTACTACCTGAGCCAGGAAATGGCCCGCTGGGCAGACGTGGTAGTCGCTGACTACAACTACTATTTCGACTTCAGCGCATTGCTGTTCGGGCTGGCCCAGGCCAATAACTGGAAAGTCGCCGTGTTGGTGGACGAAGCCCACAATCTGGTAGAGCGTGGCCGGCAGATGTACAGCGCCAGCCTCGATCAGGCGACGTTGAACAGCGTGCGAAAAACCGCGCCTGAGCCACTGAAGAGATCCTTGCAACGGGTCAATCGCGAATGGAACGCCCTGCATGATCAGCAACTGAGCCCCTATCAAGCCTACGACAAAGCCCCGGAAAAACTGCTTCAGGCGCTGTCCTTATGCTGCGCGAGCATCGGCGACTACCTCAATGATCACCCTCAGGGCCTGGACAGCGGGTTGCAGAATTTTTACTTCGACATGCTGCAATTCGGCCGTGTGGCTGAACTGTTCGATGAGCATTTCCTGTTCGACATCAGCAAACGCGACCTCGACCGCAAGCGCAACCTGTCGCAACTGTGCCTGCGCAATGTTGTGCCCGCCGCTTTCATTCGCCCGCGTCTGACTGCTGCGCGTAGCTCCGTGCTGTTTTCCGCCACCCTGAGCCCTCGGCATTACTACGCTGATTTGCTGGGAACACCGGCGAATACAGTCTGGATTGATGTGGAGTCGCCGTTCAGCGCCGAACAGTTGCAAGTGCACATCGTCAGCCAGATTTCGACCCGCTATATCCATCGTCAGGCATCCCTTGAACCCATCGTCGAGCTGATCGCCAAACAGTTCACCCAGCGCCCCGGTAACTACCTGGCGTTCTTCAGCAGCTTCGATTATTTGCAGCAAGTGGCCCAGTTGTTGGCCGAACGGCATCCGCACATCACGCTGTGGTCGCAGTCCCGGGGAATGGGGGAAGGGCCTCGTCAGGCGTTTCTCGATCAATTCACCGTCCATAGTCAGGGCGTAGGGTTTGCGGTGCTGGGTGGCGCATTCGGCGAAGGCATCGATCTGCCCGGCGCGCGATTGATTGGTGCATTCATTGCCACCCTGGGTCTGGCGCAACTGAATCCGGTCAACGAACAGATGAAACAGCGCATGGCGGCGATTTTCGGTGCCGGGTATGACTACACCTACCTGTTTCCTGGGGTGCAGAAAGTCGTGCAAGCAGCGGGGCGGGTGATCCGCACTCAGCAGGATCAAGGGATAGTGATGCTGATCGATGACCGGTTTGGCGAGAGCAAGGTCAAGCAATTGTTGCCGCGCTGGTGGTCAGTTGAATCGACGCAATCTCCTTCTGTTCTGTAGGAATATTTACTTTATAAAACAGTGACATATCTTGAAAGACACGCTCATTTGAACAAACCACGAAACAGCGCTTTATTCAAAGGGCAGCAATCACTTTCAAGCGAATCTTTGATAAGGAAATCAAGGTATGTCAGCAGCCCCGAATATAACCCCGAATTACACTTACACCCCAGAGCAGGTCACTGCAGCATTCACTGAAATCACCGCGACGCTGTTCACCGGCATCACTACTGAGGCAACCCCGAAAATGCTGGTCGTTGCCGGGCTGCAAGGGTCAGGTAAAACGTATCTGTTGGAAAAAAGCCTCCTGCCCTCGAAACGCTACGACAACTACGTTCGTCTGTACCTGCCCGACTACCGAAAAAAACACCCTCAATACGCCGAGCTGATCAAACTCGGTGTCCTGCACGCTTATGAGCATACGGAAGCATTTGTCCGGGACGTCATCACGAAGATCTTCGCAGAGGCGTTTACGCGCAAATACAACATAATCATGGAATGCGCATTCGACAGCACCGATTTCATTGCTTTTCCACCCGTGGTGACGGCAGCCGGCTACCAGGTCGAGACCCATATCGTCGCCTGCAATCAAGAGTTCGCTCATGCATCGAGCATCAAAAGAGCACTCAAGAGCCTGGAAAAGCAGGAAATGGAAAGGTTCGTCACTGTGTCGATGCTGGATGCCAGCATGAGTAACGCACAGGCGATCATCCTGGCCTGCGAGACGGCTGCCAAAGCGGTCAGCGGCTCGCAAATCACCTTGTACGAGCGCGGATTCGGGGCATTGAAGGAACGGACCTTGCGCGCTCAAAGCACTTATACCAAAGCCGCCGACGGGAGCTTGACCATCGCAGGAACAACGGCGCCTTATACGTACAGCGCCTACGGGAGGATCGTCGACAATCACATCTACACCATGAGTGATCGCGACGAAATGATAAAAGAGTGTCATCTGGCACTGCTCAAAACCCAGACCTACGCTGAGCACGTGCCGGACTTTGTCTACAACGATCTGTACGCCTATATCGTCAAATACGTGTACCGATAATCCATCGCGCCACTGCGGCATACCAACGTATTGGTTTTTTGAATTTCCAAACGTGCGGTTTGTCGCATACTCCAGAAGAACAACAATAAGGGCGGGATCCATGAGCGATGACCGGACCAAGACCAATGCCATCGAGGAGATGCGCTTTCGTCTGTTGATCGATGCCGTGGTCGACTATGCGATCTACATGATTGACCCCGATGGCATCATCACCAGTTGGAACGCTGGCGCCAAGCGTTTCAAAGGGTATGAGGAAGCGGAAATTCTCGGCCAGCATTTCTCGCGTTTTTATACCGAGGAGGATCGCAAGGCCGGTTTGCCTCAGCGCGCTCTTGATACCGCTATTCACAAAGGGCGTTTCGAGGGTGAAGGCTGGCGGGTTCGCAAGGACGGCACGCATTTTTGGTCCCACGTCATCATCGATCCCATTTTAGATCCGTCGGGCAAATTGCTGGGTTTTGCCAAGATCACCCGGGATTTGACCGACCGCAAAATCGCTGAAGAAACCCTCAAACAAAGTGAGCAGCAGTTCCGGCTGCTAGTGCAGAGCGTCACCGACTATGCCATCTATATGCTCGCCCCGGATGGACGCCTGACCAACTGGAATCTGGGGGCTCAGCGAATCAAGGGATATCGGCCCGAAGAAGTGATCGGCCAGCATTTCTCGATGTTCTACACCCCTGAAGACCGTGAAGCCGGTGAACCGCAACGGGCGCTGGAAATTGCTACGCGCGAGGGGCGATTCGAAAACAAGGCCTGGCGCATGCGCAAGGACGGCACGCGGTTTTTCGCGCATGTGGTGGTCGACCCGATTTGGGGCGAAACCGGCACGTTGCTGGGATTTGCCAAGATCACTCGGGATATCACCGAGGTCACCCAGGCCCAGCAAGCGCTTGAAAAAACCCGAGAAGCGTTGTTTCAGGCGCAAAAGATGCAGGCCATCGGTCAACTCAGCGGAGGAATTGCCCACGACTTCAATAATTTGCTGACCGTTATCCTCGGCAATCTGGAAATCATTCGCAAACGTGCGGCGGACGACCCGAGAATTACCCGTTTGCTCGACAATGCCACTCAAGGCGCCTTGCGTGGCGTTTCCTTGACCCAGCGCATGCTGGCGTTTGCCAGGCGTCAGGAACTCAAGACCGAATCCGTCGAGATACCAACGCTGATACAGGGGATTACCGGGCTGTTGCGCAGTTCTCTGGGGCCGTCGGTGAGCATAGAAACGCGCTTTGCGCCTGGACTTGAACCGGTCATGGCCGACGTCAATCAGCTCGAATTGGCGGTACTGAACCTGGCGACCAACGCCCGCGATGCCATGCCCGACGGTGGAAAACTCATCATCAGAGCCCAGACAGAAGAGGTCTGCGATCAGTCGAGATTAGCCCTGGCGCCAGGCCGCTATGTCTGCCTGAGTGTCACGGATATAGGGGAGGGCATGGATGACGCTACCCTGGCGTCGGCAATGGACCCTTTCTTCACTACAAAAGGCGTCGGCAAAGGCACTGGCCTGGGGTTGTCGATGGTTCACGGGTTTACTGAACAACTGGGTGGACGTTTCATCCTCAAAAGCCAGAAAGACGTCGGCACCACCGCCGAACTCTGGTTACCTGTTGCGCTAGCCGACTCGACCACCGAACCCGCTGTTGAGGAGGCCGCCATGTCGCGGGTGCCTCGTCTGTGTGTGTTGGTCGTGGACGACGACAGTCTGGTGTTGACCAGTACCAGCCTGTTGCTTGAGGACCTGGGCCATCGGGTAATCAGTGCAGCATCCGGCGCACAGGCACTGGAGCTGTTCGACAGCGAGCACGACGTTGACCTGGTCATTACAGACATGGTCATGCCCAAGATGAGTGGCGCGCAATTGGCGCAGGCTATTCGGGTGATAAGGCCACACCTGCCGATCATTCTCGCCACCGGTTACGCCGAGCGCCTGGAAGGCTTCGCGACCAGACTTCCACGCCTGTCCAAGCCCTTTACCCAACTTAATCTGGTAGAAGTCATTGCCTTGGCGATGAAGTGAGTGCTCCTTTGTGGCGAGCGAGCGAGCGAGCGAGCTTGCTCGCGCTGGCCTGCATAGCGGTCCCAAAAATCTGACAACCATTGCCGATTTTTATGAGCGCTACGCACTCAAGCGGGAGCAAGCTCCCTCGCCACAGGTTTCTCACTGACTCAAGACTCTCGCAAGTCATTCGCCGGGCTTTGCTATTCCCTCCATCAAGCAGCGAGATCGGGCGCGCCCAGCTCTTTTTTGTATCGGGCTTTCAGGCTTTCCATCTCCGCCCCCAATTCGTCGAGCGTCGTTTTGCCCAGCAGTTTTTTGGCCTGAGGAAACATTTCCTTTTCCTCTTCTTCAATGTGATGTTCCAGCAACTCCTTGACCACTTTCACTCGACCGGAAAATTCGACGGTAGAGGGATCAGTGGTTTTCAGGTCGGGAAGCACCAGCGTGTCGACGGTGCGATGTTCTTCCTTGGCTTCGTAATACATGATGTCCTGCTCCTTGCCCCCGGCTTTTTTATACGCCGGATACAAGACTTCCTCTTCCAGACGGGTATGGATCTTGATTTCCATTTCCAGTTTTGCCAGCAACTCGGTGCGCTTTTTAACCCCACGCTCGGTGGATTCGCTCAACTGGGCCAGGATTCCTTTTACGCGTTCATGGTCGGCTTTCAACAGGTCAATGGCGTTCATGGTCAAACCTCTTGTCTAGTCACGGGGCACGCGCAAACGGTCTTGCTGCCGTTGTCGCTCACACTGCTGGAGCATTTCTCGTGCCTGTTTCAAGGTTTACCAAAAAACCATGAAAAACAGAGGGATGTGATCGAATAGAAACGACGTTTGTCGTGCAACCTGCATGAATATTTGTTGCTGTCCAATGCAGGTTGACCGAAGGGGGAAACCGTCAGACGTCTTGCTGATTGCGCCGCTCATAACGGGCCAGCATCGGTTGAGTACTGATGCCATGCGCCAGAATGCTCAGCGCCACCACCGACAACGTCAGGTCGGTGCACAGCGTCGCCGCCGCCGGACCGAGGTCATGGTTCAAGGCGTAGAACAGGTAATAAAAGCTCCCGATCCCGCGAATCCCGAACCAGCCGATCAACAGCCGCTGACGGCTGTCTAGCAAGCGCCCCCACGGTATGAGCCATACGCAAAAGGGACGAATGACACAGAACAACACCAGCGCAACCACCAACGCTCGCCAATCCCAGTGGCCCACCAGCACGACGCCCAGCAGGGTGACCAGAAACACTTCCATGGCGCGCTCCACCAAACTGCCGAATGCCAGCATGTCGCCCATCATGATGCCGGCCGCGACTTGGGTTTCTGGCAAATTCGTTACGTCGCCGTGGACGGCAGCCGCAGGTTCGACGTTCTGGTGGCCAACCACCGGTTGCACCAGATGCTCGGCGGGAATCCGCGCGTCGCCGGTGGATTTGACTTCGGCCTGCCGCAACCCGAGGCCGGCGGCGAATACCGATAAAAAGCCATAGGCATGGATCTCCTCGGCCGCGACATAAGCGAGGGCGATCAGCGCCAGGGTCAGGTAATCGTTGGGAGAAATGGTGCTGTCGGCATTGCGGATGCGCATCGACAAGGTCAAGCGACCTATGCCGTGGCCCATCCAGTAACCGGTGAACAAACCGGCAGGCACGGCCCACAGCACACTTTTCAATGCCCACTCACCGAGCCAGGCCTCGCTATTGCCGCTCTGTTGCACAAACAACAAACCGAGGATCACGAAGGGGAAGGCGATGCCGTCGTTGAGGCCCGCCTCACCGGAGAGCCCGAAACGCACCGAATCGTAATCCCTGGCGTCGTTGACTTGCACCAGCGAGGCCAGTACCGGATCGGTGGGGGCCAGAATCGCCCCGATCAGCAGCGAGGGCCCCCAGGCCAGGGCAAAGCCGTAATGCAGCAAAAGGCTCACGCCAATGATGGTCAAGATCATCACCGGTCCCGCCAGGCCGAATGCTATTCGCCATTGGCGATCCTTGAGCGGCAGGCGCAATTTGAGTCCGCAGACAAATAGCGAAAAGAGCACCGCGACCTCAGTCAGGTGCTCCATCCAGACCGCCGCGTCCTTGATGTCCAGCTTCAGCAAACCCAAGCCCGCCGGACCGATCGCCACGCCCAGCGCCAGGCACACCGCCGACGTGGTCACCGGCATCCAGCGCAGATAGGACGAGGTCAGTGCCAGGGTCAGCAGCACCGCACCCAACACCGCCACCCATACAATGAAGCTCATGCCCGGTTCTCGGAGGTGTACCGCCGATCGCCGGCGGATGGCGGACTCAGGATAATCACACGCCGGTCACGCGCACGTACTCAGGTCCCAGATAGTTGAACCAGAGCAGAATCATCTCCACCAGGATAGTCACTAACACCAATAGCCCGACGCCCCATACGCTCGCCGCATTCAGCAGGCCTTCCTCCTTGCGCTCGTGCATGAAGATCGGCAAACCGACGAACAGCAGAAACGTTGAATAGAGGGAGGCGGCTCCCAGCACCGTAATCGCCAGCCAGCGACTCGGGTAGAGCCCGGCGATACCTGCGAGGAAGAATGGGGTAACGGTGTAGGCGGCAAAACCGATGCACTGATTGACGTTGGGGCGTGAGTCGAAGGTGCGCGACATCCAGCGGATGAACAGCCCCATCAGCACCACGCCGACAATGATGCTCAGGTACAGCAGCCCGCAGAGTTGCAGGGCGCTGGAGGCACTGAGTTTGACCGTTTCGTTCTCGGCCAGGCTCCAGCCGACGTAGGTGGTCCCGATAAACAGACACACCGCGGGGATCAGGGCGAGCAACAGCAAATGAGCGAGGTAATGGCGCGGATGCGCTTCCTCTTCCTTACGAATATCTGTCCAGACGAAATTGGGCTGAGTGAACAGCCTGACGAAAGGTGCGGACATGACGACCTCCATATAGCGAGCGGCCCGGCATAGGAGCCCCTAGAAGTATTGAGGTGCATCCATCGCCGGGGGTTCATTTTTTATCAGGGCATCATGGGCGGTCTGCCGGAGCCTGCGATCGGCCCTGTAGCAGCTGCCGAGCCCGCGAGGCTGCGTTCGGCTGCGAAGCAGTCGTAAATCCTGAATGCACAGTTTCTGCTCAAACACTGCGGTGGATGGTTTGGCGACTGCTGCGCAGCCGAACGCAGGCTGCGCCAGCTGCTACAGGTCAGGTCAGAGCATCGGCTTCGCTGTTCCTGCATACACTCAACTCATGAGTTAGGCTCAATGCGATGCAAGAAACTCGATGAGGAGTTGCTCATGAACACCCAATCGCTCGTTGCACTGGCACTATCGTTGGCATGTCTCGCAGGCTGCGAAAACAAATACGAAGTGAATGAGAAAAATTGCGAGCCGAAAAACTTCATGAAGCTGCCGGACGATCAGAAGCGGGAAGCCTTCATCAAGGCTTGCATGGAGCGCATAACGCCTTGAACGGGATTCGATACTGCGCATATCGCCCAGAAAAAAACCCGATGCACTGGCATCGGGTTTTCGGCGTCTAGCTGAGCCGTCAGGCCTGGCGGTTACGCAAACTACGCTCCATCCGCGCGATCCCTTCCTCCAGCAGCGCCCGCGGGCAACCGAAGTTCAGGCGCACGAACTGCTGGGCGTTATCGCCGAAATCCAGCCCGGCGCTCAGGCCGACCTTGGCTTGTTCGAGGAAGAAGTGCTGCGGGTTGTCCAGCCCCAGTGCCGTGCAGTCGAACCACGCCAGGTAAGTGCCTTGGGGTATGTTCATGCTCACACCCGGCAACCGCGTGCGAACCGCCTCCACCAGATAATCCCGATTGCTTTGCAGGTAGGCCATGAGCTCGGTCAGCCACGGGCCGCCTTTACTGTAGGCAACGCGGGTGGCTTCCAGGCCCAGCGGGTTGACGCTGTCGACCATGCCGCAACGGGCGCTGTTGACCCGATGGCGCAGTGCCGCGTCCTGAATGATCATGAACGCCGTCTTCAAACCGGCGATGTTGTAGGCCTTGCTCGCCGACATCAGGGTGATGGTGCGCTTGGCGATTTCTGGGCTGAGCGAGGCGGTCGGAATGTGTACGCGCCCGTCGAAGCACAGCTCGGAATGGATCTCGTCGGAGATGATCCAGGCGTCCTGCTCCAGACAAATGTCGGCGACTGCTTGCAGTTCTTCGCGCGGGAAGACCTTGCCCAACGGATTATGCGGGTTGCTCAGCAGCAGCGCGCCGCCCCCTTGCAGCGCCTCGCGCAAGGCATCGAGCGGCGTCGCATACGTACCATCGGCCAACACGTCGAAGTCCAGTTCGACCTTGTTCAACTGCCAGTGGCCCGGTGCATGGCGCAGCGGCGGGTAGTTTGGCGTTTGCACGACCACGTTCTGCTGCGGCTGAACCAGCGCATGCAGGGCCATGTTGAAACCCGACTCGATACCCGGCAGGAAGACCAGCTCCTGAGGTTGCACACGCCAGGCGTACTTGTTCCAAAGGTCGGCGACGATGGTGTCACGCAAGTCATCCTGCGCCACGCTGTAACCGAGCATCGGGTGTTCCAGGCGTTTTTGCAGCGCCTGAATGATCGCTGGTGGCGCGGCAAAGTCCATGTCGGCGACCCACATCGGCAACACGTCGGCCGGGTAGCGGCTCCATTTGGTACTGCCGGTGCCATGGCGGTCGAACACCTGATCAAAATCGAAAGTCATGCTCAGTCTCATAAAAGGCAGGGGGTTAATCCGGCGGTCATGATAAGCGCCAACCTTTGCCGCTGGCGAATTGCGCAGCAGTGTGTGACCGATAAGCCGCCGACGGTCGGTTTTCAGACCGTGCACGGCAATACTGTCTAAAGTTCTAATTGGCGGTAGCTGCGCTGCCGTCACCGTGATCGTCCAGAAAAATCCGGCCAACGCACCGGGTTTCCACCTGATCAGGAGTGCACGATGGACCTCAACCGTCGTCAGTTCTTCAAGGTCGCTGGTCTCGGCCTTGCGGGCTCAAGCCTCGGCGCGCTGGGCATGGCCCCGACGCCAGCTTTCGCCGAACAAGTGCGTCATTTCAAGCTCGCCCATACCCATGAAACCCGCAACACCTGCCCGTATTGCTCGGTCGGTTGCGGCTTGATCATGTACAGCCAGGGCGACAACGCGAAGAATGTCGCCCAGAGCATCATCCACATCGAAGGCGATGCCGACCACCCCGTCAATCGCGGCACGCTCTGCCCCAAAGGCGCAGGCCTGCTCGATTTCATTCACAGCCCCAGCCGTCTCCAGTACCCGCAGGTACGCAAGCCCGGCACTACGGAGTGGACGCGAATCTCCTGGGATGAAGCGCTGGATCGCATCGCCGACCTGATGAAGGCCGACCGCGACGCCAACTTCATCGAGAAGAACGCCCAGGGGCAAACGGTGAACCGCTGGCTGACCACCGGTTTCCTCGC
Organism: Pseudomonas sp. TH37; assembly: GCF_016650735.1. Lineage (NCBI taxonomy): Bacteria > Pseudomonadati > Pseudomonadota > Gammaproteobacteria > Pseudomonadales > Pseudomonadaceae > Pseudomonas > Pseudomonas sp. TH37. The sequence goes on from NZ_JAEKFD010000002.1 coordinate 896,550, forward strand.
GGCGTCGGCGTCGTCCAACGAAGCGGGGTACATCACCCACAAGGTGATTCGCAGTCTCGGCATGCTGGGGTTTGATAACCAGGCACGTGTCTGACATGGCCCGACGGTGGCAAGTCTTGCCCCGACGTATGGCCGTGGTGCCATGACCAACCACTGGACCGATATCGCCAACGCGAATCTGGTTCTGGTGATGGGTGGCAACGCCGCGGAAGCGCACCCTTGCGGTTTCAAATGGGTGACCGAAGCCAAAGCCCACAACAAGGCGCGGCTGATTGTGGTCGACCCGCGTTTCACCCGTACGGCCTCGGTGGCCGACTATTACGCACCGATCCGCACCGGCACCGACATTGCCTTCATGGGCGGGCTGATCAATTACCTGCTGACCGAAGACAAGATCCAACACGAATACGTACGCGCCTATACGGACGTGTCGTTCATCGTCAAGGCCAACTACGGCTTTGAGGACGGGTTGTTCAGCGGTTACGACGCAAGCAAGCGTACCTATACCGACAAGTCCGGCTGGGGCTATGAAATCGGCGAGGACGGTTTCGCCAAAGTCGACCCGACCTTGCAAGACCCACGCTGCGTCTATCAATTAATGAAGCAGCATTACAGCCGCTACACCCTGGAGCTGGCCAGTCAGGTCTGCGGCATGCCCGTGGACGCGATGCAGAAAATCTGGGAAGAAATCGCCACCTGCTCGCAACCGGGCAAAACCATGACGATTCTTTACGCGCTGGGCTGGACCCAGCACTCGACCGGCTCGCAGATGATCCGCAGCGCGGCCATGGTGCAACTGCTGCTGGGCAACGTCGGCATGCCGGGCGGGGGCGTCAACGCTCTGCGCGGGCACTCCAACATCCAGGGCCTGACCGACCTGGGCTTGCTGTCCAACCTGTTGCCCGGTTACCTGACCCTGCCGGCCGAAGCTGAACAGGATTACAACGCCTACATCGCCAAGCGCGCACTCAAGCCGCTGCGTCCTGGGCAGATGTCCTATTGGCAGAACTACGGCAAGTTTCACGTCAGCCTGATGAAAGCCTGGTACGGCGCCAATGCCACCGCAGAGAACAACTGGGGTTACGACTGGCTGCCCAAGCTGGACATTCCTGGCTACGACATCCTGAAAATGTTCGACATGATGGGCAAGGGGCAGGTCAATGGCTACATGTGCCAGGGCTTCAATCCGATCGCCGCCTTGCCGGACAAGAACCGGGTGATGAAGGCGCTGGCCAAACTCAAATGGCTGGTGGTGATGGACCCACTGGCCACCGAAACCTCGGAGTTCTGGCGCAACGTCGGGCCATACAACGATGTGCAAACGGCCGAGATCCAGACCGAAGTCATCCGTCTGCCCACCACCTGTTTCGCCGAAGAAAACGGTTCACTGGTCAACAGCGGTCGCTGGCTGCAATGGCACTGGAAGGGCGCCGATGGCCCGGGGCAGGCGCACACGGACGTGAAGATCATGGCCGAGTTGTTCTTGCGCCTGCGCAAGCGCTATCAGGCCAATGGCGGTGCCTGGGCCGAGCCGATCCTCAAGCTCGACTGGCCCTACAAAGTGCCGGATGACCCGACGCCAGAAGAGCTGGCCCGGGAATTCAACGGCTACGCCGTATCCGATGTCACCGACGCCTCGGGCGCGGTGATCAAGACCGGTCAGCAGCTGTCAGGCTTCGGCCAGCTCAAGGACGATGGCAGCACGGCGTCCGGGTGCTGGATTTTCTGCGGCAGCTGGACCGAGCAGGGCAACCTGATGGCCCGGCGTGACAACAGCGATCCTTTCGGCATGAAGCAGAACCTGGGCTGGGCCTGGGCCTGGCCGATGAACCGACGGATCCTCTACAACCGCGCCTCTTGCGACCCTCAAGGCAAACCATGGGACCCGAACAAACGGCTGGTGTGGTGGAACGGCAAGGTCTGGACCGGCACCGACGTGCCTGACTACAAGGCCGATGTGCCGCCGGAAGCCGGGATGAACCCGTTCATCATGAACCCCGAAGGCGTGGCGCGTTTCTTCGCCCTCGACAAGATGAACGAAGGGCCGTTCCCGGAACACTATGAGCCGTTCGAGACGCCCATCGGTATCAACCCGATGCACCCCAACAACAAGCAGGCGACCAGCAACCCGGCCGGGCGGATCTTCGATTCAGTCTGGGAAACCCTCGGGCAGGCCAAGGACTTCCCCTATGCGGCGACCAGCTACCGGCTGACCGAACACTTCCACTTCTGGACCAAGCATTGCCCGATCAACGCCGTGACCCAGCCTGAGCAGTTTGTCGAGATCGGCGAAGTGCTGGCCAAGGAGAAGGGCATTGCTGCCGGTGACCGGGTTCGGGTCAGTTCCAAGCGCGGGCACATCGAAGCGGTGGCGGTGGTGACCAAGCGGATTCGTCCGCTGCAGGTCAATAACCAAGTGGTGCACCAGATCGGTATCCCGTTGCACTGGGGTTTCACCGGCGCCACCCGTCACGGTTACCTGACCAACACCCTGGTGCCGTTCCTCGGCGATGGCAACACACAGACCCCGGAATCCAAGTCATTCCTGGTCAACGTGGAGAAAGTCTAAATGGCCAGCCAAGACATCATCGCCCGTTCGGCCACCACCACCATGCCGCCCTCGGTGCGCACGCAAGAGGAAGTGGCCAAGCTGATCGACACCACCAAGTGCATCGGCTGCAAGGCCTGCCAAGTCGCCTGCTCGGAATGGAACGAACTGCGCGACGACGTCGGTCACAACCTCGGCACTTACGACAACCCTCAAGACCTCAGCGCAGATACCTGGACCTTGATGCGCTTTACCGAGCATGAAACCGACGCCGGCAACCTCGAATGGCTGATTCGCAAGGACGGCTGCATGCACTGCGCCGAGCCCGGCTGTCTGGCGGCGTGCCCGAGCCCCGGCGCGATCATCAAGCACGCCAACGGCATCGTCGATTTCGATCAGGACCATTGCATCGGCTGCGGGTATTGCATCACCGGTTGCCCGTTCAACATTCCGCGCATCTCGCAAAAGGACCACAAGGCTTATAAATGCACACTGTGTTCGGATCGGGTGGCGGTGGGGCTGGAGCCGGCCTGCGTGAAAACCTGCCCGACCGGCGCCATCGTTTTCGGCACCAAGGAAGACATGAAAGAACACGCCGCCGAACGTATCGTCGACCTCAAAAGTCGCGGATTCGAAAACGCCGGTTTGTATGACCCCGCAGGCGTCGGCGGCACCCACGTCATGTATGTGCTGCACCATGCCGACACGCCCAGGTTGTATGCCGGGTTGCCGGATCACCCGGCGATCAGTCCGCTGGTGGACCTGTGGAAAGGCCTGAGCAAACCCCTGGCGTTGCTGGCCATGGGCGCGGCGGTGCTGGCCGGGTTCTTCCATTACGTGCGCGTCGGGCCTCAACTGGTCGAGGAGGACGAACATCCAGTCACCCTCGACCCGGCGGTGCATGAATTCGATCCATCGGTGCACACCTTTGATCCGACGAAACCCGGCGGGGAGGACAGGCCATGAACGAAAAACCGATCCTGCGCTACACCTCCAACCAGCGCACCAATCACTGGCTGGTGGCAATTCTGTTTCTCATGGCCGCGCTGTCGGGGCTGGCCTTGTTCCATCCGGGGTTGTTCTGGCTCAGCAACCTGTTTGGCGGCGGTTCGTGGACGCGCATTCTGCATCCGTACATGGGCGTGGCGATGTTTGTGCTGTTCCTCGGCCTGGTGTTCAGTTTCTGGCGGGCGAATTACTTCAGCGCCAACGACCGGTTGTGGCTCAGGCGCGTCGGGACTGTCATGCGTAACGAAGAGGCGGGCGTGCCGCCAATCGGCAAATACAACCCGGGGCAGAAGCTACTATTTTGGGTGTTGCTGATCTGCATGCTGGTGCTGTTGTTCAGCGGGTTGGTGATCTGGCGTGCCTGGTTCAGCGCGTACTTTGGCATCACCGGTATTCGCTGGGCGATGCTGCTGCATGCGCTGGCGGGGTTCATCCTGGTGCTGAGCATTATCGTCCACGTCTATGCCGGTATCTGGATTCGCGGCTCGGTCCACGCCATGGTGCGTGGCAGGGTCAGCCGCGCCTGGGCGAGAAAACACCATGAGCTCTGGTACCGGGAAGTGACCCAAGACGAAACGCCTGAGCGACCGATCACCAAAAAAGGATGACCCCTTGGCCACGATCCTCGAGCCTGGGCAGATAGAAGCGGCGGCGAGTTCACCGCCGTTTCTGTACCTGCCACCGAACAACCTGTTCACCTTGCGCGCGCTGCGTCTGGAACGCCTGGCCGATGGGCATCCCATGGCGGACTATCTGCGCTTGATCGCGGGTCTGTGCCACGCTCAGCAGAACCTGATGGACGATCCGCCCGTGGCCGCCATGCCCGATCCCGAACGTCTTCGGGTGTGCGTAGAACATGGCTTGCCACCGTTCGCCGCCGACAGTCTGGTGCGTGAAAATGTTTGGCTACCCTTTCTCGAAGCCTTGTTGCAACGCTATCAGCCACCGCCACAATCAGCGGTAGAAAACGCCGTGGCGACGTTGCGCAGTGCCAATCCGGGGCTGCTCAAAGCCTGGGCAATTGCCTTGGTCAGCGGCCAGTATTCAATGCTGCCGGCAGAGCTGGTGCCGTTCCTCGGTGCAGCGTTGCAAGCGGCCTGGAGCCATTGGCTGCTGAGTTCACCGAACCTTGAACTCAAGCGCGGCGACAGCCTCAGCCAATGCCCGGCCTGCGGTTCGCCGGCGATGGCCGGAGTGATTCGTCATCGCGGCAAATACAACGGATTGCGTTATCTGGTGTGCTCGTTATGCGCCTGCGAATGGCATGCGGTGCGGGTCAAGTGCGTGTATTGCGAACAGAGCAAGGGGCTTCAATACGTCAGCTTCGAGGATGACCGTCATGCTGCCAATCAGGCACCGTTGCGAGCGGAAGTCTGCCCCGGCTGCAACAGCTACCTGAAGCTGATCTACCTGGAAAACGACGCCGAAGCCGAAGCACTCTCGGCGGACCTGTCCAGCCTGATGCTGGACATGCGCCTGGAGCAGGAAGGCTACCAGCGCCCATCGCCCAATCTGATGCTGGCACCGGGAGGTGACTGAGCTTATCCCTTTGAGCCTATCCCCCTAAGCCTATCCCTATGAGCCCAGCGGCTACACTCAGACGCGACGGTCATTCGCTTCCGGGAGCCTCTGATGTCTGCAACCTCCGCCAGCCACGCCTTGCGGCTGCCCTCCATCGACAGCTTGCTGCGCCATCCTGCCTGCCAAGCATTGGCTGAGCGTTATGGGCGTGACGCGCTGCTGGCCGGCCTGCGGCAGTTGCTTGATGACTTGCGCGAACCGGTGCTCAAGGGTGAACTCAATGCCGTTGAAATCGCCCCCGACGTATTGGCGGGCAGGGCAGGCGAGCGTCTGGCGATCCAGCATCGCAGCCAGGTCCGCCGGGTGTTCAACCTTACCGGCACGGTGCTGCACACCAACCTCGGGCGCGCGTTGTTGCCGGAGTCGGCTATCGAAGCCGTGCAACTGGCCGCCCGCTATCCGCTCAATCTGGAATTCGATCTGCACAGCGGCAAGCGCGGCGACCGCGATGATTTGATCGAAGGCCTGATCCGCGAGCTGACCGGTGCCGAAGCGGTGACCGTGGTCAACAACAACGCCGCCGCTGTGTTGCTGACGCTCAACAGTCTGGGCGCGCGCAAGGAAGGCATCATTTCCCGTGGTGAACTGATCGAAATCGGCGGTGCCTTTCGCATTCCCGACATCATGGCCCGCGCCGGGGTGCGGCTGCACGAAGTGGGCACCACCAACCGCACCCATGCCCGCGATTACGAGGCGGCCATCGGTCCGCGCAGTGGCCTGGTGATGCGCGTACACGCGAGCAATTACTCCATTGAAGGTTTCACCGCCCGGGTGCCGACGGCGGAATTGGCGGAACTGGCTCACCGTCACGGGCTGCCGCTGCTGGAAGATCTGGGCAGCGGCAGCCTGCTGGACCTGACCCGCTGGGGCCTGCCTGCCGAACCGACGGTGCGCCAGGCGCTGCTCGATGGTGCGGACATCGTCACTTTCAGCGGTGACAAACTGCTCGGCGGCCCCCAGGCCGGGTTGATAGTCGGCCGCAAAGACCTGATCGCGAAGATCAAGAAAAACCCGCTCAAGCGCGCGCTGCGGGTTGACAAACTGACCCTGGCCGCCCTCGAAGCCGTATTGGCGCTGTACCGCGATCCTGATCGGCTGGCCGAACGCCTGCCGAGTCTGCGCCTGCTGACCCGACCCCAAACCGATATCTTCGCCCAGGCTGAACGCCTGCAACCGTCTCTGGCGCGGGTATTGGGCGATGGCTGGAGCGTCAGCGCGGTACCGGCGCTGGGCATGATCGGCAGCGGTAGCCAACCGGTGGCTCGCTTACCTGGCGCTGCGTTATGCCTGCGGCCCAACGTTTCCAAACGTCTGCGCGGGCGGCGATTGCTGGGGCTGGAGGCAGCGTTTCGCCGGTTGCCGATTCCCGTGCTCGGGCGCATCGACGGCGATGCGCTTTGGCTGGACCTGCGCCAACTCGACGATGAAGCCGCATGGCTGGCTCAACTCGATCAACTGCAGGAGGAGGGCCGGGACGGGTGATTGTCGGCACCGCTGGGCATATTGATCACGGCAAGACTTCCTTGCTCCAGGCTCTGACCGGCCAGGCCGGCGACCGTCGCCGGGAAGAACGCGAACGCGGCATGACCATCGACCTCGGCTATATCTACGCGGCGCTGGAGCCGGGGGCCGCCCTGACCGGTTTTATCGACGTACCCGGTCATGAGCGCTTCACCCACAACATGCTGGCCGGGGCTCAGGGCATTGATCTGGTGTTGTTGGTGGTGGCGGCCGATGACGGCGTCATGCCGCAGACCCGCGAACATCTGGCGATTGTCGAGTTGCTGGGCATTCCTCGGGCACTGATTGCAATCACCAAATGCGACCGCGTCGACCCTGCTCGTGTGCAAGCCGTCCGGGAACAGATCGAAGCATTGCTCGCACCCGGCCCTTATGCCGACGCGCCGCAAATCGCGCTGTCGAGTGTGACCGGCGAAGGCGTCGAGGCACTGCGTCAGGCCTTGCTGGGTGCGCAACATGAGGTGCTTCAACGCAGTTTCAGCGGCGGTTTCCGCTTGGCGATTGATCGGGCTTTCAGCGTGGCCGGCGCCGGGATCGTGGTGACCGGCACCGCGTTGTCTGGTCAGGTGGCCGTGGGCGATACGCTGATGTTGAGTCCGCTGGGCAAACCGGTACGGGTGCGAGGCCTGCATGCGCAGAACCAAGCGGCCGACAGCGCGACGGCCGGGCAGCGAGTCGCGCTGAACCTGAGTGCCGACCGTTTGGCCCTGGAGCAGATTCACCGGGGCCACTGGCTGTTGGCCGAATGGCTGCATGCGCCGACCCAGCGTCTGGATATCGAGATGACCTTGTTGGTCAGCGAGGCGCGAAGCTTCGAGCACTTTCAGCCAGTGCACGTGCATCTCGGCACTCAGGACGTGACCGGGCGAGTGGCGTTGCTGGAGGGTGTCAGCCTGGCACCGGGTGAGCAGATGTTCGCGCAATTGCTGGTGAACGCGCCGGTGCTGGCGGTGAAGGGCGACCGTTTGATCCTGCGCGATCAAAGCGCTCAGCGCACCCTCGGCGGTGGCCGGGTGCTCGACCCGTTTGCCCCGGCCCGACACCGTCGCAGCCCCGAACGATTGGCGCAGCTACAGGCGCTGGCCACCACGACCAGTCTGGAAGAAGCACTGCCAGCGCTGCTGGCCAACAGCGACACCGGACTCGATCCGCAACGTCTGGAGCGTCAGTTCAATCGTCCGCGCGATAGCTGGGAATTGCCCGATGACGTGCGTTTGATCGATACGCGGCAGGGGCCGTTGCTGTTCAGCGCCGCCCGCTGGGAAGCCTTGAAAGCGCCACTGTTGGAACATCTCGCACGCTTTCATCAACTCGAACCGGATCAAATGGGACCGGACAGGGATCGCCTGCGTCGCTTCGCCGGCACCGCGCTGGACCGGCCGACCTTTATCAGCCTGCTCGACGAATTGCTGGTCAGCGGTGCGATCGTCGCCAGTGGCCCATGGTTGCATTTGCCCGATCACCAAGTGCGGTTGAGCGAGGATGACGAAACCCTGTGGCAACAATTACAGCCGTTGTTCGAACAGGCGGGTTTCGATCCGCCATGGGTGCGTGATCTGGCTAAAGCGACGGGCCATGAAGAGGCCGCCGTGCGCCTGCTGCTGCGCAAGATGGCGCGGCTGGGGTTGGTGCACCAAGTGGTCCGTGACTTGTTTTATACCGAGACACTGGTGCGCCGATTGGCGGCTATGCTGGTGCAACTGGCCAGCGATGACCCGGTGATTCAGGTCACCGCGTTTCGCGATGCCGTGGGCCTGGGGCGCAAGCGCAGCATTCAGATTCTTGAGTACTTCGACCGAATCGGCCTGACCCGGCGCTTTGGCGATCGGCGCCATATCCGGCTCGACAATGCATTGGCCCAACAAACAGAAAACTGAGTTCAAGGAAGGCAATCGCGCCCGGTGGCGCGGCCGGGCTTCAAACCCGGTTGGGGACGGCATCCGTTCCCGGGCAGGTTCGACTCCGGCTGCCTTCCGCCATTTCCATCGTGACGCTGATCATAGGTGCCCGAAGGTCAGCGGATACTGGATGACAACGTAAACCCTGTCGATGTCATCGCCCGCCTGGGCGCTGTTAGCTCGGTGAGACACATGGGACAGTTGCAACGACAAACCCTTGGCGGCACCTGATTGCACGATGTAGCGCAGGTCTATGTCGCGCTCCCAATGCCGCCCGCCATCGCCTTGTTGAGGTACGTACTCGCCGACAGTCGGGTCGAACGGGTTGTAGGTCCCACCCTTGGGCGCACGGGTGCCATCGATGTCGCTGCCCCTGACATAACGGGTCATGAAGCTTAGGCCGGGTATTCCATAAGCGCCGAGATCGAGGTCGTAGCGTGCCTGCCAAGAGCGTTCGTGGGCGCCGTTGAAGTCGGCGTATTTGATCGAGTTGGCCAGGTAAATGGAGTCGCCACCGACGAAGTCGAACGGTGTGTCGCCATCGATGCGTTGCCAGGCCAGGGTAAAGGCATGCGCATCAACGGTGTATTTGCCCGACAGGCTGTAGGCGGTGTTGTCGATGGTACCGGCCAGCGCCTTGCCGGTGTCTTGCGTGCGATACAGGTTGGCGTCGAGGAACAATTCGGACTGTTTCAGGTGCAGGTTGCCGTAGTACTGACGCCAGGTATCGCTCAGTTCGGAGGCATACAGGGCGCCGCCGACAGGACTGTGTGTGAACAGGTCGGCGCCCAGAAGCGTGATGCCTCCGGCCTCGGTGTTGGCACCGTAGCCGTAAAAGTTGCCCTTGCCCGAGGTGTTGTCTTGATTCTTGAACGCCGTGAAATGACCGGTCACCAGATTCACGTTGTCGATTTCGCCGCTGTTCAGCAGAAAACCCGTGGCGTATTCCGGTTGCAGGCGTTTGTCGGCGGTGTCGAACACCGGGGTTTCGACGGTCATTTCACCGAAGGCCAGGGTGGTTCGGGAGGCCCTGATTTTCAGTGCGCCACCGGCACTGGAATAGTTGCTTTCGCTACGACCGTCACTGTCCAGTGGCAGTAACCCCGTTCCCGAATGCCCTTTGCCGCCGTCGAGCTTCAGCCCCGTAAAGGCGTGGCTGTCGACGCCGAAACCTAGCGTGCCGGGTGTGAATCCGGATTCAAAAGAGCCGATAAAGCCTTGAGCCCACTCTTGTTTGTAGTTCTTGCCCGAAGGCGAGGGTGAACGGTAGTCGCTGTTGAGGAAGAAATTTCGACTGAGCACCTCAAGCTGCGCGCCCTCGAGGAATCCTTGCGCGGTTGCCGGTGCTTCATCCGCCAAGGCCGTTCCGGCGAAAAGCACGCAGAGCCAGAAGGACGCTTTGGCCACGTCCTCCCGACCGGGCATGAGCGGGGGGGCTTGTAAAGAAAACATCATTGATCGCCCCCTGAAACAGCGACTCCAAAGAGTCGCTGTTTTCTCTCAATGGCCTTCAGAGGCGTTGAACATGGTCTTGGCGTAGATCAGGCCCAGGCCATAGGCACCACCGTTGGCGATGGAGGTTTTCACCGTCTCGTCGTAAGTCTCGGTACGTGCCCAGTCGCGCTGGAGCTCAAGCAAGTACTGCAACGATGTCATGGGACGGGCGCCGATCTGGATCATGCGTTGCAAGGCCATTTCATGGGCCTCGGTGGTGACATCGCCACAGGCGTCGGCAATCACGTAGACCTCGAAACCCTGGTCAATCGCCGAAAGGGCCGGGCCAACGATGCATACGGAAGTCCACAGGCCGGCCAGAACGATTTTCTGCTTGCCGGCTGCGTTGACTTCGACGGCAATACGCTCGTCCTCCCAGGTGTTCATGCTGGTGCGGTCGATCACCTTGTGTTCCGGGAATACCGATTTGATTTCGTCGAAAATCGGGCCGGAAAAACTCTTCTCGGCGACGGTGGTGAGGATGGTCGATACCTTGAAGCCCCTTGCGGCTTTGGCGACAAGGGCGGCGTTGTTGCGCAGGGTGACGGCATCGATGGACTTGGTCGCAAACGACATCTGCGACTGGTGATCGATCATGATCAGGGTGTGGTCGGTCGGGGTCAGCAGGGTTTTACCGGGAACAGCTTTTGCAATGGCCATGGTGAATGTCCTTACGGATTAAGTGAGAGGTGATTCGCGAGGCCATGGTTGCGTAGATTCGGGCGGGAATATTGAGTCGATGTGCTGTTTTTTTCGTAGGAATAGTGGCGGCAGGCAGGCCATTGAAATACCGCCAACAAACACAACTATGACCTACGCTTATTCCAGACGCATGTTCAACGAACAGGGGCTTCTCCCTGATCGAAAACAACAAGAACAGCTATCCGGAGACGACTCATGTTTGCATTGGCCCGTCGATTCAGCAGCAACCTCGCCGTTTTAGTTACCGCCGCCGCGCTCGCATCACCGGTTTTTGCGCTGGACACCGTCAAGTTCATGGCCCCCGGTTCGGTCGGTGGTGGTTATGACCAGACCGCACGCGTCCTGGGCAAGGCGATGGTCGAGGCGAAAACGGCAAAGTCCGCTACCTTCGAGAACAAGGGCGGCGCCGGTGGCACCCTGGGCTTGGCGCAATTTGCCAACGGCACCAAGGGCGACGCCAATGCCCTGCTGGTGGTCGGTGCAATCATGGTCGCGTCCATCGAGCAGAACAAACCGCAAATCACCTTGAAGGACGTGACGCCGATCGCCCGGCTGTTCACCGAATACAACGTGATTGCCGTGCGTGACGACTCCCCATACAAAACCCTGGACGACTTGATCAAAGACTTCAAAGCCAACCCGTCCAATATCAAATGGGGCGGTGGCTCCAAGGGGTCGATCGACCACATCGGCATCGCCGAACTGGCGAGCAAAATGGACGTCCCCGTCAACAAGGTGAATTACGTGGCCTTTGCCGGTGGCGGCGAAGTCGTCGCCGCGACGCTGGGGGGCCACATCACGGTGATCACCGGCGGCTACGCCGAGCTTGCCAAATACGTGCAGTCCAAGCAGTTCCGGCTACTCGCCATTGGCGCACCCAGCCGCGTTGAAGGCATCGATGCACCGACTCTCAAAGAAAGTGGCTATGACGTGACGATCGGCAACTGGCGTGGCGTTTACGGCGCAGCGGGCCTGACGCCTGACCAGCGCAAAGAACTGACCGAAGCCGTCCTGACCGCCACCAAAAGCAACGTCTGGCAAGAAAACGTAAAAACCAATGCCTGGTCACCGAGCATTCTGACCGGGGATGACTTCGGCAAATTCGTCGAAGAAGAACATGGGCGCCTGCGCGCAATGCTGGTCAAGGTCGGGCTGCTTTGAGATGGCCGGGCGCTGGAGAGTCATGCCGGCCCAACTGGCAATTGGCTTAGGTGTCGTCGCCATCAGCGCGGTATTGGCGTTCGGCGCCTCGCGGTTTCCTCCCGAGATGGGCTTCGTCATCATGGCGGCGTACGTCTACCCCTACGTCGTCGCGGCGTTTCTGGGCGTCGTCGGTCTGTTGATGTGCTATCAGGCGCTCACCGGAGGTTTTCGCAATCTTCCCGACGACCATGAGACCACCCTGGCTCAGCCCGGCGGCAAGCTCGGCGCAACCTGGGTCACGGCGGGGCTGGTGGGCGTTGCCTTGCTCATTACCTACATCGGCTTCGTATTGGCGGCAGCATTGCTGTTTGCCTGTTCTGCACGGGGTTTTGGCAGTCGCAGCCCGCTGCGGGACCTGGCCATCGGCATCGCCCTGACACTGCCGATTTACTGGCTTTTCACCGCCGGGCTAGGGGTTTCCCTTCCGCCCTTGATCAACGCCTGGATCTGATCCGGGCCGAAGGAGGTCGACAAGGTGGACATTCTCTCGAGTCTGGCAACCGGCTTCGGTGCCGCGTTGGCGCCGATCAATCTGATGTGGGGTTTTATCGGCTGCTTGCTGGGTACTGCGATCGGTGTTTTGCCGGGAATCGGGCCGGCGCTGACCGTCGCCTTGCTGCTGCCGATTACCGCCAAGGTCGATCCTACCGGCGCGCTGATCATGTTCGCCGGTATCTATTACGGCGCTCAGTTTGGCGGCTCGACCACCTCGATTCTGCTCAACACCCCGGGGGAATCGTCCTCCATGGTCACGGCCCTGGAAGGCAATCTCATGGCCCGCAACGGGCGGGCAGGCCCGGCGTTGGCGACGGCGGCGATAGGTTCATTCGTGGCCGGCACCATCGCGACGATCTTGCTGACCCTGTTCGCCCCCCTCGTGGCCACGCTGGCGCTGAAGTTCGGGCCGGCGGAGTATTTCGCGATTCTGGTGCTGGCCTTCACCACGGTGTCGGCGGTGCTCGGTGCGTCGATGCTGCGCGGCTTTGCCTCATTGGGGATCGGGCTGACCATCGGCTTGATCGGCCTGGACTCGACCTCGGGCATTGCCCGCTACACCATGGAGGTGCCCGAACTGGTCGATGGCATTGAGGTCGTGCTGGTGGCGGTCGGCTTGTTTGCCGTCGGTGAGGCCTTGTACAGCGTGCTCTACCAAAAGGAAGAAACGGGCAGCCGACATCGCCTGACCTCGTTGTGGATGACCCGTGCCGACTGGAAACGCTCGGTTCCCGCGTGGCTACGGGGCACCTTGATCGGTTTTCCCTTTGGCTCGATTCCGGCCGGTGGCGCGGAAATTCCGACGTTCCTGTCTTATTCGACCGAACGCAAACTCAGCAAGTACCCGCAAGAGTTCGCCGCCAGCAAAGGCGAGGGCGCCATCGAGGGTGTCGCCGGGCCGGAGGCGGCCAACAATGCGAGCGCGACCGGTTCTCTGGTGCCGTTGCTGACGCTGGGCATACCGACCTCCGCCACGGCGGCGATCCTGTTGGCCGCATTCCAGAACTACAACCTGCAACCGGGGCCGCTGCTGTTCCAGACCTCGGGCGAGCTGGTCTGGACGCTGGTGGCTTCGCTGTACATCGGCAACGCCATCCTGTTGGTGCTGAACCTGCCGTTGGTGGGCCTGTGGGTCAAACTCTTGCAGATTCCACGACCGTACCTGAACGCCGGCATTCTGGTGTTCGCCACCATCGGCGTGTACGGCATGCGCCACTCAACGTTCGACTTGTTTCTGATGCTGGGCATCGGTTGGGCCGGGGTGTTGATGCGGCGTTTCGATTTCCCCGTCGCCCCGGTAATCGTGGGCATGCTGCTGGGGCCGATGGCGGAAAAACAACTGCGTAACGCCTTGTCCATCAGCCAGGGCGACTGGATGATATTTGTGACGCAACCGATTGCGGCGTCGGTCCTGGTGCTGACGCTGTTGGTGTTGCTGGTGCCGTACCTGCTGCATAAACGCGGCATCAAATTGCATGAGGATGATTGAGCGCTTCGCGAGCCGGTTTGATGATGCTTTGCCCTAGGAGCATGGCTCAAAAATCCCCATGTAGATCGTTCCCATGCTCCGCGTGGGAATGCCTCAACGGACGCTCCGCGTTCGGCTCCGCAAGGGACGCGGAGCGTCCCGGGCTGCATTCCCACGCAGAGCGTGGGAACGATCTTCGAGCAATCCACAAAATTTCGGAAGTTTCTGACAGAGTCGCCTCTGTCGGCGACACGCTGCGCGTCGTACGGGTCAGTAAACACAGCCTCAAGCGAGCTTCCAGGTCCCTCCCTCGATAATCAGTCGAGAACTATCGCTCCTGACGGAGCGATAGTCGAGATACAAGGAGGTGCCGAAGGCTGCGATCTTTTGAGCCAAGCAAAAATCAGAAGCGGAACGCTTGTCGTCCTACCAGTAGCCATTTGCCTTTCTGTTTCTGCCAGATCTGGAAGTTCTCGATTTCGGTCGGGACGATCTCTTCACCCTTGAGGGCTTGTGCCGAAAAATGATGCCGTACCAAAGCCACATCACCCGACAGCGTAATGGTCTGCCCCTGCATTTCCAGGGTCTTGAAAGCGCTTTTGCCGGTTTCGATGTCGGCGATGAACGCTTTCTTGTCCTGGATTTTCCCGCTGGAATGGCCGTAGGTGAGGTTTTCAGCGGTGAGCGCATTCAGTTGGGGAATGTTCTTGGTCAGCATGGCTTGCGTCAGATGATCTACCGCCACGGCGACATCCTTCTCGCCCGATGAAGGGGCTGCCATCACATAGCCGCTGAAGAGGCACAAGAAGCCGATAAGCAATTTCGTTTTTTTCATGGGTATTTTTCCTTGTTGTTATAGGGATGACAGACGAGATATACGCATCTCGTCTGTCATCGTACAACTTAGCAGGTTTTTGCTGGGCAATGCATCCCAGCGAACGCAATCCTGTGGGAGCGGGCTTGCCCGCGATAGCGATGTGTCAGCCGACATCAATGTTGAATGTGCCGCCATCATCGCGGGCAAGCCCGCTCCCACAGGTTCCGCAGCGTACTTTTCATCACTTCATCATCTGCTTGGAACTCCCCGCCAGACACCCTCGTCATCTGCAATGAAGCACCACCGCGGACACCCCGCGGCCACTTCCTGACGTGTTCATTACGAAGGCGATGGATGACATGACTATTCCAGACAGCAGAACCGGACAACCGGATGCCCCACGGGATTCCGCAGGCTCCGAACAAAACTTTCAGCATTTAAAGGAGGAGGTTACCGAAGCGATAGGCGGTGCGCGGCATCAGGCCGATGAGCAGTTCGGCCAATACCGCGATACCGCAGCGGATCAAATTGAAGCATTGGCCAGAGGCGCCCAGTCAGTCGTTTCCGAGATCAGGACTAACGATACGTTTGGGATGTCCGATTACCTGGCAGACATGGCCGACAGCATGAGCAGCCTGGCGGGAAAACTGCGCAGCAAAAGCGCCGAAGAGCTTTTGCACGATGGCGCTGACCTGGCACGCGACAATCCGGGGCTGTTCATTGTCGGCAGCATCGCGGTGGGGTTTGGTCTGTCGCGGTTCCTGAAAGCGGGCACGGCGACCCTGCCGACAACAACCGACCGTGAGTTTGCTGCCCAGAGCAGCACAGCCACGTTCACTGGCGATGGCTCGCAAGGACTTTATGAAACTTCGATGCCGCCCGGAGGCGAGCTGTCGCCCGGGTTGGCCTCTAGCATCACGCCGTCCTCGCCGAGCGCGCCCGACCATCGTGGCGACAGTTCCTCAATGTCGGGGTCCAGCCCCTTCTCAGGAGAACGGTGATGAACAGAGAAGATCCAGAACTGCAACGCACACCACCCGTCACACCGTCTGTCACGACAGTTGATCATGACGCTTCCGTGGTCGGTTTATTGCGGCAGCTAACTCGGGAAGTACCGGCGTTATTCACCAAGGAGCTGGCGTTGGCCAAAGTGGAATTGCAGGCCAGCCTGACGACATTGAAAGCAGGGATTGCCGGGGTCGCCGGTGGCGCCATTGTGCTGCTCGCCGGGTTCATCATTCTGCTGATGGCTGTGGTCTATGCCTTGAGCCTGGTGATGGCGTCCTGGCTGGCCGCGCTGATTGTCGGCGTCGTGGTGATGGTCATCGGGTTTGTGATGCTGCAGGCAGGCAAAAAACAATTCGAGCCTTCCCACTTCAAGCCTGATCGCACCCTGGACGCCTTGAACAAAGACCAGGAAGCCCTGCGGAGGAAAGTGTCATGAACCGAGAATTTGAAACCGAAGCGGCCAAGAGCCCGGAAACCATCGAACGTGAAATCGATGCGCAACGGGAGAACATCGGGCATATCGTCGACGCGCTGGAAAGCAAGTTTACCCCCGGCCAGATGTTCGATCAGGCACTGCTGCTGATGAAAAGCAACGGCTCGACTTTCCTGACCAATCTGGGCACCAGCGTGCGCAACAACCCCGTGCCCGCGGTGCTGACCTCGGTCGGGCTGATGTGGTTGATGATGAGCCAGAATCGTCCGCCAACGCCCAGGGAATATCGCGTCGAGCCGGAGCCGGATATCGACTGGGCCGATGACTTGGGTGAAGGGCTCTCTGAGGGGCTGGACAGCGCGCGACAGCGTCTTCACACCACCACCGATTCGCTCAAGGACAGCTATCAGGCGGTCAAGGGTAAGGCCGCGCACCTGAGCGACAGCCTGCATGCGAAGACCGATCAGCTCAGTCACACCGTCCATGACACCAGTGATCGCCTGTCGCGCAGGACTCATGAAATGAGCGACCAGTTCAGTCATCTACTCAAGGAGCAACCCCTGCTGATGGCCGCGATGGGTATCGCTGTGGGCGCGTTGCTGGGCGCGGCGTTACCCACCACCGCAACGGAGCGCCGTTATCTGGGCAGGACCAGCGCAAGCCTCACCGGCAAGGTCAAACAGCAAGCACGGGAGGGCTATGAGGCGGTGCGCGAAAAGGTGATGGAAACCACAGAGCCCCGCGATGCAATCGCTGGAGAAACGGGCGAGATGCGCAAGACCGCGGCCGAAACCCCGGCCGATCTGTCGCGTGGGCTGGGAACTTCTTGACAGGTATCAGGGCAAGGCGGGAGGTCTGATGCACAGACGTCCCGTCGAGCCCGCTTTGTCGACGCCTTGAAACAGGTAGGGCGCCAAGTTCAGACACCATGACGAGGTACGCATCATGATTGATGAATCCACAGGAATGACTCCCGGCGTGCGCTACGAAGTCGAGAATCGGGAAAGGGTAGAACCGTTTGCCGGTTTTTTTCTGGACGGCAAGTATTACCTCACCCCGGAACTGCAAACGGCCATCGGCTGGCTCGAGGGCAACCGCTTTATCTACGATGAACTTGATCCCGAGGGCGAACCGGTTTTCAAGGACCGTGTGGCCGGCACTATCAAGGATTTGAAACTCACGCTGAGTGACGGAATGACCCTGGACATTCAGCCCATTGCTGGCACCTGACGCATCGGTAACGAAAAGCTCAGGTCCGTCTCGAACATGCGTCAGCCGCCACTGATTTTCCAGTGTTTGACGTTATCGGCAAACACCATCTGATGCATTTCGTGGGCGATTCCGTACGCCAGGGATTCATGCGCCGCAATCACTTTCTCTTCCGCTGAAAGGCAATGAAAAATATCCAGTTTGGTATCCGCGTTGGCCGTTTCCAGGGCAAAGATTTGCACATAACGCGCGAGGTCGTTATCCAGGCTCAAGAGGTATTCGCGCAGGCGTTGATGGTCGACCGAGCTTTGGGGGAAGTACCAATTCATGGGGTGAATCAGAAACCGCGAATGGGGCGCGGTGATACGTCGGCCGGCGGCCAGGTACATGATGATGCCCATCGACTCGATGTTGCCGGCATTAATCGCGCACAGCGGCACTGGCAGGGATTTGAGGAAGGTGTAGAGGGCGAAGCCAAAATTGGTGCTGCCACCGCTGGTGGAAAGATTCAGCAGTAACGATGAGGCGCCCTGGTCGATGGCGTCGAGGCAGCAGTCCCTGAAGCGTTCCATCGTGCCCTGATCAATCTGGCAATGAAAGTGGACGATGTGCTCTGTCATCGACGTACCTCCATACGGGATAAATTAGAGAGCTGATGATTCAGTGCAACTGCTTTGAATGATGCCAGACCTCACCGCTCTTTTCTTTCATGAATTTGTCTAAGCGGAACCCGTTTTTATACTCGTTTTAATCACACCCATTAGTCGCCGTAGCAGGAGTTTTCTGGAACTAATCATTCCAATCCGCTTGTCGCAAGAATCACGCATCAGTTCAAACTTTCAATCACAGAAACCCTCGGAATTAGACGGGCCGACAAAGGTTCGCGCGAAACAATGAGGAGAACGAAAATGGCTAACACCGGTGACAAAAAACCTGGCAATTTTGCCAACGACCCTGATAAAGCCTCCGAAGCTGGCAAAAAAGGCGGGCAGTCGGGCGGCGGGATGATGAACGATCCGCAACGCACTTCCGACGCCGGCAAAAAAGGTGGGCAGGCCTCAGGGGGACGTCAATCCCGCGATACCAATCGCTCCGGCAGCGAACAGGGAGGAGGGCGCGCCGGCAACCTTGTCGAAGACAGAGAGAAAGCATCTGACATAGGCAAAAAAGGAGGAGGACAAAATCCCGGCAGCGGGCGTAAACCCTGATGCCGTGTGAAATACATCAAGCCCCGCTTATGGCGGGGCTTGGTTTTATCCAGGTCAGATTCCCGACGCCTCACGAATCATGATCGGCGCATGCTGTGCCATCAGCTCAGCGACCCAATCGATGAATACGCGCAACTTGAAGCTGATATGCCGGTTCGGCGGAAAGGCCACGTAGATCGGCATCGGATCAAGGCGCCAATCTTCGAACAAACGGACCAACTCACCGCGCGCTTCGTAGGTTTTGGACATGTAGTCTGGCAGCCAAAGAACGCCGAGGCCGGCCAGACCGGCCGCGATGTAGGCGTTGCCATCGTCGACCGCCAACACATAGCGACCCTTGATATGGACACTCTCACTATTGCTGCGCATGGCATAAGGCACAGCTTTGCCTGTGCGTGCCCACAGGAAACCGACGACACGATGATGCGAATCTTCCAGCTCTTGCGGATGCGACGGCTTACCGACGCGCTCCAGGTAGCTCGGCGCCGCATAAACGCCCAACTGGAGTTCGCCTACCCGCCGGGCCATCAGAGACTGATCGGTTAGTTCGCCGCCGCGTACGACGCAATCTACATTCTCACCGATCATGTCCACGATGCGATCGCTGACCCCCATGTCGATCTGGATGTCAGGGTATCGAGCATGAAACGCAGGCAACGCCGGTACCAGAATCATGCTGGCCAACGGGCTGGGCACATCCACTCGCAGCCGGCCCCTGGGCAGGGCCGAGGCGCTGGACAGGCTGGTCTCGGCATCGTCCATGTCGGCTAGCAGCCTTACCACACGCTCGTAATAGACGGCGCCATCGGCGGTTACGTTGCACTTGCGCGTCGTGCGGTTGAGTAATTTGACGCGTAACCGGGCCTCCAACTGCTGCACCAGTTGCGTCACGCTCGTCTTGCTCATATGCAGGGTTTCGGCTGCCTTGGTGAAGCTGCCCGTTTCCACCACCCGAGCAAATGCCAGCATCGCATCGAAACGGTCCATTTCTGCCCCGGATATCTATTGGATTGTTTGGGTTTTACAAACAGTGATGGCTACAGTTGCTCGTTTATCGTGCAGGCACAAGTCCTTAAAGTCTCTTCATCATTAATGCGGGTCGGCTTTGACCCGTTGTTGGAGGCACTTTATGAGCAAGCGTGATGTTGTTTTTCCGCCCGGACGCCAAGCGCTTTATGAGCGCAATCGCTATTCGCCGGCAATTCGGTCCAATGGCTTTTTATTCGTATCGGGGCAAGTCGGTAGTACCGAAGACGGCTCACCCGAGCCCGACCTGGAGACTCAGGTTCGGCTCGCGTTCAACAACCTGAACGCGATCCTGGGATCTGCCGGTTGCACCTTCGACGACGTGATTGACGTAACGGTCTTCATCGTCGATCCGCAAGAGAAGTTCGAAACGATCTGGAAGGTAGTGCCGGAGTTCTGGGGTAACGCACCGCACCCGACGTTAACCGCCGTCGGGGTAACGTGGCTGTATGGATTTGAGTTCGAGATCAAAGCGATCGCCAAGCTTCCTGAAACCACCAGCAGCTGATCTGACCAGCGATAGCGCGGCGCAACTATCGGTTCAAGTAATAGTGACAATCAAGAAACGCAAGTTCTGCTTTGTCGGGCAAAGTCGGAAAATCGCCTCCATCGAGACGCTCAACGACCCCGACTTTTTATTTTCAGGACTTCACCAATGCGCCCTTTATTTGTTCCTGTCATGGCTTTCGCCTCCTTGCTGCTGGCCGGTTGCGCCTCCGCGCCGAACGACCCGACGCTGACTTTTCAGACGAAAAAAACGCCTGCCGAGTACGCCGACTGCGTGGTGCCGAAGTTGCAGGGCAGCGCACTGAACCCGACGGTCTCGCAAACCCAGCGCAGCTACCGGATCGTGGTGCCGAGCAAAGTCGCGGCAGACAACGTTCTCGAAGCCTACAAAGCCCCGAATGGCGGCAAGGTGTTTTTGTATGAGCGCCACTTGCTGGCGTCGAACTTCATGCCTTCGAGTTTCGAACGTGCCGCGCAGGAATGCCTGTAACCGCTTTTAAAAATGCTCCTTTGGTTGGCCGCAACCAACCCATTTTTTGTCCCGCGACTCATTCGGTCGCGGGATTTTTTTTGCGTGAAGATTTTGGTGGGCAATGGATCATTCTTTGAGAAGTACAAGGCTAATGAACGACCGTTTCTTGCCGATACAGGCCCGTCACCCAGCGATGCGATCGACCCAAACCAGGCATTGCAGACGCTGTGAAGCAAATGTTAAGCAAACACAGGATGCATGCGGTTGACTTGGGGCAGATCCTTTAAGTCACGCAACATCCACGTATTCAATTTTCAGGGAAGAGCCCATGATCGCTTCATTGCAGAGTGCCGCCGCGCAAATCCGTCAGGCCGTTCGTGTCGCCACCGAGGGCCTGGTGGGGCGCGAGCAGTTGGCCGAGCTGATTGTTCTGGCTGCCGTCGCGCAGGAGCACATCCTGGTAATAGGCCCGCCAGGTACCGCCAAAAGTGCGGTGGTGCGGCGGGTGGCGCAATCCATGGGCGGACGCTATTTCGAGTACTTGCTGGGCCGCTTTACCGAGCCGTCGGAGCTGTTCGGCGCGGTCGACCTGAAAAAACTACGCGAAGGGACGGTGGAAACCGATGTCAGCGGCATGTTGCCGGAAGCCGATATCGTGTTTCTCGACGAGGTCTTCCTGGGATCGACGGCCATCCTCAACACTCTGTTGGGCGTGCTGAACGAACGTCGTTTCCGGCGCGGCCACACGCAAATCCAGTGCCCGCTACGTGTATGCGTCGGGGCGGCCAACGGCCTGCCGGACGACGAAGCCCTGGGGGCATTCGGTGACCGCTTCCTGCTGCACTTGTTTGTCGAATCGGTGCCGGACAATCAGCTCGAAGCAATGCTGGCCGGTGGTTGGCAGTCCGAACAGCGGCCGATCCAGAGGTTGCTGGGCTTGAGTCAGTTGGACGCCCTCGGTCAGGCACTTAAGGATGTCGACCTCACTCTGGTTCGCCCGGCATTGGCCCAGGCCATCCGCCGCCTGCGTGAGGCCGGGATACCGTTGTCGGACCGACGCATCGTCAAATCCCAGCGGTTGATCGCAGCAGCGGCGTTGCTCGGCGGGCGTATAGAGGCCAGTGAAGCCGATCTGTGGCCGCTGTTGTATGTGTTGCCGACCAAAGAAGCCCAGCAGCATGGCCGCGAGGTACTGCGAGATCTCTTTGCGCAGTCCTGCAACAGCCATTTGTTCAGTGCCGTGGAGGAGGCGACCTTGCAGCCGATGTCGCGGCTCAATCGTCTGCTGGAAACGGCCGAAGAATACCTGGCCCGTAGCGAACCGCCGGCAACGCCCTTGCTGGAGGGTTTGCTTCGCGAGATCGATGCCAACTTCAACAGCCAGACGATACCGGCGCGGTTGCAAGAAGTGCGAGGGCAAATGACCCGTCTGTTGACGCCCGCTGTATGAGTACCCAGGCGATGGGCTGGAGGTGGCAGCCACGACGCGTGCCTGCCGAACCGCAGGCCGCCGTGGCTTGGGGGGAAGCCGCACGGCGCCTGCATGCGCGGCTCTTGCTGATCCCCGAGGAACAGGCCGCACGCCTGCAAGTCACGGCCAATCGCGACGTATTGGTCGTGTCGGGTGTCGCCGACGATCTGCCATGGGTCGACGGTGTTGAATACGCCGTGGCGGATGAGCGCGCGCCCGGGCTGTGGCTGTCCACGAGTTGGGAACCCGACGTGCCGACCGATCTGCTGGGGCAGGCGTTGTCGACGACGTTTTCTCGATCACCGCTGTTGTTGTGGCGCGATCCACCGGCGGTGATTCCCCTTGATCGACAACTGCCGGTGACCCCACAACATCTGCAGCGTATCGACGCCTATTGGGCGGAACGCTGATGCAATTACCGGTTTCCCTGCAACCCTGGCGCCAATGGCTGGAATGGTTTGCCCCTGAGCAATTGCCGCTGTTCGCCGATCTGCTGGGCCGGCTCAACCCGATGTTGGGCCCGTTGCGCGGTCAGCAACAGGGTGGCATCCCCGAGCCCGATGGCCTGGGTGACCTGCAGCGTCGTGGCCCTTATGAACGGCTGTTGTCCAGCGAATGGCTACTGGCGGACGAGGTACCCGACGAGTTCATGCGCCGGGCAGCGGTGGGCGAGCATATGTTCCTTGCGCCGCAGTATCGCACACATCAGGCGAACCGCTTGATCGTCGTCTTGCTGGATGCCGGCCCTTTGCAACTCGGCGCCGCGCGGCTGGTTCACCTCGCGCTGTTGATGTTGCTCGCACGACGCGCACGGGAGACCGGTGCCGAGTTGCGCTGGGGCATTTTGCAGAACACGCCTGGACTGCACGAATTCGACACCCCGGCACAACTCAAGCGTCTGCTCAATGAACGCACTTGGCAGCCGGTGGACGATGAACACTGGCAAGCCTGGCGCAACTGGCTGGCGCAACAGCAACCGAAGGCTGGGGAATGCTGGTTGGTCGGTCAACGCTTGCCCGTCACTGACCGTCAGTCCTGCACCCACCGGGTTCAGGTGCACCGCAGCCTTGATGGGCAGAGCTTGTCCTTTGAATTGCAGGCAGCGACTACCCGGCGTGTGTCGCTGCCGATGCCCGACGAGCGTTTGGCCTTGCAGTTGCTCAAAGGTCAATTCGACGGCGAGATGGTGGTTGCTCCACCGCTTAAAGGCAGTGTCCCGCGCGTCTCCCTGACTTTGCTGCCAGTCATTGCCAGCGCGGGAACCCATGTTGCGATGAAAATGCTCGACGAACCCGGCATGGTGGTGATCAAGCTGCCGGCGGCCCATCAGAAAAAGCCTCTGGAGATTCGCCGCCACCTCTGGAGTGCGGGACGGATTCCACTGACCGTCACCTTCATGAACAACACCCTTGGCGCGGTCTTGAGCGACCAGTGGCTGTTGTCATTCTGGAACATGGCCGGGCTGAAGTCCGTCGATAAGCCAGGCCCCGAAGTGTTGAAGCTCCCGCCCG
This sequence comes from Pseudomonas sp. TH37, assembly GCF_016650735.1. Classification (NCBI taxonomy): domain Bacteria; kingdom Pseudomonadati; phylum Pseudomonadota; class Gammaproteobacteria; order Pseudomonadales; family Pseudomonadaceae; genus Pseudomonas; species Pseudomonas sp. TH37. The sequence continues at coordinate 920,130 of NZ_JAEKFD010000002.1, forward strand.
GCACGGCCACGTTCCTGCCCGTGGCCTGGTTGCGCAACAGCGTGACAGGTCGTCTGTTTCTGCTGGATACCCAAGGGCACCTGGCTTTCTGGGTGGTGGAAACCGGTAAGTCTCCCGCGCAACCGAAGACCGGGCGAACCCACAGCTTGGCGCAGGGGGTGCTGAGCCTGGCCAAGGTCGACAGGGAGGTGGTGGTCTATGTGCGCAAGGAGGGAAACCGGTTGCATACCCACTCCGTCAGAGCCGACGGAACCGTATCGCCTGCTCATGTGATTGGCATCGCCGACGGCGTGAGTCAGGTGCTGTTTGCCGCCAGTCCCCTGTGGCGCGGGTCTTTCGGCGGTTGTGCAATGCTGACTGTCGATAATGGCAGTGAGCGCTGGTGCGTGATTTCGGCCAAGGGGTCCCCGTATGAGATGGAGCGCATTGATCTGACACCTGGCTGGAAGGGTCTGGGTCTGCTGCAAGAGGGCAACGAGCGCTATTCCCTGGTTTTGCTCAGCCCCAATCAGCAATCCATCGCCCTGTATTGCGACGGGGAACAGGATGTCTTGTTTACGACGTCCCATGCCATAACCAAGGTCAGCTTCTGCCCCCTGAGCGGTCTGGTCGCTGCCTTGACCAGCGCCCGAGAGTTGCTCGTGTACTCGGTTTCCCTGCGCACTCTGCGCCTGCAAGTGTTCTGTAACCAGATCCCGGATAAACACAAGGAAGGCGCCGATGCTTGAGCACGACGCAGCATTGATTCGCCGTCCGGTGCTGACCGGTCATCAACAGATTGAAGGGTTGTGGTTTTCGTGCGAGCGCTTTGACGAGCGCGAGCGCGCGCGCTTGATCCTCGGTCAATGGCAAACCGGCGCGAGCGCCTACCGTTTCGCCGACGGCGACTTGCTGCGTTTTCGCCAACCGGTACCGGTTCAATGCGAAGCGCTGGTCGGCTGGCCGCTAATCCGCCTGGGCACTGCCTTGAGCTCCGCGCGACTGACTCCGCAGGAGATCCGCAACTTGCCCGCCGCCGATGTCTGGCTGGTGCGTGGCAGCCACGTCAGCGCCTTGCAATTGCGCGATGCCGAGCCACTTGCACCGGGCCGGTGGATAGACATTAAAGGTTATACGCTGCTGGACTCCTATGACTGTCGCAGCACACTGCCGGAACCGGTGCTGGAGCCTTTGGCGGTGGCAACCGATGTTCGGGAGATCCTCGGCGGTGCGTTACGGCCGGTCAGCCCAGAGCGGGAAGGGGTGATGCAGGCGCTGCTGGAACGCCAGCGCAATGCGCCAAAAAACATACCTCGTCAAACCAGCACACCAGGAAACAGTGGCTGGAACAACACCGAAGGGCCATCAATGCCCTGGCTGAAAATCGGCGTCAGCGTTGTATTGTTGGCGGCCGTGGCCTGGATGGGTTCCCACGACAAAAAACAAGGCGTGCACACGCTGCCGTCGAGGCCGGAAGCGTCCGTGTCGTTTGATGTCAGCACTGTGCTCCTGGGGACGTTGATCGGCACGGTGCTGCTGACGATGTTGTTGATGGGCGTGCGCAGCCTCTTGCCTGGTACAACATCTGGGCAACGTGCGGCACCACGATCTCCAGCCCAACCGCCGCTCGCACCGCGTGCCAAACCGGTCAAACAAAAGCCTGCCGCCTGGCGTCGCTGGCTGACGCGACTGACCCTCCATTCACGCCTGTCCGCGCTGTATGGCAAACATCAGGCCGCGTACATGCAGCGCATGTTGGAGATGTTCGAGAACGGCGACCTGGAAGAAGCCCTGCGCCATGCCATTCCGCTGGGCAGTGAGCAGAGCAGCGGTGAACAGGCGTTCGGTACGCCACAACGGCGTCAGGACCTGACGATCAATCATCACCTGGGACCTAGTCGCTCGATAATGTTCGAGGAAGGTCTGGAAGCCCGGCTCAAGCAGATCTACCGACAGACGTTTGAAGCGCTGGATCGCGAGGGGCGTGTCGAAGAGGCCGTGTTTGTCCTCGCCGAACTGCTCAAGGTGCGCCAGGAATCCCTTGATTACCTGGAAAAGCACGGGCGCTACGGGCAGGCGGCCGAACTTGCTCTGGCATGGGATATGCCGCCTGCGGTCATCGTGCGTTTGTTGTGCCTGGCCGACAACTGGCAGCGTGCCCTGTTGGTGGCTCGTCGTGACGATGCTTTTGCCGACGCGGTAGTGATGCTTCAAGAAAAATGGCCCGAGAGTGCCGATCGACTGCGCCTGGAATGGGCAGAAACCTTGACCCGCAAAGGTCTCTGGTTGCAAGCCGTGGACGCAATCTGGAGCCTGCCTGCCGAGCGCGAACGGGCCGCACAATGGTTGCTCAATGCCGAAGCCGCCGGTGGACGATTGGCCATCGGAGCGCTGGTCAAACGGGCCATTTTACTGCCCGATACCTTGCTGGCTTATGGACCTTGGATCGAACAGCTGCGCGATGATCCCCAGCGTTTCGTCGAGCGCGCCGCTCTGGCCGACGCGTTATTGCAGCACAAGGCCCAGGCGAGCGCTTTGGCTTGGTTGGCCGGTGCCACGGTACACGCCATCCTCGCCGATCAGGTCAGCGGACATGGTCGGTTGGGTCCCAATCCGCTGCAAGCACTCGTGAAAATGAGCAAGGACAAACTGCTACTGGCCGACCTGCCGGGCCAGGCGCTGCGGCGATCCGCTGCCTTGTCGCTAGACAACGTCGGTTCAACCCTGGAGTGGTCGGCACCGGCGATGGGCAGTCGGGCCATTTTCGATGCGGTACCGCTGGACGACTCCCGTTATTTGTTGGCCTTGGGGGAGGCCGGGGCGGTGGTGATCGACGCCGCCGGCAAGACGCTCTTCCACTTTGCGGTGCCGGCGCAGGCAATCGTCCTGGCCCATAGCCGGCAGATGGCGATGGTTCTGGCTCGGCGCAACGACGTGTGGCGAATCAGCAAACTGGATCTGGTCAACCGTACCGCAACGGATTTGGGCGTGCTGATGCTGGACGTGTTCGCCAAATCGTTCGACGGTACGGCCTGGAGCATCGGTCGCGGGCAGCAGTTGCGGGTGGTGGACGTTGATCGCGGGTTTGAAACCCTGTGGCACGTCAGTGATTTGCCAGGACGAATTTTCAATTTCAAGGACGATCCGCAGAACGAATACCTGTGGTTATCCGATCCTCAAAAGGGCAACCAGGTCTGGCATTACCGCTTGCCTGAGCGTCGGCTGGTCAGCCGTGAGCCGACGCCCGGCAGAATTCACGAGGACGGCTCCCAACTGTTCAGTGCATCCAGCGAAGTCACTGAATTTCGACTCAAGTCCGAGAGAGAGGACGACCCAATTCTTGTGCTGGAGCAGCGCGGCAGTCGCAAGGGCTACCGTTTGCTCGGCTGCGCTGAAGATGAGGAGGATCCGGTACGCCTGTATCTGTTCGAACACTGGCTGGTGATCGGCTACGTCGTCTCCCACCAGGACACCCGCTGGCAATTCATTCACCGCAGCAGTGATCGCCTCTGTGCCGCATTGCAATGGCCACATCAGGATGTGCAAGTGCGTTGCCTGGGCGCCGACTGGGTGTTGTTCGACCATCAGGGACGCCTGAGCCACATCAACGTCGAGGATGCCAGCCAGTGCAACCTGTCCATTAACTGAGCCGGCCCCGACTGGTGAGAAGGACACCCAGTACGGAGTCGGTTTCGACTATTTGATCGCTGATGCAGATCACATTTTCGTCGTTTGAGTTATGGCCAATCCGTGGCCATACATAGACTTCAGCTGGGTTGCCCGGCTGCGTGACTGGCCTGGTTCCTGCTCCTGAAATGTGAGAGTTGGTAGGCGATTGCCAACCAAATGAACCATGCAGGCATCACGCACAGTGCAAGGCGGGTGTCTGGCCGAAGAGCAAGCAGGCACAGCACAAATGCGAGAAATGCGAGGGAGAACCACGCCATCGGTACGCCTCCAGGCATTTTGTACCGGGATTGCGCATGGAGATCGGGTCTTGCTTTGCGATAAGCGATGTAGGACGCCAGGATGGTCGACCAGGTAAAGATCACCAGGATGGCCGACACTGTCGACACGATGGTAAAGGCAGTCATGACTTCAGGGATGATGAACAGCAGCAGCACCCCCAACAGCATCAGAAAGGTCGTGAAGGCCAGGCTGATGAGCGGAACGCTGTTTTTCGATAGCCGCCTGAAGATACCGGGTGCACTGCCAAGGTCAGCCAGGCCGAACAACATGCGGCTGGACGAGAAGACGCCGCTGTTGGCGGATGACGCCGCAGAGGTTAGCACCACAAAGTTCACAATGCCGGCCGCCGCTGGAAAACCCGCGATCAGGAACAGTTCGACAAAAGGACTTTTGTTGGGCGATACCTGCTGCCATGAGGTCACCGCGATGATGCAGACCAGGGACAGAACATAAAAAAGGATGATCCTGAGCGGTATGGAATTGATGGCTTTGGGCAACGTCTTTTCGGGCGACTTGGTTTCGGCGGCCGCGGTGCCGATTAATTCTGTGCCCGCAAACGAAAAGATCGCCATCTGAAAGCCAGCGAAGAAGCCGAACAGGCCGTTGGGGAAGGCGGCCTGCTTGTCCAGCAGGTGCGTCAGGGAAGCCGTGACTCCCGTGGGTGAGACGAAGGAGCTGGCAATCAGCAGCACACTGACGGAAATCAGCGCGACGACTGCGATTATTTTGATGATCGCGAACCAGAATTCAACCTCGCCGAACAGTCTGACGGTGAGCACATTCAAGGCAAATAGAGTAAGCATCATGCCGATGGCGGGGATCCAGGCCGGTACATCAGGGAACCAGTATTGAAAGAAACCCCCGACGACCACTGCATCTCCCACAACGGCCACGCTCCAGCTCAACCAGTATGACCATCCGAGAAAGAAGGCCGCACGAGGGCCAAGGTAGGTCCCGGCAAAGTCAGCAAAGCTTTTGAAGTTCAGGTTAGATAAAAGCAGCTCTCCCATGGCACGCATGACGAAGTAAACAAAAAGACCGATGATCATATAGATAAGTATGATCGAGGTACCGGACAGGGCGATGATCTTGCCGGAGCCCATGAACAACCCCGTACCAATGGCGCCGCCCATGGCCATTAGTTGAATGTGGCGATTGCTGAGTGTGCGCTGTAATGCGGGTTGCTCAGTTATTTCATGCGTATTTGATTTCATCACAAAACCTCTTGATTTTATGTTTTTTGAGTTTTGGCAGAGAAATAGTGTGTGTGTTTTATTGTTGTAAGTTCGCCATGCATCAGGGTGGTGATTAAAACGTTTGCAGTATCGGTTAATCAGTAAGGTGTTCGTGGCTCGCCACCTGACTTGATAGCGAGCAATCGTGCATCTTAACTTGCTGCTAGCTGCTGCTTTTGCGGGGACGATACTGATGAAAAATCAGAGTTCTCCTCAATCAATTGATACAGGTTCTTGATATTGGCAGGCGTGGGTACAAGATGGATTTTCTCACCGATCGCGTATTTTCTAGCCTGATCATGCAAATAACGCAGTGAAGAAAAGTCTTCTAGAGCAAATCCCACCGAGTCGAAAACCGTGACTTGCGTGTCATTTTCCCGGCCTGGCTCGTTATCCCGAACGATGCGGAAATATTCGATGACAGGATGGTCAGCGTCCAGTTGCTGAATGTCGCCTTCAATGCGCGTCTGCGGTTCGAACTCGACAATGATCCGGGCGTTGCGCAGGACATCGGCGTGAAGTTCGGTTTTCCCGGGGCAGTCACCGCCAACCGCGTTGATATGCATGCCGGGCTCGATCATGTCGGGCGTCAATATTGTCGCGTAGGCCTTGTCCGCCGTGACGGTGGTGATGATATCAACGCCTTTGATGGCTTCATGTACCGAGGAGGCTATGGTGACATTGATGCCGGTATAGCTTTCCAGATTTTTTTTCAGTTTCAATGACGCGGCGCTGTCGATATCAAATATCCGCACCTCGTTGATCCCGAGCATTTCATAAAAGGCAATCGCCTGGAATTCGCTCTGGGCACCATTTCCGATAATGGCCATGCGTGTCGAACCCTTGCGTGCCAGGGACTGGGCTACCAGGGCGGACGTTGCCGCTGTGCGAACCGCGGTGGTCAGGGTGAGTTCACTGAGAACGACGGGGTATCCGCTATCGACGTTCGCCAATACCCCAAAGGCCATGACTGTCAGCAAGTTATTGCCTGCATTTCCTGGATGGCCGTTTACGTATTTGAATGAATACTGTTTGCCATCGTCAGTCGGCATCAGTTCGATCACCCCGCAAATGGAGTGATTGGCGGTGCGTGGGGATTTATCAAAGTCAGCCCAGCGGCAATAATCAGCCTTGATGTAGTTGGCCATTTGCGTAATGGCCTGACCGATTCCAATTTTGCCAAAAAGCGCGGCGGCGTGATCAACGTCTATGAATAGAGTCATATGTGTTTGTCTCTTAGTTGTAAGTATAGGAAGGTTGTCTCGGTCACGAAACTTAGAATTGTTTGCTCTCATACCCATGAAGTACATTGACCGCATTGATACCGATTTCATCGACCATGTATCCGCCTTCCATAACGAAGAGTGTCGGCGCGCCGACAGTGGCGATGATTTCACCCATGCCAAAGAAGTCCTGGCTTTCCAGAAGAAAGTGGCTGATCGGATCGTCCTTGAACGTATCGACGCCCAGGGAAATCACTAAGAGTTCAGGCGAGAAGTTACGAAGTTTTTTGCAGGCATGGATCAGGGCGTTTTGATAACTATGCCAGGTGGTGTTTTTCGGCAACGGATAGTTCAGGTTATAACCTTCACCGGCACCTGCTCCACACTCGGAACTGAAGCCCGAGTAATAAGGATAGGAAACCGAGGGGTCTCCATGCAGGGAAGCAAACATCACATCGTTGCGATCGTAGAAAATGTTCTGCGTCCCGTTGCCATGATGGAAGTCGACGTCGAGCACCGCGACACGTTTAGCACCTTGAGTCAGTGCATGTTGCGCGGCAATGGCCGCGTTATTCAGGTAGCAGTAGCCTCCCATGTATTCACGAGCAGCGTGGTGCCCGGGTGGACGACACAGGGCAAAGGCGCTGTTGTGGCCTTCGTTGATCAACGACAGTCCTGTGAGTGCAATGTCCGCGCTGGTTTTGACGGCTTCCCAGGTGGTCGCGGTGATCGGCGAGCCGGCATCCATGGCAAAGAAACCGAGCTTGCCATCAATGAACGCGGGGACATGTTCATTGGACAAGTCGCGCACCGGCCAGACCAGGGGAAGGGCGTCGTGCTCCCGGCCGGTTGCCGTCCATTCGGACCACGCGGTTTCCAGAAAGGAAACATAGCGCTCACTGTGTGCATTGACGTAGCACGCCCGGTCAAATTTTCGCGGGACGATGATATCGCCGAGCCCAACGTGCTGGACTCGGTCGCGAACGGTATCCGCTCGGCTTGGCTGTTCGAAAGAAGGTTTGAGAACGCCGTCCTTTAATTCGGTCCCATGGTGCAAGCGATGGGAATCGCTGAAAACTGTAAGCATTTATACGCATCCGTCGTGGTGGTCCAGTGCCAATAGTTTGTTCTGGGACGGATGCACTTTCTTTGCTTTTTGTTCTCGCTCTGCTAGCGTAATCGGAATTATTTTCCCGTAGATGGCACCATGAAGAAAAAAAATACCCATCGCGCATTGCTTGACGATACCGACCTTTCCATCCTGGCTTTGTTGCAGGAGGACGCCAGCATTTCCAACGCCGAGTTGAGTGAGCGCCTCTCGCTAAGCCTTACTCCATGCTGGAGGCGGCGCAAGAGACTGGAAGAGGAGGGAGTGATCAAGGATTACCAGGCAAACCTGGACCGGCGCAAGCTGGGGCTGGACATCATGGCGTTCGTGCATATTCGCTTTGCCACGCACACCGACCATACCCCCGAAGCCTTTGAAGCCGTCATCATGCAGCTCCCGGAGGTCTTGTCTTGTCACAAGATAACCGGGGATGCCGATTACCTTTTGCAAGTGTTGGCTCAGGATCTTGATAGCTACAGCGACTTTGTCGAGAGCGTATTGAGGCGACAACTCGGTATCGCCTCTATCCAGTCAAGTCTTGCGTTGCGTGAAGTCAAAACGACCAGTCGTATCGCCATTCCGGGGCGGACAAAGCAGTAAACGGGCATTCTGAAGCGTCCAGCCCGAAGCCTGGCTGCCCCGGACTGGTTCCTCTTATTGCATCACATAACGCCCCGGTGCCGACTCAAGTGCCGGGTATTGCGCATTCCCGGTGCTCAGCACTGAAGGCTGGCGTTCCCCGGCGTGTTCGGCCAGCCAGACGAACCAGTCATTCCACCAACTGCCCGGATGCTGCTGGGCATTCTTGAACCAGGTTTCAGGGTTCTTGGTGACGCGATTGTTGGTCCAGTAATGGCGTTTTTCCTTGGCCGGTGGGTTGATCACCCCCGCGATATGCCCTGAGGCGCCGAGTACGAAACGCTTGGTTCCAGACAGTAGCTCGGTGCTGGCGTAGGCGCTTTTCCATGGCACGATGTGGTCGTCATGGGTGGCGAGGATGTACGCCGGGGCATCGATGGCGCGCAGGTCCAGCTTGACTCCGCAGCAATCCAGTTCGCCGGATTTCAGATCGTTCTGCAGGTAGGTGTGGCGCAGGTACCAGCAGTACATCGGCCCGGGCAGGTTGGTGCTGTCGTTGTTCCAGAACAGCAGGTCAAGGGGTATCGATTTCTGCCCCTTGAGGTATTTGTCGACGTTGTAGTTCCACCACAAGTCATTGGGGCGCAGCAACGAGAATGTATTACCCATGTCCTCGCCCTTGAACAGGCCGATGGGGCCGTTCAGGCCGCCGATGGTGCGCTCGCGATAAGCCACCAGTTGCTCGTCGACGAAGATGTCGATGGGGCCGGTATCGAGGTAGTCGAGGAAGGTGGTCAGCAGGCTCACGCTGGCGATCTCTTTGTCGCCACGGGCCGCCAACACGGCCAGCGCCGAGCTCAACAACGTGCCACCAATGCAGAATCCCACGCAGTTGGGCCGTTGCTCGCCGCTGATTTCACGGGTCACTTGCAGGCCTTTGATAATCCCGGTTTCGATCAGGTCATCCCAGGTGGTGCCGGCGTGTTCCTGGTCGAAGTTGCGCCACGACATCAGAAACACCGGATGGCCTTGCTGCAACAGGTGGCGAACCATCGAATTTTCGGGGCGCAGGTCGAGGATATAGTACTTGTTGATCGATGGCGGAACGATAAACACCGGGCGCCGGTATTGGGTTTCGCTTTGCGGATAGTACTGGATGAGCTGGAAGAGTTCGTTCTCGAAGACCACTTCGCCGGGGGTGTTCGCCAGGTCGATACCCACTTTGAACGCGTTGGCGTCGCACTGGCGCATCTTGCCTTCCTGCAGATCGCTGGCCAGGTGCATCAGGCCTGTGAGCAGGCTGCTTCCTTGGGTGTCAACGACCCGTTGCAGAGCATCGGGGTTACTGGCCAGAAAATTGCTCGGCGCGCCGGCGGCGATGGCTTGTTCCGCCAGATAGAGCAAGCGTTGACGCGGCTTTTTACCGTCGATCGGCAGCTGATTGACCAGTTTCAGCAGAAAGTCGGCATTGAGCAGGTAAAACGCCGCCAGAGAACCGAACAGCGGCTGACTCCAGTTACCGCTGGCGAAACGTCGGTCTTCGAAACTGAAGGGCTGACCGGTCAACAGACGCTGGCCGAGTTCACTCCATTGTTGCTGATAGTCCGATTGAAGGCTGTCCAGGGTTTCGCGTGGCAGTTCAAACCAGGCGTTGTAGTCCTGCCCGGTAAACCAGGGATTGGTGCTGACCCAGAGCCTTAATTGTTGAACTGCAAAGGACGCAATGAATGGAACCTGGCCCGACCAGAATGTGTTTAAGGTATGCGTGTTGTCCATGGAACTCCTTGCCCACATGAATAATCCGGAAGGAAAAAAAACGCGGCGCCTAACGTCGGCGCCGCGTCTGGCAACTCTGCCTGTGTTTCTAGCGCTCGATGACCAGGCTGACGCCCTGGCCGCCACCGATGCACAAGGTGGCCAGACCTTTTTTGCCATCGCGACGAATCAGTTCATGTACCAGCGACACCAGAATCCGCGCGCCTGATGCGCCGATCGGATGACCGAGGGCAATGGCGCCACCGTTGACATTGACTTTGTTCATGTCCCAGCCCAGTTCCTTGCCGACGGCCAGTGACTGCGCGGCGAACGCTTCGTTGGCTTCGATCAGGTCCAGGTCGTCCAGGCTCCAGCCGGCTTTCGTCAAGACCAGACGGGTAGCGGGTACCGGGCCGATGCCCATGATCGACGGGTCCACTCCGGCACTGGCATAGGCCTTGATGCGCGCAAGTACCGGCAAACCCAGAGCCAGGGCCTTGGCGGCGCTGGCCAGCATCAACACGGCGGCGCCGTCATTGAGGGTCGACGAGTTGCCGGCGGTCACGCTGCCGTTTTTCTGGAACGCGGGTTTGAGGTTGCCCAGTGCCTGGAGCGTGCTGTCCGGACGCGGCTGTTCATCGGTGTCGAAGACCAGCGGCTCGCCCTTGCGCTGGGGAATCAGGATCGGGGTGATTTCGCCCTTGAAGTAACCCGCCTCGATGGCCGCGGCGGCTTTCTGTTGCGAGGTCGCGGCGAAAGCGTCCTGATCTTCGCGACTGATACTGTATTGATTCGCCAGATTCTCGGCAGTGATGCCCATGTGGTAGTCGTTGAAGGCATCCCACAAACCATCCTGAATCACACTGTCTTGCAGTTGCGCATGACCCAGGCGCAGACCGGTGCGCGCCTTGGGCAGAACATAGGGCGCCAGGCTCATGTTTTCCTGACCGCCGGCAATCACCAGTTCGGCGTCGCCGCAACGGATCGCCTGAACCGCAAGCTGGACCGCCTTGAGGCCTGAACCGCAGACTTTGTTCAGGGTCAGGGCAGGGGTGGTATGGGGCAGGCCGGCCTTGATCGCGGTCTGGCGTGCCGGGTTTTGCCCGGAGCCTGCAGTCAGCACCTGGCCGAGGATGACTTCATCAATCTGCGCAGCGTCGATCCCGGTCTGTTCGAGCAGGCGACGAATCACCGCCGCGCCCAATTCGGTGGCTGGAATGGCAGACAGTGAACCTTGAAAACTGCCAATGGCGGTGCGAGTAGCGGCAACGATTACGACTTCGTTCATGCATGACCTCATTAGGATTCTGTCGAGCGGGAGCAGGGCATCCATGCCCTGACAGGCTTACTGCATATTCATGCCGCCGTTGACCGAGAAGTCGGCACCAGTGCTGTAGGCCGATTCATCGGACGCCAGCCAGGCGACGATCGAAGCGATTTCTTCGGGTTGGCCAAGGCGCCCGACCGGTGTGGCTGCGATCATGGTCTCGAGAATGTCCGGGCGGATGGCCGCGGTCATGCTGGTCTGGATGTAGCCGGGCGATACGGTATTGACGGTCACGCCCTTGCCCGAGACTTCCCGGGCCAGTGCCATGGTGAAGCCATGGATACCGGCTTTGGCCGCGCTGTAATTGGTCTGGCCGAACTGGCCGCGCTGACCGTTGATCGACGAGATGTTGATGACCCGACCCCAGCCCTTGGCCAACATGCCTTCAATCACCTGTTTGGTGGTGTTGAACAGGCCGCTGAGGTTGGTCCCGATCACCGCGTTCCAGTCTTCTGGAGTGAGTTTGCGAAAGGAAGCGTCCCGAGTGATGCCGGCGTTATTGACCAGCACATCGATCGGGCCGAATTGCTCTCGTGCCATCTCGAAGGCCTTGCGGGTCGATTCCCAATCGGTGATGTCGCCGAAGATGCATTCGAACTGATAACCCGCCGCCAGTTGGGTGGCTATCCATTCGTTCTTGCGGGCGGAATCCGAGCTGCAGCCGACGATGACCTTGAATCCTTCCTTGTACAGGCGTTGGCTTATCGCAGTGCCAATCCCACCCATACCACCCGTGACCAACGCAATACGACCAAGCGACTTCATACAATCCCTTCCTTTCTTTGTTTTGCGTTGCAAGATGGGGGGATTGTTCGGTATTGGCCGGGTGTGCGGAAGTGTTGAGAGGTGACTGTCTGGTGTCCAACGGTGCCATGCCCCCGGTTAATGACGGGTGGTGAAAAACGCTGGTTACCTATACTGGGGTCAATATTGGCAACTGAAGAACCCGTTAGTCTTTGATTCATCGCAGATCAGTTATGGCTCCGGACAGGATGTTCGGTTCCACAGGTCATTGAGGACGCCATGTATAGAATGAGTTCAGGCTATGCCAGCGTGCTGGTAAATACGCTCTCGGCTCAAGGACTGGATGTTGCCAGTCTGTGTCGGGAGGCTGGACTAGACATGAAGCTTGCGAACAAACCAGGAGCGTTTTGCGAGCGAAGGGCGATTTATCGATTATGGGATCTCGCCGCTCAGGCCTCGGGCGATTCGGAGATCGGCTTGAAGGCCTATGGAAGTTTCCACCCCGGTAGCTTTCAGATCGTCGGCTACACCATGATGTCCAGCCTGAATCTGAAAAAAGCCCTTGAGCGCCTGGTCCGTTTCAGTCCGTTGATTGGCACCGGATTCAGCCTTTTCTTTACCTCGGAACCGCAGGGTTACCGACTTTCCGGCCTCGATCATCAACAAAAAGGTTCGATCAAACCTCGCCAATACACCGATGCCGCGCTGGCTTCGTTGCTGGGCTTCTGCCGTAAGCTGGCGGGCGGTAACTCACCGCAACCCTTGAGTGTGGAGTTCACCTATCCCGAACCTGAAGACACCTCCGAGCATCGACGGCTGTTTGGCTGCGACCTGCGTTTCGACGCGGCTTACGACAGCATTTTGTTTGATGGGCAGGAGCTGCTGCGTCCGTTGAGCATGGCCAACGAAGCGCTGGCGGTGCTGCATGACAGTTTTGCCGAGGCGCAACTGGATCTGCAGTTTGGTTTTTGCATAGTCGGCAGGATTCGCGCGCTGATTACCGAGCGCTTGAGTCAGGGCCAAGGGCAATGCGATATGGAGTCGATCGCGGCGGCATTGAACGTTAGCAAGCGCACGCTGCAACGCGCACTGGAAAAGGAAGGGACGCAATTCAAGGACGTGCAGAACGCTGTGCGCCGGCAATTGGCCGACTTCTACCTGCGCCATTCTCACTTCAACATGAAGCATGTCGCGTATCTCCTTGGTTTTCATGATCACAGCAGCTTTAACAAAGCCTGTAGCCGCTGGTTTGGCATGACACCCGGTCAGTATCGGGCCGATGAATCGTTGGCAATCGAGGAAGCCGCGCCGGTCTGACACGGCCTTCCGTCAGCGTTCAACGTTATTTCATAGGAGGTTTTTTTACGGCTTTCTTGCCCTTGGCAGGTTTGCGCACCGGACTCGCTACCTTGGCGATGGGGTCTGGGGTCACTGCGGGGATTTTCTGCTTGATCGGCTCAGGGATGAGCACCGGGATGGCTTGCTTGATCGGCTCTGGCGTTATCGCCGGGACTTTCACTTCGATGGTATCGGCTGCACCGGGTGGCTGGGTCAGGCTGAAGCCTGGCAGCGGAACGTCGAGTAGCGTGTGCAGCTCACACCAGCATGGGTTGTTTGCGCCGCTGGTCAGCAGTTCGGGCAGCAAATTGGCGACGGCCGCCAGCACTTGTTGGCGCTCTTCGACTTCAACCAGCATCAAGGGAAGGCTGTGCAGGCTTTCTTGCGGGAGGGTGGCGACCAGCAGTTTTTGCAGGCGCAGGGTTTCGCGCAGATCAAGTGGCTTGGCACTGTAGTCCTGGAGCAGCACCTGCAGTTGCAGGATCAATTTCTCGACGCTTTCCTTGCCCGGTTCGTCGCCGTCGCGACCCAGCAGGAACAGGATCCGTATCAAGGCTTCCATCAGACCGCCAAGGGGCAGGGCATCCTGCAGGCGCTCGATCAGAACCTGGTCGTGCTGCTCGGCGTGTTCCTGCAGATTTCGCCCGGGTGCATTGCCGGCGAGGCTATTGAGTACGCCATACACGCCGTAGAAACACATTTCGTGAGCTGCATCACGCAGGTCCCGATAGCCGTTCAAGGCATCCTGCACCTGGTTGGAAAACAGTTCCTGCCAGACCAGCAGCGGGTTGTTCTGGCTGGCGGGGTGACGATCCTTGCTCACTTGGGCGGCACTGCCAGTCAGCCACCACAGTGCCGGGTTCAAACTGCTCCAGGCCACTTGCTGCTGATGGAAAGGGTGCGCGCGGCGCAGCATTTCGGCGCTCGGTTCGTTGATCAGCTGGCGCAACCATGGGCGTATGAATTCGTCGTACACGCTGTTGTTGATGGCGGATGCGCGCTGCACCAGCGCGAATTCGCGATCGTCATCACGGGGCGGCTGCACCCGGCCATGAATGTCGGCGATACGCCGGGGCTCGAAACGCACGGTATACGGCGTCGCCGAGTGCTCCGGCAGGTCGTCGATCAGCATTTCATACAACCCGGCCGGCAGCGCATTGATCGCATCGACCGCACCCAGCAACTCACGGTGCTCACGCCGCGCCACTTCACCGGACACAAAGATGCCCAGGTGACCGATGCTCGCATGCCGCAGGTAAACGATGGTGCGTCCGGCATTTTGCAACGCGAGATCGCTGGGATAGACGTCGGTGATCCAGTCCAGTGCCTGCTGCGGGGAGGTGATGTTGTCGCCATAGGAACAGAACACCACCACCGGCACTTCGATCAATTTGAGGTCGAGCCCGCTGCTTTTGCGCCCCAGGCCGCCGGACAGCTGATTACCGATGAACAGGTCGTCGACAATCATCTCGATTTCTTCGCTATTGAGCAGGGTCGGGCTGCCCCACCAGCGTTCGAAATCCAGAAAGCGTGCGGCCTCGCTGTCGACTTCACTGAACAGGTGGTAGTACTTGCCCCAATAGGTGTTGGCCGGGTCCAGGTTTTCGAAATTGCTCACCAGCCAGGTGCCGTCGAAACGGTCATTACCGAGGTCGCTCCCCAGGCGCGCCATCCAGCCACCGCCCAGCAAACCGCCGGTGTAGCGCATCGGATTGCGGCCATTGACGCCGGCCCAGTACGACAACGGCGCACCGTTGACGATGATCAGCCCCGGCAACTCTGGCCGAGTGGCCGCCAGGCCCATTAACGCCCAGCCCGCTTGGCAGTTACCGATGACGACAGGTTTGGCGCTGTCCGGATGCCGAGCGCTGACGACCTCGATGAACCGTGCCTGGGCGTCTGTGATATCGGCAAGGGTTTGCCCTGGGCGTGGCGAGTGACTGAAGGCGATGAAGTAGGTGGGGTGGCCGGCTCTCAGGCTTTCGCCGATAACCGAGTCCTGTTTGAAACCGCCGATCCCCGAGCCGTGACCGCCGCGGGGATCAATGATGATCACGGGCTGTTTTTTGCTGTCGATCTGTTGCCCCGGGCCGCCGAGGATTTGCAACAACGAATAGTTGACCGCACGAGGCAGGTCTTCACCAGCGACCAGCGTTTCATGATTGAACTTGAGCAGTAGCGGATACCCGGCGCGTTCGTGGGCCAGGGTGTTGTCGCCCCGCTGACGCAAGGTGTCCCAGAACAGCACGCTGCGCTGGCCAAGGTCAGTGAAGTATTCCTGCCAGTCAGCCGGAGTCGGCTGTCTGAGTTGCCCAAGGCTTAAAGGCGCGAAGGTTTTTGCCTGGCGCTTCTGCACGGCGTCGAGGACGTTGTGGGTATTGAGGCGTTGCAGATGATTAAGGTGTTCGAACAAGCCGGCGGGGTCGCTACGCTCTCCATCTTGCAGCGCAATATTTGCTTCCTGACCCATGGTGATCTCCTGCTGCTATGCATGGGAACCTGCGCATCTGAACCCTTTAGTTAAAGAGGGCCAGCCGGGCCGTTCGATGAGCAGGAGTCTACAGCGAATAAGGAGGGCCTTAGCAATGTTTATTTTGCACCGCACAAAAATAGGCGTTGCCAAATTGTTTTGTGCACTGCAATATCAAGGCTAACGCGATGACTGGCCGGATCGCTATCGCGTCCTCAGGCCCATCAGGCCCATCAGGGCCTTCCAGTACCAGGAGATTCAAGCATGTCTTTTTTCAATTCGGAAAAACTGCAAACCGCTCAGAAAGCCAACCTCGACCTTTTGCAGCAAATCAGCGGCAAAGTGTTCGCCAGCGTTGAACAGCTCAGCCAGTTGCAGTTCAAGGCACTGCGCGACTCCACCGAAGAGCACTTCGAAGGTGTTCGCAAGCTGCTGGCCGTCCGTGATCCACAAGGTTTCGCCGAGCTGCAGGCTTCTTTCACCCAGCCGAGCGCGCAAACCGAACGCCTGGCCGAGTTCAATCGTCAGGTTCAAGCACTGATCGTGGGTACTCAGTCGGACATCGCCAAATTGACCTCGAGTCAGGTCGAAGCGGGCACCCAGCAGATGCATGAGTTCGTTGAAACGATCAGCAAGAATGCACCGGCCGGCTCCGAGCCTGTTGTGGCCGCGTTCAAGTCGGGCCTGGCGAATGCCGGTACTGTGTTCGAAAGCGCACAGAAAGCCGTAAAACAAGCTGCCGATGTGGCTCAGAGTGGTTTCGATGCAGCGACTGCCGCGAGCACTAAAGCTGCCCCGGAAGCTAGCGCCAAGGCTACCAGCGGTAATAAGTAAGTCACACTAGATCAGCGGCACCAATGGCGATGGGTTTATTCCTCATCGCCATTTTTTTTCGTTCCGCCATTGGCACCGGGCTTGCCGCCGAACATGCCGAACAGGTTCTGGGTGTTCAGGTACAGCGCCTTCGACTGGTCGACATATTGCCGCATCAGATCCTGCATCACTGGCGCTTGCTGATGCATGAAGGTGCTCCAGGCTTCGGAGGATTGCGCGCCGGTCTGGGACTGGATGTCGATTACGGTCTGAATGCTCTTGTCCAGGTAACTGCCGAGTACGCCCTGATAAGGGCCGTAGAACTGGATAATCCCCATCAGCATCTCGCTGGTGAAGATCGGCTCACCGCCGCTTTCGGCTTCCAGAATCACTTGCAGCAAGATGCTGCGCGTCAGATCCTCGCCGCTCTTGGCATCGACCACCTGAAAGGCAATTTTATCGACCACCAACTGGCGTATGTCCGCCAGCGTCAGATGACTGCTGGTATGGGTGTCATACAGTCGGCGATTGGGGTACTTCTTGATCAGGCGTGGGGTGGTATCAGTCATGCGGGGCGTCTCGCGGCGGGCCTGGTTTGCAGGCATCTTAACCTACAATCATCATTGGTGTTCTTCAGGCCGCCATCGCGGGCAAGCCCGCTCCCACAGGGTTCTGCTGTGAATGCAGTATTTGTGAACAACAGAGATCACTGTGGGAGCGGGCTTGCCCGCGATGAGGCCCTCCAGCACACCGAAGATTCCCGAGTCGTAAAAAAGGGGAGCCCGCCGGTAGCGTGCCGCCCCCTCAGAGAAACTGAATCGGCTTACCAGATCGGCAAGGTATAGCTGACGATCAGGCGGTTTTCATCCAGGTCGCTGCCAAAGTGGGTCGAGCGAACTGTCGCGTTACGCCATTTCACCCCGACATTCTTTAATGGCCCGCTCTGCACGACATAGCCGATGTCGGTATCACGTTCCCATTCCTTGCCTTGCGGGCGGTTGCCGCCCAGATCGATATGGTCGCCGGTGAGGTAACGGGTCATGAAGGTCAGCCCCGGAACGCCAATCGCCGCAAAGTTGTAGTCGTAACGCGCCTGCCAAGATTTTTCGTCCTTGCTGGCGAAGTCGCCGATCTGCACGAAGTTCACCAGAAACGCATCGGTGCCGTTGACGTAGGCGTAGCCGGTGTCGCCGCTCATGCCTTGATAACCCAGACCCAACGCATGCCCGCCGAGGCTGTAGGTGAACATCGCGCCAATGGCATTGTTATCGACATTACTGCCGCCATCGTCCGTGGAGCGGGCGAAGCGCAGATCCGTCTTCAGCGACTGGCCGGTTGTGACCGGCAGCACGTAGGTCAGGTTGACCAGGTGCTGGCTGTAGAAGTCGTCGAGGTGACCATAGCTGTAACCGGTGGCGAGGTTGCTGGTCCATTTGTAGTTCAGGCTGGCGAAATCGAAGCTGTCGCTATCGAGATGACGTGTGGTGATGCCCTTGGCGCCGGTGCGGGTAATGCCCATGTCCTCGTAGTCCGAGGAGTCGCGCTGATTGACTTGCGTCAGTCGCCCGGCATCCACCGTCAGGCCTTCGATTTCCAGCGATGTCAGCTGACCGCCCTTGAAAGTTTGTGGCAGCAACCGTGAATCGTTGGCCAATACCGTCGGCAGTTTCGGCAGCAGCGTGCCGAGTTTCAGCGTGCTTTTGGAGGCCCGCACTTTGGCCGTCAAACCCAGTTCGCCGTACTCGTCCTGAGCCCCTTTGCGGGTGTCGCGATGGCGTTTGAGCAGGCCGGAGCCTGCGCGATCGGGGCTGGAATCGAGCTTGACGCCGAGCAGGCCAATGGCATCGAAACCTACGCCGATCAAACCGTCGGTGAATCCCGATTCATAGCGCAGCAGGAAACCCTGCGCCCATTCCTCTTGTCTGGATTGCGGGGCGTTGTCTTGGCGATAGTCGCGATTGAAATAGAAGTTGCGCAGCTCCAGGCTGGCCTTGCTGTCTTTGACAAAATCCGCAGCGGCGGGGGCCGAAAGGCTGATGACGCCGCCGGCCAGCAATAGTCGAATAGCGAGGATGCGGGTGTTGCGGTCCATGGTGAAGCCCCTTTGTTTTTATTATGGAAAGACAGGTCCCGCGGCCCTCGCCAGGTGGGCGAGGGCTTATCAATAAAAAAACGCGAACGCCAAAAAGAGAGGAGCGTGGCGCCGCGTGCGGTTCAATCGTTAGAACTGTTCGGCGCGCAGGCCAAACAACGAGGCACTGCCCGCGAGGATGGATTGTTCCAGGCTCAAAATGCGCGGCAGCAGGCGATGAATGTAGAAGTCGGCGGTGGCGATCTTCGCGCCATAAAACCCTGCATCTTCGTGCAGCTTTTGCTTGGCAACCTGCGCCATGCGCGCCCAAAGCCAGGCATAGGCGACGTAACCGAACAGGTGCAAATACTCCACCGAAGCAGCGCCGACTTCGTTGCGATTGGTGCTCGCCTGGTCCTGCAGCCAGTCGCTCAGGTCTTCCAGGCGCTGCACGGCATCGAACAGTTGAACGGAGTAGGGCGCATCCGGCTGATGGGCGAAATGACGGATCTCGCCGGTGAACTGGCGCAGCGCGCAGCCCTTATCGCCGAGCACTTTGCGTCCAAGTAAATCCAGAGCCTGAATGCCGTTGGTGCCTTCGTAGATCTGCGCGATGCGCACGTCGCGAACCAATTGTTCCTGGCCCCACTCGCGGATGTAGCCATGGCCGCCGAACACTTGCTGGCCGTTGATGCAGCTTTCCAGGCCGGTGTCGGTGAAGAACGCCTTGGCCACCGGCGTGAGCAGCGCCACCAGGGTTTGCGCGCTGTCCCGTTCCTTGGCGTCATCGGAAAACTTCGCCAGGTCCAGTTGCTGCCCGACATAACTGGCGAACGCACGGCCGCCCTCGGTCATGGCTTTCATGCTCAGCAGCATGCGGCGCACATCAGGGTGGACAATGATCGGGTCGGCCACTTTGTCCGGAGCAACAACACCGGTCGGCGCGCGACTCTGAACGCGTTCACGTGCATAGGCGACGGCGCTCTGATAGGACGCTTCGGCGCAGCCAATGCCCTGAATGCCGATGGACAAGCGCTCGTAGTTCATCATGGTGAACATCGCCGCCAGGCCTTTGTTGGCTTCGCCGACCAGCCAGCCGCTGGCGCCGTCGAAGTTCATCACGCAGGTGGCCGAGGCCTTGATGCCCATCTTGTGTTCGATCGAACCGCAACTCACTGCGTTGGCATCGCCGAGGAAGCCGTCAGCATTGACCAGTACTTTGGGGACGACAAACAGCGAGATGCCTTTGGGCCCCGCAGGTGCGTCCGGCAGTTTGGCCAGCACCAGATGCACAATGTTTTCGGTCAGGTCCTGATCACCACCGGTGATGAAGATCTTGCTGCCGGTGATGCTGAAGCTGCCGTCGGCCCGGGGTTCGGCGCGGGTGCGGATAATCCCCAGATCGGTGCCGGCGTGAGCTTCGGTCAGGCACATGGAGCCGGCCCAGCGGCCTTCGTACATCGGCGGCAGGTAGAGGTTTTTCAGGGTGTCGCTGGCGTGGGCATCCAGCGCCAGGCAGGCACCGGAACTCAACGCCGAATACAGCGCGAAGCTGGAATTGGCGCCGTAGAGCATTTCTTCGAACTGCACGGCGAGCATCTTCGGCATGCCCATGCCGCCGAAATCGGCGTTACCGGAAAGACCCACCCAGCCGCCTTCGATGTAGGTGGCATAAGCCTGTTTGAAACCGATTGGCGTGCTGACCTGGCCATCGACCCACTGGGCGCCTTCCTCGTCGCCGCTGCGATTCAATGGCGCAATCAGGTGCGAGGTGACTTTGGCCGCCTCCTCAAGAATGGCGTCGGCGGTGGCGGCGTCGACACAGTCGGCCAGGGCCGGCAGGCGTGCCCACAAGGCCGGGGCATCGAACACTTCATGCAATACAAAGCGCATGTCGCGCAGCGGGGCGTTGAATTCGGGCATAACGTGAACCTCAAGGTTGTGCGATGGACACGGCGCCGCTTGAGCAGGCAGTGCCCTTTCTATCAATGGGCGGAAGCGCTGGCTGCGCCGAGGCCGGTCTGGGCACGAACGAACTGGTCGGCGTAAGCGTCACGTTCCTTCTCGGCCCGTACGCTGCGGTCGAGTTTGGATACGACGACGATCACCAAGAACGCCAGCGGCATGGAGAACAGCGCCGGGTGGTCGTACGGGAAGATCGCCTGTGCATGGCCGAGCACGGTGACCCAGACCGCTGGCGAGAGGATCACCAGGACCAGCGCGCAGATCAGCCCGGCGAAACCGCCGATGATTGCGCCTTTGGTGGTCAAGCCCTTCCAGTACATGGCCATGATCAGCACCGGGAAGTTGGTCGACGCGGCGATGCCGAAGGTCAGGCCCACCAGGAACGCGACGTTCATCTTCTCGAACAGAATGCCCAGCAGAATCGCGATGATGCCAAGGCCCACGGTGGCCATGCGGGTCACGCGCATTTCCTGTTTTTCGCTGGCTTTGCCCTTCTTGAGCACCGTGGCGTAGAGATCGTGGGAAATCGCCGAAGCACCGGCCAGGGCCAGCCCGGAGACCACCGCAAGAATGGTGGCGAAGGCCACGGCCGAGAGGAAACCGAAGAACAGATTGCCACCGACCGCTTTGGCCAAGTGCATGGCGACCATGTTCCCGCCACCAATCAAGGTGCCACCGACTTCGCCATTGACGTAGTACTGCGGGTCGGTGCCGATGATCACCATCGCGGCGAAGCCCAGGGTGCATACCACCAGGAAGAAGAAACCGATGAAACCGGTGGCGTAGAACACCGATTTTCGTGCTTCCTTGGCGTTAGGCACGGTGAAGAAACGCATCAGAATGTGCGGCAGGCCGGCAATCCCGAACACCAGGCCCAGCGACATCGAAGCGGTGTTGATCGGGTCGGCGAGCATCGAGCCGGGGCCCATGATGTTCCAGCCACTGGCGTGCGCCTGAACGGCTTTGTCCGCGAGGGTTTCGTAGCTGAAGCCGAATTGCGACATGGCCATGAATGCCAAAGTCGTGCCGCCGGCAAGCAGCAGCACGGCCTTGATGATCTGCACCCAGGTGGTGGCGATCATGCCGCCGAAAATCACATACACCAACATCAGCGCGCCGACGATCACCACGGCGACCGGGTAGTCGAGGCCAAACAGTAACTTGATCAACTGACCTGCACCGACCATCTGCACGATCAGGTAACAACACACCACCGTCAGTGAACCGAAGGCGGCGAAGATCCGCACTTTGTTCTGGTCCAGTCGATAGGACACGATGTCGGCAAAGGTGTAGCGCCCCAGGTTGCGCAAGCGCTCAGCCATCAGGAAGGTGATGATCGGCCAGCCAACAAAGAAGCCGATGGTATAGATGAAACCATCGTAGCCCTTGGCGAACACCAGGCTGGACAACCCCAGCAGCGTGGCGGCGGACATGTAGTCACCGGCAATTGCCAGACCATTCTGAAACCCGGTGATACCACCGCCCGCGGTATAGAAGTCCGAAGTGGATTTGGTTTGCCGGGCGGCCCACCAAGTGATGGCCAATGTGCCCAGTACGAAGACGAAGAACATGCCGATCGCATGCAGGTTGAGCGGCTGTTTTTCCACTGCACCCAGCGCGGGCGCAGCCAGCACAACGGAAGCCGGCAATAGCCCGGCAGCGGCGAGGAGAAGTTTACGCAGCAGAGTCATCACTTGCTCTCCTCGAGAATGGCGGCGCCCAATGCATCGAAACGCGTGTTGGCGCTGTAGACGTACCAACCGGTCAGTAGCCAGGAAAAAATGATGATCGCCGCGCCAACCGGCATGCCCAGGGTCAACATCCGATGCTCGGCGATCGGCGTGTGCAGCCACAGCGGGGCAAACGCCACCACCAGCATGAACGCGTAGTAGGTGCCGAGCACGGCAGCACTCAGCGACCAGGCCAGGCGCGAACGGCTGCTCACCAATTGAAGGAATTTGGGGTTGGACCGAATGCGTTCACAGCGTTGGGTATCGGTTGAATGGATGTCGATCATGGGTGGCTCCACATTGTTTTTGTTATCAGTGTGTAGATCAGGGGCAGGGCCAAATTCAGCCTGCACGAGCCCGAAGCGGCGGGTAAAACACCTGCCGCCTGGTGGGTACAACGTCGATTCGGTTAGAGCGCTTTGGCCCTGTCGCGCAAAACGTACTTCTGGATCTTGCCGGTTGAAGTCTTCGGCAGCAGGGTGAAAATCACGGTGCGCGGGACTTTGAAACCGGCCAGGTGTTCGCGGCAGAAACTGATGATGTCGGCCTCGCGAACGTCCTGGTGATCAGCCTTCAATGTGATAAAGGCACAGGGCGTTTCACCCCACTTCTCATCGGGACGGGCGACGACGGCCGCTTCCATGACGGCTGGATGGCGATAGAGCACACCTTCCAGTTCGATGGTGGAAATGTTCTCACCGCCGGAAATGATGATGTCCTTGAGTCGATCCTTGATCTCGACATAACCGTTCGGATGACACACCGCCAGGTCGCCGGTGTGGAACCAGCCGCCATCGAACGCTTCGGCTGTGGCGGTCGGGTTCTTCAGGTAGCCCTTCATCACGGTATTGCCACGCATGAAGATCTCACCGATGGTCTGACCGTCTCGCGGGGTCGGCTCCAGCGTCTTCGAATCGCCAACCATCACACCTTCGAGCGTCGGGTAGCGCACGCCCTGACGGGATTTGATTTGCGCTCTTTCGTCGAGCGGCAACTCATTCCATTCGGCATGCCAGGCGCAGAGCGTCACCGGACCATAGGTTTCGGTCAGGCCATACACGTGGGTGACCTTGATGCCCATTTGTTCCACGGCACCGATCACTTTCGCCGGCGGTGCGGCACCGGCGACCATCGCGTTGACCGGATGATCGATCGCCGCTTTCGCCGATTCCGGCATGTTGACCAAGGCATTGAGCACGATCGGTGCAGCGCACAGATGGGTGACCTGATGCTCGCGGATCAGCGTGAGGATTTTCTGTGGATCGACGCGGCGCAGAAACACATGCACACCGGCCATGGCGGTGATGATCCACGGGTAGCACCAACCGTTGCAATGGAACATCGGCAAGGTCCAGAGGTACACCGGATGGTTGCCCATGGCCCAGGTCATCTGGTTGCCCAATGAGTTCAGGTAAGCACCGCGATGGTGGTAAACCACGCCTTTGGGGTTGCCGGTGGTGCCGGAGGTGTAATTCAGCGAGATGGCTTGCCATTCATCATCGGGCCACTGCCAGGCGAAAGCAGGGTCGCCTTCGGCCAACAGCGCTTCATAGTCCAGATCGCTGACAGCCTGGCCTTCGCCGTATTCCGGATCATTGACGTCGATGACTAATGGCGGGTGATCCAGCATGCCGATCGCCGCGTGAATCACATCATGGAACTCACGGTCGGTAATCAGCACCTTGGCTTCGCCATGCTGCAGCATGAAGGCAATGGCTTCAGCATCCAGACGCACATTGAGCGGGTTGAGCACCGCGCCAATCATCGGCACGCCGAAATGCACTTCGAGCATTTCGGGAATGTTCGGCAACATTACCGCCACCGTGTCGTTCTTGCCAATGCCGCGACCGGCCAGCGCCGAGGCCAGACGGCGGCAGCGGGTGTAGGTCTGCGCCCAGGTGCGGCGGATCGAGCCATGGATGACGGCGGGATAGTTTGGGTAAACGCTGGCGGTGCGCTCGATGAAGCTGAGCGGAGACAAGGCAATATGGTTGACAGCCGCAGGGCCTAGCCCTTGTTCATAGATCGACATGTACGGGTACTCGGTGGCTGATTGTTAGCTCTATAGGTGACCTTGCAGCGTAGCCGCTGAGGTCGCCTTTTATGTCCGGCTTGCTTTATATAACATCCAGCTAGCGATATGGAAGTACAACCTATGTCATATAGGATATGTACTATATTTGATTCTTGCGGATCTAAATGAATACGGTGACACCGCCAAGGCCGGTATATCCTTGGCTTCCCCAACGAAGCGGACCTGTGATGACCCTGACTCCCGTTCGATTGCACAGCTGGTTGCGCCTGCAGCGCGAGGGTGTGTCTCTGGCCGCCCGGGCCGATGCGTTGTGCCGTGCGCTGCAGGATTGCCCCGAGGTGCGCCGGGCGGTTTATCTGAGTTGGCAACCCAATGCGCGGATTTACAGCCACGAGGGCGCTGCCCAGCATTTTCCTCCGGGGCTGGGCGACCCTTCGCTGGCTAGCGATCAGCGGTTGTTTGATCGGCTGGCCGAAGCGGGGCGGCTGGATCTGGCTCAAGTGCGTCAACTCGATTGTTGGCTGGCCGGCCGACTGCGCCGGGCCGCTATCAGCCATGGCCAGGTGTTTGATCTGGCGTTGCAACCGGGTCAGGCGGGGTTGTTGCTGGTGGAAGTGTGCGAGGGCGTGAGTCTTGATTGGCTGGGTTGGGTGCAGGACTTGCTGACGACGTTGCTGAGTAGCGTCAATGGCATGCTGCGCGGCTCACCGCTGTTGGGGCACGACCCGCAACCGAGTCTGCTGCTCGATGCGCAGGGCCGGCCGCTGGAGTTCAACGCGGCGCTGCTGGTGTTGCTGGCCGAAAAGCCGCTGACCGATGTGCTGGGTTTTTTACCGGTGAATCACCGGGTGCTGGTACGCGCCTGCCTGGACCAGCAACGCGCCATTGAAGGGGTCGAAGCCCAATTCGAAGCGCAGATCCTGATCTGGACGTTTATTCCCGATCCCCAGGACAACCGTGTACTCGCCCGGTGTCGCGATGCCACGGCACAAGTGCTGGCCGAGCGTGAAGCGGCTACGGCACGACGGCTGTACCGGCTGATCATTGAAAACACCACCGACCTGATTTCCCGACACACACCGGACGGGCGCTTTCTCGATGCCTCGCCGGCGTCCTGGACATTGCTCGGCTACTGGCCGGAGGAGTTGCGCGGGCAAATGGCCCAAGGCTTGTTCCATGGTCAGGACCTGGCCAGCCTGGTGCAGCGCGCGCGGGATGCCCTGGAGCAGGACGGTTATCACACGATGACGTATCGGATTCGCCATCGGGATGGGCATTACCTGTGGTTTGAAACCGCCAGCCGGGCGATTCGCGAGACCTATACCGGCACGGTAGTGGAAGTGGTCAGCGTGTCCCGGGACATTACCGCCCGGGTGCACGCCGAGGAGAACAAGCGACGCCTGGCGGAAGTCGTCGAGGCCAATACCGATCCTGTGTTGTTCATCGACCCCGAGGGGCAAGTCACTTACCTCAATCCAGCGGCGCGGCGCATTCTGGGGATCGACGAGCAACAACCGATGCCAGCGCTGGCAACATTGTTCGCCAGCGGCGACCTGGCACGTCTGCAGCGTGATGGCTGGAGCAGTGCCGAGCGCGACGGTGTCTGGAGCACCGATGCGCGATTGCAACCACCGGCAGGCGGCACTTCGGTGCCGGTATCGCTGGTGCTGCTGGCGCACCGTTCGGCCGGCGGCGAGCGCTATTACTCGTTGGTGGCGCGGGACATGACCGAGCGTGAACTGCGTGAAGTGCAGCAGCGCCGTCATCAGGACGAACTGGCGCACACCGCGCGGTTGGTCACCCTGGGTGAATTGGCCTCGGGCATCGCTCACGAAATCAACCAGCCATTGGCTGCGGTCGTCAATTACGCCAATGCCAGCCAGCGCTATTTACAGACGCTGGACTCCAATCCCCAGGCCGCCGCCAAAGTGGCGCAAGGGCTGGAGCGCATTACCCATCACGCCACTCATGCTTCAGAAGTGATCAGACGTTTGCGGGTGTTTCTGCGCAAGGGGCAACGCCGCATGCAGGCCTTGAATTTCACCGAGGTCGCCCGCGAGGCCGTGCGTTTATGCGCCTGGGAGGCGAGCAATTGCCAAGTGACAATCGAGGATCGCCTACCGGATAATCTGCCGCCGATTTATGCCGACCGAGTGCTGCTGGAGCAGGTCCTGCTCAATCTCTTGCGAAATGCCATCGATGCCAACCGCGAACAACATCCGGGGCAACCCTCGCTGATCGTGATGGCTGCGGGGCAGGGCGGTGGTGCAACCGTGGAAATCAGTGTGCAAGACCAGGGGCCAGGCGTCAGCGAGCCCGAACTGGAGCAGATATTTACCCCGTTCTATACCAGCAAGGCCGATGGCCTGGGGCTTGGCTTGTCCATGAGCCGCAGCATCATCGAAGGTTTTGGTGGCGAATTACAGGCCCGACGCCAACCTGTCGGGCTGCTGATGTGCTGCCGTTTGCCGCTGGCCGGCCCAATAAAACAACAACAGGAATAACGTAATGGCAGGTGCGACGGAGCACGTGGTGTATGTGGTCGACGATGACCAAGGCATGCTCGATTCAACCGTCTGGTTGTTGGAGTCGGTAGGGCTCAAAGCCTTGCCGTTTACCAGTGGCGTGGCGTTTCTCAATGCCTGTGATGCCAGTCTTGATGCCTGCGTGCTGCTCGATGTTCGCATGCCCGGCATGGGCGGTTTGAACGTGCAGGAAGAGATGCGCGCACGTGAGCTGAACCTGCCGATCATTTTCGTCAGCGGGCACGCGGATGTGCCGATCGTGGTTCGTGCTTTCAAGGCGGGTGCCCATGACTTCATCGAGAAGCCCTACAACGAACAATTGCTGCTGGACAGCGTGCAACAGGCGCTCAGCAACTGCGCGGCAAGCCGCTCGGGCAATCAGGGGCACGAAGCCTTGCAGGCGCGCTTGCTGACACTGACCCCACGGGAGCGCGATGTCTTGCTGCCGCTGGTCCAGGGTTACACCACCCGCGAGATCGCCGAGCAACTGGGTGTCAGTGCGAAAACCGTCGATCTGTATCGTTCGCGGGTGATGAAACGCATGCAAGCCAATACCTTGCCGGACCTGGTGGGCATGGCCATCGCCGCTGAACTGGTCGATCCGCTGAAGCTGCGGTGATTGCTGGCGTTTTCCAATGATCGTCTATGGGGGGGAGGATCAGCCGCAAGACAGACCGGACGTCCCACCAACGTTATGACTGCCTGAGCTTGCGCTAGCATGAAAGATGTTCAGGCCACTCGCCATTGAGACTGGTCATGGGGCTCTGCCAATTGCAGGGGCCGGAGGAGGTGTGTTGAAACCATTCCAGCTCAGACCTAGCGCCTCAACCCTGAACATGTTGCGTCAAGCGTGCCTGCAACGCCGTGATGCGGTGCCGCCAACGTTAACGGAAAAAGCGCTGATCCCGGACATTCCAGATGCTCGCTACTGGCTGGACCAGGACCTGACGCCGTTCATTCGGGATGTGAGCCAGGCCAACCTTCGAGAGGCTGAGGCGCTCGCCAGCGCAGGGTTACCGAACGACATCCTGCCGCGGGCAAATCTGCTGGCCGTTTCGGGCGGCGGCGACGCCGGCACATTCGCCGGGGGCATCATTGCGGGATGGACCCGGCATGGGACTCGACCTGAGTTCAAAGTTGTCACCGGCATTAGCGCTGGTGCCCTGGTCGCCCCGTTTGCCTACCTGGGGCCCCAGTACGACGAGGTCATTGTGCGTATCTGCAATGCGGTCGGTCCAAAAGACATTTTCCATGCGCGCAATATGCTGACCCGTCTTACCAGCGATGGTATGGCGCACAGCAAGCCACTGTCGCGGCTCATTGCACAGCACGTCACTGCCGAGACTCTTGCGGCGATCGCGGCGGAATACGCCAAGGGACGGCTCCTGATGATCGGTACAACCGACCTTGATTCAGGGCGCCCGGTCACCTGGAACATGGGGGCCATTGCCTCCAGCCAGGCACCGGGAGCGCTCGAGCTGTTTCGCAACATCATGGTCGCGTCGATGAGTATTCCCGGCGCCGTCTCGCCCGTCATGATCGATGTGGACGTTAACGGCCACCCGTTTCAAGAAATGCACGTGGACGGCGGTGTCCTTACGCAGGTGTTCCTTTACCCACCCGGCACCGTAATGGCGCTGAACCAAGTGCCCGGGGCGCGTTTGCGGCGTGAACGGCATTTCTATGTCATTCGCAACGGCAAGCTGGAACTGCAATGGTCCGGAACCAAGCGCCGAACCTTGAACATCGGCGGTCGAGCCATCAGCGCATTGATCCAGAATCAGGGGATCAGCGATCTGGATCGGATTTACCGAATTGCCCAGCAGGATGGGGCGGACTTCAATCTAGCGTACATCGGCTCCGACTTCCGCATTTCTCGCCTCCATAAATTCGATGGCGAGTACATGAAACGCTTGTTCAAATACGCCTTTGAACTCAGTGCCAAAGGCTATCCGTGGCATAAATCGCCGAGTTTGTGAGAGACGGTCTCAGCCGATCGGCTCGGCCGTACAACTCATTTCCCCTGAGCCGGGTTTCTGGAAAAGCACCACGTTGCCGTCTTGCCAGAAGCGGTAATTCCCCTGGTAATCCTTGCCAATGTATTGGGTTCCCGAATCACTCTGCACTTGGTTCAGGGTGATCGAGGAGTTCGCCCATTTCAGGTAAACGACACCAGGCTGCGTGTTAAAGAAAGTGGCGGCAATCAGCGCATTAAGCCCTGTACACCGAAAAGCCAGGGGGCCTTCAGTGAGTCTGTCTGGATCCTTGGTTCTCACAATGGCCGAACCTTGGCGTAGCTGGTGCGCGCGCTCGGCATAATGTCGGATCGTGCACGCCTTGGGCTCAGACGTGGAGGCACACTGATTGCGGGCGTCGACCCAGAACTGCTGGTCGATCATGACTTTGTCTGGACGCGGCACTGAATGATCATCCGTGAGCGCCAGGCGATAAAGACGCGTCAGTTCGATATCCATCTGCATCAGTTGTGGGTCGCGACAAATAAGCTTTTCGACGGATGCCCTTGCCGTGGCGCAGTCGAAGCTGGTCTGGAAGGTCGGCGTAGCAGGTGAAGCATTGACCCAGCTGCTCGCCGCCGCGCACACGCTGGCAGCGAACAGACAGGTGACCGTTTTCATGTTGGCTTGATTCATTACCTGATACCCGGATTGCTGTGGGATCTATTGATCCGTTGAACAGTCATTTGTTCGCATTGGGTGTATCGCAGTGTAAGTCAGTGCTTAAAACTTGCCGCACCCGTTCGAGTTCGAGAAGTACAAATGGAATTAGAGCTTGCACCCTAAGAACTTTGTTCCAGGGTTAGTCGCCAGACGCTGAGCTAGACTCAAATATCCAAAGCACACTGATAGCAGTGGAGGCTTTATGAACAGATCCATTCCCCCCTGTCTGGCTACGATTGTCTCGGTATTCTGCCTTTGCGCTTCCGCCGAGACCGTAACGCCGCTCAAAGGGCAGTCCCCCGAATTGATTCAGCAGGACATCAGCGCATGCCAGGCCCAGGCTGGCAACGCTGCAAGCACCAGCACAACGCCTGAATCAGGTGGACGTGTCCGTGGTGCCGCTACTGGCGCAGTAGCAGGTGCGGCGGTTGCCGGAGCGCGCGGTCGTCAGCATGACGAGGTTTATGACAAGGTAGACGACGATGTTAAACAGGAATATCGACAGAACAAGGCCAAGGATGCTGCTGTCGCAGGTGCGGTTGTAGGTGGATCCCGGCAACGTCAGGATCGTCGTCAGGATCGCCGGGAAGAACCAGCTGTCACTGCTTCCGCCTACAACAGTTGCATGCAGCAACGGGGCTACCAGATAACCCCTTGAAGCTGAACATGCATCAAGATCTGTATCGTCTTTGACGGGCGCGACGGTGCAGGGAAGGGCGGAACGATCAAGGCGCTCAAGCCTGCCTGACCACATAGGGGGTGCAATGCGCATTCCATTGTTTTACGCGGTGTCAGCTGTATTGTTTTTGAGCGGACCTTACTGCCTGGCGCAGCCATTGGATGCGAGCGCGACCGCAAACGCTGCCGATACAGCGCCCGTCACGGCGGCGGCCAAAGATGCCGTGTTTACCCAGGAACAGCTGGATCAAATGCTGGCTCCCATTGCGCTTTACCCGGACCCGTTGCTGGCACAGGTGCTGATGGCCACCACGTACCCCGGGGAAATCGCCGAGGCGGTAACCTGGTCTAAAGCACACCCCGACGCCAAGGGCGATGATGCGGTCAAACAAGTGGCGAGCCAGCCCTGGGATCCGAGCGTGCAGGCGCTGGTCGCTTTCCCACAGGTGCTGGTAACGCTGGGACAGGATCCCGTCTGGGTACAACGCCTGGGCGATGCCTTCCTCGCGCAGCCCGACGATGTCATGGGGGGCGTGCAACGCTTGCGTCATCAGGCTCAAGCAGCAGGCAACCTGCAGAGCAACCAATATCAGAACGTGACGGTTCAGGCTGTTGCGGCACCGGCACCGGCACCGGCAGCTTCGGCTCCGGCCAGCAGCACTTCCACCATCATCATTCAGCCCTCCGATCCGCAGGTGGTGTACGTACCCAGTTACAACCCGACAACAACCTACGGCACCTGGCCCTATCCTGCATCGCCTCCCGTTTACTATCCACCGCCGCCCGCCTATTACCCCGGTTCTGCATTGATGGCTGGGCTGGCGTTTGGTACCGGTGTGGCTATCGTCGGTGCGTTGTGGGGTGAATGTGACTGGGGCAATAACGACATCGACATCGACGTCGATCGCTACAACAACATCAATCGCAACAACCAGATCACCAATAATCAGAACAAGTGGCAGCACAACACCGTTCACCGCGATGGCGTTCCCTATCGAGACAGCAAGAGCCGCGAACAGTACGGCCGCCAACTGGACGGTGCCAATAAGCGTGAGGCCTATCGAGGGGAAGATGCTCAGCGAGCCCAGGCTCGTGAAAAAGCCCGCGGTTCAATGGACAAGCACGGTATCGAACGACCGGCCACCAGCAACCGCGAAGCCCGTGATCGAGCGCGCGCAGCCCAGTCTGGAACCTCGGCCAGCAATCGGATGCAAGCAG
Source organism: Pseudomonas sp. TH37 (assembly GCF_016650735.1). Classification (NCBI taxonomy): domain Bacteria; kingdom Pseudomonadati; phylum Pseudomonadota; class Gammaproteobacteria; order Pseudomonadales; family Pseudomonadaceae; genus Pseudomonas; species Pseudomonas sp. TH37. The sequence continues at coordinate 951,570 of NZ_JAEKFD010000002.1, forward strand.
GTACAGACAGACCGAAGTCGTCTGACAGAAGCCAGGGCACTGCCAGAAACACTCGGGAGAGTCAGCAGCCCAGGAAACAGACCGCTCAGGTAAATCAGCGAGGGCAGGGCGATTCGCAAGGGCGCCAGGCTGCGCAAAATCGACCGTCCGCCAGTACGGGCAGTGCCCGCAACAATGCGTTCGCCGGCGTACGCTCACCGTCCCAGGCCAATGCACAAGCCAGTCGTGGCCAGGCCAGCCTGGCATCCGCCCAGCGCCCCAGTGCCTCGCGACCAGCCGGCCATCAGGTCAGTCGCCCGTCCAATCCACCAGCACGTCAAAGGGGGGGCCGTCGTTGAAAAACAATGCTCGAGTGAAGGCACCCATGGGCCGTCTCCTTCATGCCTTGGCGATAGCTGCCGGCTTGGCGTGGTCGTGCATTGTTACGGCACAGCAGGCATTTCCAACGCCAGAAATGGCCGCCCAGGCGTTTGTCGACGCACTGGGTACGGAACACGCCGATCAGGCACGCCTGACAGAATTGCTGGGTAATGAATGGCGCAGTTTCATCCCGCGCGAAGGCGTGCAGCGCAGTGATGTGGATGCGTTTTTGAAGCAATATCGCGAGCAACATTCCATTGAAAAAACCAGCGATCGCAAGGCGATCCTGTCGGTTGGCAGTGACCACTGGACACTGCCTATCCCCATGATAAAAGCCGCGAACGGTTGGCGCTTCGACATCGACGCCGGTAGCGCCGAAGTCCGTGCACGTCGAATTGGCCGCAATGAACTCGCCGCGTTGCAATCAGTGCTGACCTATCACGACGTCCAAATGGACTATGCGTCAGTGGATCGTGACGGTGACGGCGCACTCGCCTATGCGCAGAAAATCTTCAGCACTGCCGGCAAGCACGATGGACTTTATTGGGAGGACGACGATAGCGGTCAGATCAGCCCGTTGGGTCCCTTGTTCGGCAAAACCATTGCCGGCGAAGACTGGCATGGTTACCAGTTCCGTATCCTTGATGGCCAAGGTCCTTCGGCACCTGGCGGCGCCTACAGCTACCTCATCGGTGACAAGATGATCCGTGGCTTTGCATTGATCGCCTGGCCAGCGAAATACGATGACACCGGAGTGATGAGTTTCATGATCAGTCATGAGGGACAGGTGTTCGAAAAAGACTTGGGACCCGGTGGTGAAAAGTTGGCGCAGTCGATGAAGCGCTTTGATCCAGATGACAGTTGGAAGGTGGTTACTGCAGATCAAGAGTAGATCTACCTGGGGTATTGCAAGTCCCCTGCGGGAGCGGGCAAGCCCGCTCCCAGGATGTGGGCCTAACTCAAGACTGTGAAATCGCTGGCGTGCAGTTCCTGAACGCCCACCAATTGGATTTCGAACTCGGGGGTGGCCCCGGCGTTGACACTGCCGTAGAGAATGCCATCGGCAAAGCGCAGTTGGCCGGTGGCGTCGGCAGGGTCGAAGGCGTTGCTGCCGATGAAGGTGAAGGCGTCGACAGCGGTGGTCAGCGGGTTGGCGTCCAGGCCGGTGAAATCCAGAAGATCGCCCTCGGTGCTCTTGAAGCCGTTGATCACATCGCGCAAAGCCCCGACACCCATGTCCGACAGCGCACCAAACGCGTAGGTATCCGCGCCAGTGCCAGCGGTGAGGTTGTCGGTGCCCGCACCGCCGATCAACCGGTCATCGCCCGAACCGCCCACCAGCGTATCGTTGCCCGCACCACCGTTCAGAATGTTCGCGGCGCTGTTGCCCGACAGACTGTCGGCGTAGGCGCTTCCCGTCAGGTTTTCGAAGAATTTCAAGGTGTCGAGCCCGGAACTCACGGTGTTTTGTTGCGCTGACGTCGAGAGGTTTACGGTAACGCCGGACAGGGCGCGTTCAAAAGACACCGTGTCATTGCCATCGCGCCCGTCCAGCACATTGTTGCCGGCTCCGGCGAACAGCGTGTTGTCCAGCGCGTTGCCCGTGCCATTGGCGGCGCCAGTGCTATCGATATACAGACGCTCGACGTTGTTGCCGAGGGTATAGGCCGCCAGGCTGCTGTGCACACTGTCGACTCCTCCAGACACCGTATTGCTGTTGATCTCGATCACGGCGTCGTCGGTGTTGTCGACATAGTAGGTGTCGTTGCCATCGCCGCCGCTCATGCTGTCGTCCCCTACGGCACCATTGAGCACGTTATTGGCGGCATTGCCGGTAATGAAGTTGTGCCGCTCATTGCCGGTGCCGTTGATGCCCGACACACCGGTGAGCACCAGGTTCTCGAGGTTGGCGCCCAGGGTCCAGCTGACCGAGGCCTGCACCGTATCGATCTGCGAGGTCGAGGTGTTGGTTTCCACCACGCGGTCGGACGCGTTATCAACCACATAGACATCGTTGCCATTGCCACCGGTCATGGTGTCGGCGCCCAAGTGGCCATCCAGCGTGTCGTTGCCCGAACTGCCCACCAGGGTATCCGCCTGGTCGGTACCGGAAATCATGTTCTGAGCGTTGTCAAAAATGTCCTGCACGCTGTTGTTGTCGTTGGGGTTGCCCTGGAAGCCAAGGTCATTGGCAATGTAGTCGGCCAGGCGCTGGCCGACGATCTCCGCCGACTCCTCGTGCAGGTGCCAGACGTCGTCCGGATACGCCAGCGGATCGACTTCGTAACGCAAGGGGAGGTCGGTGTAGTCCACCGCCAGCTTGACGTCGGCGCGCTCGGCGGCGATGGCTTCCTGGACGGCGCGGACATAACCAACCCCCTCGACGATGGAGGCAATTTTCTCCTCCGAATAACCACGGGCACGCGCCGCGTCCTGTTCGTAGTGACCGGTTTCCATCATGTACACGTTGAAGTTGCCGAACTGGGCATGTAGGTAATCAAACACCTTCAGGGTCGCGGCCTTGTAGGCCGCTGCTGCCGCTGCTTTATCCGTGGCGCGGCCGATCTCCTGGGCGGCTTCCTCGCCCTGGCCCCAAATGATGCCCATGGTGACGTTATCGATGGATTGCAGTTCGGTGCGCTGGTCCCGCAGCAGCGTCACGGCGCGCAACAGCGCAGCCCCGGGTTGGTTGGTGTCGGTCAGCCACCAGCACAACTGGAGTTCTTCGGCGCTGAGAGTCGACAGGCCGGTGACCGTGCTGCCGCCCACCGCGATGTCGATGCCGTTGCCATTGGCATCGGTGAACTGGCTGCGCACGTCATAGGGGGTATAGCGGTCCAGATCGTTGACCAGCATCGAGGTGCCGGACTGATTGTCGTCCTCCGTCATGCACAGCAGGCGCGCATTGGATTGGCCGAGGGTAGGCAGGTAGAGGAGGTCCTGCTGGGTGCTCTCGCCGAACACGAAGTCGCTGGCGGTCAGGGTGTTGAGGTAGTTGCCGCTGAGGGCGATTTCAAAACGATTGCCATCGGCATCCGCTTCGGCGGACTTGATGTAGGTCTTGTCGCCGGCCGCGTTGAGGGTTATGTACAGCGTGCCATTGCTGCCATCGCCGAGGCCGACAAAACCCAGGCCCGAAACATCGATCTTGTCGACGCCCGCAGTGAAGTCATAAATCGTGTCGGTGGCCGTGATACCACCGGTGTCGTAGTCGCGGTAGCTGTCGAGTGCGTTGGTGTAGCGGAAGGTGTCGGCACCGTCGCCGCCGTACAGCGAATCGCGTCCGGCGCCGCCGTCGACGATGTCCGCGCCGGTGCCGGCCTTGATTGTGTCGTTGCCACCGAGGCCGAGGATCAGGTCTATGCCCGCCGTGCCGTTAAGGGTTTCGGCATTATTGGTGCCGGTGATGGTGTTGGCGGGCGCATCGGCCACTACCAGGGCGAAGCTATCGCTGACCGATGCACCGGCCGGATCCGTAGCTTTGACCAGCACGTTGTAATTGCCGGACGCGGTGCTGGTCGGCGTGCCGGTGAAGGTCAGGTTGGTGGCATTGAAGCTCAGCCACGCGGGCAGGGCGCTGCCATCGGCCAGGGTCGCGGTGTAGCTGAGGCTGTCATTATCCGGATCGGTGAAGCTGCTGGCCGGCACCGCGTAGCTGAACGCGGTGTTTTCGGTCGCGTTCTGATCCAGCAGCGGCGTGGCCAGCACCGGCGCCTGATTGGTCGGCGATGAGGTGGCGAAGACAAAATTAGCGCTGGTCAGCGTGTTGAGGTAGTTGCCGTCCAGTGCCACTTCGAAGCGGTTGCCATTGGCGTCGGCGGTCAGGGATTTGATGTAAGTCTTGGTGCCGGCACTGTTGAGCACTACGTACACGGTGTTGTTCTTGCCGTCCCCCAGGCCGGTGAAACCCATGGCCGAGAGATCGATCTTGTCGGCGCTGATATCGAAATCGGTGATCAGGTCGCCAAGGTTGGCACCGCCGGTGTTGTAGTTGCGGTAACTGTCCAGGTGATTGGAAAACACGAACGTGTCCGCTCCGGCACCACCGGTGAGGGTGTCCATACCGGCACCGCCATCGAGCTTGTCGTTGCCCGCGCCGCCATTAAGGCTATCGTTACCTGCCAGGCCGAGGAGGGTGTCGGCCGAATCGCTGCCCAGCAGCGAGTCGCTGCCGCTGGTGCCGGTGATCACCCGATTAAAGATGAAGTTATTGGCCGTCAGGGTGCTGGTCAGGTTACCCGAGAGGATCAGCTCGAAGCGATTGCCGCTGGCGTCGGCATCGTAGTCCTTGATGTAGGTGCGGTCGCTGCTGGCGCTGTAGCTGACCTGCAGGGTGCCGCCGCGGCCATTGCCCAGGCCGGTGAAACCGAGGCCGGCGAGGTCGATCTTGTCCTGGGTGACGTCGAAGTCGGTGACGGTGTCATCGAAGCTTGTGGTTGCGTTGCGGTAACTGTCGGACTGAGTGGTGAAACGGAACGTATCGGCGCCGGTACCGCCGGTGAGTTTATCGGTGCCTGCACCACCCACCAGAATGTCGCCACCGGCCCCGCCATTGATGGTGTCGTTGCCGGCCCCGCCGTAGAAAGTCTCGCTGGCGGCGCTGCCCAGCAGGGTGTCGTTGCCAGCCGTACCTTGCACGGTGGTCATCGGCTCCGTGGCGCTGACGTAGCTGCCGTCACCATAGATAAGCGTGGCACCCTTGCTGGTGTGGCTGATGGTATTGCCGATAATGGCGTTGCGATCAGTGCCGTCTTCGTTGCGTTCGGCGACGCCGTAGGTCGACAGGTCGCTGCCGATGATGATGTTGCCCTGGATGGTGTTATCGCTGCCGTTGAAGTACTTGCCGGACACGCCCAGGGTGTCGTTGTAGGACTGGATGATGATCTCCGGTACGGGGCTGCCCAGGGAATTGTTGGTGAGCGTATTGTCGATGATCTCGACGTGATTGCTGCCGTAGATGCGTATCCCGGCGCTGGTGTTGTCGTAAATGTCGACGCCGCTGACAGTCACCTCGCTGGACAGTTTGATCAGCACTCCTTCGGCGCCATTACCGTACACCTCGCCACCGGTGATGGTGATGTTTGTGGGGGAGGGGATGTCCTCACTGCCGCGCTGCACCACGATGCCATTGCCGCCGTTGTCGTAGGCGACGTTATTGGTCATGGTGAAATCGTGGGTGCTGGTGACGATGTTGAAACCGTGGCGGTCGTTGTCGTAGGCGATGTTGTTTTCGAAGGTGCTGTTGCTGAGGAAGTCAGCAACGAAGCCGTCCAGGCCGTTGCCGTGGGACACGCTGTTCTTGATGACCATGTTGACGGTCTGCTCGTGGGGGTCGAAACCGTACCCGGAGCAATCCTTGATCTCGACGCTGTCGAGGGTGACGTTGGAGTCGTAGCCTGCTTCGCCGGGAATGTAGCCGTTGAACCAACCGTCGATCTTGCCCGTGGTGCTGTCACGGTTGCCATCGATGGTGAGGTTGCTGACGCCGAAATCGTGGGTTTCCTCGCCATAGGCGGAGCGGATGACCCCTGTGATCTTGGTGTCGGAGCCGTCAGCCACCTTGACGGTGGTTGCGCCCATGCCATCCCCGTACAGGTAGACGTTGCTCTTGAGCATCAGGCAACCGTCGGAGGGTTCCTCACCTCCCGAAACGATATAAGTTCCGGTCGGCATATACACCTGCCCACCGCCTGCAGCGGCCGCCGCATCAATTGCACTTTGTATCGCCGCTGTGTCGTCAGTGATGCCATCTCCTTTGGCGCCAAAATTTTGTACATTGAAAATCATGAGCTTATCTCCGTATCAGGCGAAAACCTCGGTAGATGCCAATATTCCATCGACAGCTACCGTGTTATGACCCAACGGAGCGCAAAAGTTGTGACCGCGTATCGGTGAGGTGTCAAAAAACCGAACTAACTGATTAGCGGTTGCGAGGTTTTTTGAGGTATTTCGAAAGAATAACGTTCTGTTGACGCTTGCTTAGGGCGTCCGTTGGTCGTGCCGGGGGGACGAAGGTGCAGGGCGCAGTTCCAATGGAGGCGACTGTTTTTTCTCAAAGGAGATTGGACATGACCAAGCGACAAGAACCGCATCACGGCTTTTCCGACGCCCCTCAAAAAGTTAAAGAGGCAGGGCGTAAAGGCGAACAAAACGCCAATGTGGCAACCGACAAGGCGGAGAAAGCTCGAATCGGCGGGCAGCATAGTCATGGGGGAACACGCGGAGAACGATGATATACCTGCTCGACCTGCTGATGCCTATGTCAGCAGGTCGCAGGCCAGCCAGTCGCAAATGCAATGACCATTGCACACTCAAGAGCTGATTGCAGACTCCCTGGAGAGGGATTGTCATACATCGAGGTGTCATGCATGTAATTCAAGCGTGCGGTGGTAGCAGTCATGGCAAAGGCTTGGCATGCGCGTCTTAGAGTATTGCGTTAGCCAAAAGCCTCGCCGGTGAGCGACCTCATTGCCGTGTCATGAACACCGGAAGGCCCCTGGGAAGTTTGAGACCCGTTAGCCAGAAACCAGGTTAGAGTGTTCACTAATGTCTGTTCATAAGCTCCCTCCACTCGATTCGCGTAGTCGCGCCAAGCGGTTCCAGCGAACGAACCGGGCAAAAAAAACCGTATATCAATCGTTGTTTGAAGAATGAATCGTCCGCTGTTTGTTTCTCTAGATGGGCCCAAGGGATCCGGCAAAACCACACTGTTGGAGGCCGTTACGAAAGTACTGAGGGCAGACAATAAAAAGGTGATCCGACTTTGCGAGAAAAAAAGCGATCCCTATAGGGGTGAAATAATGACCCTCGTGAACAAACTCGTCAGAAATCCCAGCCGGGATTTGGAGTTGGAGGTTTGTGAGCGCTTTGCTGATAGCCGTACCTGGATTTCCCAGCACGTGCTGGCTAAACAGCCACCAGGCAGCATCATCCTGATCGATCGCTGGTACCCGTCTGATGCCGCGTTTCGCCGGATAGTCCCGTTTGCAGAGATTCTACAGTTGAACATTGATCGAGACGTGCGAGTGCCAGACCTGCATGTCGGGGTTGTCACCGCCCCTGAAATTTCATGGGCGAGGGCAGCGGCACGACGGCGTGGGCTGAGCAGTACTGTGATCCATAAGCTGGAAGAACATGTCGCTTGTACCCAGGCGTTCGAGCGAGCGATTGCAGATCACGGCTGGTTTTTATGCCGTAATGAAGGAACGATCGAAGACGCAACGATGCAGGTGATTTCTGAGATCTATAGAGTCCTTCGATGCCCCGCAGGCGAAGTTCGCTGCGCCGGCCTTGATGCGGTTGAGATAGCCGTAGATATAGATCGTTAGCAGGATCGAAGGGGT